>JACQYF010000079.1 GCA_016208315.1 Chloroflexota bacterium | reverse complement strand
CGACGCGGGCGATTGATCTGACAGAGACCGAGTACGATGTCGAGCAGCACGTAGATGCGATCATCCTCGCGGTCGGCACCCAGTTGTACGATCCGCGCCACAGCGAGGAGTACGGCTACGGTCGCTTCCCGAACGTCATCACGAGCATGGAATACGAGCGCCTCGTCAGCCGCTCCGGCCCCACCGAAGGTGTCGTCACGCGACCTTCGGATAACGTCGCGCCGAAAAAGATCGCTTGGCTACAATGTATCGGCTCGCGCGATCAAGATCATCCCTACTGTTCCTCGATCTGCTGTATGTACGCTACGAAGGAAGCCGTTCTCGCCAAGGAGCGGATTCCGGGCGTGGAATGCCGCGTCTTTATCATGGACGAACGCGCCTTTAACAAAGAGTACAACGCGTATCTGGACCAAGCGCGGCAAAAATATGAAATTGACTTTACGCGCAGCCGCATTTCCAGTTTGAAAGAAGACCCCCAAACGCACAATCTCATCGCCCGGTATATGACGCCGGAGGGCAAGCCGGAAGAGCAAGTGTTCGAGATGGTGGTGCTCTCGGTCGGCATGGAACCGCCCTCGCAGGCCGCGGCGCTCGCCAAGCGGATGGGCATTCGCCTGAACGCCTACGGCTTTTGCGAGACCGATAAATTCTCGCCGCTCGAGACAAATCGCTCCGGCGTTTACGTCTGCGGCGCATTTCAGTCGCCTAAGGAAATTGCCGAGACGTTGATTGATGCCAGCGGCGCGGCCGCCGAGGTGATGCGCCTGCTTTCGACCAAACTCGGTCGCGCGCCGCACAGCCGCCAGTACCCGTTCCTGGCGCGCAACGGCGAATTTCCTCCGGAACGCAATACAACCCAGGAAGCGCCGCGCATTGGCGCGTTCGTGTGCTCGTGTGGCGACGCGATTTCGCGAACCGTCAACACGGATGCGCTGGTCACTTTTGCCCGCAAACTGCCCGGAGTCGTCCATACCGAACAAGTTTCGTATCTGTGTTTGACGGAAGGTCAGGCGCACATGCGTCATGCCGTCGAGAACCGCGGCGTCAACCGCGTCGTGGTCGCGGCGTGTTGTCGCCCGGTCGGCGAAACTCACGCCGGAGTGCAAAGAACCCCTAGTGCCGACGCGCCATGCGCTCGTGATCGGCGGTGGCGTATCCGGGATGACCACTGCGCTCGCGATCGCGGACGCGGGCTATGAAGTCGCGCTGGTGGAACGCAACGATACCCTGGGTGGGAATCTCAACAATATCTATTTCACGGCCGAAGGCGGCAATCCGCAACGCTTGATGCGTGACCTCATCAACCGCGTCGTCGGCAATGACCGGATTCGGGTGTTCACGCGGAGCGAGGTCGTGGAACACCGCGGGCACGTGGGCGCGTTTCGCTCTGTCATCGCGACCCGCGTCAAGAGCAATCCTACTCCGCTACGGACTAATATCGAACACGGCGTGACCGGGGTGGCGACCGGCGGGCAAGCGCATCGGGGTGGAGAGTATACGCTGGGTAATGATCCGCAGATCGTCACGGCGCACGAGTTGGAAGAAATGCTCGTCAACGCGCCCGAGCGCATCGCCGCGATGAAACAGATCGCATGATCCAGTGCGTGCGGCCGCCGAACGGCCCGGATTATTGCTCGCGCGTCTGCTGCACCAATACGATGAAGAACGCGACGCGCATCAAGATGTTGAATTCGAATTGCGAGGTGATCGTCCTCTACAAAGACATCATCACCTACGGCTTTCGCGAGCAGTATTATACCGAGGCGCGGCGGCGCGGCATTCTCTTTGTGCGCTACACCAACGCGGCCAAGCCGGTGGTTCGAAGAAGAGACGAACGCGGCGAGATGAGCGAGTGGGGAGAACTGCCCGCGGGAAATCTCGCGCTCACGACGTTGGAAGTGCGCGCGCACGAGCCGGTCTTGGATCAAGAAATGGTCATGCATCCGGATCTGCTCGTCGTGAGCACGGCCATCGAGCCGAGCGAAGGGACAAAGCAACTGGCCGAAACGCTGCACGTGCCCCTTTCGTCCGAGGGCTTTTTCATGGAAGCGCACCTGAAGATGCGCCCGATGGATTTCATGGAGGAAGGCATCTTCATCGCAGGGATGGCGCATTACCCCAAGTTCATCGAAGAGTCCATCGCGCACGCGCTGGCCGCGGCGGGCCGTGCGATCACGATTCTCTCGCAGCATCCGCTCTACATCGGCGGCACGGTCGCGCAGGTGAATCAGGACAAATGTGTCGGCTGTTTGACTTGCACGCGCGTGTGTCCCTTTGGCATCCCGCAAATTGATCCCACGAAGGTCGGCAACGGCGGCATCGTCGGCGCGGCGTGGATAGACCCGGCGAAATGCCAGGGCTGCGGCACCTGCACCGGCGAATGCCCGGCGACCGCGATTCAATTAGTCAGCTACAACGACGACCAGATCATGCTGCGCGAGAGCGCGGGGCTGGGAGCGTGGATACCAGCGGAAGTTGGAAGTTTGAAGTTCGAAGTTCGAAGTTGAATTTTGAAGCGTGGAACGGATCACATGAGCAATTACGGCAACGGCTTTGAACCAGAGATTACGGCGTTTGGCTGCGTTTACTGCGGCTATATGGCGGCGGATACCGCGGGCACGCTCGGCTGGGAATACCCGGCGAACGTCAAGTACGTGAAATTGCCTTGCACCGGCAAGGTAGATATTCGCTACATCCTGGCCGCGTTCGAGCAAGGCGCGGATGGTGTTTACGTCGTCGCGCGTTCGCTCGGCAACTGCCATCACGTCAAAGGCAACGCGCGCGGCAGAGCGCGCGTCGAGCGCGCCAAAAGATTCTCGACCAAATCGGCGTCGGCGGCGAACGGTTGGACATGTTCTTTATGAGCGGCGGGCAGGGGAAAACGTTTGCGGCGGCGGCAGAAACGATGACGGAGCGGGTCAGGACACTGGGGCCGAATCCCGTGAAGAAGTGAGAAGTGGCAAGTGCGAAGTTCGAAGTCACCGGTGAAATTATTACACGGGCGTGCTCGTTTCGCAATTGAGAATCCAGTCTGGTACCCTTGAGGGAGGGCGAATGGCTGACGAAGGTCGCACCCAACAACCAAACAAACCAACCATCGAACCACCTGTCGGCGCGGTAATGGTCGTCGGCGGCGGCATCGCGGGCATTCAGGCGTCGCTCGATCTCGCCGAGAGCGGATTCAAGGTTTATCTCGTCGAATCTAAATCGGCCATCGGCGGCCATATGGCGCAGTTGGACAAGACGTTCCCCACGAACGACTGCGCGATGTGTACGATCTCGCCCAAACTGGTTGACGCCGGACGCAACCTGAACATTAACATCCTCGTAGATACGGAAGTATTGGATGTAAAGGGAACCGCGGGAAATTTCACCGCGACCTTGAAACGCAAGCCGCGGTATATTGACCTGACCAAATGTATCGGCTGCGGTGACTGCGAAAAAGTCTGCCCCGTCATCATCCCCGATTCTTTCAACGAGAACCTGGGCAAGCGGCACGCCGCGTATCGCCTTTATCCGCAGGCCGTGCCGAACGCGTACGCCATCGAAAAGCGCGGCATCTCCCCTTGCCGCGACGCGTGCCCCGTCAACACCCGCGCGCAGGGTTACGTCGCGCTTATCCACGAGGGGCGATATGCCGACGCGCTGCGTGTCATCAAAGAAGAAAATCCCTTCCCCGGCATCTGCGGCCGCATCTGCAACCATCGCTGCGAGACCGCGTGCAACCGCAATTTGCTCGACGAACCCATCGCGATCAAAGACTTGAAGCGATTCATCGTGGATCAGGTGTACGCCCAGCCGCGCGAACCGATTCAACCGATCCCGCGCACGCGCGCGGAGCGCATCGCGATTATCGGCTCGGGCCCGTGTGGGCTGACGGCGGCGATGGATTTGGTCAAGCAAGGGTACGGCGTCACCGTCTTCGAATCGCTCCCAGTCGCAGGCGGAATGCTCCGCGTCGGCGTGCCGGAATATCGTCTGCCGGCGCGGATTGTGGACCGCGAGGTACAGGACATCGTTGACCTCGGCGTCGAATTGCGGCTGAACACGACGGTCACTAACTTGGACGATCTCTTCAACGAGGGCTTTAACTCCGTCCTGATTTCCGTCGGTGCGCACGAGGGCAAGAAACTCCGCATCCCCGGTTCCGATCTCGACGGCGTGATGATTAACACGCGCTTTTTGCGCGATACGCGCCTTGGCAATCCGCCCGATGTGCGCGGGCGCGATATTGTGGTGCTCGGCGGCGGCAACGTGGCGATTGACGTGGCGCGCACGGCAGTGCGTCTCGGCGCGGCGAAAGTGAAAATGGCGTGTCTCGAATCGCGCGAAAAGATGCCGGCGCACCCGTGGGAAATTCACGAAGCCGAGGAAGAAGGCATCGAGATGTTTCCTGCCCGTTCGTTCCCCAAGATTCTGGACGATGGCAAGGGACACGTCGCGGGTATTCAGTGCGTGAACATCAACTTCAAGGGATTCGACAGCGAGGGTCGCCCGGACATTGAAACGTACGAGGGCAGCGAGCATGTGCTTTCCTGCGATACGCTGATTTTCTCAATCGGTCAAGCCGCCGGTCTCGCGTTCCTGCCACCCGATACTGGCGTTGGCACGACGCGGCGCGGCACGGTCGCGGTGAACCCGAACACGCATGCGGCCACACGCCCAGGCGTCTTTGCGGCGGGCGATGCGGCGACGGGCACCGCGTTCGTGATTGATTCGGTCGCGGCGGGACATCGCGCCGCAGATTCGATTCACTTGTACCTGCAAGGCGAGCCGCTTGACCGCCCACCGCGCGCGCTCGAGCTGCCGGTCGTCAAATTGACCCATGCCGAAATTGATGCGCGAGTGGCGAGGGGCGAGGTGCGCGTAGAGTCCCGCGTCCGGCCAAAAGCGCGCAATGTTGCCGATCGCATGAAATCGTTCGAGGAAGTTGATCTCGGCTATACGGAAGCGGAAGCGAAAGCCGAAGCGGCGCGCTGTCTCGCGTGCGGCATCTGCTCCGAGTGCTTGAGCTGTTACTACGCGTGCGGCGTCAAAGCCATCTTTCACGACATGGTCGAGCGCGAGGAAGAGGTGCAGGTCGGCGCGGTGATTCTCGCGCCCGGGTACGAAGCGTACCACGCGGAATTGTCCGAAGAGTACGGGTTCGGTCGCTTCCCGAATGTCGTCACGAGTTTGCAGTTCGAGCGACTGCTATCCGCGTCGGGGCCAACCGGCGGGCACGTCGAACGTCCATCGGACCACCAGAAGGCGAAAAAGATCGCGTTCCTGCAATGCATCGGCTCGCGCGATCAGACGCACGATTACTGCTCTTCCGTCTGCTGCATGTACGCCGCCAAAGAAGCGATGATGGCGAAAGAGCACGAGCGCGACACCGAGGTACACGTCTTTATGATGGACGCGCGCGCCTTCAGCAAAGGTTACGCCGAATATTATCGTCGCGCGCAAGATCGCTATGGCGTCAAGTACACGCGCTGCCGCGTGTCAGCGCTGAAAGAAAATCCGGCGAATGGGAATCTCGTCGTTCGATACGCGTCTGAGATAGAGGGGGAGAATTCTCCCACTCACCCACTCATCCACTCACCCACTCTCGTCGAGGAAGAGTTCGACATGGTCGTCCTCTCCGTCGGCATGGAAATGTCGCCCAAGGTGAAAGAGCTTGGCGGCAAGCTCGGCATCCAGTTGGACGATTACGGATTCTGCCAGGCGATTCCGTTCCGCCCATTGGAAACATCGCGGACTGGGATTTTCGCCGCAGGTCCGTTCCTGGAACCGAAAGATATTCCCGAAACCGTGACGGACGCGAGCGGCGCGGCGGCGAATGCCCAGGCGCTCTTGGCCCAAGTGCGCGGCGCGCTCGCCCTCGTCAAAGAATATCCGCCCGAGCGCGAAATCACGAGCGAGCTGCCGCGCGTCGGCGTGTTCATTTGCCACTGCGGTTCGAATATCGCCGGATACGTGGATGTGGCCGACGTGCGTGAGTATGCCAAGGGCTTGCCCGACGTCGTTCACGCGGAAACAAACCTTTACACCTGCTCGCAGGATTCGATTGCGCGGATCACGCAGCAAGTGAAAGAACTCGGCCTGAACCGCGTCGTGGTCGCATCGTGTACGCCGCGCACGCACGAGCCGCTGTTCCAAGATTCGATCCGCGCCGCGGGGCTGAATCCATATTTGTTCGAAATGGCGAACATCCGCAACCAATGCTCGTGGGTCCACTCGCGCGATCGCGCCGCGGCAACGGCGAAATCGAAAGACTTGGTGCGAATGGCTGCGGCCCGCGCCTCACAACTCGAACCGCTGCACAAAGTCGAGTTGGAATTGGAGAATGCCGCGCTCGTGATTGGCGGCGGGGTCGCGGGGATGAACGCTGCGCTCATGCTCGCGGATCAGGGCTTCCCAGTGCATCTCGTCGAACGCAGCGCGCGGCTCGGCGGGAATCTGCGGAACGTGTTTTATCTCGAAGGCGGGCAGGACCCGCAAAAATATCTCGACGATCTGACCGCGCACGTTCGCGCGCACCCGCGCATTCACGTTCACACCAACACCGAGTTGGCTGCGACCGACGGCTTTGTCGGCAACTTTACTTCCAAGCTGCGGCACCACGACGGCTCAATCGAAGAGATGACCATCCGCCACGGCGCCATCATCGTCGCGACCGGCGGCAAGGAATGGCGGGGGGACGCGTACCAATACCGGCAAGACGCGCGCGTCATAACGCAAGGAGAGTTTGAGGAACGGCTGGCGGAAATCCCAAATCCCAAATCCCAAATTCCAAGTCCGCAATCGGTGGTCATGATACAGTGTGTGGGTCCCGCCGAGAAATACTGCGGGCGGATGTGCTGCACCGAATCGCTCAAGAACGCGCTGCGACTTAAGGAGATCAATCCCAACGCGCAAGTTACGATCCTTTACAAAGACATACGCACCTACGGTTTCCGCGAGCGCCTGTACAAGGACGCGCGCGCGGCGGGGGTATTGTTCATCCGGTACGATGACGCCAAGCTGCCTGAATTGTCAATTGACAATTCACAATTGTCAATTCGCGTTTGGGAACACATGCTCCGTGAAGAGTTGACGCTGCATCCCGACCTCGTCGTCCTGAGCACGCCGATGGTGCCGAGCGACGGCTCGCGCGAGTTGGCGAATGTGCTCAAGGTGCCGGTGGATCAAGATGGCTGGTTCCTCGAAGCGCACGTGAAATTGCGCCCGGTGGATTTTGCATCCGAAGGCATTTTCTTGGCAGGCGCGGCGCACTATCCCAAATTCCTGAACGAGACGATTGCCCAGGCCCAAGCGGCAGCCGCCCGTGCGGCGACGATTCTCTCCAAGCCGAAACTGGAAGCGGGTGGTGTCGTCGCAATCGTTGACCCGGCGAAATGCACCGGCTGCTTGACCTGCGTGCGTATCTGCCCCTACGGCGTGCCGCGCATCAATCCGACGCAAGTCGCGGTAGGCGGCATCATGGGCGCGGCATACATTGAAGCGGCGGCGTGCCACGGCTGCGGGTCGTGCGCGTCAGAATGCCCGGGCAAGGCGATCCAGTTGATGCATTTCAAGGATGGGCAGGTGCTGGCGAAGGTGGAGGCGCTGTTTGCAAACAGTGCGATGGTTGCGGTGTAGAGCACAACAACGAATTGAGGAAGCACGAATTTGTATTTACGCGGTTCGGTGTTGTACTCGCGTTGAAGAACGCCGGGCGATGAATCACCCGGCTCAAGAGGTCGAAATCCGATGAATCGGATTCCCGTGTCCAATCGGGTTGAGAACGGGTTCGTATTTCCGTAATTCGTTGTTGTGAGGGCAATAAGGGGAAGGTTTCCGCATAACCACCCGGTACGGGGTTTTACGCGGAAAGAATTCTGTATAAGCAATAGTTATTCCGCTGCTTTCATTGATGACGATGAACAAATTTGGAATTCCAGAAACCGTACTTTCACAAATCCGGACGCGGGACACCGCCTGCGTGTACTGTGGGAAAAAATTGATTTATCCATACGTTCGCAAAAACAGCGCGGATTGCGCAACGATTGAACACCTAAATTTCGACGGCCCATTTTACTGGCCGGAGTTGCAGTCGAACGATATCGTATTCTGTTGCGGATCCTGTAACTCGAGCCGAGGCGTGAAGAAGTTGGCCGACTGGTTTGCAACACCCTATTGCCGCGGCAGAAATATCAATGCCAAAACCGTCGCTGCGCCCGTAAGGAGCTATTTGCGAAGGCAGAAAAAACGAAACTCGTTTCGGGACGCGGTATAACAAATCGTTGGACGCGAGCGGCGGGAGCGTATTTCGCAACTAGCTTGGTGCGGACGGAGGGTGCTTTGATTCGCGCCGCCGCGTCAACTCAACCGTTGGCCTGCAAGAAGAATGGATCTGAGACTATGAATCCAAAGATTGTTATCAGGAACGAGACGCATAACGATGTTTGCGCGATAACTGAGGTGACTATCGCGGCGTTCAAGACCTTGGAGATTAGCAACCATACGGAGCAGTTCATCGTCGAGGCGCTACGCGCCGGCAAAGCTCTTACGGTATCGTTGGTTGCCGAAATGGATGGCCGTGTGATAGGACATATTGCTTTCTCTCCCGTGACCATTTCCGATGGCGCCGCTGACTGGTATGGACTTGGACCTGTTTCGGTGCTGCCGGTGTACCAGCGGCAGGGTATCGGTAAAGCGCTGATACAGGAAGGGTTATCACGTCTGAAAGACATGAACGCTCAAGGATGTTGTCTCGTGGGACATCCAGACTACTACAGGAAATTTGGGTTCACGAACATGTCTGGGCTTGGGCTTGAGGGAGTGCCACACGAGTTCTTCTTTGCTCTATCTTTCGACGGGCATACTCCGCAGGGCAATGTCGCTTTCCATGAAGGGTTCAAAGCGGATGGCCAACGAGAGGGCGTACGCGACGCTTAGCAGCGCGCCTGACCCTCGGCGTAAAGCACATCGTGGAGATTAGGGTTTGGATCAAGCGCACTTTGCTGACTCAGAATTTGCACTGGAAGATTTGCTGGCACAGGTAACCGAACAAAATTTGCATCCCGAAGTTGATACCGGCCCCGCAATGGGGAATGAAGCGTGGTAATTTGTAGCGTGCTTTCCTGAGGAGGGAAACCCGCATGACAGTCAGTAACGGCTTTGAACCAAAGATCGTCGCCTTTTGCTGCAACTTTTGCGCGTATGCCGCGGCGGACCTCGCGGGCGCGGCGCGGTTACAGTACCCGCCCAGCATCCGCGTCGTCCATCTGCCCTGCACAGGCAAATTGGATGTGCTGTACGCCTTGAAAGCATTCGAGAGCGGCGCAGATGGCATCATGGTCGCCGGCTGACTGGAAGGCACTTGCCATTACCTGGAAGGTAATACAAACGCCAAGCGCAGAGTGAAATACATTCAAACCGTGCTCGACCAAATCGGCATCGGCGGCGAACGCATCCAAATGTTCCACATGTCGTCGGCCATGGGCGGCGCGTTCGCGGATGCGGTAACCAGGATGACGGAGCGAATCAAGGAACTGGGACCGAACCCGGTGAAGAATAGTAAACAGTGAACAGTGAACAGTGAGCAGTAATCAGTAAGCAGTATTCAGTCAGCAGTGACGAAATCCAAGTCTGAATACTGAACACCGAACACCGAATACTGATTACTGGCTACTGACGACTGACTTCTGGAGGCTGATATGATCGTCGCGGAACAGAAACCGTTTGAAGAAATCAAGGCCAAGATCGAAAAGGCGAACAAGGTGCTCGTCGTCGGCTGCGGCACTTGTGTCACCGTTTGCTTCGCGGGCGGCGAGAAAGAGGTCGGCATTCTCGCGTCCAGTTTGCGGATGGCAACCAAGATTGACGGCCACGCCAAGCAGACCGAAGGTCCTGTAAGGATTGACGAAGCCACCGTGCAGCGCCAATGCGAGTGGGAATACCTCGACACGCTCAAAGACAAGATCGGCGATTACGATTTGGTCTTGTCGCTCGGCTGCGGCGTCGGCGTGCAAGCGATTGCCGAACACTTTCCGCAAGCGCGCGTGGCGCCGGGCCTGAACACCGCGTTCCTCGGCTTGCCGACCGAGCAGGGCGTGTGGCAAGAATGCTGCGCGGCGTGCGGCAACTGCATCCTCGATCTCACCGGCGGCATCTGTCCCATCGCGCGTTGCTCCAAGAGTCTGCTCAATGGGCCGTGTGGCGGCTCGGACAACGCCAAATGCGAGATCAGCACCAAAGATCGTTCGGTGGATTGCGCGTGGGACATGATCGTCCGTAAGTTGATGGAGCGCGGCGAACTTGATCGCTTGCTCGAAATCAACACCGCGAAGAATTGGCAGACCAGCCGCGACGGCGGCCCGCGACGGATCTCGCGCGAGGATTTGATGCTTGCTAAGGAGTAGACAGTAACCAGTCAACAGTTAACAGTTAACAGTCAACTGAATACTGAACACTGTTTACTGTTTACTGTTCACTGTTCACTGACCACTGGAGGATAATATGGCTGAAGGAACACCCACTTACAAATCAGGCAGCACGCTGGAAAAAATATTGACCGCGGGCAAGTTCGCCGCGACGGCGGAGTTGGGGCCGCCGAAGAATGCCGATCCAGAGGTGGTTCGCAAAAAGGCAAGACTGCTCAAGGGCTTTTGCGACGGCGCGAACATCACCGACAATCAGACCGCGATTGTCCGCATGTCGTCCATCGCCGCGGCCGCGATCGCCGTGCAAGAGGGTCTGGAGCCGATCATGCAGGTGACGTGCCGCGACCGCAATCGCTTGGCGATGCAGAGCGATATGCTGGGCGCGTACGCGCTCGGCGTGCGTAACCTGTTGTGCCTCTCCGGCGATCACCAGCAATTCGGCAACCACCCGACCGCAAAGAATGTCTACGACTTGGATTCGATCACGCTCATCCAGATGGTCAAGGGCTTGCGCGACGGCAAGTTTCAATGCGGCGAAGAGATCAAGGGCGCTAACCCGAAACTCTTTATCGGCGGCGCGGAAAATCCTTTCGGCGATCCGTTCGAATTTCGCCCGTATCGGCTGGCGAAAAAAGCGCAAGCGGGCGTTGACTTTATTCAGACGCAGTTGATTTACAATGTGCCCAAGTTCAAAGAATTTATGAAGCGCGTCGTTGACCTCGGCGTACACGAAAAGGTCTACATCCTCGCCGGCATCGGCCCGCTTAAAACTGCGATGGCCGCCAAGTACATGCGCGATTCCGTCCCCGGCATGGACGTGCCCGACGAGATCGTCAATCGCATGGAAGCCGCGGGCAAGGGCATCGAGGACAAGAAAGCGAGAGCGGCCGCGCTGCGCGAAGAGGGCATCAAGCTCTGCGTCGAGCAGATTCAGCAGATGCGCGAAATCCCCGGCGTCGCGGGCGTCCACATCATGGCGATTGAGTGGGAAGATGTCATCGCCACGATTACAGAAAAAGCGGGATTGCTTCCTCGCCCGGTCGTAGACTGATATTGTCATTGCGAGGAGCGTTCTTTGCGACGAAGCAATCTCCAATATGCAGGAGAAGATTGCTTCGCAACAAAAAAGCTCGCAATGACATTCAAGGAGTGCGTTGTGGCCGTAGACACGAAAAATAAGCTCGCGACCGAGATCACGTCCGAACTCGGCGAGAACGTCTATCTTTGCTACCAATGCGTGAAATGCACGAGCGGCTGCCCGCTGGCAGACGAATTCGACTTGGCGCCGAATCAAGTTATGCGCGCGCTGCAATTGGGTCAGGACGAGCGCGTGCTGGACAGCAAGACGATTTGGCTGTGCGCGTCCTGTCACACTTGCGTGACGCGCTGCCCGCAAGGCATTGACACGCCGCGCATCAACGACCAATTGGCGATGACCGCGCTCAAGCGCGGCTATAAGCCCAAGATCCCCGAGATCGCGCTCTTCCGCCAAGTGTTTCTGCGGAACGCCGGCTGGCTGGGACGCGCCTATGAGTTGGGGCTGATTGCCGAGATGAACCTGCGGACCAAGCAGCCGTTCAAGGACGTGCCGATGGGCCTCGAAATGCTGCGCAAGCGCAAGGTGAAAATGCTACCGGGCATCACGCGTTCGCCCAAACGCGCCAAGCCGGTCGAACAGAAAGAAAATCGCATCGCCTATTATCCCGGCTGCTCGCTCCATTCCCTGTCGTCGGAACTCGATCATTCGGCGCGCGCGATTTTGAAAGAACTGAACGTCGAGTTGTACGAACCGGACGGCTGGACTTGCTGCGGCAGTTCGCCCGCGCACAGCACCGATCATTTGCTGGCGACTACGATGCCGATCAAGAACCTTGCGCTGGTCGAACAAAGCGGATTCAACCAAGTGCTCGCGCCGTGCGTGTCGTGCTATTCGCGATTCAAGTCGGCCCAGCATGACATTCAGCAGAAACCCGAACTCAAAAAAGAGGTAGACGAGAAAATCGGCTATACGTATCAGAACCAGGTCGAGGTGCAATCGCTGCTCGACGTTTTGGAACAACGGGTGGGCCTGGACGCGATTGCCAAGCGCGTGAAAAAGCCGCTCCGCGACTTGAAAGTGGTTTCGTACTACGGCTGTCTGATGACGCGCCCACCCAAGATAACCGGCGCGGCACATCCCGAAAATCCGACCGAGTTGGATCGCATGGTCGAGAAACTTGGCGCAACGCCGCTCGATTGGTCGTTCAAGACCGAGTGCTGCGGCGGGAGTTTGTCGCTCACCCGCACCGAGGTCGTACACAAATTGACGCGGCGGATTCTGGAAAACGCGCAGGCGGTCGGGGCCGACATTGTGACGACGGCGTGTCCGCTATGCCACGTCAATCTCGACACGCGGCAAGCCGCGCTCAACTTGGAAAAACCAATTCCGATTATTTTCATTTCTCAACTGATGGGGCTGGCGTTTGGCCTAGAGCCACGCGCGCTCGCGCTCGACAAGCACATGGTGGACACGCGCGCCTTTGTGGCTCAACTCCAATGGTAACCATCCAATCTAGTGCAATGAGGCAACTATGCGAGAAATTCAAGCTGCACAGATCGCCGAGACCGTAGCTCGCCTCGCGGTCGAAGCCAACCATTTTCTCGGCGAGGATGTGATCGCCGCGTTGCGTAACGCGCGCGAGATCGAAGAATCGCCGACCGCCCGTGAGGTTCTCGAGCAACTGCTTCGCAACGCCGAGATCGCGCGCGACGGAGAATTCCCGCTCTGCCAGGATACCGGCGTTGCGGTGATCGTCGTCGAGTTGGGACAGGACGTGCACATCTGCGGCGGAGATTTGAACGAGGCAATTAACGCCGGAGTCCGCAAGGGCTACACCGAAGGATACCTTCGCAAGTCCATGGTGGCGCGCCCGTTCTCCGCGCGCGCCAACACCAAAGACAACACGCCCGCGATGATTCACACGGAAATCGTGCCCGGCGACCAACTCAAGATCACCGTCATGCCGAAAGGTGGCGGCTGCGAAAACATGAGCGCGCTCGGCATGCTCAAGCCCGCCGATGGACGGCAGGGCGTCTTGGATTTTGTATCCGGCGTGATTGATCGCGCCGGCTCCAACCCCTGCCCGCCGACCATCGTCGGCGTCGGCATCGGCGGCAACGCCGATCAATCCATGTGGCTCGCGAAAAAATCATTGCTGCGCCCCGTTGGACATCCGAATCCTGATCCCGAGCTTGCCGCGCTCGAAAGCGATTTGCTGACGCGCATCAACAATCTCGGCATCGGGCCGATGGGTTTGGGCGGGCGCATCACGAGTCTCGCCGTTCACGTGGAAACCGCGCCCTGCCACATCGCCAGCATGCCCGTCGGCGTCAACGTACAATGCCACAGCGCGCGATTCAAGGAGACGGTGCTATGAAATTAACAACCCCCCTAACCGATGAAATGATAGCGCAGTTGCACGCCGGCGACAAGATCGAAATCACCGGAACGATTTACGTGGCACGCGATGCGGCGCACAAGCGCATGGTCGAGACACTGGATCGTGGCGAGCCATTGCCGGTGGATGTGCGCGGGCAAATCGTGTATTACATGGGTCCGTCGCCCACCAAGCCCGGCAAAGTGATCGGCTCGGCAGGACCGACCACGAGCGGACGGATGGACCGCTACGCGCCGCGGCTGATGGCCGAGGGCTTGAAGGGCATGATCGGCAAGGGCTTGCGCTTGCCGCCGGTCAAAGACGCGATCAAGCAATACAAAGCGGTCTATTTCGCCGCGACCGGCGGCGCGGCGGCGCTCATCGCACAGCGCATCAAAAAGGCCCAAGTGATGGCGTACGAGGAGTTGGGCGCAGAGGCGCTGCAAAAACTCGAGGTCGAGGATTTCCCCGTCATCGTCGTGAACGACATGTACGGCGGCGATGCGTATGAGGATGGGAAGAAGCAGTGGGCAAGAAAATGAGCCAATAAGCCAATGAGCCAATGACCAAGGTCACCTCGGTGAGCCAATGAGCCGAGCACAGGTTGCTTGGTTCGTTGGCTCATTGTATAATTGGCACATTGACCTATGCGAATCCTGATATTTAGCGATCTTCATTCAAATCTCGAAGCGCTGGCCGCGCTGCACGCCGTTGAAAAGGCGCCGGACGCGCTGCTATTTCTCGGCGATCTCGTCGGCTACGGGCCTGACCCCGCCGCGTGTCTGGGCTGGGTACGCGCTCACGCAACGCACGTCGTGCAAGGCGACCACGACCATGCGACCGCGACCGGCGCGGACTTTGCCTCACCCGACGAGTATCTTGAACTGGCGATTGCCACGCGCGACCACACGCTGCGGCAACTACGCCCTTCCGATCTCGCCTACCTCGCATCGTTGCCCACGACCGCACGCGTGGAACTCGGCGGCGCGCGATTCTTTCTCGCGCACGGGACGCCGCGCGAGCCGCTGACACGCGGACTCGATATTGCGACCGCATCGGAGAATCGGCTGCGCTCCGAGTTGGAAGGAATTGATGCCGATGTCGTTTTGTTGGGGCACACTCACGTACCGGCGATCCGGCGCATCGGCAACACGTACATCGTCAACCCCGGTAGTCTCGGACAGCCGCGCCACGGCTTGCCCAGCGCGACCTTCGCTGCGTGGGAGGACGGTCGCCTGCAAATCCATCACATTGATTACGACCCCAAGCCGACGCAAAACAAACTCGCGCTAATGTCGCTCGATCCGGAAATCCAGGAAAGGTTGCGGGAAATTCTGGCAAAAGGCATTTAACGGGACGCGGACGAGCGCGGACAAGCGCGGATAGATTTTCTTTTTTCCGCGTTTATCCGCGCTCGTCCGCGTCCAATTCAATTGCGGTTTTGTTTTTTCGTCGCGTATGCTATAATCTGTGCTATGCAAATCGGAATCATTGGACTACCCAACAGCGGCAAAACAACCGTCTTTAATGCGCTGACGCGCGGCCGCGTCGAGACCGAGGCGTTCTCGTCCGGCAAGCTGGAAATCCACACCGCGATGGTGGACGTGCCCGATTCGCGCGTGGACGCACTGAGCAAGATGTTCAAGCCGCGCAAGACGATTCACGCGCGCGTGCAGTACAACGACATCGCGGGCCTCGCGCGCGGCATCGGCGAAAAGGGTGGGATGGACGGCAATCGTTCGGCTGCGCTCACGACAGGCCTGCTCAACCAAATCGTCCAGAACGATGCGCTCTTGCACGTCGTCCGCGTCTTCGAAGATCCCACGGTCCCCCACATCGAAGAGACGATTGACCCCGCGCGCGACCTCGAGATTCTCGATACGGAATTGATCCTCTCCGACCTCGCCGTCGTCGAGCGGCGTCTGAACCGGCTGGATGCCGGCCTCACCAAAGGCGGCGGCACTCCGGTCGAGCGCGAGCAGTTGCGCAGCGAGCAAGCCCTACTGCGGCGCTTTAAGCCGCAATTGGAAGACGCCAAGCCGCTGCGCGATTTGGAATTGAACGCGGAAGAATTGCGGCTCATGAAGAACCTCGCGCTGGTAACCGCCAAACCGCAACTCGTCGTCTTTAACACCGGCGAGCGCGCCGTGAAGAACCCTCGCGAGATCGTAGATTATCAACACTCCAAGACGGTGCTCGCCGCCCTGCAAGGCAAGCTCGAAATGGAACTGGCACAAATGTCGCCCGAAGACGCCGCCGAATTTCTCAAAGAGTACGGGATCGAAGAGCCGGGCCTGGCCAAAGTGATTCGCCTTTCGTACGCGCTCCTCGGCCTGCAATCGTTCTTTACGGTCGGCGAGGACGAAGTACGCGCGTGGACCGTTCCGGTCGGCGCGAACGCGGTGGACGCCGCAGGCACGATTCATACCGATTTCGCGCGCGGCTTTATTCGCGCCGAAGTCATTTCATATACCGATCTGATCGCGGCAGGGGATATGGTCGAGGCGCGCAAGCGCGGCCTGCTCCGACTCGAAGGCAAAGAGTATATCGTCCACGACGGCGATATCCTAAATATACGGTTCAACGTCTGAGGAATGCAAGTGCGGGAGTATGGGCGTATGGGTGTCACTCCCATACGTCCACACTCCCACACCCGATTTGACCTGATTCTGACCAAACTCTGACCCAAAATTATTGACGCGCACTCAGTGTTAGTATATACTAACACTGAGTGTTTTTATTACTTTACAGGTGACAACGATGCCCAAGATTTTTTCTCGAAACCCTCAATCGGCGCCCCGCGCCGAGATTCAAGAAATGATTCTCCTCACGCTGGCCCGTTCCGCCGAGAATGCCAACGCCGTTTCGCCGGCGGACCTCGCCCACGAGCTAAATCTGTCGCGCCCGGCGTTGGATACGCAGTTGCGTCCGCTGGTCGAGCAGGGCTTGTTGAGTGGAGGAGCATCCGGTACGCTTGCGTTGACCGAGTCCGGCCGCGAGCGCGCCCACACCTTGCTGCGCCGCCATCGTCTGACCGAGCGGTTATTCACCGATGTGCTTGGCCTGGATCTGGTGCGCGCCCACGAGGAAGCGGACAAATTCGAGCACGTCGTTTCGCCCGAAGCCGAGCGCCAGCTTGCGTCGCAGTTGGGCGATCCCGAGACGTGCCCACACGGCAACCCCATCCCAAACGCCTACGGCGCTGCGACTCACCCGAGCGCGGTTCCGCTTGACCAATGCGCGCCGCGCGCCCACGCGACGATTGTTCGCATCGCGCAGGAGACGCCTGTGGCGCTGCAACATCTCGCCACCCTCGGGTTGTTGCCGAATGTCCAGATCCAAGTTGAGAACAAGGCGCCATTCGATGGGCCGGTGCTGGTGCGCGTAGGCCGCGCGCACTATGCCTTGGGACACGATCTGGCCGCGAGAATCTGGGTGCGACTGGAGAACTGAAATGTCTTCTTGCCACGTCAGCACGAAACATTTTGGACAGGCCGACCTCACGATCGCGCTCGCCGGAAATCCGAATGTCGGCAAATCGTCGCTGTTCAATCGCTTGACGGGTGCCAGTGTCGAGACGGCGAATTACCCGGGGAAAACCGTCGCGCTGAATTTCGGCTCGGTGCATTTCAAAGGTCAAAAGATCGGCGTGATGGATTTGCCGGGGACGTACGCGCTTGGCGCGTTGAGCGAAGACCAATGGGTCGCGCGTCAGGCGGTGTTGGAGAATCATCTCGACGCCATTGTCGCGATCGCCGACGCCACGAATCTCGAACGCAATCTCTATCTCGTACTGCAATATCTCGATCTCGGTCTGCCTCTAGTCGTCGCCGTAAATCTTGTTGACGAAGCCAAACGCGCGGGAATCGAAATCAACACACAGCGCCTCTCCAGCGATTTGGGCGCGCCGGTGGTGCCCACCGTCGCGACGCGCGGCGAGGGAATTGACACGTTGCTGGCGAACGTGGCGGAGTTGCCCCATTGCGCGTGCAGCGCGTCAGCGCCCACTTACGACATTGAAATCGAAGCGGCGATTGGCAATCTCGCCAAACTTATTCAGGGCACTCTCGCAGAGCTACCGTTTGATTTGTCCCCGCGCGCGCTTGCGCTGTTGCTGCTCGAAGAAGATGCGTGGCTGACGCCGGCGGTGGGCGAAATGCCGAATGGCGCGTCCATTCTCGCCAAGGCGCGCGCCCTGGCGGCCGAGGCCGAAGCGCGCATCGGCGAGCCGCTCAGCATGCACATCCCACGCGCGCGGCACTCACTGGCGCACGCGCTGGCGCAGGATGCTCTAGTCCAATCTGCGCCGCGCGAACCGATCTCGCACAAACTATGGCGATGGTCAATCCAGCCGGTGACAGGCCTTCCGATTTTGATCCTTGTGCTCGTCGGGCTATTTGCATACTTGTTTTGGACGGGCGGCACACTCGCGGAACTCTTTTCAGGATTCTGGGGCGATTGGGTCTCGCCGTTGATTCAATCGGCCGTCGCGTGGGTGTTGGGCGACAGCGCGTTGGGCAATATCGCGCTGTGGGGCTTGGACGCCGGTATCGAAGCGTCACTGGGTATTGGCATTCCGTACGTGCTCACGTTCTACATCGCGCTCGCGGTGCTCGAAGACAGCGGGTATATGAACTCGCTCGCGTTCCTGCTCGACGCGCTGATGAAGCGGTTTGGACTGCACGGGCGCGCGGCGATCATGCTCCTCGCGGGCGCCGGCTGTAACGTTCCGGCGATCATGGGAACGCGGGTGCTCACCACACGGCGCGAGCGCATCATCGCCAGCACGCTGGTGGTGATGACGCCGTGCAGCGCGCGGGTGGCCGTGATTGCGGGCGGTGCGGCGCTGTTTGCGGGATGGCAGTACGGCGCGGCGCTGCTGCTCATTTCGTTCGGACTATTGATCGCGGTTGGCATTGGGTTGAATCGGGTGATACCGGGGCACTCGGACGATTTGGTCATGGAGATGTTCCCGTTCCGTGTGCCGACTCTGCGCGTGACGATCCGCAAAACGTGGTATCGCTTCAAGGAATTTGTGATGATGGCTCTGCCCATCGTCTTGATCGGCAGCTTCGTGATGGGCGCGCTGTACGAGACGAATACGGTGTGGGCCTTTACCGCGCCGCTCTCGCCCATTGTCGAAGGTTGGTTAGGGCTGCCGCCGGTCGCGGGCCTGGCGCTCTTGTTCGCGGTGCTGCGCAAGGAACTAGCGCTGCAATTCCTCGTCACGCTTGCCATCGTCCAATATGGCGCGGGCGCGGACAATCTCCTCTTGTTCATGACGCCGCAGCAGTTGTTCGTCTACTCGCTGGTGAACACAATCTACATTCCGTGCATAGCGACCGTCGCGGTTCTGAACAAAGAGTTGGGCACGCGCGCCGCGCTTGGCATTTCGGCATTCACGATCGCGCTCGCAATTGTGGTGGGAGGAGTGGCGCACTATGCGCTGGCCATTATCTAGGCAGGCGGCAGGCAGTAGACAGCCGGCAGAGGAGCAGGGGCGCAGGGGCGCAGAGGAGAAACAAATCCGCTGTCCGCTGTGTGGCAAGGAGTTTCGCGTCGGTGAGGCGATGCAATGCTCGGCGTGCGCGCTCGCGGTGCGGTGCGGGCTGGTGATGTGTCCGAATTGTTCGTACGAGTTTGCGGTGTAAAAAGAGAAAAACCCGAAGGGTCTCGCAAGACCCTTCGGGTTTTTCTATGCGGGTACTTGGGCCGGGCGCTTGATGATCTGATTCAGCATCCATCCGAGCGATTTTGGCTGCCGGTCCATTTCCCCTTGAATCCGCTCGATCCGCTGCCAGACGAGTTGCGCCTCCTCTGCGCCGAGAAATTTGTCGAGCGTCTTTTCCAGCGCCAGCGTGTTGTCGTACACAGTCGTGAACAAACCCCAATCACGCGCGCACAGTTTCGCAATATAGTCCGCATTGATCCGCTCTCCATCTTCGGTTTCTGCCACATCATGGTCGAGCAGCAGCGCGATCGAGTCCTGAAGGTCTTTTTCGACAAAATCGCGACGCTGCAATTTGATGAGTAGCAGGTCGGCGGGCGGCAAGGTCGGCGACGAGAGCGCAAGCCGCGGGCCGAGATCAATGCGATGATATTCACGGAAGGTTGGAACGGCCAGTTCGATTTCGATGCCGCCTTTGTCGAATTTCCATTGGCCAGATTCTTTCGCGCGCAGCGTCGCGCCCAGCCCGGCAAACACCTCCGCCGCGGCGTCAAAATCCTTCCGCCGCGCGACCAAATCCACATCCTTGACCGCGCGCTGCAACGCCGGATGCGTCTCAAAGCTCGGGCACGTCATGTGGACCGCGACTCCGCCGAGTGCGCGCACAACCCGATTCTTTTCGGCCGCCGCGCTCACGACTTTTCGCGCGAGCGCCGCCAGCTGATCGTTAGATGAGTGTGTCATAGTTTCCCCGCCACCGCCTCTGCCATCTCCCTCGTTGTGTTCGTGCCGCCCATATCATACGTGCGGATGCGTCCTTCGGCGATGACGGCGGCAATCGCGCTCTCCAGCTGCGCCGCCTTTTGGTTCTCGCCGAGCCAATCCAGCATCAATTTCGCAGCGAGAATCGTCGCTAGCGGATTGACCTTGTTCTGTCCTGCGTATTTCGGCGCGGAACCGTGGGTCGGCTCAAAGACAGCGAATTTGTCGCCGATGTTGCCGCTCGCCGCAAACCCCAGACCGCCAACCAGTTGCGCGCACAAATCGGAGACCACATCGCCAAATAAATTACTTGTCACTAATACGCTATATTGCTGCGGATTTTTGACGAGCCACATCATCATCGCGTCAATGTTCGCTTCCCAAAACTCGATGCTGGGAAATTCCCGCGCCACCTGCCGCGCGACCCGTGTCATCAACCCGCTCGTCTCGCGCAGCACGTTGGGCTTTTCGATCAGCGTGACTGACTTGCAATCATGCGCCTGCGCGTATTCGAAGGCGCGGCGCACGATGCGTTCCGCACCGCGGCGCGTGATGATGCGCGCCGAGAGCGCAATATCGTCGGCGGCCACGTCCTTGAACGCGCCCATCGCTTGGGACGATTCTTCCAGCGCGCCGCGCACGTTCGCAGGCAGCGGGTGAAACTCGACGCCGCAATAAAGACCTTCCGTATTCTCGCGAAAGACGATGAGGTCAATGTCGTCGCGATAATTCAGCGGGTTACCGCGATAGGCCTTGCAGGGGCGCAAGTTGGTGTACAGGTCGAACATTTGCCGCAAGTGGACGATGGGGCTGCGATAAACGAATCCTTGGCCGCGCAGGTTCGGCGCGAGTTCTTGCGCGGCTTCCTCTTTCGGCTTGGAGGTGATCGCGCCAAAGAGCGCGCAATCGGACGACTTGAGAACGTCGAGCGTGCGTCGGGGCAACGCCTCGCCTTCCGAGCACCAAAAGTCCCAACCGATGTCCGCATGGATATACTGCGCGTCCAGTTTAAGCGCATCCAACACGACGCGCGCTGCGTGCATCACATCAATCCCAATCCCGTCACCGGGCATCCACGCAATCTTGTACATGGTATTCCTTAAGTCGGAAGTGTGAAGTTGGAAGTGTCTAAAGTGCGAAGTTAATCGCTAACTTCCAACTTCGAACTTCTAACTTCCAACTTCCCCCTTGATCTCCGGCATCGGCAGATGTTCCGTGCCGAGTTTGCGGCGCAGCATGGGAATCAAGCCGCCGGTTTCGATGATCGTCAAGAGCGACGGCGAGAGCGCGGGAAAATCGAACGCGCCGGCCGCGCAGCGAATGGTGTGCGCGTCCAAATCAATGGCGATGGTCTCGCCGTTTTGGATGGCGTCCACGGCCGGCGCGCAGACGATGGGCACGAGACCGTTGTTGACCGCGTTGCGAAAGTAGATGCGCGCGAATGATTTGGCGATGATCGCGGTGACGCCGGAATATTTCAAGCAGCCCACGGCTTGCTCGCGGGACGAACCGTTGCCCCAATTCTTTCCCGCAACAATAATATCGCCCGGCTGCACGTTGCCCGCGAACGTCGGATCGAGGTCTTCGAGCGCGTGCTTGGCCTGCTCGCTCGGATCGGTCACCGTGTAGGTGTATTTGCCGGGGAAAATCACATCTGTGTTTACGTCATCACCATATTTCCACACGCGACCGCGGAGAATCATTGTCTCACCTCAGTTCGAGATAGAGGGGGAGAGTGGGAGAGGGGGAGAACGGTCTCCCCCTCTCCCACTCTCCCCCTCTCCCACTCTTATCCATGTCGCAATACCAACCGAATCACGTTATTGATCCAGCGGAAAACAAAAAACACGACGCGTGCCGGATACAACTTCCAGCGCGGGAAAGGGAGATGGCGTTGAAATGGCTCGGGCGCATTTGCCAACGCGTCGGCGATAATTTGACGATGCAGCCCTTCCAAGCTGTGCGGCAATCGTTCGACGGGGAACCAGCGCAGGCCCATCGTCTCGAGGCCGAAATGCTTGGGCTTGCCGCCGACGATGTGCCCGCGAAACGCGAGCGTGAGTTGGTCGCCGCGCCCGTAGACGGATTGGTGGGTATAGCGGCCGACCAGGCAATCAAGCTCGATCTCGTAGCCGGTCTCCTCGTGCGTCTCGCGGACGGCCGCGCGCTCCGCCTTTTCATTCTTTTCGACGCCGCCGCCTGGCAGGTCCCAGAGCACTAGAAACTCGCGGCGCAGCAATAACACCTTCTGACGATCGGGCGACAGGACCACGGCCATCGCGCCGCGGCGAGTGATTCGGGATTGGAGACTGCGAAGCGTCCCGTAGGGATTAGAGCTTGGGTTGAAACTGATCTTTGCCATCCTTGCGTTGCATCTGCGTCTGCGCCGTGCGCGCGCAAAAATCACGCGGGCACATTGTCCCGCGAATCCTGAGAATGCAGTTGGCTCTCCAGCGCCTGCAAAACAATCCCAGGCGCTGGAGACGCAACGAACCCGAGCTTCGGCTACGGCTCGCGTTCGTACTTGAACGAGACCTTCACCTTGGCGCGATAGGCGACGACCTTGCCCTCTTCAAGGTGCATGTCCAACTCGACGACCTCGGCGACGCGGAGGTCCCGCAGGGACGCGGCCGCCATTTGCACCGCCGCCGCTGCCGCTTTCTCCCACGACTCGGTGCTCGTGCCGACCAGCTCGATCACCTTGTAGACACTTTCTGTCATTTTGCCCTCCCCCTGTCCAATGGGACAGACTGAATGGCGGTCAAGTCTTGACCGCGAGTCCTATGGTCTAAAGAGGAAAGATGACGCCAAACCCTGTATAGCATAAATTGGTCAGATTGGCAATCAGCGCATAAACACGTGCGACGCACCTCGTAGACCCCCGAAGTGAAGCGGAGGCGGCGAGGTGCGTCGCACGTTCAAGACTCTATGCACGCGGCTACCCGCGGTCTGTCGTTTGGGCGAACTATGCCTTTGGCGGCAGTTGCCGGTACAGCTCGCGGCGGATCAGGTACAAACTGCCAATCGCGATGGCCGCCACGAACAAACCGATGACCATGGCCTGACGGCGAATGACACTTTCGCCGATGGCTTTTTCCGCATTGGCTTGCACTTGTTTGGAAATGTCCGTCGCCTTGGTGGTTTTCTCTTTAACGGTGTCCAGACCGAGTGTGTGCTGCGCGGCGCGCGCGGTGATGAGGTTCGTCTTTGCGTCGGCCAGCTTGGCCTGTTCCGGCGCGACGATCAAACCCGTGCCGGCAGCGCGCTGGATCGCGAGGGTGGCGTCGTCATACGCTTTGGCGCTGGTGGTGATCGCGTCGGCTAGCTGCTGGATGGTCGCGGCTTGCGGTGAATTCGGCGCATGGCAACTCCGGCAGCCACGCGTCCCCGAGTCGGCGAACATCGCTTCGCTCGCGGGCCCCACGTCGTAGCGGCCGTGACAGGTGACGCACTTGGGCGTCCCCGGCGCGTTGCTCGCATGTTGGCTCTTTAAAAAGTAATCTTGGGTTGCACTGTGGCAACTGCCGCAGACGTTCGCCACCTCTGAAAAGCCGGGCGGCGCCGCGCCATGCGTGCCGTGGCACGTGGCGCACGAGGGCGCCCGGGGGTCTTGTCGTTGCAGCAGCGCGATGCCGTGGACGCTCTGTCTATACAAATCGAATTGATTCGTCGGAATACTGTACGGCTGCATGAGTTGCGTATTCGAATGACAACGGGCGCACAAGGCCGGCACATTTTGTGGGTAGACGTTCGACGATGGATCGTTCACTTCTTTGGTGGCGTGACCGTCGTGGCAGACAAAGCAAGTCGCCACGTTGTTATCGCCCTGCGCGAGTTGGATGCCGTGGACGCTCACCTGGTATTGGCTATACTGGTCGGTCGCGAGATCATACTGTCGCATCAGCTCCACGCGTGCGTGACAACTGGCGCACAGCGCGGGAATCTCGGCCGTTTTCGGCTTGCCGACATAACCCGCGGTCTTGGACTTGGCCTCTTCTTTGACTTTTTTGGTCGCATCACCGCCGTGGCACGCGACGCATTGGACGCCGCGGGCCGCATGGACGCTCGAAACATGCTGCGCCACGATTTCAGCGCTCGCGCCGCCTTGGGTCGTGTGGCACTCGGCGCACGTGTTTTGGTTGGTCGGGTTGGGCAAGGACGCGACGCGCGTCGGAACGACGACCGGAGGGAGCACTTTGGCTTGGTGGCACGTGCGGCACTGCTCGTTCGTCCGACCCGCGTGGTTCGTGGGCACTTTGGGTGCGCCCCCGATGCCGGCCTGGTGACACGCCAGGCATTGTTCGCGTCCTTCGACGATATGCGGGATGGTCGGGATTGTGCCAGAGGTGGACGGCGCGGGAGTGCCGCCTGCCGCGGGCGCGCCCGGTTTGACCTGATGGCACGCCACGCACATTTCGTTCGTGCGGCCGGCGTGATCGGGTGGGACCTTGCGCGCGCCGCTCAGCCCTTTCTCGTGGCAGGCGAGACAATCGGTTCGACCTTCTTTCGCGTGCGGGATGGGGGGCGGGCCCCCTTGCGCAGGCGGACTGGCGTGCGCGACGAGATAGGGCAAAAACAACCCCAGTACGAGCGCGAGCGCAATGAGCAAGAATATCCGGACCAAGCGACTCTTCATTGTGACCTCACACCAACCCTTGTGGAGGAACGAGATATGTAACGCCTTCGTGCGCTGTGCCTCTGACCGTCAGGAAAATGATCAGTAACAAAATGATGACGACGATGGCAAGCATTAGCGGTCGTTCGCGCGCCGGTCGCCTTTTCGTGCGGTCGAGGAATGGCAAGAGGGCGAGGAGCGCCAGACCGATCCCCGGTAATATGATGCCGGCGAGCTTGGGCAACTCCGGATGGATTACGCTGAGAAACGCGGCGTCTTTGAGGAGTTGGTAGAGAAACAAAAAGTACCATTCGGGTTTTGTGTCCGCCGGGGTGCGGAATGGGTCCGCCTTGGCCGTCAGCTCGGCGGGCATCAGCGAGGCAAGACCGATCAAGACCGCCAACATCACGTACCACGCAATGAACTCGCTGAGCAAATAATGCGGCCAAAAGGGGAGGAGTTGTTTTTGTTTCTTGGGTTTTTCTTCAGCCATGGGATGCTCCAGGTCAAGTTGCAAGTTAGAAATGCCTAAAGTCGGAAGTGTCTAAAGTGGCAAGTGCCAAGTGCGAAGTTGCAACCCCATTCTCTTTACTTTACACTTTAGGCACTTGCAACTTCGGACTTGCTACTCGTCTCTTTCTTCCGGGTCGGCCAGACCTTGTTGGTGGATGAAGAGCAAGTGGATGCCGAGCGCGCCGGCGAGCGAAAGCGGCAGAATCAAAACGTGCACGTCGAAAAAGCGCGAAAGCGTCAACGCGCTCAAGTCGGGGCCGCCGCGCAAGAAATCCTGGATGTAGTTGCCGATCAAAGGAACCGAGCCGGCGATTTGCGTGCCCACCGTCGTGGCCCAAAACGCGCGCTCATCCCACGGCAGCAAGTAGCCGGTAAAGCCAAAGCCCAAGGTGAGGAGTAACAGTCCGATGCCGACCAGCCAGGTCATTTCGCGCGGGGCGCGGTAAGCGCCTTGCACCACAACGCGCAGTAGGTGTAGGACGCAAAAGACGATCATCAGGTTCGCGCCCCACGCGTGGGCGCTGCGGACGAGCCACCCAAAGTTGACGTCGTTCATGATGAACAGGATACTGTCGTACGCGGCCTCGGGCGTGGGGTGATAGTAGAGCGCGAGCAGAATGCCGGTTATGGCCTGGACGATGAAGAAGAAGAGCGTAATTCCGCCGAGGTAAAATGTGTGCGCGCTGCGCGGGATCGAAACGTGCATGGCATACGCGACGATTTGGCGAATGGCGACGCGTTCGTCCATCCAGTCAATGAGCGCATTGATCCAATCAGCGGGTCGCCGGGAAACCGTTTTTTGCATCACGCGCCTCCCACGTAAATGTCGCCGTTCTCGACCGACACGCGCACGGCGGGCAGCGCCGACGGCGGCGGGCCCGAAATGACCGCGCCGGTGACCGCATTAAATCGTCCATCGTGGCAGGGACACAGAATGTATTGTTTGCTCTGGTGCCATTCGACCACGCAGCCCAAATGGGTGCAGATCGCGGAGAATGCCTTTATGCCGCCTTGCGCGGTATTGACGACAATGACGGGCTTGTCATTTACCGGCAGCACCTTCGCTTGGCCCACCGGCAGGTCCTTCGCCGGGCCGACGAGGAGGCGCGACGCGCCGCCCGCGCCGCGTCGCGCCGGCGGCCACAGGTATCCAATGATTGGGATGACGACGCCGCTAATCGTGGCTACGAAAGCCGTGCCGAGCGCCCACTGCAAAAAGCCGCGACGCGTCACCGGTTCGGGCGAAGAGCGTTTGCCGAACATGTTTACATTCTGCGCCATGTGGATTCCTCCTCAGCAACGGCGAGTTGTTGCCGTACGCCAAAAACAAACGCCTTTGACGACCGCGATCAAGCGAGCGTCAAAGGCGATCTCCGCCCTAAAGCTTTGCGCAAACACCATCCTCAGTGCTTGTGATACCATTATAAGGCGCGCGAGATTCCAGTGTCAAGGGTTTTGTATAAGGTTGATACGAATGTACCGACGGTTGAGGGACAACTGTCATGTGCGCTACGGCCCTTGGTGGCACGCCTTGCACGTTTCGTCGGTTCGGCCGGCGTGGTTGGGCGGCGACTTGGGCGCGCCGGCGATGCCTTGCGCGTGGCAGACCACGCACCCCGTTCGCCCGGCGTGGCTGGCGGGAATCCGCTTCGGACCGCCGGTCGCCGGCGCAGTCGTCGTCGGCGCGGAGGTGGGGACGGTGGTCGGCTGCGCGGCGACGCCCGATTTGTGGCAAGCGAGACATTTGTCGTTGCCCAGGTTCGCGTCCTTGTGGAACTGGGGCACTTGCGGCACACCCGCCGCCCCGGTTCCGTGACAGCCCAAGCACTGCGTGCGCCCCGCCGTGTCGTGTGTCACCGGCGGCGGCGCGCCGGCCGCGGTCGTGCCTGCGGTGGGCGTGGTGGATGGCGCGGGAATCGCGGGCTTGTGGCACGCAAGGCAAACCTCATTCTTGCGTCCGATATGGTCGGCGGGGTAAGGGCGCACTTTACTGGCCTGCGCGTGGCAGATCTGGCAGTCGGGATTTCCGCCGATGGGATGCGGGATGGTCTTGGGTGTCACGTTCGGATCGCCGGGCCGCGAAACCGGCGGTGGAAACACCTTGGCCAATCCAACCGCGTTCAAACCGGCAAAGCGCCATTCAGTCCCGTGACACGCGCTGTTGGAGCAAAACGAAGTATTGTCTTGACCGCCGGCGTTGTTCGTGTCGTGACAGGCCTGGCAGGTCGAGTCGAACACTGTGCGATGCTGCGCGAGCCAGGTCGTTTGCTTGTGCGATTCCGGCTCGTCGGTCTTGATCAACGAAATGACCGGTGCCGGACTGGAGGCGGTCGCCACCTCGGGGAGCGTGTGGCAGATATTGCACTCGAGGCGGATCGCCTCTTTATTGTCCTGCGTCAAATGCTTGCCGTCATGGCAGCGGAAGCAGCCGGGATAATCCTTGTGACCGATGTTGTCCGGGTGGGTCGTCCACGAAAGGTCCTGAGTCGGAAACACCAGGGATTGGTAGGTGGTCTTTAGGAAATCAATCGCCGATTTGATTTGGGCGGTGCGGCTCTTGTAGTATTCGGCATAGTTCTGCTGATAAAAGCCCTCCAGCCGCTCAATCGCCTTGTTCGCGTCCGCAAAGTTGCTATAAGAAGCGGAGAGGACCTCGACCGATTTTTTCTTGATGAAGGGAATCGTCTCGTCAATCTGCTTGAGCGCGAGCGCGTTGTCAATGGCTTGCGTGGGCGAGCGGAAGGTGTGCGAAATACGGTTGTGGCAGTCAATGCAATCCATCCGGCGCTTTTCGAGCCGATTGACCTGATCTGCCGGGAGTGGATTCTCGACGTCCACGTACGTGGTGGTCTTGCCATTGGGGTCGACGACCTGAACCCACGGGATGTTCTGTTTCAGTTCGTCGGTCGCGACAAAGTAGACTTGGTTCTCGATGTGCCAGTGAATGCCCAACCCGCGTCCTTCGCGCATCGTCCCGCCGCCGGTTTTCAGCAGCAGATAAGTGGCGATCTGGGCGTTCTTTTCGTCGCTATCGTAGCGCTTGACGGTGACGGCGCGGTCGCCTGAGAACTTTTCCGGCCAGTGGCACTTCTCGCACGATTCGCGCGCCGGCAGCATGGAGTCGGCGTGAACCGGGAATTTGAATTGGCCGCTGGAATAACGGATCAAATGCATAATGTCGCCGGCCTTGCGGGTGAACGTCGTCGTGATGATGTCGCGTCCGAGATGACACTCGACGCAGCTGACCCGGGCGTGCGGGGATCGCTGCCACGCGTTGTATTCCGGGGGCATCGTGTGGCAGGTCGTGCCGCAGAACGCCGGACTGTTGGTATATTCCCAGCCATAAAGCGTGCCCGCCAACGCGAGCAAGAGAACGACGGCGGTGATACCGCCAAAGGCCCATTGGCGTCCGGTGATTGCGCGCAGCCGATGCCACGATCCGCGAATACGAGTCATGCTCCACTCCTCCTGGTGGTTTACGAGCAAAACAAAATGCCTATCAATGGCAAACACATTGAAAGGCAGTCGTCACCTTCGGTAACGCAGGTCCGACGGCGACATCACCGTCGGAAGCGGGGGCTATATTACACTACAATATGTCGGAACGCAAATCAGTGAACAGTGAACAGTCAACAGTCAACTGAATGCTGTCTACTGTTCACTGTCTACTGTTCACTGTTCACTGTTCACTGTTCACTGTTGACTGTCCCTCACGGCGCTTTGTGGCAGCTCGTGCAAGTGGCGTCGGTCCGGCCTTGGTGGTCGGCCGGCAGCTTGGGCTGGGGTAAGAGACCATGACATGCCATACAAGTTGTGCGGCCCGCGTGATTGGCGGGCAGCGCCTTGGCCATTTTGGCGGGCTTCCAACCTTGCTGGGTATGACAATTCGTGCATTCGCCGGTCGCGCCGGCGATCGTCCCTGGATGCGCGCTCGGCGGTGTGTGGCACTCGCTGCACGTAAACTTCATTGTAGCGAGCGCCTTGTTCGCGTGACACTTGGCGCAATCGAGCGTGGCGTGTTTGCCGGCCAAAGCGGTCGGATGATTGAACGTGTGCTCAGTCCATGTGGTCTTGGAAGTGTGGCAGCGGCTGCACGGCACGGAAATACCGTGCGGACTCACGTGGCACGTCTGACAATACTCCGGGCTGCCCACCTTTTCTTTTTGATGACACTCTTGGCAACTGGCCCTTGGCATCACGCCGCGCAGCCGCGCTTCCTCGTGTTTGGGGATAAGCCCGCTGTGGCAGCTCGTACACGTCAAGGTCGCGTAACCGTGCGGATTGAGATTCTCGGGCGTGTGGCAGACGGTGCAATCGCGGACGTCGTGCGCTTTGGGCGCGGCCGAAATCTCGTCCGCGCCGTTCAGGTGGACCAGGCGACCGTGGCAGTCGGAACACTGCTGTTTGTCATGTTTGGAATGCGCCACGCGCAAAGTGGTACGCAAACTCTCTTCCGGGCGAGATTCGCGCGGGTGACAGGTCAGGCAGCTCGCGTCCCTGACGTCCGCCTCCGCCGGTACGCGATAATCCGACGTCAAGTGCGTGACGAGATGCTGCGCCCCGACCAAATTGATTTTGACGTAGCCGGCCAGTCCCGGCTCGGTGTGACAGTTGACGCACGTCACGCCATAGTGCGACGATGGACGCCATTGGTCGTAGGCGGGACGGATTTCGTGGCAGGTCGCGCAAAAGGTCGGTTGCTGCGAAACGACGACGGTGGTCGTACCCGCAATCAGAATCACCCCGATCGCGCTGCCGGCAAAGATCAAGGCGCGCTTGTGGGTGCGGACGAAAACGATGAGCGCCGCGATGAGTTTCGCCAGCGAGAACCGCGCGGCCGCGCGCGCGGCGGCCGGAATATCAGCTTGGATTTCAGCGTCAGCCATTTGTTTCTCCACGGAGGGGGTCACCTGAATCAAGTCAGCACGATGGGTACCGCGGCCGCGATCACGAGATAACGCAGGACCAAGCCACCCAAGATCACGCTCGAGTCACTGATGAGCACCCAATACGGTTTGAGCGGTCGGTGCAGAACAATTTCATAGATGTAGATAATGAGCGGGTCAACCACGCCGAAGAACACGATGCCAATCCAAAAGTACAAACTGTATTGGCCGGTGAGCAGCAGGTCCACGCTCAGCGCGGCCGTCACCGAGCCATTGGCCACGATAAAGAGCCAGCAGAAAATAAAGACCGTTTCGATCACGATGAGGGCCGAGTGGATTTGGTTCAAGTAAAAGTAACTCTTGGCGAGATGGACGCCATCGTGCTCCATTTTGACCGCGGTCACTTGCGAGAGCACGACGCACGCGGCCAACCCGGTGGACAGCGCCGAAACGAAAAAGAGCATCGGCAGAATCGAAGTATTCCACAACGGAACGCCGTGGACGACGCCGAGCAGCAGGCCGGTGTAGATAGAGATGGCGATCGCGAGCAGCGCGCCGACTTGGAGCAGCCGCGTGCGCCAGCGCAAGGCCCACGCGCGAAACCATCGCACGACGCGCCAAGGCGGATTTAGAAAATCTACCTCAAGCCAGCCCAGCACGAGCCCGAGGGGAATAAAGGGCGTGAGCACCCACACGCCCCACGTCATGGGCGAGGTGGGATTGCTGATCAACCAGATTAGCCGCCACGGCTGAGTGCGTCCCGCGCCCAAATCGGCGATCAGGAACGGCATGCCCAATCCGACCAGGATGCCGCTCAAAATCAAGCCGGCGCGAATCAAGGGGCGATAGGCGACCTTGTTATAGATCTCCGCGGCGACCGCGGTGATAAAGGCGCCGGCGCCCATCCCGGCGAGGAACAGGTACATTGCAATTGGAAATCCCCAAGCCATGGTTGCTATCTCCCGTAGGACAAATTGGCAATTTGTCCTACCCTACGATCTAATGTAGTACAAACTCGGTTCCGTGCCCAAGTCCGGTCGCAGCTTGGTTGCTTTGCGACGCACGACCAGCCGCGACACATCGCTCTCCGGGTCCTCAAAGTCGCCAAAGTAACGCGCTCCGGCAGGACACGCGATCACGCACGCCGGCGCAACACCCTTTTCGACGCGCGCGTAACACAGCCAACATTTTTGCGCGACCCCGCGATCCTCGTTAAAGATGCGCGCCTGGTAGGGGCACGCGACGATGCAATATTTGCAGCCCACGCAGCGGTCTTCGTCAATCATCACGATGCCGTCTTTGCGCTTGTAATTCGCGCGGACCGGGCATACGGAAATGCACGGCGCCTTATCGCAATGCTGGCATTGCACGGTGAGGAAGCGCTTGGTGGCGGCGGGGAACTTGCCCTCGGCGATTTCTTGCACGCGCACCCAGCGCTCGTATGGCTCTAACTCGTTTTGGGTTTGGCATGCGGTAGTGCAAGTCCGGCAGCCGACACATTTCGTTAGGTCAATCACCAATCCATATTTGGGCATTTCTTACCCCCGTCCTACCGTGACGATCGTCTCGCCCAGCACTGCGCCCCCGGCCATCGGCTCGGCGCGATCCGCGGTCAAAATGTTGTCGTTCGCGCCTTTTGCGAACGCGCGGGTCTGCCCCCGCGTGCCATGACCATAACCATGCGCCAGCCAGACGGCTTCGGGGTGAATGCCTTCGGTCAATACTGCTTTGACTCGCACTTGGTCCGTGGCCGATTTGACGACAACCCAACTACCGTTCTCGATGCCCAAGCGCGCCGCTCGCGCGGGGTGAATCCACAATTGGTTCTCGTCGCACAGCGCCGCCAGGTAACGATTGTTTTGCGTGCTCGTGCCGGTGTGCGCGAACTCATGGCCCGTGAGCAGCCGAAAATCGTGCAAGCCCGGCTCGGCCAAGGGTGGCTCATAAGCGGGCAGGGGATCAAAGCCCGCTTTCTTCAGCGTATCGGAAACTAATTCCACTTTGCCGCTCGGAGTCGCAAAGCGGGCCACGCCGTTGACCGGCTTGTAATCTTCTTGCCAAACTCCATCGTTATCGAGCGCGGTCAACGATTCAGTGGTCGGCTTGACCTGCGCCTCGACGGACTGCCGCGCCGTAAAGCCAAACGCGGACTCGAGTCCCACGCTCTTGGCTAGACCGGCGATGATCTCGTGGGCGGGGCGGGTATCGTGACGCGGCTTGACGACGGCTTGGCGCAGAGCCACTTCGGGAACCAGCCGCGCCGAAATCGCGAGGGGATCATCGCGTTCCAGGAAACTTGATTCGGGCAGGATATAGTGCGCCAACTCGGCGGTCTCGCTCATTTGCACGTCAATCACCACGAGGAGTTCCAATTTGCGGAGCGCTTGCTCGGCCTTTTGGGTATTCGGCAAAGAGCGCGCGGGATTGGCGTGATTGACGATCAACGCGCCGACCGGGTAGGGTTTGCCGCTGATGATAATCTCGGGCAAGAGTTGCGGCACGCCTTCCGTGGGCGAGCCAAGTGGGAAACGTCCGTCGCCGACGCCGTCGACGCGTTTGGCCGTGACGGGCGGCAGCGCCTTGAAAGGCAGCGCGGCCAAATTGGGCTTGGGCGAAAACTGTAGGCCGCCGATCGCGCCGTAACTGCCTAATAGCGCGTTGACGCACAGCGCGGCGCGCGCGGTTTGCAGACTGTTGCCGTAGAGACTGCCCCACGCGCCGTGCCAACTGGGATCCACGCCGCACGCCGGCCTTTGCGACGCTAATTCGCGCGCGATGCGGCGAATCGTGTCAGCCGGCACGTCGGTGATATGCGAGGCCCAACCGGGTGTCTTGTCCAACACATAATCCGCGAGTTGAGCAAAGCCGACCGTATATTTCTCCACGAACGCGGCGTCGTACAGTTTTTCGGTAACCAGGACGTTCATGAGCGCGTGGAGCAGCGCGCCGTCCGTGCCCGGCTTGAGGGAAATCCATTCCTGCGCGAGCGCGGCCGTATTCGAAAGGCGCGGATCAAATACGACCAGGTGCGCGCCGCGCTCCTTTGCTTCGGCGAGGCGGGTAATATCGGCGGTGAAGATGCTTTCCGCATGGTTGCGCCCAAAGATCAAGATATAGCGCGAGTGGGCAAAATCGAAAACGGGCACATCGCCGACCGTCAGTTGCGCGGCGGCGTTCCGGGACGCGCGCCCAAGACTCGTGGTGGCGAAGAGGTTGGGCGATCCGAACGCGCGCATGAACTGCACGTCCCATGCATCCGAAATCTCGGGGTGGCGCAGCCAAGCGAGACCTTGCGCGCCGAGCCGCTGTTTGATTTGCGATAATTGCGCGCCGATTTCCGTCAGCGCGACATCCCAGGAGATCGGCTCGAAGCGATTGCCGACGCGCTTGAGCGGGGATTTGAGACGATCGGCATCGTCCAGGAATTTTGCGCCGGCCACGCCGCGGGGACAAATCTTGCCCAAGCTGTGCGAGTGCCGAAAGTTGCCTTCCAACTTGAGCAGTTTTTGTCCCTGGGTGTACGCCAGGACGCCGCAGCGCGCCTCGCACATTCCGCACACGGTGGGAATCAATCGGGGAACTTGATCTTTAGACGCCGCAGCCACCCCATCGGGCTGGCCGAGGAAGGCATGGCTGCCTGCGAACAAGGTGGCGAATGCCGCGGTCGTTTTGAGAAAATTACGCCGGCTCAGTTTTATTGACATGGCTCTGGCTCCGGTGAATGGAAATAAAAAAACCCTTCGATAGCACGCCAAAAGTATCGAAAGGCATTCGTCACCTTCAGTAACGGTCAGTTCGGCAGCGACACCACTACCGATGATTAGGTTTTACTATTAGTAAGATAAGCAGTTCAAGTCAAAATGCGGTCAAAAGCGAGTCCTAAGTCCGTAGTCAGATTCCAGTGAACAGTGAACGTGTAGCAACACGCAACAGCAGGCGAATTGGACGTGACTTCCAATTCCCAGCCAAACGACCGTTGTGGGTGTGCGGCACAGTTGATAGCATATTCAATCAGACGTTGCTTCCCTTATGAGTTACGGGTATGCTCGACTTGTAGGAGTCGGAGGGATTGGAGCTCGCGTCGGTGGTCGTGCGGTCGGTAGCGCTGGTGTAATTCTTCCTAAGGGCGGAGCTGCCGTACCCAAGGCGCTGGGCGGCGTTAGCGGCCCTTTTAGGCGTTCGTTGGGAGGCAGTGTTGGGAGACGGCGGAATGGAGCGGTTGGGATTGGTTGTCCTGGTTCATAGACTTTTCCGTTGTCCTTTGTGATAATGACGTAAACGGAGTCTTCAACTCGGAATGTAGACGCCATCGCGCTCACAATCACATTAAATCTGCCCTCCTTACGCATAAGAATCCTACGCGAGACATCAATAGGGCGATTCGCTTTGATATCAATTTTCTCACCTTGTGTTCCTTCTTGCCATGTCTGTTTGTCTTCTATCAACAAGCCGGGAGCGTCAGAAGCAATTGCAATTTGCACCTGAGAAAAATCCTTGTCCGAAGTGATTGTGGTCGTCACCGTTGTTGGTTCGTTGAGCCGTATAGGTTCTGCGAGTTTTATCTTGATACAAACTCCGTTAGAAGAACACTGTTTGCTACCAGGGGAAGACGCAGCCGTGCAAGCCACAAGGTACATGCTCAGAATCGAAAGAGTGACTAGGTACTTCATGGTTGACTCCTCTCATGGCGTACTGATCTTGATAAGCCCATTCTACTTCATAATGAGCGGAAGGAAAATTCGCGCCGCGGGTTCGACCACATGCACATAGAAAGATCTGCCAGGATCATTGTTCTTGATTCCGTCACCGGCCTGAACCGCTACGATACACTGCCCAGTCCAATTCCAAGTCGGGATTGTGCTAACGTATCGGTTGTCCGGCGTACTGATATTGATACCACAATTGGTGTTCGACACATTAGAAATCCAATAATATAATTGCCAAGCTTGGCTTTCCGCGTCGGAGCCGTATGTCCATAGATCAATCGCTTGGTTTAGCCGAGTGTTCTTGAGCACAGTCACGGTTGGCAAGGGATTGATGGTGGGTGGACTGTCGTAATCAATTCCATTCCCATAAATCGCTTGTACAGAACCGTGTTTTTCGTACCCGAGATTTTTCCAAGCAACCCAAAACTCGTCCAAAGTGTGCGGCTGACCTGAAAGGATATTCCAATTCTGGTAAAAGGGATTGCTAATATTATCATATCCGTCGTTTGTAGTGTCAAGCAAATCATAGAGCGCGCCCGCAACTCGTCCTTCTACCGCGTCACCTGGAGGCGATCCATCTGATCGGTTATGCCACTCAAGATTAACCCCATTGACAGGATCGGCGTTATTGGGACAAGAAGTGCTGTTGTCCCAATTAAAACAAGCATTGCCATTGACTAGGAGCGGAAAAAAATCAGACCATCCTTCGGACCAGGCGACAGAGGCAGTTTTTTCATCCCATATGCCATGTTGCTCGGCGGGTGGTTCCCAATGATTGTCAGCCGCCCACATATAATGGTGAGCCGTCTCATGAACCACCACATCGGCAGACAGCGCCTGATTATCCGCAATGAAGATGGATGGCTCCCCTGAATAGAAACACGACTGTGGACAATTAGACCAGCTGTTAATTCCATCTTGCCATTTAGCTATGACTGACCCGGGGTCAACGCTGCCAAAAGCTATGCCTCCATACGAATAGACATACTCCCAAGCTCGACGGAGGTCTCGCCAAATCCACAATGCTTAGCGTTCAGGCATATCGCTTGGCACGGGGCCATTGATGTTGACCGATCCATCCGAGGCGTTTGCGACAACATCACTATAATACTGATAAAGATTGCCTGCAAGGTTTCGTACCTGATGTGTGGCGGTCACACTATCTAAGGTTCTTGCTTGCCAGGCAACGTACAAGTTGAGTCGGTGATTCTCGCTGTAGTTCCAGTTAACAACTGGCGGAAATTGGAAATAGCCGCTCTGATCTGTATAAACAGGACCAGCTACTACTGTCTCGCCCATGGAGGCTAGGTCGTACAGGTATGCCATCGCCAACGGGGCGGGAACCATCACATCGTGTTCGTCGGCATATGTAAAGTATCCATAGACTGTGACTTCACCAGGAGTGATATATTTAAAGATGCGAATGTCATCAACCCAGGGGCCTTGCTGAGTTACAGAGTCAGGACTTTCGCTTGAGTCTGCCGCATGATAGAATGCGGCCATGATTACCAAACTTCAATATGTCGAATTTCTGGTCAGTACGGTCGCGAACTACACTGGCTCGTATCTGGCCGAGCACTTGGATCAAGTCAGCCATG
>JACQYF010000103.1 GCA_016208315.1 Chloroflexota bacterium | reverse complement strand
GCGGACATCAAGGTCGTCGAATCGCGTGAGCAAGCCCAGTATGTGCCGAATTTCAGCACCCTGGCGGAGGCCAAGACCGATCTGATCGTGGGCGTCGGTTTCCTGCTGAACCAGGCCGTGAACGAGGTTGCGGTGCAATATCCCAAGGTCAACTTTGCGGTCATTGATACCACCGTAGACAAGCCCAACGTCGCCAGTCTGCTCTTCAAGGAACACGAAGGGTCGTATCTGGTGGGCGCCATCGCGGGCTTGATGACCAAGTCGAACAAAGTGGGATATGTCGGCGGTCGCGAATCGGACCTGCTGAAAAAGTTCGAGTCGGGCTACAAAGCGGGGGTGATGACGACCAACCCGAAGGCGCAGGTGCTGGTCTCGTATACCGGCACTTTTGCCGACCCGGCCAAGGGTAAGGAAATGGCGAACGCGCAGTATGACCAGGGCGCGGACGTTGTTTACGAAGTTGCCGGTCTAACGGGCACCGGGGTCATCGCGGCCGCCAAGGACCGGAACAAGATGGCTATCGGCGTAGACCGCGACAAGAATTATCTCGCGCCGCAGAACGTCATTACCTCGATGATCAAACGCGTCGACGAGGCGGTCTATCTAGCCGCCAAGATGGTGGCCGAGGGCAAGTTTAAGGGTGGCGCCTACGAATACGGCGTGAAGGAAGGTGGCATTGACTTTGCGCCCTCCACCGCCAAGATGGTGCCGGAGAGTGTCTTGAAAACGGCTCAAAAACTCAGGCAGATGATCCTCGATGGCACGGTCAAGCCGCCCAAGACACTGGATGAACTCAAGACCTTTGCCCCGCCCAAAGATTACTAACGCTTCGTGGAGATTTGGAGTACGTTTCGGCCGGCAGGGCCGAACCACCGGCCCTGCCACAAATGAAGGAGGGTGAGCGTTGGCTCCCGTTGTTTCGGTCGTGAATATCGTAAAACAATTCCCGGGCGTGCTGGCGAACGATCACATCTCGTTCGAGATCGAAGAAGGTGAGATCCACGGTCTGCTCGGCGAGAACGGAGCTGGCAAGACGACCCTCATGAATATCCTCTCTGGGCTGTCACAGCCGGATGCGGGGCAAATCCTGCTGCGCGGTCAGCCGGTCCACTTTAACAATTGCAATGAGGCCATCGCGGGAGGCATCGGCATGGTACACCAGCACTTTATGCTGGTGCCGGTGTTCACCGTGGCCGAGAACATTATCCTCGCTAACGAACCCACGGCTGGCTTGCAGATTGATATGCGCCAGGCAGTCAGCCGTGTCAAAGAACTCTCGGATTGCTTTGGATTGAAAGCAGATCCGACGGCATTGGTTCGGGACATCCCGGTCGGCATGCAACAACGGGTCGAGATTCTCAAGGCCCTCTCCCGCGGCGCCAACATCTTGATTTTGGACGAACCGACGGCTGTGCTGACGCCCCAGGAGGTGCGCGAACTGTACGCGGTGATGCATTCCCTGCGCGAGCACGGGCATACGATCATTTTCATCACGCACAAGCTGCGCGAGATCAAAGAGATTACCGATCGGGTCACGGTGCTGCGCGACGGTCGCGTCGTCAATACGGTGGCGACGGACCAAGTTGACGAGCCGGCCCTGGCGCGCATGATGGTGGGTCGCGATGTGATCCTGCACATCCAGAAGCAGCCGGCTCACCCGGGCGCGCCGGCCCTGCGCGTGGCCGGGGTCTCTGCGCTCAGTTCGCGCGGTCTGCCGGCGGTCAAAAACGCTTCGTTCGAGGTGCGCGCGGGCGAAGTGGTGGGCATCGCCGGTGTGGCGGGCAACGGACAGACCGAGTTGGTGGAAGCGCTGACCGGCTTGCGCCAAATCGCCGCGGGCCAAATCTACTTGGATGGCAAAGAGATCACGAATGAGGGCACACGCCAACGGCTCGACGAAGGACTGGCCCACATTCCCGAAGACCGGCAGCGGCGCGGGCTGGTGATGGATTTTTCCTTGACCGAGAACTTGGTCTTGGGCTTTGAGGACTCGGCGCCATTCCGTCAGGGGCCATTGCTCAACTATCAGGCCGCCGAAGAGTTTGCCAACAAGGTGATGGGCCAGTTTGATGTGCGCGCGCCCGGCGCTCAAGTTCTTGCCCGCACCCTGTCCGGCGGGAACCAACAAAAGGCCATTCTCGCTCGCGAATTCCAACGCCAGCCGCGGGTCTTGATTGCCTGCCAGCCCACGCGCGGGTTGGACGTTGCCGCCACCGAGTTTGTGCATACTCAGCTCATCCGGCTGCGCGACGAGGGCAAGGCGGTGCTGCTGGTATCCATGGAACTGACCGAGATTCTGGACCTGAGCGACCGGATTCTGGTGATGTTCGAGGGGGAAATCGTCGGCGTGTTCCAAGCCGGCGAAGCAAGCGCAGAAGAATTGGGCTTGCTGATGGCAGGGAGCCGCTCCAAGCGCAACGACGGCAGCGCATTGGGCGCGCCTCTCGGAAAGGAAGTATTGCGGCATGAGTAGCACACAGGTATCGAGTAAACCGGCCCGCAAGCGCTCCTTTTCGTTGCGAGGTCTCATCAGCCCGGGCCAGTTTGTGCTGGGAATCATTCTCGCTTTCCTCGCAGGGGCGGTGCTCTTGTGGGCATTTGGCGAAGATGCGGTCGTGGCTTATGCCGCCCTTTACCAGGGAGCTTTTGGCAGCCAAAGGACGATTGCCGAGACGCTGCTTTCGACGACGCCGCTCATCCTCGGCGGGCTGGCCGTGGCCGTGGGCTTTCGCTGCGGCTTGTTCAATATGGGCGTCGAAGGAACGATTGTCCTGGGTGGTCTGGTCGCGGCCTGGATAGGATACGCCATAGCGCTGCCGCCCATCGTCCATTTGCTGGTTGCCTTGCTTGGGGGCGCGGTCATGGGCGGCATCTGGGGTGGTATCCCCGGTTACCTCAAGGCGCGCTATAACATTCACGAGGTCATCACGACCATCATGCTGAACTATATCGCCTTCGCGATTGCCGGGTATATGGTCGCCGTGGGCGGGCCTATGAAGGATGTCGGCCAACTTCCGACCTCGCCGGAAATCCTCGCGACCGCGCGGCTCGACCGGATCATGCCTCCCACTCGCTTGAGCGGCGGCATTTTTATTGCGCTGGCGATGGCCCTCCTGACCTGGTTCTTTCTTTTTCGCACGCGCTATGGCTATAAACTGCGCGCGGTGGGCTTGGGCCGCGACGCGGCCGCATACGTTGGAATTTCACCGCAGCGCTATATGGTCTTGGCGATGGTCTTGAGCGGCGCCCTCGGCGGACTGGCCGGGGCGGTCGAAGTGCTGGGCGTTCACTATCGCTTTTACGAGAACTTTTCGCCGGGCTATGGTTGGGATGCGATTGCGGTTGCCCTCTTGGGGTTGGTGCATCCCTTCGGCGTCGTGGCGGCGGCTTTCATCTTTGGCGCGCTGCGGAGCGGCTCAGTCGCCATGCAAGCGGTCGCGCAGATTAGCAAAGATGTCGTCCTGATCCTCTCGGCGTTCATCATCTTTTTCATGGCGATGAACCAGAGTCTGCGCCCGATCCTCGAGCGACGGTTCACGCGCCTGGAAGCCAAGGCCAAAGAGCGCGCGCCGGTTGCGGCGCACTCTCCGGCCGATTGAAGGGAGGGAGCACCTGGATGGAGAATCTCGCCAATTTGTTCACTCTGGCAATCTTGACCGCCGCCGTGCGCTCGGCAACGCCGATCCTATTGGCCGCGCTCGCGGGCATTTTCTCCGAACGGTGCGGCGTGCTCAATATCGGCCTCGAGGGGATCATGTTGTTTGGCGCGTTCACGGCCGTGGTGGGCGCATACTTTACAGGCAATCCTTGGTTGGGCGTGTTACTCGCTCTCACCACCGGGCTAGTCCTCGGCCTGGTTCACGCCTTTATGAGCATTACGTTGAGAGCAGATCAAGCCATCAGCGGAACCGCCATTAACATCCTCGCCATCGGGCTGCCGAACTTTTTGCTGCTCAAGATCTGGGGCCGGCAGGGCATTTCGCCGATTGTCGAGCGGATTCCAGAGTGGCGCGTCCCGCTGCTCGCCGATCTACCCATTATCGGGCCGGTGCTCGGACAGCAGAGTCCGCTGGTCTATATTACTTTGTTGCTAGTCCCAATCTCGTGGTTCGTTCTGTTTCGGACACCCTTTGGCCTCCGTCTGCGCGCGGTCGGCGAGCAGCCGCACGCGGCGGACACCGTAGGTCTGAACGTGTATCGTCTGCGGTATGCGGGCGTATTGATCAGCGGCATGTTGGGTGCGCTGGGTGGCGCTTTCCTCTCGGTCTCGTACCTCGCTCAATTCACGCAGGTCATGTCCGCGGGACGCGGCTTTATTGGGTTGGCGGCGATGATCTTTGGCCGTTGGAATCCTTACGGCGCGCTGTTCGCCTGTCTCTTGTTCGGATTCGCCGATTCGCTGCAGGCCGCCGCGCAATCGGCCGGCGTTCCCATCGCGAAACAATTCCTGCTCGCCTTGCCGTACGTGCTGACGATCGTCGCCCTGGTGGGCGCGATGGGACGCGCCTCACCCCCGGCCTACGTCGCCAAACCCTATGAGCGGGCATAGGGCCGGATCCATATTGGCGAGAGACTTGCTGTCCTCTGTCCTGATTTGCAAGTGAAACTCCGAGACCAGGTTGTTGTCATTACCGGAGCGAGTGAAGGGATCGGCAAGGCGACGGCGCTCATGTTAGCTGAACAGGGCGCGCGCGTTGTTCTGGCAGCGCGCACCCGCGCGAATCTCGAGTCTGTGGCAGACACCATCGCTCGCGCCGGCGGGCAGGCCCTGCCCGTGCCGACTGATGTAACCGACTCGCGACAAGTCACCGCTTTGGTCGAGGCGGCGATTCGCGCCTACGGTCAAGTTGATATTCTGGTTTGCAGCGTCGGACGCGGGCTACGCAAACCGTTCATCGAAACAACCGACGAGGAATGGGCACAACTGGTCGCAGAAAACTTGACCGGAACGGTCTATTGCTGCCGCGCGGTTTTGCCGCGAATGCGTCTGCAACATCGCGGGTTGATTGTCAACATTGCCTCTCGTTCCGGCCGCGCAGGCGAAGCGCTGCTCGCCGCGTACAGTGCGGTCAAGCATGGCGTCGTCGGTCTGACCAAGGCCCTCGCCGCCGAAGAGGGCGCGAGTGGAATCCGGGTGAACGCGATTTGTCCAGGACCGGTTGCCACCGAACGGATGAGAAAGATTCTGCCCAACGCGGACCAGACAACCTGGCTTACACCGGAAGACGTCGCGCAGGCCGTACTCTTTTTGGCGACCTCTCCGGGGCACTTGGCGCAAGCCAAGGTCCTCGACCTATTCTGATTACACCGGGCGTTGGTTGAACCAAAGGAGTGCTTCCGGCAGCATGGCACAGTCTATGAAAATCGTGATGTTGGGGGCCGGCGGTTGGGGCGCATTGGTCGGCGCGTATTTGACTCGCGCGGGCGCGGATGTAACTTTGTTGTTTCGACGGCAGGCCCATGTAGACGCCATCCGCAAGTCCGGCTTGGTCGTGGAGGGCGAGGAGAATTTCACAATCGCAGTCAACGCTACGGCGAATCCCGCCGAGGTCGCCGAGCCAGACCTATTGATCGTCGCCGTCAAGAACCAGGACACGGATGCTGCGCTCGACAGTGTGTCTCACCTGAAACAGATCGGGGCGGTCCTTTCCGTCCAAAACGGGTTGGGACAGGAAGAAAAGTTATCCCGCCGTTTCCCCCGTCAACAGGTCTTGGGTATGGTGAGCCGAATTGCCGGCTCATTGCTGGACTATGGTCGCGTGCGGCGCGGTGACCGAGATTTTCCAACCTGGGTCGGCGATCCCCACCGGGGCATCACCCCCCTCGTATCAGAGATTACGGAGCTATTTAATAAAAGTGGATTACCCTGCTTTAGCACGGAGGATATACGCGGGGTAGAATGGACCAAAGTGCTCTGGTGGGTTCCCTCGTCCTTAACGGCCGTTCTCACGCGCTTGGCTCAGACACAGCTCATGCAGATACCGGAATTGGCCTACCTCGTCGTCATGATGACACGCGAGGGAGTGACCGTTGCGGAAAGAATGGGAATCCAGTTGCGAGATTACCCGACCATCGAGATCATGGACCGCTGTCGTGGCGCCGTCGAAGAAGGTGTGGCGAGTGTGATGGCCCAGGGCAAAGCGTGGGAGGAACACGGAGGCAAGGGCTATAAGCAAGCCATGCTGCTCGATGTCGAACGGGGACGGAAAACCGAGGTGGAGGAGACGGCCGGATACCTTGTGCGCCGCGCCGAAGAATTCGGGTTGACTGTGCCTTTTCTCGAAACCGGCTATCATGTGGTGCGTGGGCTGGAACAGGCCATCGCATGATCATTGACAGCCATGTCCATGTCTGGACGTTGCAACCCGACCGGTATCCCTGGCAACCGGTTGGTGGGTATGTTCCAACCACTGAAGCCAACGTCTCCCTCTTGCTCGACGCCATGGATTTGGCAGGTGTTGACCGCGCGGTCCTCGTTCAACCAACTCCGTACGGTTGGAACAACACGTACCTTCTGGACGCTGCGCGGGAGCATCCGGAAAGATTCCGGGTTGTCGGCCTGGTTGATCCACATTCGAGCGCTGCGCCCGCCAAACTTACGCGACTTGTAAGGGACCAGAGAGCGCATGGCGTGCGCCTCAATTGGAATCTCGAGCCGGTGGAGGTCTGGCAGGACGCTGCGATGCAAGATGAGCTGTGGAGTTGTTTGCAAGCGTTGGGGATTCCGGTTTGTATCCAAATGACGCCGGACTATATAGACCTGGCGCACTCCATGGCTGCGCGCTATCCCGAGGTACACATCGTGTTCGATCACCTTGCTCGCCCCCGGACTGGCATAGGCGCGTCGGACAAAGAATTCGCCCGCTTCCTTCAACTCGCAGAACATCCGAATTGCTACGCCAAACTCTCCGGGCTGAACTATTATTCCCGCCAGCGCGCGCCCTACAGGGATGTCTGGCCGCTGCTGCAAGCCGCCGTGGAGGCCTTTGGCTTGCAGCGGTGCATGTGGGGATCTGATTTTCCATTCGTTCTCCAACACTGGTCTTATGCTGACGCGTTGCAAGTCGTTCAGGGAAAACTGGGAGCCTCGCAGAACGATCTAGAGTGGATTCTTGGCTTGACCGCCAAATCGCTGTGGTGGTGATGGTGAAAACTCTGGTTGCGAACGGGCAAATCTGGTCGAGCGGCAAGCTCCGGGATTTGGCGGTCATGGTGGACGATGACGGCACGATTGCTGCGCTCGACGCGCCAACGGTGGTGGCGAGTGTGCCCGCCCATCAAGTCATTGATGCCACCGGTCAGATCATCTTGCCGGGCGGCGTTGACATGCACGTGCATGTTGAGGATGGCGTCGAGACGTTTCGGTTTGGAACCAGCGCCGCCGCGCGCGGCGGGATCACGACGATCGTTGACATCGCCCCCTTTCATGTCTGTTCGACGGTCGCAGGTTATGAGGCGCGCGTGCGTAAGGCAGCCCCGGAATGTATCACGGACTGGGCGTTTTCCGGTGGGATTGTCGTGTCCTTGCCAGACCTCCAAGAGATGCAAGAGATCGCTTGGCTTGGAGCTGCGTATTTCAAAGTCTTTATGCCCGCCGACCCGCCGGTTGATGCTGCTTTACTGTGGGCTGCCATACAGACCGCCGCCAAGAGCGGGCTGCGAATGGCCCTTCACGCCGAAGAGGTCAGTTGCCTTGCGCCCAGCGTAAACTGGGAGGATCCGCTCGGCTTTCCCCGCTCGCGCCCTGCCGTGGCCGAGACCAGCGCCACGGCTCAAGCGTTGGAAATGGCGCGGGCCGCCGGCGCTCCGATCCATATCTGCCACGTCTCCGCAGGGCGGACGGCAGACCTGGTCGCCGACTATCGGGCGCACGGCGCCGATGTGACAGCCGAGACCACGCCGCATTTTCTCTTGTTCGACGAGAGTGAATTCATTCGGCAGGGCGCCAAGGTCAAGACAACACCACCCTTGCGCGCTCGCGCCGACACAGAAATCTTGTGGCAGGCGCTTGAAGAGGGTGTGATTGACGCACTCGCGTGTGATCATTACCTGGGCGAGCTTCCCGCGCTTACGGGCGAACCCGTGAGTATGAGACAAAAGGAGGCGGGCATCGCGGGTCTGGAACTATCTCTCCCGCTAATTTACGACGCAGGTGTCCGCCGTGGCCGTTTGAGTTTAGAGCGTTTCGTGCAACTAATCTCCACACGACCGGCACAGATTACGGGTCTTGCTGGGCGTAAAGGCGAGATTGTCGTGGGAGCGGATGCCGACTTTGTCTTTATAGATCCGAATGAGACATGGCAAGTGGCTGACCTGGGCGAATTCTCTCGGATCAATACGACCCCTTATGTTGGGCGCACCCTCCAGGGACGTATCCGCAGGACGATGGTCCGAGGCAAGACCGTTTGGGACGGCGAAAAAATCAGCGCCGAACCGAGCTGGGGGCGTTACACGCCTGCAAGTTGGGCCTCGAAAAAGGAAATGGCTAGATGATTGATCTCTTGATTCGCGATGCCACCATCATAACGATGGACCCCGATAGGCGCATTATCGAGAATGGGACAATTGCCATTGACGGCGGTAGAATTACGGCGATTGACGCCGGCCTCTCGCTCAAAGCGTCCAGGGAACTCTCAGCCCCTGGCTGTGTGATCCTGCCGGGCCTGATTAACGCGCACACGCATGTTTATCAGGCGCTGATCGAAGGCATCGGCTACGACATGCACTTTGATCCGTGGAACTGGCGCTTTTTGTTCCCCATCGTGTCCAAAATGAGCCCTCACCACGCGGAGATTTCAGCTGAACTCGCCGCATTGGAAATGATCAAATCGGGCACCACGACCGTCTCAGATCATTGGTATATGCACACGGACACGCGTAACATTTACGGCGTGACTGAAGCTTTTGATCGCGCGGGAATGCGGGCGCAAATGGTCTATGGTCTGCTCGACCAGACGTTTGCGGGCGAACGGATCGAATCCGAGTACATGACGATGATCCACAGGCAGGAGACACTGCTCGCCGAGGCGCGCCAGTTTGCCCACGCGTGGCATCGCACGCGCCGCACAACGGTCGCCCTGGGCCCTGGCTCGACGGAGGACATTAGCCACGAACTGATGCTCAAGACTGCCGAACTCGCGCGGGAATTGAACATCAATGTCTCTACGCATGTCGCGGGGTGGATCGAGATCAACGCGTACACCTTGCGCCGATTTGGCGAACGCGATCTGGAACATCTTCACTCGATCGGGCTGACCGGCCCACGCGGCGTTTTCTTTCATGCGGTCTGGCTCTCCGATCGCGAAATCAACCTCCTCGCGGAAACCGGCAGCAAAGTGGTCCATTGCCCGGTGGCGAATGCCTATCTGGGTTATGGAATCGCGCCGGTGTCCAAGATGCTCGCGATGGGTATCCCGGTCGGGCTGGGTACGGACGGCGCCGCAAGTTACACCTACGACTTGTGGCAAGTGGCACGCGCGACGGCGATGTTGCAAAAGGCGTCTCGCTTGGACGGCGAAGCCATTACCGCCGAAGAGATCCTGGCTATGCTGACCATCAATGGGGCCAAAGTGCTGGGTCTTGATTCCGAGGTCGGTTCACTGGAAGTGGGCAAGCGCGCCGATTTGATTGTCCTCGACCTTAACCAGCCCCACCTCTTGCCAGGCGGTCGCTACGTTCCCAAACTGGTCTATTCGGCCCAAGGCCCGGACGTTATCCACGTCGTGATTGATGGACAAGTGGTGATGGAAAATCGCCGCGTGCAGACGCTCGACGAAAGCGACGTGATCAAGCGCGCCCAGGAGGCCCGCGCCGATTTGATCGCGCACGCCGGGCAGGAAACCCGCGACTTGCTGGCCGCGCCATGGCCGAGCCGCGGGCCCTATTGGCGCGCCATTGTCCATGAGAATGAAAAACGCCGACGTGAGGAGGCGTAAAAGAGGAGAGAAATGGGAGTTGCCGATATTTCCTTCACCGTAAATGGGCAATCGGTCTTGGCCGATCCCGCACAGCATGATTGGACGCTGGTGCGATTCCTCCGTGAGATCTTGGGGGCGACGGGCACCAAGCAATCTTGTGACAACGAGGGAACCTGCGGGTCCTGCACCGTAATCATCAACGGGCGCGCCCGGCGCGCGTGCCTGGAAAAGGTTGCTTCCCTCGGTGGCGCGCGGGTCGAGACCATCGAGAGTCTGCGCGTAAATGGGACAGCGCCCCATCCCCTCTTGCAAACCGTGATCCAGGATGGCATCTTCCAGTGCGGCTATTGTGCGCCGGGCGCGATTATGGCTGCCAAAGCACTCTTGGACAAGGAGCTCCAGCCATCGCTAGCAGAGATCGTGAGCGCGCTCTCGCCGGTCATCTGCCGGTGCGTCGGTCTATATCGTATGGAGCGCTCGGTCGAACGAGCTGCCGGCATCCTGCGGGGCGAGGTTGACTCTAGTTGGACGAACGCGGACACCGAGGATGAGCACATGGCGTTGGCCAAGCTGACCGGGACGCTCAAATACACCGACGACCTCTCGTTCCCTGGCATGTTGTACGGTCAGGCACTCCGCAGTTCGCTGCCGCATGCCCGTGTGACGAAGGTAGACCCCAGCGCCGCGGAAAAGATGCCCGGTGTGGTTCGCGTCCTTACGGGCAAAGATACACCCGGCCCGAACCGGTACGGCCTGCTCCGGCGCGATACGCCCATTTTCGCGGATGATGAGGTTCGGTACGTCGGGGATGCCCTCGCGCTTGTCGTCGCCGAAACGCCGGAGCAAGCCGCGGCCGCGCTGGAGAGAATTCAGGTCGAGTTGGAGCCGCTGCCGATAATTACAAATCCGAGAGAAGGACTCGCCCCGGATGCTCCCGTGCTGCACGAATATCTGCGCAAGGACTACCCGGAGACGCCCAATGTGCTCAAGCATCACGCCATCCGCAAGGGCGATATCGCAAAGGGCTTTGCGGAAGCGGACATCGTCGTCGAGGACGATTACCATGTGCCCTTCGTTGACCATGCCTTTATGGAGATCGAATGTAGTATCGCCGTGCCCGAGCCGGATGGCCGCATCACGGTCTATTGCGGCAGCCAGGGACCGACAGACGATTGGGCCCAAGTCGCCGAGGCGCTTGGCGTAGACAAGTCACAGGTGCGCATCGCCCACATGCCGGTTGGCGGTGGATTTGGCGGAAAAGAGGATGTGGCGGCCCAAGTTCAGGCGGCCATTGCGGCCAAGCTCACCGGACGGCCGGTCAAAATTCGCTGGACGCGCGCCGAATCGCTGAGGGTTCACCACAAGCGCCACGCGATGGATATGCGCTACAAGATGGGCGCCACCAGGGATGGCCGGCTCGTGGCTGCCGCGGTGGAGGTGCTCGGCGATACCGGGGCCTATGCGTCGAGTGGTGAGGCCGTCCTGTTCCGTTCGGCAACCTTTGCTTGCGGGCCTTACATCGTGCCGAATGCACAGGTTGATTCGTATGCCGTACTAACCAATAATCCCCCGTGCGGCGCGTTTCGAGGTTTTGGCGGAACTCAGGTTGCGTTCGCATCCGAAGTCCACATTCAAAAGCTCATTGACGCGCTTGGGCTGGACGCGTGGGAATTCCGCATCAAGAACGCCGTAGACTTGGGCCAGGCAACACTCACCGGCCAAGTCCTCACGGAGGATGTCGGCGCGGGGATCAAGACCTGCTTTCGGGAATTGAAAAAGGCATTTGACGCGACGCCGCGCCCTACGCTATACCCGGGCGAAAAGCTGGGCGTCGGTATTGCCGGGGCGTACAAAAACGTTGGACTTGGCTCGGGTATTCCCGACCGTTCGGCTGCCCGCGTCTCGCTCGAGCCGGATGGCACGTTTGTCGTGCGCCACGGGGCCGCCGATATTGGCCAAGGATCGAACGATGTCGCGGCGATAGTTGCCGCGCGTGCGCTTGGTGTGCCGCGCAAGCTCATCCGGGTTCACACGGGAGACACGGACCTCGACCCATTGGGCGGAATGACGACGGCGTCGCGCGCCACCTTCCTTACGGGCAATGCCGTGCTGCGCGCAAGCGAAGGGTTGAAGCGCAAGTTGTGGGAGTCTGTGAGCAGCGAATTTAGCGTCTCGCCAGAGGAGCTTGAGATTCAGGAAGGCGTGTTTGTGAACACGCATACACGCCGGCCGTACATCAGTCTGAAAGACCTGGCTGGCAGCGAACCGTTTCAGGTGGAGGCCGTGTACGATGCTCCTGAAACAAACGCGGTGCCGACCTTTATCGAGTCGTGGCCCCAGTCAGGCCCCGGCGCGCATCGCACTCACTTTGCGCATTGTTTCGGCGCACAGGCGGCGATGGTCGCGGTGAATGAACAGACCGGTCAAGTGCGGGTTCTCAAAATCATTGCCGCGCACGACGCCGGTAAGGCCATTAGCTACAAGAACTGCGTTGGACAGATTGAGGGTGCGGCCGTGCAAGGCGTCGGGTATGCCCTGACCGAACGGTTCCCGGTATTGAACGGTTATCCACAGGTGACCAAATTCCGTGACTTGGGTTTGCTGAGATTGAAACAGATTCCGGAGCTACAGACGATCTTGATCGAAGAACCTCACCCAAAAGGTCCGTATGGCGCCAAGGGGCTGGGCGAGCTGGCGCTTTCCCCGACCGCCCCGGCAATCGTGAATGCCATTCACGACGCGATCGGAGTGTGGGTCAACGAGCTGCCGGTCACTCGCGAAAAGATACTCGCCGCCATTCAAGCGCAGAGAATCAAGGAGAGACAAGATGGCTAGGTTGGAGAACAAAGTCGTCCTCATCGTCGGCGCGGGCGAGCATTTGGGCCGGAGCGCGCCATTATTGTTCGCGCAGGAAGGCGCACGGCTCGTCATTTCGGCACGCCGCCAACACGTACTTGAGGAGACCGCCCAAATGATCCGGGAAAAGGGTGGGCAGGTCGTCCCCGTTGTGGGCAGCGCGACCGACCGGGGCGATGTGGACCGGATGGTCTCGGCCGCCGTCGAAAACTTTGGCCGGCTCGACGTGCTATACAACAACGTCGGCGGCGGCTGGGTGGAGCTGGAAAAAAAGATCCATGAAGTATCGGACAAGGCCTTTGATCAAATCGTATCCAGCAACTTGATCTCGATCTTTAATACATGCCGGGCGGCCACCCAGCAGATGCTCAAACAGGGCGGCGGGGGAGCCATCATCAATATCGCCGCATCGCGCACCGTGCGTCGGATGGCGAACCCCATCTACGCGTACACCAAGGCCGGCATGATAGAGATGACCCGCAATATGGCGAAGGATTACGTGGACGACGGTATTCGCGTCAACTGCCTCTGTCCGGGATTATTCGTGTACCAAGCCATCAAGAATCCGATGGTGCAACCCATAACCGCGTCACTTGTTCGGCGGCAGCCCAAGATCGCCCGTCAGGGAGACCCCGCCGACCTGGCTTATGCCGCGCTTTTCCTCGCCAGCGACGAAGCCAGTTTCATCACCGGTCAATGTTTCAGCGTGGATGGAGGCGATGATGTAAAACTGACCGACCTTGTTTTGGATTAGCCCAACCGGCAAGTGATGTTCTCAACCTTTGGAGGCGCATACCGATGAACACAAAGAATTTTCGCGGCCTTGATTTTCTCGCCGAAACCGACTGGACGCGCGCGGAGATCGAAACGATCCTTGAGGTCGCCGCCGAGTTAAAAGCGCGGCGAAAACAACACGAGTTGACGACGGACATTCTATCCGCCAAGACGCTTTTCATGATCTTTTACAACCAATCCTTACGCACGCGGAATTCGTTCGAAGCCGGCATGACTCAGCTGGGAGGACACGCGCACTATCTCGACCCATCCAAAATATATACGCCGGCCATGGAAGGGCAGGAAAAGGCCTATTCGACCGAGCGCGTCAGCGATGTCGCGCGCACGCTCAGCCGCATGGGCGATGCGATTGCCATCCGCTGCTATGGCGATCCGGTCGAATGGAAGTATGGAGGCGCGCATGAAATGCTCTTGGAGTTTGCGCGCTGGGCGGATATCCCTGTGCTCAACATGGAAGACGACATCTATCACCCTTTCCAAGGTCTCGCCGATATTCTGACCGTGAAAGAGAAATTCGGCGGTTTCAAGGGCGTCAAGTTCTTGATGTCTTGGGCCTACTCACCTTCCATCGAGAAACCGCGCGCCGTGCCGCAAAGCGCGATCCTCTATGCCACGATGATGGGCATGGATGTGACTCTGGCGCATCCAAACGGTATGGAACTCGCGCCCGACATTCTCGCTACCTGTCAAGAATATGCCTCCCGCGCGGGAAGCACGTTCAAGATTTCCAACGACTTTGAGGATGCTCTGAACGGTCAGGATGTCGTCTATGCCAAGGCGTGGTGCGCAACTCCCCTCTTCCAGCCGCCCATCGGCCGGCATGATCTGCAAGAGACCCAGGCGATTTTCGACGCGAACAAGGATTGGATTGTTGACGAGCGCACGATGGCTCTCGCGCAGAAGGACGCGATCTATATGCATTGTTTGCCCGCCGACCGTGGGTATGAGGCAACCAACGAGATCATGGATGGCCCGCAATCGGTGATCTTTGACCAAGCCGAAAATCGTTTGCACGTTCAGAAAGCAGTCATGTCGCTGGTGATGCGATGAGTTGCCGGGACCTTTTGGCGTACAGTGCCCCGCGCAACGTGGTCCGGCAAGCGGAGCGATTTTGAGTATGGATAAATACGGTCAGCTACTCAACTATATTGATGGCGCATGGCAATCCTCCAACGCGAGTGATCTACTGCAGGTCATCAATCCGGCAACCGCAGAGGTATTGGGGCGGGTGCCGCTCTCGTCCGCGGCCCAAGTGGACCAGGCAGCTCAAGCGGCAGCCGCAGCATTCGTTCACTGGCGCCGGACCCCCGCCGGCGAACGAGTGCAGTACCTGTTTAAGCTGAAGAACATTTTGGAGGAGAATTTCCAAGACCTCGCGCGCCTGATCACCTTGGAGTGCGGCAAGACCCTCGACGAATCGCGTGGCGAAATACGGCGCGCGATAGAAAACGTGGAGGTTGCTTGTGGCATCCCGGCGCTGGCGCAAGGATATAACTCGGAGGACATTGCCCCGGGAATTGACGAGACCATGATCCGACAGCCGGTCGGCGTGGCCGCTTGTATCGCACCCTTTAATTTTCCCGGGATGATTCCATTCTGGTTCATGCCCTACGCGCTCGCATGCGGCAACACCTACCTTGTCAAGCCCTCGGAAAAGACGCCGCTGACCATGCAACAAGTGTTTCGGCTGCTCGACCAGATCGGACTGCCGAAAGGCGTCGTCAATTTGGTTAACGGCGCGAAGGATACGGTTGATGCAATCCTTGATCATCCCCAGATCCGCGCCATCAGTTTTGTTGGCTCGACCCCGGTTGCCAGGTACGTCTACAGTCGCGCGACGGCGAATGGAAAACGGGCACAGTGTCAGGGCGGCGCAAAGAACCCGATCATCGTTCTGCCCGACGCCGAAATGGAAATGACTACACGGATTACCGCCGATAGCGCCTTTGGCTGCGCGGGGCAGCGCTGCTTGGCCGCTTCGCTCGCCATCACCGTGGCCCAAGCCCGCGAACCCTTCACGGAGGCGATCTCGGAGGCGGCCGTGAATCGCGTGGTGGGCAATGGGCTTGACGAGCGTGCGCAGATGGGCCCCGTGATCACTCGCGAGAGTAAACGTCGCATCGAGAGTCTTATCGGCTTGGGAATAGAAGAAGGAGCCGAGGTTTTGGTGGATGGACGCGACGCGCGGATACCCGGTTATGAGGACGGTCATTTTGTCCGCCCGACAATTCTGCGCGGGTTGTCCCCTCAGAACCACCTAGCCCAAACTGAGATTTTTGGGCCGGTATTGGGCTTGATGCACGTGGAATCGCTGGACCAAGCCATCGCCCTGGTCAATACCGGGCGCTACGGCAATATGGCATGCCTGTTCACCGCCAGTGGAGCGGCCGCGCGCAAGTTCCGGTACGAAGCCGAGGTAGGAAATGTGGGCATCAACGTCGGCATCGCCGCGCCCATGGCTTTTTTCCCATTTAGTGGATGGAAGGAGAGCTTTTTTGGTGACCTGCACGGTCAAGGGATGGATGCGGTCGAGTTCTTTACCCAGAAGAAGGTTGTGGTCGAGCGCTGGCCCAAGGAATGGTCACGACGGTTTTAGGCAGAACGGAGGACGAGCTAAATGCGGCGGTGCTCACCGACCGTCGGCAGATCGAATTGAGCGACAATCAAGTTTCCAACGCGCATGTTGGCGGCAAGACCGATCGGGCAATCCACACGGTGCTGTCCTTTGGCATTAGGGCGGTGATCGCAAAGCGTGGCACCGTCGGCTCCTGCGTCAATCTCGGCACGGGAGAAAAAATCGTTGCTCCGGGATTCCCCCGTCGCGGTCTATGTTATTTTGGGTTCAGGCGACGCCTTCGGCGCGGGCTTTCTTTGCGGCCATCTCCGCGGATGGGGTTGGTATCAAGCCGCGCGTCTCGGCAATGCCTGCGGGGCGATCGTGGTAACTAGGCACGGCTGTGCGAAATCTATGCCAACGTTCGACCAAGCGATAGCTTTCGCCATCGAACGCGGAGGGTTGAGCTGACTTGGTCGTTTAGCCACTCACGCGGGCGTGGCGCAGCAGCCCTGCTGTGTGTCGCTTGGGGGCGCTGAGATCACCAAAATCACGAAGCAAATGTTACCGCTGCGTGAATCACGCCCATCGCTCCCGCGCTCCAGTCAAGTTGTGGCCCGGGCCAATGGGCGGAAGGCATGTTTCCGTAGATTCAGACCTAACTTTCGCCCGAAAATCGCACCTTTCCAAACCCTATAGCAGGTTGGAAGAGCCAGAATTTCGCCCGACAATCCCGGGTTTCCAAACCGCCCCAAACGGGTGTATGGAGACAGAAAACTCGCAAAGGAGACTGTCTCATGATTACTCGTTTGGTGGTCTTACCCCAACGCCAAGACACGCAATACGCACCCTTGGCGGTGTTGGGCTACTGTCTCACGCGGACTAATTTCTTCGCCCCGTTGCGCACGGTGAACTTGAACATGAAGACCGTTCACCATGCACCCGTCGAGAAATTGCTCGACATTGTCGTGAGCATTCTGGCGAATTGCACTTCCATCAAGCAAGTGGATTTGCGGATTCGCCCCGATCTGGTCTTGGCTGAAGCCTGGAACCGGGAACAATTCGCACAACAATCCACTTTGGCCGATACCTTGAATGCATTTACGGCCAGCTCGGTCAAGCAATTGCGAGAGGCGACCCAAACCTTGTATCGGCAACATGGACATGCCTGTCGCCATGATTTCACCCAGTTGCTCTGGCTGGATGTGGATCCCAACGGACTGTCCAGTTCCGCTCAGGCGCAGGGTAGTGAAAAAGGTTTCTTCAGTGGTGCCCGGAACACGTATGGTCGGCAACTGGTCCGCGTCAGCGCCCCCGCCTATCGCGAAACCCTGCTGTCGCTGTTGTACTCCGGTTCGCAGCACGGAACGACCACATTCAAGCCCTCGGTGCGAGCGGTGCAAGGGCTTTTGGAACTCTCCCGCGAGCAACGGCACCAGACGGTCTTGCGGACGGATGCCGGTCTGGGTACGGATGAGAACATCAACTGGGCTCTGACGCATGACTATCAGGTGTTGATGAAAGGGTACAACGGGAAACGCGCCCAGGCGTTTGCACGCCAGATCGGTGACAAGGACTGGTACGCTTTACGCACGGATCGCTGGGTCGCCATTGTGCCCAAGGCACCCCGGTATGCCCGCCGAACGCAAACGCTGCTCTTACGGTGGCAAACTGAAAAGGGCATGCAATACGCCACCTTGGTGCATTCACTGTTGGATCAAGATTGGTGCATGATTCCGGCCTTATATGATGACCGCGGTGCGATGGAAAGTGAAATCAAGATGGACAAGGCCGGTTTGCTCTTGCCCAAGCGGCGCAAGAAACGCTTGGCGGCCCAAGAAGCCCTGATCTTGCTCACGGATGTCGCCCATAACATGTTAGCGTGGACGCATCCCTGGATGTTTACCGAAAGTCGTTTTGCGACCTATGGTGCCTTGGCCTTGGTCAACGACGTTTTGTGCATTCCGGGCGAAGTGGTGCTCAAGGGTGGCCGACTACACATGGTAGCTTTGCGTGAAACGCACCCTTACGCGGCGGAAATGATCGTTTGCTTGACCAAATTGCTGGCACATTTTGGAAACCCGTGATTGTCGGGCGAAATTCCCGGCGGTTCTATTTGGAAATCCCGGGAATTTCGCACAAAAATTAAGTCTCAACTTTGCACGAAATCCGAGAGGATCTAATCGAGCAGGCGAATGGAAAATGCCAAGTATGCGGATTGGCGGATCCTGACGTGTTGGTCATTCACCACATAGATCGTAACCGGAATAATAACGGGCGAGAGAACTTGGCGATTCTTTGCGCGAACTGCCATGCGCGCATTCACAAAGGATTGTTGAGCCAGTTAAGCGACCTGATCACCCGGAGGCGATGATCTTTTTCAAAAGAGCCCGGACGCAAAACAAGGTCAGCGCGCAGTGTAACTGTTGCGGCAAAGAGTTCTATTGTTATCCTTCGCAACTTGCCGGCAGAGAGCATGTATATTGTTCGGAAGCATGTCGTTGGCAAGCCCATCGCGAATAAAACCGGCGCTGTGATTATTGCGGGACCGAATTTCACCGCGCGCCGTCTGAAATCGTCAATTGGGCTGAAACGGGATGTACACAGACTTTTTGCTCGCGCGAGTGTTACGAGCACGCACGTCAAGATGGCATCGCCGAAGGACATCGTCCCGTCGGACGGTGGGGCAAACATCAAGTTAGCTGTGCGCAATGCGGCCAGCTATTCTATCTACGTCCATCGCGTATTCACACCAACCAGGAGAATTTTTGCTCCGAGTCTTGCATGTACGAGTTTCGACTCACGCACCCAGAGCGCGGTGTATGGGCAGCGCGGAAACACTCGAAGCAACAGCACGCCCTGTGTCAAATATGTGGATTGGACGAACCACAAATCCTGGTCACCCATCACAAAGACGGTAACCGCAAGAACAACCGACAAGAAAACTTGCTGGTGGTCTGCCCAAATTGCCACGTGCGAATTCACAAGGGTGTGATACAGGTTTGAAGAATGCTAGCGAAGGTCAGAGACCTTCGCTAGCATTTCCATCACTATTTATCCTTCGCAATAGGCGTCAGCGCCGCCTGCGCGCCCGCCAGCCGCGCCACAGGTACGCGGAATGGCGAACAACTCACATAGTTCAAGCCGATGCGATGACAGAACTCGATACTGCTCGGCTCTCCGCCGTGTTCCCCGCAAATTCCGCATTCCAGCGTTGGATTGGTTTTTCGTCCCTCCTCGACGGCCATACGCATCAGACGACCAACCCCTTCACGATCCAGCACTTGGAACGGATTATCAGGCAGAACCTTGTCCTCCACGTACTTTAGCAAAAAGCCCTTTTCCGCGTCGTCACGTGAGGCGGCAAATGTACACTGCGTTAAATCGTTCGAGCCGGTGCTGAAGAAATCTGCGTACTGGGCCACCTGTCCCGCAGTTAGAGCTGCGCGCGGAGTTTCGATCATCGTGCCAAACTTGTATTCGACCTCGATGCCCTGCTCTGCCATGACCTTTTTTGCTTCGGCCTCCAGCAGATCGCGCTGGTTCTTGAGTTCGTTGACGTGGCCGACGAGCGGGATCATGATCTCGGGGTGTACGTCCACACCGCGATTCTTCAGCTCGCACGCGGCTTCGATGATCGCCCGCGTCTGCATGATCGTGATCTGCGGCATCGTGATGCCGAGACGGCAGCCACGCAAACCGAGCATCGGGTTCGCTTCCTTCATGCCCGCGACCGCCCTCAGCATTTCCTCTTTCTCTTTCAACTGCGTTTCTTCCGAAGACGTATTCGCGCCTTCCTTTTTCATGTACTCGATCCTGACGCGCAGTTCGGTCGTCTGCACGAGCAGCTCTTCGTGCGACGGTAGGAACTCGTGCAGCGGTGGGTCAATCAAGCGAATCACCGTCGGCAATTCTTCCATCGCCTCAAAGATGCCGACAAAGTCGCCGCGCTGGATCGGCAGGAGCTGTTCGAGCGCGCCGTAATAGGTCGCAACGTCGGGCGATTCGCGGCGTTGCTTCTCCGCTGCTGCGAGTTTTTCTTCCAGGTCCGGCAGGTCTTTTTTCGCCTTCTCATCCGCACGCGCCTTGGCGACCGCGTCTTTCAAGCGCATGACGGCAGTATCGAGGGCAGTCGCCTGACCCGCGGCGAGAATCATTTTTTGAACGATGGGCAGGCGCTCGGTTTCAAAAAACATGTGCTCCGTGCGGCACAGGCCGATACCTTGCGCGCCGAATTTGCGCGCCATGCGCGCGTCGCGCGGATAGTCCGCGTTCGCCCACACTTGCACACCGACCTCGGGCGCGTTCTTCATGCCCTTGCGCGATTTTTGCAGCCGTATATCGTCCGCCCAACCTAACAGCAACTTCAAATCGGTTGCCTTGTCGTAGTCCGGCAAAATGGTTTGAATCTCCCCGGCGAAGACTTCACCCGTGCCGCCGTCAATCGAGATGTAATCGCCCTGGTTGATCTGCCGTCCGTCCGCGCTAAAGCACTTGCCGCCTTCGTCCACGCGAATGCCTTCGCAGCCCGCGACGCATGGCAAGCCCGCGCCGCGCGCCACCACCGCCGCATGCGACGTCGCGCCGCCATGCTGCGTTAGAATGCCTTTCGACGCGTACATGCCATGCACATCTTCCGGCGACGTTTCGTAGCGCACGAGGATGACGCTCTTGCCTTCCCGCCCCAACTGTTCCGCCGTATCGGGATCGAAAATCGCCAAACCGGTCGCCGCGCCGGGTGAAGCGTTCAGCCCTTGCGCGAGAAAATTGCCAGTCGTTTTGGCCTGCGTTTTGGAATTGTCGTCGAATTGCGGCATCAGCAACTGCACGACCTGGTTCGGCTCGACGCGCTGCACGGCTTCCGCTTTCGAAATCAAACCTTCTGCCACCATATCCGTCGCAATCTTGACCGCGGCGCGCGCGGTGCGTTTGCCGGTGCGGGTCTGGAGCATGTACAGCTTGCCGCGCTCGACCGTGAACTCGAGGTCTTGCATTTCACGATAGTGCTCTTCCATTTGCTGCGCCAATCCGCGAAACTCTTCGTACACTTGCGGATTCTTGTCTTTCAGATCCGCGATCTTGAGCGGCGTGCGGATGCCTGCGACCACATCTTCGCCCTGCGCGTTCGTCAGGTATTCGCCAAAAAGCTCGTTCTCGCCCGTGCCCGGATCGCGGGTAAACGCGACGCCGGTGCCCGAATCATCGCCCATGTTACCAAAGACCATCGTCACGACGTTGACTGCGGTGCCGAGGTTGTCGGGAATCTTGTTGATGCGGCGATAGTCCACGGCGCGCTTGCCCATCCACGAGCCGAACACCGCGCCAATCGCGAGTTCGAGCTGCTTGTACGGGTCTTGAGGAAATTCCTCGCCGATCTCGTTCTGGTAGAGTTCCTTGTATTTGGCGACGACCTCTTTCAGCGCGTTCGTGTCAAGGTCGGTGTCTTGCTTGGCATGATACTTTTCTTTGGCGCCGTCCAAAATCGCGTCGAATTTCTTGCCTTCGACGCCCATGACGATGCGTCCGAACATCTGGATAAAGCGACGATACGCGTCCTGCGCAAAGCGGGGATTTTTGGTGAGCGCCTCGATGCCCTGGAGCGTCTCGGAGTTCAAGCCGAGATTGAGCACCGTGTCCATCATACCGGGCATGGAGAATTTCGCGCCGGAGCGCACGGAAACCAACAAGGGATTCGTCGGATCGCCGAACTTTTTGCCGCTTTCTTTCTCGACCTTTTTCATCGCGGCCAGCGTTTGTTCCCACATTCCCTTGGGGAACTTGCCGCCCGCGGCGGTGGATGCGTTGCACGCCTCGGTCGTGATGGTGAAGCCGGCCGGTACCGGCAGTTTGGCGCGCGTCATTTCGGCGAGGCCTGCGCCTTTGCCGCCGAGCAGATCGCGCATATCCTTGTTGCCTTCCTTGAACTGGTAAACCCATTTCTTAGCAGCGGATTTCTTGGCGGCGGGCGCCGCTTTCCCACCGAGGTGGCGACCTCGGTCGTTGGCGACAGATTTCTTCGCCTTCGCTGCGACTTGCTTTGCCATTCGTCGTTCCTCCTATATATTATGATTTCAAATCGGGCCGATGGGCCCACCTTCATGCATCATTTCGCCGATTCTTTCAAATGGGCGCGAATCCACGCGCCGATAGCATCCTTGTCCAATACGGATGTTGCTACGTCCAAAGTGAACTGATAGAGTTCATCGTGTTTCGCTTCGATTGCGTGTCCATTGCGCTTTACGAATTCGAGCAAACTCAGAAGAGCAGTGCGCTTGTTGCCATCCAAGAATGGGTGATTCTTGATCAACGCGAAGAACAAGATCGCCGCCTTGGATACGAGGTCGGGATAGAGTTCGTCGCCAAACATCGTTTGATGCGGTGATTCTGCCGACGACCTAAGCCGCTCGAGACTGAGAACTTCTGGCGTTCCGCCAAATTCTCGTATCACTTCGATGTGGATCGCCAGGATTTCTTCAACGGTGAGGTATTCCATGCTAGGAATCGGCTAATCGTTCCAACACCGAATGATAGCGTTGGATGTCTTCCCGCACGCGCATCAGCATCGCTGGATCAATGTTTTCAAGGCGTTCCAGCACTATCTGCCCATTTTCCTCATGATAGAGGAAGATTCCATTTTTCTTTTCATCTGCTTCCAGCCATTCCAGGACGGTTGGCGGCAGACTCGTGCGTTCTAGAATCAGGTTTTTTGACATAGCAATTCCTCACAGACTTTCACCGCGCCTTTTGCGCGCGCAGATGCTCACCCAGCCATTTGCTCTCGGATTCCGACAATTCAGGCGGAGGCGGAGCGATGCGATAATCAATCAAGCGCGCATACGCGCCGCGCTCGTAAACCATTGCGACGACCGCGCCCAGATCCAACGCCACATCCGGATCGGGTTCTAGCAGCGGCACCGGCAGCACTGGCAATTTGTCCCACAACTGAATGGGCCACACATCTACTTTGGGACGACGATTCACGCGGCTGAGCGTCACATAATAAGGCGCGGGCGGCACTGGTTTTTCGAGCGGTGGGCGCTCGCCTCCGCGCAGCAGATCAATTTCGATGAGATGCGCAAATGAACGCAGTAATTCGCGTCGCTTGCGCTGATAGTGTTCATATGCCTCGTGCCCCCGACGCTTGTTGACCGGAGAGAGAATCTCGATGGAAGTCACAAGTCGCATCGTCTCCACTTCATGGATTTCGACAGTGTACAGTTCGAGCGGCGCTTCGAGCGGAACGAAACTTTCGACGGAAGCAGTAGTTGCGACCATGACGGCTTCCGTTGCCCAATCGCGCGGTGGCTGCGGCTGCCACACGCCGATATCGGGACGAACGCCGCGCCGCTCAGAAACCTCGACAATATCGTAGGTAACGTACGGCACCATCTGGGCAACATAGCGAGGCTGAAATTGGCGATTCAGGGTCGCACGCATTTCAGCGGCTAGGTCGCCGTGAAAATCAGTCCAGACATTTCCTTTTTCGATATACGGGTCCATCCCTGGAAATGGCGAAGGCATCGCAGCCCCCTTTCAACTCGCCAACTTGGCGACAAGCACATCCTTCACCTCCGCCACCGGCACGCGGATCTGCTCCATCGTGTCGCGGTCGCGGATCGTCACCTTGCCGTCGTACTTTTCGTCTGACGGTATCGCGGATTGATGATCTACGGTAACGCAGTACAGCGTCCCGACTTCGTCCTGCCGGCGATACAAGCGACCGATTGAGGCGGTATCGTCATAGACGGTCATCATGTGCGGGCGCAGCGTCGCGGCGATTTCTTGCGCTATCGCCACGATTTCCGGGCGATTGCGCGCGAGCGGCAGCACAGCCACTTTGATCGGCGCGAGCGCGTGGGGCAGCCGGAGCACCACTCGTTTTTCGCCGCGCACTTGTTCTTCCTGATAACTCTCGAGCAACGCGACCAGCACGGAACGGTCCACCCCCATTGCCGGTTCGACCACGTAGGGAAGGTACTTTTCCTTCGTCTCGTCGTCAAAGTATTCTAGCGACTTGCCGCTTAGTTTTTGGTGCGAGCCAAGATCGTAATCGGTGCGGCTCGCGATCCCTTCGACTTCGCTCCAACCCATCGGGAATTTGTACTCGACGTCATAGTTCCCTTTCGAGTAGTGCGGCGGCTTTTCCTGCTCGACATCGTCGGGATCGGGGCCGACGATCGTCGTCGCCTCGCGGCGAATCACCTTGATGCGGATGTGTTCGTCGCGAATGTTGAAGGTGCGCTTCCACCAGTCATAACGAATATCGCGCCAGCGGTCATGCCACTCGTCTTCGGTTCCGGGCTTGACGAAGAACTCCATCTCCATCTGCTCGAACTCGCGGTCGCGGAAGATAAAGTTGCCGGTGATGATCTCGTTGCGGAACGACCGCCCGATTTGCGCGATCCCGAACGGCACTTTGCGCCGCATGGACTGTTGCACGTTCTGAAAATTCACAAAGATGCCCTGCGCCGTTTCCGGTCGCAAGTATGCAATCGCGGCATCATCCTCGACCGGGCCGACGTGCGTTTGGAACAACAGATTGAATTGGCGCGGCTCGGTCAACTGCCCACGCATCCCGCAGTCCGGGCATGCGTCGCTTTTCAATTTGTCCGCGCGAAAGCGGTGATGGCAGTTTTTGCATTCGACCAAGGGGTCGGAAAACGTGGCGACGTGGCCGCTCGCGACCCACACCTGCGGATTCATAATCACCGCGGCATCCACGCCGACGATGTCGCCGCGGTCCTGCACCATCGCCTTCCACCATGCGCGTTTGATATTGTTTTTTAGCTCGACGCCGAGCGGGCCGTAATCCCAAAATCCACCAATCCCGCCGTAGATTTCGGACGATTGAAAAACAAATCCACGGCGCTTGCACAACGAGACGATCGTTTCCATGTCTGGCATGTAGTGATACCCTCAAGAAGAAATTATAGGCGGCTCACGGTCAGTTCGCCGTCGCGGTCGTTGAAACAGAATTGCAATACCTGAAAAACCGATTCGCGTCCAAGGATGTTGAATCCAAGGACAATTGAATCTCCGCTTACTTGCGCATTTCACTGGGGAATGGGGTCAGGATCGCTGGCAGGTCCTCCGGCCGCGGAATATATATCACCAAAGGCATCGCCTCTGGACGAACCTCGCGCGCGAGGCGGTACGTCTCATCGCCATTCGGGCTTGCCCCAATGATTCGCTTGTCCCAAATCGCAAGATAATGTCCAGGGTACTTGGCTTCGAACTCCGGTTCGTGTTGATTGAGCCATTCAGTCCAATCTCTTATTTGGTCATCGGTCGGCGCAATCCTCTTTTCCCACGGCAGGGGCTTGGCCGCCGCAGTCTGTTTGCGAATGCGCGGTCTTGGAGCACGCGGCCTCACCGCCTGCGGCTTGCGCTTTGCCCGATATGTGACGCGTGCCTCGCGCGTCTTTTTCGCTTGGCTCTTCTTCACCTGGCTCATTTCGCCACCGCCTTCGCTACACTCTCACCCATTCCAACCACGAATGGCTGCTTCAACTGGCGCAAGAACTCGACCGATTTGAGGTTTCGCTCCAAGTGGTGCGCGATGTAATCGCGCATCAGCCCTTCGACTTGCGCTTGCGCCTCCGGCGTGAGTCGCAGCGAACGCACCGTTTCGTACTCGCGCGACTGCAAAAAGCGCAAGACTTTGAGCGCGTTCAACGGGATTGGCTGCGCGTCCCGCGCGTGCCCCGCGATTTTCTCGCGCTGGGTTTGCATGCAGTTCGGATCAATAACGCCGCCCGCTTCGGCGCTGAAAAAGTTGTCTGTCGGCTCTATCGCAGTGCCGCAGTTGACGCACTGGAACAGTTGCGGGCGGTAACCGACGTGCTGCAGCAGGTGCAGTTCGAAATAGCGCGCCAGCAGCGCGGAATCGCACGCATCATCGCCAAGCCAACGAAGGGCGTGGAGTAAGAGATCGTACAGCGGACGATTCTCGCTGTCCTCTTCGGAAAACTTGTCTACTAACTCCGCCAAGTAATAGGCGTAACCCAGCCGTTCAAGGTCCTCGCGCAGCGGCAGGAATGCTTCCAACGTATCGGCTTGTGTCACGACGTCGAGATGCCGCCCTTTGGCGAGCAGCAACATGCTGTGCGTGAACAACTCGATGTGCCCGCTCTTCCGGCTCGACGGCTTGCGCGCGCCCTTGGCAATCGCGCGCAGTTTGCCGCGGTCGGGCGTGACGAGCGTCAAGATCCGGTCGGCCTCGCCAAAGTCGGTGCGCTTTAGTATGATGGCTTCGACGCGATATAAACGATCACGCATGATGCAAGTGCGAAGTTGTAAGTGTCTAAAGTACGAAGTGAAATCTCACTTTAGGCACTTGGCACTTTGAACTTACCACTTCCCACTATCCTCCCCTTACGGTATTATACTTGTATGGTCGTGCCCAGTTCTTTTTCATTTTCGCTTCGAATAACGCTTCGGCGTCGAGGTCGAGCGCGGACATCAAGTGCAAGATGCGGATGATCGCATCCGTCAATTCCTCGCCGACGTGCTCGACCGGCTCGCCCTTTTTGTAGGCGTCGGTGGCCTCGGAAACTTCGGTATGAATCAATGCCAGCATCTCCCAAATGCGCTCCGGATTCGACGAAAAGCCCTTGCCGTCCGCCAGGGCGCGCACTGCCAACATTTTCTGATTCAGACCGATTGGTTCGACCATCACATGCTCCTTGACCGCGATATTATACCACACGTTGCGCCGACGAAAAAACCACGCTGGTTTGTACCTGGTTTTCTCAGCGTGGTCTGCCTCATTTCAACTGCGCCGGCCCGAATCGGTCCGGCAGGATTTGTTTCATCGTGAATTTTTTCCGCTTTTGCCCTGCGACCGGCGCAAGCACAATGACCGCATCGTCTCCGGCGAACTCGGAAAATGCCTGGCGGCACGCGCCGCAGGGCGAACCGGCATTTGACGTGACGACCGCGAGCGCCACCAACTCGCGTTCGCCCTCTGAGACTGCCTTGAAGATCGCGACCCGCTCCGCGCACACGCCCGTCGGATACGCGGCATTCTCGATATTACAGCCCGAGTAAAGCGCGCCCGATTTGGTCAGCACCGCCGCGCCCACCGCGTAATTCGAATACGGCGCGTAGGCCAGTTTGCGCGCCGCGCGTGCGGCTTGCACTAGATTTTCCAGATCGCGCTTCATCGGGCCGCCTTTCAGGCAGTAAACGGTAAGCAGTGAACTCGGACGAACTACGTCCGCGTCAACAGTAATCAACTCCCCATTTCGGTTGAACTGTTTACCGGTAACTGTTCACTGCTCACTGCTCGGACGACACGCACCTTCTTGATCCGCCGCCCGACGACGCTCAACACCGAAATTGTCACGTCGTCCACGTGCATCTGGTCGCCGACCTTGGGCATTTTCTGCAATCGCTGATACACGAGACCGCCCAACGTATCGCTTTCCGCCGGTAGATTGGTGGAGAGCGCATCGTTCACATCGGTGATGGAAACGCGCGCATCAAACACGCCCTCATTGTCGGCCACGCGCTCCATGAGCGGCTCTTCGCCAATGTCATACTCGTCCTGAATTTCGCCGACGATCTCCTCTAGCACGTCTTCAATCGTGACGATGCCGGCGGTGCCCCCGTACTCATCCACGACAATCGCCATGTGAACCTTAGACTGCTGCAACTCTTGCAAGAGTTCGTCCAACGGTTTGGACTCGGGGACGAAATGCGGCGGGCGCAACACCGAACGGAGCGCCACGTCTGCCTGACCATCGCGCAGGATGCGAATCAAATCCTTGGCGTACAGCAAGCCGACGACGTGGTCGAGCGAATCTTCATAGACCGGCACGCGCGAATGGGAGCCCGCGATGATCACGTCGAGCGCCGTGCGCAAAGGCAGCTCGACATTTACGCCGACCACGTCAATCCGCGGCACCATGATTTCGCGGACCGCGGTCCGGTCCAACCGAATCACGCCCGTGATCATTTCGTGCTCGTCCGATTCGATCAGCCCCGCCTTTTCGCCCGCCTCGACCATCTGCTCGAGCGCTTCCGAGCGCACCTCTTCCGGCTCGGCCGATTCAGGGCGCGGCTCGATCAGCGGCAGAAAAGCCGCCGCATCGCCCAAGAACGGTCGCGCTAGTCGGTCCATCTGCCGGTGCGCGATCCCGCGCGCCATCTCCTCGGCAATCAGCACGAGTAATGCCGATAAACCCGCGCCCAATGCGGCGACGAGAATATCGCCTTGTGCGTGCCACAGTGTCATCACGACGAGCGCGCTGGCGGCGGCGAGTGCGATGGCGCCAAGCACACCGCCTGCGAGCTTATAACTCCGCAGACGCCCCGCTTGAATCGCCATCAGTGTCGGCTGCAAATCGCGCACCGCGTCCGCGACCGTTCGCGCGACGGTTCCCGCGCACGCCAGGAACACCAACCCAACCCAGATTAGGATTTCCAAGATTATCCCGCTTTTTTAATGACGCGTGCTGGCATGCCCACCGCCAGCGAATCCGGCGGAATGTCCTTCGTCACGACCGAACCCGCGCCCGTCCTGGCTCGTGCGCCGATGGTTACGGGCGCGCGAAAAAGGGTGTCGCTGCCAACAAAGACATCCTCGCCAATAATGGTGCGATGTTTTTGTTTGCCGTCAAAATTGCATGTGATGGTCCCCGCGCCAATATTCGTCCGCGCCCCGATTTCCGAATCGCCGATATAGCTGAAATGCCCCACGTGAACGCCCTCGCCCAGACGCGAATTCTTGATTTCGGCGTGATTGCCAATGTAGACGTTGCGCGCGAGAGATGAGCCTGGGCGCACGTCTGCGAACGGCCCGACATGGACATGATCGGCCAACGTCGCCTCGCGCACGACAGACGCGATGATCTCGCAATCATCGTCAATCTGCGAATCGTGAATCATCGCATTCGGGCCGATGCGGCATTTCGCGCCGATGCGCGTCGGGCCTTTGACGTGACACCCCGGTTCGATCACCGTATCCATGCCGATCTCGACGTCCGCTTCGATGTACGTCGTCGCCGGATCAATCAGCGTGACGCCCGCTTCCATCAAGCGATCGTTGATGCGCTCGCGCATAATCCGTTCGGCCTGGGCCAGATGAACGCGTGTGTTGATGCCCACGACCTCGGCGACATCATCCAAGACGATCGCTTCGATTTTGCAGTTCTCCGCGGCGGCCATAGCGACGAGGTCGGTGAGATAAAACTCTTTCTTCCGGCCCTGCGGCTTGAGGCGGGGGAGATGATCCCACAGCCACTTGGCGTCAAAACAATAAACGCCGCAGTTCAGTTCGCGAATCTCGAGCTGCTCCGGAGTCGCGTCGCTTTCCTCCACAATGCCCAACACGCGCCCGTTCGCGTCTCTAAGAATGCGACCAAAAGCCATGGAATCATCCGAGCGCACCGTCAACATGGTGATCGTCGCGCGCGTGTACGCGTGCAAGTCGGTCAGTTCTTGGAGCGTGGCCGTTTGGAGTAGGGGCATATCGCCATAGGTCACGACGACGGCTTCTACCTCGTCACGCAGAATATCGCGCGCCTGCAAAACCGCGTGGCCCGTGCCGCGCTGCTCGCGCTGTTCGACGACGATTAGAGATTGGAGATTGGAGATTGCGGCGCGGACTTGATCGGCACCGTGCCCGATCACCAGCACGGTTTGCTCAGCGCCGAGCGCGCGCGCGGCGTCCAGAGCGTAATGCACCATGGCTTTGCCCGCGATCGGATGCAAAACCTTGGGTAGTTCTGATTTCATGCGCGTGCCCTGCCCCGCAGCAAGAACAACGGCTCCCAGTTTCATCGGCGATTACCTTCCCACATTAACGGTTGAGATTTGCGCATCATTCACAAAGAGCGGCAACGCGCCGGTCGTGGACGGCAAAGTGAAATCAAAGAGCGTACACAGCCCGCGGCCCTCGGGCGGCAGTGCAATGCTCTTCTCCACCAGAACGGAATCGCCAAGCCGAATCTTGGCATTCCGCACCACCGAACCATCGCCAGTCCCGCGCCAAAAAAGCGAAAGCGAAAACCGCTCGCCCGCGCGCCCATCGCTGGGCGTCAGCGTCCAGCCGATCAAGCGCGCCTGAGGTGCGACGGCGGCATCGAGCATTTGCTCCGGTTCCAAATCTTCCAAACGATTGCCCTGTGATGGGTCGGCGCGAAACGTGCCTAGTTCGTAGTCAGACACGGAACGAAGTGGAGTGTCGTTCTGACGCGACTCCGCTTCGCTGCGTCGCTCACTACGAACAGCCAACGTCGCCATCGTCTTTGGGTCGTACGCTTCGACTGTGATGCGATAGTCGCCCGCGGGCGCGCACGCGGCCAGGCCCGGGTAGAATTTTTCGATAATCAAATCCCCGACGGCCCATTGCGTCGTGGCGTAACTATTCGTGCCCGCCCATTTGTCTTCTTGACCCCACACACGATTCTTCTCATCGCGGACTTTGATCGAAAAGGTATAATCGGTACTCATGGGTTGGAGCGCACGCAAGAACAGAGTCACAGTTAAATTTCGACCGCCCGGGCCTTCGGGACTGACCGTGTATCCTAAGAGTTCAAGTTGGTTATCCCATTGGGCGCGTTTGGTCTGTTGCGGTTTGACAAAATCGCCGCCGCGGGAAAGAACGGCGAGCGGGTCCCCCGGCTCGGGCAGATTCTGCGCCGGCACGCGAAAAGCCACGGCATAGTTCGCTCCAAATGCGCCGGGCAAGACCTCGCGCACGCCCAGTGCGCCCAACCGCTCGCCCAGTTTGTTGGCCTTGTTTTCTTGCTCCTGGGGAAAGACAAAGAGCGTATCTTTGCCCGCGGCCCGGCTCGGCAACACCACCGTATCGCGGCTCTCGAACGATTTCATCGGCGTGCGCCGCGCGATGAATTGCATCGTGGGCCACTGATACCAAAGCGGGGCCATATAAATCTGGCTCGTGACTGCGTTCCGATTCACCCAATACCCCGTTTCGACAATATGACCGTCAAAAGCGTAGAACGCCGTGCCGGATGGCGCGTACTCGAGGAAATAATCGCGAAAAGTAAATCCCGCTTCGGCGATCAAAATCACGCAAAGCGCTACGGGCGCGATGCGTTGCAGCACCGCGCCGCGCATCAGGTTGCCCACGGCGGCAATTCCCAGCGCAGGTAGGATCATCACGGCGGGCATCGAGGCCAACGTCCGCACGAAACTGGGCGGATCGTCGGACAGAACAGATGGCAGCACAAAGACGATGGCCCAGATGCCGACAAAAACAGCACGCATTCGCACTGGCTCGGTCGAATCGCGGCGCACAAGGTCAAATAATAACGCGGCGATGCCGATCACGAAAAACGCGCCGAGGAGCGGGTCAAAGACCGGACGATTGGGAATGTTGCGGTAAGCCGCGTCGTCGCCCTGGACAAGATACATTCCCGCCACCGCGGACGTCGCGTTCCAAAGCGCGGTCGGGATGTCCCCCTGGTTCACGCGCGGATCGAGAATAGATAGATTCGCGCTGTGACTGATCAAGTCCTCCGTGTTAGCCGCATAGTAAATCATCAACGGCACAAAAATCGCGAACGCGATCGCGCCGGTCAGCGCCAGCCCTTTTAAATAGGTCCAAACGCGCTCGCGATTCAACACGATCGCAAAAAGTGTGAGCAACACGAGCGCAACCGGCAACATGCGCGCGCTGAGATAGGTATAAAGCGCGAGCCCCGCGCAGATTCCCGCGAGGGCATAATCGCGCCAAACCCTCACCCCTACCCTTCCCCGCGTTGCGGGGGAGGAGACCCCCACCCCGGCCCTCCCCCGCAACGCAGGGGAGGGAGTAAGGGCACGCCAGAACCACCACAGTGTCAGCAAGACAAAGAGCACCGACAGGCCCGCGCGTAGTCCGTATCGGCTCCAAAAAATGTGCCAGATGGAAATCGCGGCGAAAAATGAAGTCAGCCCGGCAATCAGAATCGAACGAAAAAGGTAGCGCGTAAAGCCGTATACAGACATGACCGTCACGACGCCGACCAGCGCCGCAATCAGCCGCATCGAAAAGAACTCGGGACCGAAGAGCGCGAGGGGCACGGTGCTGAGATAAAAGAGAAAGGGTTCGCGCGCATCAATACCAAAGCTGATTTTGAACTGCCCTTGCATCAGCCCCTGCATGTGCAGGAGATTGGTCGCCTCGTCGCTGTTCAAGCCAGGCGGGACGGCATCCAACGCGTAGAAACGGAAGAATACGGCGATCAGAAAAATCGCGATGGGGACGATCAGACGCGCGTGCTCCTGACGGCTCACTTGGTTACCTGCACCTCGGCGATTTTCGAATCGTTCACCCACAATGCCGTCTTGCCCGCCGATAGATTTGCTGGCACAGTCAGATCGTAGAACGAACACAACCCGCGGCCCTCGCCTGGTAGTTTGACCACATCTTCCACCAACCGGCTATCGCCTAGCCGCACAACCACTTGTTCGGTGCTGCCGGCCCCTACGCCGCGCCAAAACAGTGACAACGTGACCTTTTCACCCGCACGCGCCGAGTCGGGCGAGAGCGTAAAGCCAGTCAAGCGCAACAGGTCGGCGACTTTGGTCTCCAGCCGTTGCTCGGGTTCCAAATCTTCCGGGCGATTGCCCTCCGAAGCCCCCGCGGCGAAACTGCCCAAAAACGCGTCGCCTTGAGAGAGCGGTAACACCTCCATTGTTTTTGGATTGTACGTTTCGACCGATACCGTATATTTGCCCGCGGGGGCGCAAGCACTCAGACCCGGATAAAACTTTTCGACCATGAGGTCGCCCGCGCTCCACTGCGTGGTCGCATAGCTATTATTGCCGGGCCACTTGTCCTCTTGCCCCCACACGCGGTCCTGCTGGTCGCGCACCTTGACCGAAAAGGTGTAATCCTCGGACAAGGATTGGAGCGCGCGGAGGAACAAGCCCACGGTTACATTGCGACCGCCCGGCCCCTCGGGGCTGATCGTTCCGCCCAATAGTTCGATTCGGTCCACCCAGTTCGCGCGGCGAATGGTCTGCGGCTGCACGAACGCTCCCCCGGTCGCCAGAGCTGCCAGGGGATCCTGCGGATCGGGCAAGTTGCGCGCAGGCACACGATAAACGAATATCAAACTGCCCCCGTTCGAGCCAGTCAATTGCTCGACAGCCCCTAACGCGCCGAGGCGTGCTGCCATCGTTTGAGCTTTTCGTTCCTGTTCAGAGGGAAAGACAAAGAGCGCATCTTTGCCCGCCGCGCGGCTGGGTAGTACAATTGTATCGCGACTCTCGAAAGATTTCAACGGGGCATTCCGCGTCAAGAGCGAGATGGTGCCTACCTGCTGCGCGACCGGCGCCAGGAAAATATGACTCTTCTGGGCATTTCGATTCAGCCAATCAGAGATTTCAACTTTGTCCACGTTGTACGCATAGTACAGTCCCGGATCATTGCCGAGAACCACAAAATAGTCGCGATAGCCAAGTCCCGTGCTCAAAACGGCGATTACGCCAAATGCCAGGCCCGCTGCGCGCCGCGCGACCGGAGCGCGCAATCGGTCCCAGATGGCCGCTGCGCCCCACGCGGGGATAATCATCACAGGCGGGATTCCGGGCTGCAAGCGATCAAAATTCGGCGCATCGTCGGTGATTAGTGACAGGAGCATAACGCTGAACAGCCAGGCGGCCAGAAAAACAGCCCGTTTGCGATCTACGGCGGTGGCGCGCGGCGAAACGAGGGCCGCCAGCCAAGCGAAAGCACCGGCGATAAACAAAATGCCCAGCAGCGGATCGAAGACCGGGCGACCCGGCACATTCCGAATCATGCCGTCGTCCCCTTGTACGAAGAACATTCCGAGCAGGCGCAAGGTGTTGCGGACGAGCGCCGTCGGCACGTCGCCTTGTTCATTCGCGTGGGGCACAAAGATCGAGACCTGCGCGGCGTGGGAGATGAACTGATCGGGGTGGTAGACAAAGTAGATGCCGAGCGGTAGGAAAATTATCATCGCGGTTAACGCGACAATGATCAAGCCCTTGAAGTAGAATTGCGCGTTTGGGCGATCGCTCCACATCATGTAGGCGGTAATCAGCAGCAACGCAAGTGGGAGCACGCGTCCCGCGAGGTTCGTGTAAACTCCTAGCGTAAGGAACAGACCGGTGAGAACAAAGTCGCGCCAGACCCCTACCCCCACCCCAGCCCTCCCCCGCAACGCAGGGGAGGGAGAAAGGGCGCGCCAGAAAAACCAAAACAACAGCACGGCGAGCAGAATGGACAAGGTAATCCGCTCGCCGTAACGTCCGTAAAAAATGTGCCAAATCGAAATCGCGGTGAAGAAGGCGGCGAGCAAGCCGATGCGCGCGGATTGAAACACGGTGCGCGCAAAACCATAAATCAGCGGAATCGTCAGCACGCCGATAACGGCGGAAGTCAGTTTGAGTCCAAAGGCGTTGTCGCCAAAAATCGAGACGCCAACCATCGCGAGATAAACGTACAGCGGCTCGGTCCCGCCCGGCGCGGCAAAAAAGATGTGGAACTCGCCTTGCAATAATCGGATGGCGTCAAAGACATAAAACGCCTGGTCGAATTGAAAACCAGGGGGGAGCTGATCCAACCGGTAGAATCGGAAGAACGCGGCTAGCGCGACAATCCCAACCAGGAGAGACCTTTCGCCGGAGAGAAAACGAATCATGTTTATTCCAGAAAACAGTAAACAGCGAACAGTTAACAGTCTGCTTACTGTTTACTGCTCACTGTTTACTGTTCACTATCTGCGGGGGCTGCTGGGGCGGGAAGATTCGAACTTCCGTTCACGGATCCAAAGTCCGGTGTGCTACCACTGCACCACGCCCCAACGACGATGGGTATTTTAGCACAGGATGGAGGAACGCGCAAATGAACACGGATTGCCTTCGGCGAAACGGACAAGCGGATGAGAAGAAAACGGATACATTCATGCAATTGGAATGAACTATTGAAGGAATAACAAAAAGAGAATCGCGTTCTCGTCATGAGAACGCGATTCTCTTTGATCTGCAAAGACTCCCGACTGGCACGGACCTACTCTCCCAGCGGCGCGTGCCGCCAGTACCATCGGCGCTGGTGGGCTTGACGACCGGGTTCGGCATG
>JACQYF010000102.1 GCA_016208315.1 Chloroflexota bacterium | reverse complement strand
CTATCTTTTTGGGAGTCGCGTGGGTGATGCAGCGCATTGGAAGCAAGACACGCGTTGCCGCGGACGAAAACGGCTAGATTATTCCGCGAATCGCGCGAATCTACGCGAAGGTCATTGCGAGAATTCCACGTTCGTAGTAAGACGTCCCGAGATAACGAGGGAAGCGCAGTTGGCGGAGTGTCGTCCGACCCTGGCGGCAACGCGACTCCGCTTCGCTGCGTCGCTCACTACGAACAAACGCACGTTTCTGAGCGCCGCATTAATTGAGACATTCGATGAAACAGATTCAAATCCCAACGCGCCGCGCCCCGCGCGGCTTGCTCGAAAAGACGCTCGGCGACATCACCCATACGCTCGAACAGACCTTGTTCGCGGAAGAAATCGCGCGCGAGCAGGGGTTTCTGCAATCGCTCGATCCGCGCGCCAAGCTTGCCGGCGCGCTGGCCCTCTTGCTGGCGATCAGTTTTTCGCAGAGCTTGTTCGTCATCCTCGCGTTATATGCTCTGACGCTCCCGGTCGCGGCGGCGTCGCGCGTGCCGATGGGCTTTTACCTCAAGCGCGTGTGGATGTTCATGCCGTTCTTCACCGGCATCGTCGCGCTGCCGGCCCTGTTCAGTCCGTTCTCGCCCGGCGCGCCTCTCGTCGTCCTGCTCGATCTGGCCGCGCCGCGGCTTTATCTCGCGATCACCGCGCCCGGCGTTATCGCCGCCGCGTTCTTGTTGCTGCGCGTCGGCGCGTCGGTTTCGATCGCGGTCTTGCTCGTCCTGACGACGCGGTGGGCGGTCTTGCTCAACTCACTGCGCGTCCTGCGCGTGCCGCAAGCATTCGTCCTGATTCTGGGCATGACGTACCGCTATATTTACGTCCTGCTCCGCACCGCGAACAACATGTTTCTCGCGCGTACCAGCCGCGTGGTGGGACGCGTATCGGGCGCGGAAAATCGGCGCTGGCTCGCGGCGAGCATGGGCACGCTGCTCGCGAAATCGTATGCGATGAGCGACGACGTGTACCTGGCGATGCAATCGCGCGGCTTTCGCGGCCAAGCGCGGGTGATGGAAACGCTGGTGTGGCGCGCGGCGGATTGGGTGTGGCTCGCCGTGTTTGTCGCAGTTGCAGCGGTGGCAGTTTGGCTGGGAAGGTAGACATGTTTACGGCAAATGGAGAACCAAATGAATCATAATCACAGCACGCCCGTGTTCGAACTAGAGCATGTGAGCTTTTCTTATAACCATCAAATCGCGCTGCGGGACATTAATCTCACCGTACACGCGGGAGAGCGCATTGCCGTTCTCGGCGCGAACGGGTCGGGCAAGAGCACGCTGCTCAAGATTTTGGACGGCTTGTATTTCCCGAACCAGGGCCGGGCGTGCGCGTTCGGCGAACCGTTGACGGAAGAGCAACTGCAAGACGACGAACGCGCCTTTGCCTTTCGCCGCCGCGTGGGATTGGTCTTTCAAGACCCGGACGTGCAGCTTTTTTCGCCCACGGTGTGGGAGGAGGTCACGTTCGCGCCGCTGCACTTGCAATTGCCGCGCGCCGAGGTCGTCGAGCGCGCGGAGTGGGCGCTGGAATTGTTGGGCATCGGAAAATTGCGCGACCGCGCGCCGCATCGCCTGAGCGGGGGAGAAAAGAAAAAGGTCGCGTTGGCGTCCGTGCTATCGCTGCGGCCCGACGTTTGGCTCTTGGATGAGCCAACCGCGTCGCTCGATCCGCGCAGCCAGAGCCGCCTGCTCGACTTTATCGGCGAATTGGGCCGCGCGGGCAAGACGATCATCACCGCGACCCACGACCTCGACATCGTCGAGGAGATCGCGGACCGCGTGGTCATGTTCTGCGAAGAGCACGCGATCACGGGCGAAGGCGCGCCCAAAGAGCTGCTGTCGGATTACGAGCGGCTCGTCGAGTGCAACCTGGCCCACGAGCATCGTCACAAGCACGCGGACACGGAACACGTTCACCATCATCTGCACGCCGCGCCGCACGAACACGAACACCCCGGCTAACATCACAGGGCAACCGGTTGGTTGCCCTGTCGCCTTATTTGAAGGTTATGAAACGAAATAGAATTGGCCGAACAATCGCCGGCGCAGCGCAAGACTCGCGACCAGAAGCAAGGTGACGACGAGTACAATGTCGAAAATGCCCAGCGAGATCATAGATCACCTCCGGCGCGACGGTCGGCCAATGGCTTGACGGGCAACGGTTGGGGTCGCGACGGCGTCAAGCGACGTGCAATTGCGGTACAAGGGTCAGACGTATCGCCCGCGCCGCCGCCAACCCCCGCCGACAAACAGCGCGACCAAGAAGGCGAGGATCAACGCGCCGACCAGCGCGGTAATGATGGGTATTCCGGCGTAAGAAATCTCCGGCGCGAGCAAGATGCGAAAGACGTTGATCATCAGCCATTGGCCGATGAGGGCGGCCACGAAGGCGCCGACAAAGCCGAAGGGATACCGCACCCCGAAGAACATCCCCGCCAGCCAGGCCGCGACTGCGGCGATCAACAAGAACACGATCAACTGCTCTAGAGAAAGCACCATGGAAGGATCTCCTTTCTAACGGTCCTACGCGCGATCTTTCAGTAATCTGATAATAATAACGAAAGCGGCGCGGCGATAATACGCGGCCATTTTGAAAATAGACTCCCGAAAATCGGTTGACGAGTTTGGGGAAATCGTGTTATCATCCTCGCCAGGATAGCACCAAAATGCAAAATTCATCGTTATATCAACAGGAACGTCGCCGTGCCGCGGCCAGCGGGGACGGCGGAACGATAGACGAACGCGCCCTCGTCCGGCGCGCGGTCAGTCACGACGCCCGCGCGTTTACGCGTTTGTACGATCGCTACGTTGACCGGATCTTCCGGTACATCTACTATAAGTTGGGCAGCCGCGCCGATGCTGAGGATTTGACCGCGCAGGTGTTTCTCAAAGCGTGGGAGGCCATCGGGCATTATCGTGTTACCGAACGGCCCTTTTCCGCGTGGCTGTACCGGATTGCGCACAACTTGGTGGTGGATCACTTTCGCGTGCAGCGCCCGGTTCTTTCTATTGACGAGGTTGCGCTGCCGGAAGCGCGTGCGAGCGACCTCGACGAACTCGCCCTGCAGCATCTGACCGCCGATACACTGAAACGCGCGATCGCCCGGTTGACGCCGGACCAACGCCAAGTCATTCTGCTGCGTTTCATCGAGGGTTACGATACGGAACAGGTCGCGCTCATTATGGGCAAGGGCGAAGGAGCGGTTCGGACGCTGCAACATCGCGCGCTGGCGAGCTTGGGAAGGATTTTTCGCAAGGGCTCGGAAACACTATGACCGAGCAAGGTTTAGGAAATGATTGAGCTAATCTTGGACGAATGCCTCGAAGACATTCTTATTCGCCGCGCCACCGTGGCCGAATGTCTCGCCAAGTACGCGGACTATGCCGCCGAACTGGGACCGCTGCTGGATACGGCCCTAGCCATTTCTCAAGTCACGAACGTCAGGCCCTCGTATGAATTCAAGGCGGCGATGCGCGCTCGCCTGACGCGGCTCGCCGCGCCACCGTCGCCTCGGATGCGCAAGCGGTTGGTGGAGTTCCTCGCTCCCCGGCGCGCCTCGTAATGCGCTAGATTTCACTTCGCAACGCGGACGCGGGTGAGACCAATTTGACCGTCCTCGGCGACCCAAGCGTTCCCCGCCGCCGAAAGCGGCTCGCGCGTGAGTGGATTGAACAAACTCGCGCGTAAGACATGATCTGCTGCGGGGGCATCCTTCGGAATCATCAGCCGGACCGGCGCGCGGAAAAATTCGCCGGGCGTCCAGCGTGAGGTGCCCCACCCATTCCCCAACAGAATTTCCTCTCGCGAGGCAATCAACTTGCCATCGCTCGCAAACAATCCGACGAACAGATGCGCGTCCACGTTCGTCGGTTGCTCCGCTTGCCAGTAGAGATCAATATCGAGCGGCGCGCCCGCGCGCACCGTCACGGTTTCTGGCTCAAAACCCACAAGTGCGATGCGCTCACCCAGCAAGACCCGCCGCGCTGTGGCCGACGCGGGCAACTCGGCGACCACACCGCGCGGCGTGAGATACCCCTGCACGCGGGCGAACGACTCGCCCGCAAACCCCTGATCGTCGAGGATTCGCCCGCGCTGCGCGAGATAATCGCGAATCACTCCGTCAGGATCAACCACCGTATCGTACAAGCGCAGCAGCCACACGCGCGGGTGTGCGGCAAACACGCGGTCGAGCGCGGCGCGCGTTTCTTCCGCCGTCGTCGGATAAAAATCCGATTCGGGGTTGCCCCAACCCAAATTCGCCGCGCCGCCAATCGAGCCGGTCTGGAGCACGACAGCGCCTGCCCGAGCGTCGCGCGGTGTGTATTCGGTCAAGCGGCCGCGCCACGCGACCGGTTGATCGTAGTAGTAATCGAACGCGGTATAGGTGTACCCCGCGTCGAGCAGGATCGCGTCGCCGGGCCGCCACGCGTCGGCGAGTCGCTGTACCGCGCCGCGCAAATCGTCATCCGAATAGCGCGGGTTGAACCAGAAGTTGGAGGCGGAGAGGGCGGAGGCGGCGACGAGGATGGCGAGTAGTGCGTATTGCGTAATTCGTAATTCGTAATTCGTAATTCGTAATCTTGTCCTGAGCGCAGTCGGCTCCACAGGAGCCGCCGAAGGATCGTAAGTCGTAATTCGGGTTAGGCCCTGTGCGAGCAGGATATAGAACGCGGGCGAGTAGACGAATATGTAGCGAACGTGATAGAGCGGCTTCCAGAGCGAAAGGATGTAAATCAGGAGGAGAGGGATGAAAGTGTAGCCGAGGAGCGCAATAGCTCGATAGTTGAATAGTTTGTTAGTTGTTCGGTCAAAGAGTGTGAATGCGATGAGGACGGCCACCAACAGTAAGACGAGCCACATCAACGGCGAGCGCCAGTCCACCGATTGACCCATCGCGAGAGCCGAGAACGATTCGAGCAGAACGTCCGAGAGAGGAGTATTCGTGCGCCAGGGCGGGACGGGCGGGTCGGTCGCTTGGCGAAACGCAATGGGCAGCCAGGGGAGGTAGAGGAGCGCGACGGCGAGTTGGGAGGAGAGCCAGGGGCGTAATTCGTAATTCGTAATTCGTAATCTTGAAGATCGAATTAGCCAAGCGAGCGCGACGAGATTCTCGAAGACGATTAGGAAGGCAAAATAGTAGAGCGTGTACAGACCGAGCGCGGTGACCACGATGTAGGCGAGACAGTCACGTGAAACGTGAAACGTAAAACGTAAACTTGGAGTGGAACCTGTGACTTGTGACCTGTGACCTGCAACCTGCGACTTGCGACTTGCGTCCTGCGACTTGGGACCTGCCAACATCCGCACGAAAAAGTATACGGACGCCAGGCCGAGCATCGCGCCGAGAGTGTACATTCGCACTTCTTGCGAGTACCAGAGGTTGAAGGGCGAGATGGCGACGAGGAAGGCGGCGAGAACCCCCACCCCTGCCTCTCCCCCGTTCGCCGACGCACTTCGGCGAACGGGGGAAGGGGTGGGGGTGGGGGTAGCCACGCGATAGACTAGCGCGACGAGCACCACGCCGAAAAAGAGCGAGAGAAACGCGGCGGAGAATTCCGACCAACCGGCAAGTTGGCCCCAAAAGTGCAAGAGGTAATAATAGAGCGGCGGGTGTATGTCTCCGGCGGTGTGGCGCGTGAGCGAGACGAGGTCTTGGCGCGCGAGGTAGATGCTGACCGTCTCGTCGTACCACAAACTGTTCACGCCGAGGCGTAACAGGCGCAACGCGAACGCGGCGAGGAGGATGAACAGGAGCCAAACGCGAGACGGGAGTTGTAGGCGCACGGCGGATTATTCGCTCGGTTTGAGTTTGAGCATCAGTTGGCGCGCGAGTGGCTGAAAGAACGCGTCGAGTTCTTCGGGAGTCAGCGGTTGGATCATTCTGGGCAGAGCGCGAACCCGGCTTACTTCGCGCAACATGCCCGCAAAATAGAACTCGGTGAATCCGAGATCTTTTTCCTTGGCCAGCCGCATCAACTCGTCGAGGCCGTAGCCCTTCTTGAGCAAGAAATAGAGGTCAACGAAATCTTTGGGCGCCGCGCGTCCGAAGAGCGCGGTCACTTTGTTGACGGCGATGTTGAATTCGGAGTCTACGATAACGTCGCCAAAACTCTGTCGGTCGCCAAATTGGGGGCCCGCGTCACGGACGAGATCAATTTTGGCTACTGGCTCTGTGCCCCGTTGGAGGCGAATTGAGCGAAAGTCGGTTGCTTCAGTGCCGGGCGTCAACCCGCATGAAAGCTCCGCCGCGATCGTGGGCAAGTCGTTTGTCATGGCGCGGAATGCTTCTTGATCCAGTGTAAACAGGTCAATGTCCTCGCTGTAACGATGCCGCAAATAGTATTCAGCCAGCGCTGTTCCGCCCGTCAGGAAAAATACTTTGGCCGCCGGGCGCGCGAAAAAGGCACTCAGAAAATCACGCTGCAACCGAGTGAGAATGCTAAGCGACGATGCCATACCATACTTCCATGGCCCACTCCCACGCGCCGCGCAATTCCTTGCGAATTCGCCTGTGAATCTGGGGCCAGTACTGTCTTAGTTGCGCCGGTGTCACGTAACTCCAAATCTCTTCCAATCGGCAGCGTTCCAGTATCCGGACCATCACCCACAGCTTCTCGTACTCGTTGTCGCCGCGCAGGATGGCGCGGACGTCCTCTTCCGTGAGATCATAGTCCCAGATGAAATAGGGCCGTTTCCGGGCGCGTTCGGTTCGCTCTTTTTGGTCTAGCATGTCATCATTCTAAGACAGGGGACGGGGATTGTCAAACCCTTTTCAGCCGCATCGCCGCCATGCCGAGCGCAACGTACAGCCAGAACAGCACGACCGAGTGCGGGAATTTCAGGTTGAAGAAATAGTGGTCGGCCAAACCGGCAATCATCGCGCCGAGGAGCGCGCCCGCCGTCCCCAGCAAAATGGGCGCGAGAAATGGGTCTTCGGCAAGACCCTCGAACCACGCAACCGCGACGCGGTAGAAAAACACCCCCATCGTGAGGAGAAATGCGCTCAAGCCGACCAGGCCCATTTCCTCGGCCATCAGCAAGTAGACACTCGATACGCCGAGATACGTATCAATGTCCGGCGAGCCGCCAAAGCCGACGCCGAAAATCGGATAGCGCGCGATCAGGTTGAACGCGTCCTTGTACTCGCCGAGCCGCATTTGCGTCGCGCGGTCCGCGCCCATAAACGCGTCTACCAGATGTCCGACGTATTCTTGCGTAAAGGGCATGAACAAGAGGATGACCGCGCCCACGAGCATCAGCGCAATCGCAGGCCGATACCGCACGGTTGCGATTACGGCGGTCGCAACCGCCACGCCGACGAAGGCGGCGCGCGAGAAGGTCAACATCAGGCAGACGACCATCGTGGCCCACATCAGCGCCATCAACTTGTGCGGCAGCACCGGCTTGCTGGCGAAGAGCTGCGGCGTCGCCAAGGCGGTCACGAGAATCATCAGCCCGCCGAGCACGTTGGGGTCAACGGAAGTCGAGATCGCGCGCATTGGGTTGCCGGGATCGTCTTCGATGTAACGCAGCACGCCGTCGCCGGAAGGGTATTTGAAAACGCGGAGGATCGAGAGCAGATAAATCGCCGTGTTAGCGGGAATAAAATAGAGGAAAATGCCGATGGCCGCGGAGATAAAGCCGGCGACGATGAGCGCGGCGATGATGCGGCCCAATTGCTCGCGCGTCTGCACCACGTTGACGATCACGAAAAAGAGCGCGATCGCGATCTGAATCTCGGCAAAGCGGCGCAGCACCTCGTTCGTGATCGGCGCGAACGCCGTGCCCGCGACGAACGAAAAGATCGCCAGGACCATAAAGACGATGATCAGCAGCCCGAGCGGCGTCGCCACAAAACCCTCGTCTTGACGCGTCATCACGCGCGCCAGCCAAACGGCAAAGACCGCGATCAGCGCCAAGTCGAGAAACGTCGGATTAAAGCCAAGGTTTATGGGAATCGCGCCAAAGGGCAGCAGCACCGCGACGGCGATCAGCGCGTACAACCCGTATTCGATATTCGACAGGATGACCGCGCCCGCGACGACGCCCGCGACAATCGCGAACGCGATCGCGGGCGAGCCAATCGCGATCACGGCGCCGCCGGCAAGCGCAAGCATGACGCCGACAGTGAGCACGACAAGCCAGATTCGGGTGCGATCGTCCGTTGGGTGAAGCGGAGAATTCATTTGTTGATTGGAGTTTGTTTATCGTCAATCAAATCTTCAAGGTCGTGCGTGCGCTTGAGTTGCCAACCGCTTGGCATAGAGCGTTTCTCCCTTACTTTGGATTTCCCGGAAAAACGGACCACCCATTTCTAGACGCTGGGTCCACTCTGTTGGAGTGACCACCAACGGTTGAAATGGGATGTGGTGGTCTGGCGCATGGCAGATGCGGCGCACGGTGATGCGACGCTGGAACGGCGACTCGGCAGTGTCTTTGATGACGAACAGATCAATATCACTGTCACGCGTGGGCTTGCCGTACGCATACGAGCCAAAGAGGATGATTTTCTCGGGGCGATATTCTTTTTTGAGCCGCGCAACAAAGTCGTCAATGACGCGGCGGGCGTGCGAATCGGCAATCACTCTCGCTCACCTGTGACCGCATTATATCACGCACTCGATGGGCTATCAAACAGGTCAACGATATCGAGCCAGCCAAACACCAATCCATGTAATTACCAAAAGCGCCGTCGCCAGCGTAATCCCAATCCCAAACTTGACCGACCACGGATCGTACACCATTTCGACGCGATGCTCACCGGCGCGGACCGCGACCGCGCGCAGCGCTACGTCCGCGCGCAGAATCGGCGTGGGCACGCCGTCCACTGTGGCGCGCCAGCCGGGATAGTAGACTTCGCTCAGCATCAAGAGACTGTCGGTTGGCGTGCGGAACGACATCATCAATCGCTCCGGCTCGCGCACGTCGAATTTGAATGCTGTGAACGCTTGATTGGGAACGACGGGAAACGGCAGCGGGTCGGCGACGTAGGCCGTAACCCACGGATCGAACTCGTCGCTTTGCATCGCCGCGAGCGCGGTGCGGTCGTCGGCCTGTTTGGCCTCTACCGCGAGCCAGGCGCGCGGCCCATAGTTCTTCAATCGGAGCAGACGCGTATCGTCATCCGTCGCCATGACTTCAGAATTTGCAAAGCCCGGGCGACCCGTAATCACATATCGCACGCCGAGCAGTTGCCACAGTTTTTCCGGTGGCAAAGCATCGAGCAGCGCATCGTATCGCGCCACGCGCAGTGGGCTGATGCCGCCGATTTCATCCAAGTTGTAGCCAATGCCGAAATGCCCCGGCATCTGACCCTCGTCCGCCACGCGGAAAATGCGATCATCTTGCCGAATCGTCTCGATCAGCGAAGTGACCGGATAGCGCGGCAGCGGGTCCGCGTTGTAAGCGGCGTTGTTGATGCTGAACAGGTCGAAGACGATGAGGGCGAGGGCGAACCCCCACCCTACCCTCCCCCGTTCGCCGATAAACTGCATCGGCGAACGGGGGAGGGACAGGGATTCCCGCTCCGCAGGGGAAGCTCGAAGGAGCCAAGCAACAAGGGTAGTTGTCATTGCAAACAGCAACACCATCAATCCCGAACGGTCGAGCAAGAACGAGAGCCGGCCCGACGATTTAATGGTGGCCGCGCTGTAGAACACGAACAGCATCATCACGCTGATCGTGACTCCCGCGGGCAGCAGCGCCCACGCACGCCGCGCCCGCGCGGGATCGAACGTCGGCTTGAGCAGCTCCCGCGCGCCGAAGCCCGCGAGAATGGCGAGCGCAAAGCTGACGAGGAACGCGAGCCGCTCTTGATCGCGGAACAGGCCAAAACCGGGCGCAGCAAGATACAAGACCGCGTAGGCGAAAACGTAGAATCCAAACGCGACGAGGAGCGAACCCAGCGCGAACAGCGCCCAGAATATTTTCTCGCGCGTGCGGTTGACGAACAGCGCGAACACGGCGAGCCACAGCGGCAGAACGCCGATGTAGAGCGGCGATTGAAACGCGGCGGTAAAGCCGGGCAGAATCATTTGCAGCGGGTCAATCGTCGGAAAGCCGCGCGCCGCGTCGGCCCAACTGATGGCCATGCGGGTCGAAACGCTTTGATACTCTAAGGTTGGAATCCATTGCGCGGCGGAGAGGCCGGTGGCGATGGCGAGCGTGAGAATAAAACGTGAAACGTAATTCGTAATTCGTAATTCGTAATTCGTAATTCGCCATGCCGAGTATATTGCTGATGCGTAGACCACGAACAGAAACGTCTGCGGGTGGCCGGCCAGCGCGGCAATGCCGAGCACGACGCCCGCGGCGACGAAGGGCATTGGGACGCGGATTAACGCGGATAAACGCGGAGATATGGTTTTTTCATCCGCGCTCGTCCGCGTTAATCCGCGTCCAATTCCTACGTCCAAGAACAGCAGCGCGAGCGGCAGCCAAGTGGCGGTCTCTAGTATGGCAAGCTGCTGCGGCGGGTACGAGGTGAGATAGCCGCCAAAAGTGAACGTAATCGCGCTGACGAGCGTGGCCACGCGCGAGCCGAGCAAGCGCCGCGCGAACAGGTACGTGAACGCGCCTGCGAGAAAGAAATGCAGGATCGCTTCCAGTTCCAATGCGAGCAGCGGGTATTCCGCGCCGCGGAGCGCCACCACGCCGAGCGTGAAAATTAGGCCAATTGGGTAAAAGATCGCGCTCTGCACGTCGGCCAGAAAGGGATGCCCGCTGTTGAAATTCTCCGACCATAGCGGCAGTCGCCCCGCCGCAAACGCGCGCGCCTCGTACATTCGAAACGCCCAGAATTGATCGCTGAAATCGCCGGGCGGAAAAATCGCGCGGTCCTCCAGCTTGGGCGTAATGATGCGCCAGAAGAAGAGGAGGACGAGCACGGCGAGCAGCAAGAGCGCGAGTAGGTCTTTCGTAATTCGTAACTGCGAAGCGTCCCTGTGGGATTCGTAATTCGTAATTCTGGGAGTCGTCATGGTGTGATGGCGATTTGAGTGAGCAGCACGCGATTGTTGGGTAAGGGCGCACTAGTCGAGTCTGTCGCGGCAACGCGGACTAGCGTCGCGGGGTTGTACATTCCCACGACGAGCGAATACGTGCCGGGCGGGGCGTTGATTTGCAGTTGATAGGTGTCCACGATCAACTCGCCGGGCAGCCAATCGGGCGTGGGCCAAATCCCGTTGGCGGGCACGCCGTCCTGCTGCGCGACGACGCGGTCATTCGCGTCAGCGAGGTGAACGAAAACGCGCAAATCGTTTTCGATCTTTTCGAGCGGACGCCAGTAAAGGCGCACTTGCAGGGCCGCGGGGCTGCGGATTTCCCCGGCATTCTCGATGCGATAGCCCACCAAAGTGGCCTTGCCAATGCGCGCGTTGACCGGTGTGACCTGAGATTGGAACGCGCGCGGCGTTGAATACAATTGCACGCGCAGAGTCCCAACTTTGTCGTCAGCCAACAGTTCGTCATGCCGCGCCAGGTAGCGTTCGACAAAATTGTTGGGGTCCCAGGAATCCGGCGAGGCGGGGATGAACCAAATGCGCTCGTAATCTCGATTCAATTGCTCCAGAGATTTTTCGTCGTCGGGGGTTGCCCAGAAATCCTTCGGGATGGTCACGATGGGCAGCGTTCCGTTGCGATAGTACAGCGCCGACATCTCGTTGAAATTTTGCGCGATCACGTCGCCCGGCTGCTGCCGCGCCGCGATGACCTGCCCGAGCGTGCGCCAATCCGGCGCTTTGGCATACGCGGGATCGAAATAGTTGTTGAAGAGGGCGTAGGCAGCAACGGCCCCGAAGAATAGAAGGGTGATGACGAAACTCGTAAAACGTAAAACGTAAAACGTAAAACGTAAATCGTAATTCGCAATTGCGGCGAGACCGACGGCGAACGTGAGATAGTAGAGGGGCGCAACGCCGTTGAGGTAGCGTTCGAGGAAGAGTGGGCGGCCAATTGAAATGGCGTACAAGGCAAGGGTTGGAATAGTGATGCCGAGAAACAGGAACGCGGCTTGCGAGGGCGCTCGCCGGATGAGATAGATGAAAATCGCAACCAGCGCGAGCGCGAGGGGGAGCCAGAGAATCGTCTTGAGAGCGTCCGGGACCGTGTCGCTTAGGACGAAGGTTGCCAGCGTCCGCGTAAATTGATCGAGCAGCGGCACGCTCTGTTGCGCGCTCGCTTCGCCGTAAGTTGTGACGCGGTTCGTGCCAAACAATACCCACGGCGCGTACAGCAGCACAAGCGTCACCTGCGCGCCCATCCATCGCGCGAGCGTCGCCCATCTGCGTCGCAAACCTGCGAATGCGAACACGAAAACATTCAGCGCGACCAATACAAACGTATCGTAGTAATGCGTGTAAAGACTCGCGGTTGTCGCAAGCACGTACAACACTAGATTCCCACTTCGAACGTCGAACTTCCAACTTCCAACTTCCAACGTCCAACGTCCAACTTCCAGTTTCCACCATCGCCAAAAGAACACTAGCGCCAGCAAACTCAGCGCGGGCCACATGGTATAATTCCGAACGTCCTGCGAGTGCCAGACCTGATATGGGTTGATGGCGATAAGCAAGGCAGCAAAAAACGCGACCGTAGTTCCTATGAGTTCCCTTGACGCCCTTCGCACGGGGAACTCGAAGGAACTCGTGGGAAACACTTCGCGCGCCAGGCGGTACAGCAGCGGCACGCAGAGCACGCCGAAAAACACAGAGAAATAGCGCGTGACAAATTCGCTCGCGCCGGCCACGGCGACCCAGGCGCGCAGCGCGAGATACAGCAGCGGCGGGTTCGGCTCGATAAAGCGAATGCCGCGCCACAGCCCGTCCCACGTGCGCTGAACGAAAACGACCGTAAACGCCTCGTCGCCGCGCAGCGAAACAAAATCGAGGCGATACACGCGCAGCAGAAACGCAAGCAAAACGAGCGCCAGGACGGCGAGCCAGGTTTTCTTCATCTCTTCCTTGCGACGACGAGCACGGATAACCCCACCGGAAAGTTCACGCGCGCGACCGCGCGCATTTCGGCCGCGACGAGGGCGCCGAGCGAATCGTTCACGGGACGCGGCAATGGCGTGGTCAAATCGGACTGCACGGCTTGACCGTTCCCTAACGCCCGCCGCCGCGCCAGACGCCCCGCGATGACGAAGGGGAGGAATAGCGCGTTCGTGTGCGTGAGCCGTTCGATCTCGAGGCCCGCGCGCGTCACTTTGGCGCGCAGCTCGCGGGCGCTGTACCGGCGCTGATGGCCGACCGCGACATCGTGTGTGCTCCACAGCCATTGGTACGCGGGCAGTTGCGTGATCAGACGACCGCCCGGCTTGAGCACGCGTCCAATCTCGGCAAAGGTGGCGACGTCGTCCGGTATATTGCAGATTACGTCGAACGATACGGCGAGATCGAACAGTTCGTCGGGGAACGGCAAATCGGTGACCGAAGCCATAAAGGCGCGGTCCTGCGGGATGCCGCGCGCGCGGCAGAACTCGATGGCCTCTTCGGAAATGTCAATGCCGATGGCACGGCCATGCGCTTGCAGGATTTGCAGATTCGCGCCCGTGCCGCAGCCCGCGTCGAGAATCATCGCGTTCGGCGGCGCGTAACGCGCGAGCGCTTGCTGCAAGAGCGTGCGCAACCCTCGATACCACCAGTAATTATCTTCGACCTGGAACATGACCGCGTATTCGTCGCGGCGCATCAACATTTCTTCTCGGCTCACTGCCCCTCACCATTCACGACTAAGATCTCGCCGAGCGTCACCACATCGCCCAACGCGTTGCCGGTCGCCGCGTGATACGGTACGACCTGCAGATGGTAGGTGCCTGGCGGCGTGCCCGCAGCGATGGGCAGATCGTGCGCGTCCACCACGATTGTCTTGGCGCGCCACGTCGAGCTGCCGGCGCGATTGCCCAATGGCACGCTGTCCCATTGCGCGACCGCATCGCCCGCGGCGTTGACCAGGCGCAGCGATACCGCGTAATCCTCGCCCACCGGCTCGTCAAGCAGCCAGAATAATTCGACGATGCTGCGCCGACCGGCCTGAAGCGTACGCGGCGCAGAGTACCCGCAGAGGCGCAAATTGCCCGCAAACGCGATCTCGAGCGGATGGGCGATCTGGCCGGCTTGCGCGACCGGGAGAGTAGGAACGAAAAGTGAGAGCGCAATTTCAGTGCTCGTCGCGCGAAAATTGACGCGGTCGAGCAGCACGCCATTTTCATTTAGCAGTTTGGCGATGCGCGCGTCCGGATCGTCAAAGGCGACGGCCATCTCGAGAAACCAGATGCGCGCGTTCTGGCGATACGCATCGCGAATCGCGGCCAGGTCGGCGCTCGGCGAATTCGTGTCCAAGATCGGCAGCGATTGCCACGACACGACATCGCGCGCATAGTATTGGAACAATTCCTCGGTGTGAGGCGAATCGAGGATCAGAAAATCGCCGGGGCGTACGCGCTCGCGCAACGCCTCGGCCCAGGCGCGGTGATCGTCCTTGCCATAGCGCGGATCGAAATAGAGGTTGTTGAGCGAAATCGCCGCGCCGGCGATAAAGACGACAAGCGCCGGGACCGCGAGCGCCCGCCATCGCCGCGCTAGCGCGACAATCCCTACGGCCACGCCGAGATAGAACGCGGGGCTGATCGCGATCAAATAACGCGAGTTTTGGTAGATCGGGCGAAAGTAGGAGGCGGCGAAGACGGCGAGGACCGGAAGGAAGAGGTAGGTGAGAAGACCAATTCGTAATTCGTAATTCGTAATTCGGATAATGCCGATGAGGAACAACGCGAGCATCACGAGGTCAATCCAGAAAATCTGAGCCATATCTACGGTGATGCCGACGGTGAAGGAGTTGAGGAGATCGCGCAAGATGATGTCGAGCGGCACAAAGTCCGGCCCGGCGCCTACATTGCCCGCCATACTCGACCGGATGATCGGGATGAGAAGCATGGCCGATGCGAGCGGGAGCGCGGGGAGCATAATCCACGCGCGCTGTTTTCGCCAGACGAGGACGGCGATGAGGACGACGTGAAAGGGAAGTAGAAAGATGGCGTAATAGTGCGTGTAGAGCGCGGCGATGGCGGAGAGGAGGTAGACCATGATCCATCGTAGACCCGAAGGGTTTCGGAAAACCCTTCGGGTCTTTGGCGCGAACGCGCGCGCGAGCGCGTACACCGCGAGCGTGCTCCAGAACAGGACGAGCGCGTACGGGCGCGCCTCTTGCGCGTACCACACGTAGAATGGGGAGAGCGCGCCGAGGAGGGCGGCGATGACCCCCACCCCCGGCCCCTCCCCCGTTCGCAAAATCGGCGAACAGGGGAGGGGAGTGTGGGTAGTGGTGTCCAATCCCGGTGATTGGGGGAGGGGAGTATGGGTGGACGCGCGCAAACCCGGCGAACAGGGGAGGGGAGTGAGGCGCCGGGCAAGGACGTAGAGGAGCGGAATCGTCGCGACGTTGGCGGCGAGTGAAAAAAAGCGCAGGGCAAATTCGGAGGTTCCGAAAAAGGGAACGAGGAAATGGAGTAACACAAAATAGAGCGCGGGCAACGTATCGGTCGTAACGACGTTCTGGATGAGGATGGTGTTCGCGAGCACCGCGCCGAGGTCGCGGGTGGCGCGGTAAACACTGAGACTCTCGTCCCACCAGATCGCCTGCGCGCCCAGACGATATGCGCGCAGCGCGAACGCGAGCAGCACGATCAACAGCAGCGCCGCGCGGTCAAATCGCGCCCAACTGACTTGCCATTGCAAATTCTTCATCAGCGCGCGCAATTATACCGCGAGTGGGGGAAAACGTGAAAAATCGGTGAACAGTGAACAGTCAGCAGTAAACAGTAAAAACTGAAACCTGTTCACTGTTCACTGTTCACTGTTCACTGTTCACTGTTTACTGATTCGAGTGGTGCGCGACGCTGGCCGCGGGTTCGGCGCGTTTTTCGAGCGCGGGGACCAGCTTGATGAATGGCTCTTTGACGCGCGCGGTGGTGTGCTTGACGAGCAAGCTGCGCGTGTAGAGGTAGCGAAAGCCGAGGTCTTCGAGCGGCGCGCGCAATCCGCTTTCATAGTCGCGCACGCTGACGTAGATGGGCCGCCGCGGCGCCGCCCAGAGCAACGAGATCGCGTTGCGGAGGAGCGTTTCCGCGTGGTCGTGGGCTTGGGGATGGAGCCAAAAGCGCAGCCAATACGCGGCGCTGCCGCGCTGCACGCGCACCGCGCCTGCCAACTCGCGGTCCGCCGGCAGCACATAGCCGCTGCCGAGCGACGGGTCCCACCAATTGCGCAGCTTGCCCCCTTGCTCCTCGGTACTCAACATGCCTTCGGCGATTTGCACGGGGCGCGGCGTCGTCTGCCCATACAGACGCATCAGGTTCCAGGTGTCGCGCGACCGTTGGCGGCGGAGCAGATTGGTTTTCGCGACGTTGGCGGGCCGGTCGGCGAGACGGTAAACATCTTCGTGCGCGTAAACGCCAAAACCCGACTGGCGCAAAACATCTTCGATGCCGTTGCCGCCCGCGATTTGCGCGAATAACCGCTGCCCACCCCGTTCGCCGATGTGCTGCGTGCATTCGGCGAGCAGGCGATACCAGATCGAGACGGCGTCTTCGCGCGCGTCGAGCGCGGGCGCGATAAAGGTGATGTCGGCTTCGGGACGGCGAGGACGCTGGCGCACCTGGATCAAGCCCAACGCGCGGCCGCGACCCGCCGGCGGGTAGAGGATAATCGTGTCCGCACCGAAAGGGCTGAACGGCAAATGCGCGGCGAACGCGGCGTACAGCGGCGAGTGCGGCCACAACACGGCGCGTTCGAGATCCAGCGCGACGCCGCGCCGTTGCAATTGCCGAATGGCGATCAAATCGTTCAGGTCTAGCCAGCGAGTCACAATGCTGTCCCTTTCGCCAGCATTGTACCGCAAGAGTTGGGAAAAGACAAGACAGAGTGCTATAATGGAATGCAAATTGGAATGGCAAGGAGCAGCATGGCGCAAAAGCCGGATCATCCCTTTAATTCACGCCGGTATCAGGGGCAGGTCGAGCGGGAGTTGATTATCGGGGGAATCGTCATCACGCTGGTTGTGGGCGGCGGCCTGATCGCGCTGATCTGGGGCGGGACCGCGTTCTTCACCGCTATGGCGTGCTTTGCGCTCATCTTCGGGCTGATCGCGCTGATCTGGCTGCTGCTCAAAGTCGTCGAGGTGGTGTCACGGTGATTGCAGGGGCGGGGTCTCCCCGCCCTTTCTTCGCACGTTGGGTGGTGGAAACAGGGCGGGGAGACCCCGCCCCTACGTGTCTAATTTCCATCGCCGCTATTCGTGACGCGCCGCGCCTCGATGACATTTGGCAGGCGATCAATCTTGTTGAGGATGCGCGTCAACTGGTCCGCGCTCGCGATCTCGAGCGTCGCGGTGATGATGGCGATGCGGTCCTTGCGGCTCACCACCGCGCTCGCCGACATCATGTTCACTTTCTCCGTCGCGACGATCCCCGAAATGTCATGCACCAACCCGGAGCGGTCGAACGCCTCCACGCGCACGAGCACCGGATAGGCCTTTTCCGCGCCCTTCTTCCAATCAATCGCGATCAAACGCTCCTTCTCGTCGTCCATGTCGAGCAGGTTGCGGCAATCGCGGCGATGGATCGTCACGCCGCGCCCGCGCGTGATAAAGCCGACCACGTCGTCGCCGGGGAGCGGGTTGCAGCAGCGCGCGAGCCGCTGCAGCACATCGCCGATGCCCTCGATGGTCACCGCCGTCTCGGGGGCCTTGGGCAGGACCGGCGTCGGCGGCGGCGTCTCGACCGGCGGTTCGGTCTTGGCGCGTTCGGCTTCGAGGAGCTTGACGCTGAGCGTCGAGATGCTCAGGTCGGCGTGCCCGATCGCCTCGAGCAAATCGTCCGCGCTTTTATAGTTAAAGAATTTCGCCAGCTCGTCCAGGTTGCGCTGGTCGAAGCCGAGCCGGTGTAATTCCTTGTCGAGCAGCTCGCGCCCGTCGGCAATCGCCTCCGCGCGCGCCTGGCCTTTGAACCATTGGCGAATCTTTTGTTTCGCGCGCGCGGTGTGGACGAGTCCCAACCCCGGATTCAACCAATCGCGGCTGGGATTGCCTTTCTTGGCGGTGAGGATTTCGACGCGGTCGCCGGTGCGGAGGTGATAGTCGAGGGGCACGATGCGCCCGTTCACTTTGGCGCCGCGGCAGCGGTGGCCGATTTCGGTGTGGATGTGGTAGGCAAAATCAATCGGCGTCGCGCCCGTCGCCAGCTCGATGATCGCGCCTTTGGGCGTGAACACGTAGACCTGATCCTGAAATTCATCCGTCTTGATCGAGTCCACGAATACGCCGGCATCCACGATGTCCTTGCGCCAATCCATCATTTGGCGCAACCAGTTGATCTTGTGCTCGAACGCCGCGTCGTGCTTCGAATCGGATTCCTTGTACAGCCAGTGCGCGGCGATGCCGAACTCGGCCAGTTGGTGCATTTCCAGCGTGCGAATCTGCACCTCCAGCGGTTTGCCTGCCGGGCCGATCACGGCCGTGTGCAAGGATTGGTAGAGGTTTTCTTTCGGCTTGGCGATGTAATCGTCGAACTCGTTCGGGATCGGCGTCCAGAGACTGTGGACGATGCCGAGCACCACGTAGCAATCGCGCACGCTGTCCACGATGACGCGGATCGCGCGCAGATCGTAGATTTGGGAGAAATCGCGCGCCTTGCGCCGCATCTTGGTGTAGATGCTGTAAATGTGTTTGGGACGACCGCTGATCTCGTGCAGGACGACGTTTTCTTTGGCCAGTTCCTCGCGCAAGATGGTAATGGCTTGGGTGATAAAGGCCTGCGAATCGTCCTTGTCTTCGGCGAGGAGCGTTTCGATTTCGGTGTACTTGGGGGGATCGAGGTATTTCAGCGCGAGGTCTTCAAGTTCGCGGCGGACGTTGTAAATGCCGAGCCGGTTGGCGAGCGGCGCGAAAATCTCCATCGTCTCGCGCGCAATGCGGCGCTGTTTTTCCGGTGCGAGCGCGTACAGCGTCCGCATGTTGTGCAAGCGGTCGGCGAGCTTGATGAGCACGACGCGAATCTCCTCGGCCATCGCCATGAACATCTTGCGCAGCGATTCCGCCTCGGTCTGCTCCATCCCGAAGCGCAGTTTCGACAGCTTGGTCACGCCGTCCACCAACCGCGCCACATCGTCGCCGAATTGCGCGCGGATCGTGTCGAGTGAGATGCTGGTATCCTCGGGAACGTCGTGCAGCAAGCCCGCGGCGATCGTGTCGTCGTCCATGTGCAAGTCGCCGAGAATGAACGCGACGGTGAGGCAATGCGTGATGTACGGATGACCGGTCGAGCGCATTTGCTCGCCGTGGGCCGTGACAGCCAATTCGTACGCGCGCTGAATGCGCGCCGCATCGCTCTTGGGATTATACGCTTGAATCTGCGCCACGAGGCCGTGAATTCCGAGAGCTTCCACCGTCATCATTTGGCGACAATTGTACACGAACGATAGTGTTTTGGCAACAGTGCTGTAGGGCAAGTTGGCAACTTGCCCTACAAAATGCTATAATAGCGCCGAAAGGAGAATGGGATGCGCTCTCTCCGTATCGGCGTTGCGCTTGCGTTGTGTGTGTTCGCGTTCGCGCTCGTTCCTCCCGCCGCTGACGCGGCGCCTCCGCCCGGTCCGCCCGAAACGTACCTCGTCCAATCCGGCGATACGCTTTACGCCATCGCCATCCGTTATCAGACCACCATCGTCGCCATCAAGAAACTGAACGGTTTGACCAGCGATACGATTCGCGTCGGTCAAACGCTGCTCGTCCCCGGCACGGATAGCGCCGTGCCCGCGCCGACCACCTCCTACATCGTCCAACCCGGCGATTCACTTTATCGCGTTGCGCTGCGCTATGGCACGACGATGCGCGCGCTGTCGGACCTGAATGGACTTCCGAACCCGAATCTCATCTGGGTGGGCCAGGCGCTCGCGATTCCCAACAGTGTGACGCTCGCCAAGCCGGGACTGACGATTGATCCGCAATTCGTGCGCCAGGGCGGCACGCTGCTGATCCAGGTCGCGCGTCCCAATTTGGCGTCGGTTTCCGGCACGTTTAGCGGTCAGACGCTTTCGTTCACGCGCTCGGCCGGTTTCTACTACGCGCTGGTCGGAATTTCGCGCTGCGCGAAACTCGGAACCTCTCCGCTGAACTTGACCGAAACCGATCTCGACGGTCAAACCACAACGGAGAGCGCGAACGTGACGATCCAAACCACGGCATTCCCCGTCGAGAATGTGACGCTCGCGCCGAGCGTCGCCGCAGTGCTCAGCGATCAAACGCTCGTCAAGCGCGAGGCGGAGCAACTGGCGGCCCTCGTCAGCCCGCGCACGACCGCGCGATTGTGGAGTGGCGCATTCCGTCAACCGCTGGCGGGAAGAATCTCGTCAAACTTTGGCACGCGGCGCTCGTACAATGGCGGACCGGTCGGCCCGTGCGGCCATGAGGGCACGGATTTTTCGGTCCCGGGTGGCACGGCGATTTACTCAGATGCGCGCGGGCGCGTCGTGTTCGCCGGCTTGACGCAGGTACGCGGCAACATGGTGGTCGTAGATCACGGGTTAGGCGTCTACAGCGCGTATTACCACCAGTCGGAACTCGCCGTGCAAGTTGGGCAAATGGTAGACGCGGGCGACCTGATCGGCAAAGTGGGCACGACCGGCCTTTCGACCGGCAACCATTTGCACTGGAGCATGTTCGTCAACGGCGAGTACGTGGACCCGATGGATTGGACGCGGCGGGTGCTGCCGTGACGTAGGGGCAACCCTTGTGGTTGCCCCTACGGAGGGATCATGGAATTGAAAACGGTACGCATTGAAAACCCCAGCGACTTGAATTTTATTCTCGGTCAATCCCACTTCATCAAGACCGTCGAGGATATTCACGAGGCGTTGGTCACGGCGGTGCCAGGCATCAAATTCGGGCTGGCGTTCTGCGAATCGTCGGGCGAGGCGCTCGTGCGCGCGAGCGGCACCGATCCCGAACTGGTTGCCTTGGCGAAGAAGAACGCGCTCGCGCTGAGCGCGGGCCACGCGTTCATCGTCATACTCGGCGCGGGCTTTTTCCCGATCAACGTGTTTGGCACGCGATCAAGAATGGGCCCGAGGTCGTGAACGTGTATTGCGCGACTGCAAATCCGGTCGAGGTAATTATCGCCGAGACGGAACAAGGGCGCGGCATTCTCGGCGTGATTGACGGCGTCAAGACGAAAGGCGTGGAGGACGAGAGCGGGGTCGCGTGGAGAAAGCAGTTGCTCCGCAAATTCGGTTACAAAGCAGACTGAATGGGACGCGGACTAACGCGGATGAACGCGGATATTGTTTTTGTCTCCGCGTTAGTCCGCGTTCAGCGCCTTCTTTCGAAGGCGACGCGTCCCATTTATTGATCCTGGGGAGGACGAATGACACCCGGAGCCACTGATCCCAGCGAGGTCCGCTTTTTCAGCGGCAGTTCCAATCCGCAGCTCGCCGCGGACATTGCCCGCCATCTGCAAGCGCCGCTCGACCCGACCGTCATCTCGCGCTTTAGCAACGACGACCTCAACATCCAACTGGGCGCGAGCGTGCGCGGCCGCGCCGTTTACATCATCCAATCGCTCGATCCGCCCGTGAACGACCACCTCGTCGAGCTGCTCATGATGCTCGACATCGCGCGCAGCGCGTCGGCGAAAGAGATCCACGCGATCATTCCCTACTTTTCCTTCGCGCGCTCCGACAAGAAAGATGCTCCGCGCATCTGCATCACTGCGCGCCTCGTCGCCGATTTGCTGCGGACGGCGGGCGCGACCCACGTCATGACGATGGCCCTGCACTCACCCCAAGTCCACGGCTTTTTTAGCGTCCCCACCGATCCGCTGACCAGCCGGCCGGTTTTCAGGAGCCATTTCCAATCGCGCGATTTGGCGAATACGATCGTCGTCGCGCCGGATTTGGGAAATGCCAAAACGGCGGCGCGGTTTGCCAAAGACTTGGGGTTGCCGATTGCCGCCGGCAACAAGGAACGTATCTCAGACACCGAGGTGCGGATCACCGGCATGGTCGGCCACCTCATCCGCGGCTACAAGCGCGCGCTGCTCTATGACGACGAAATCGCGACGGGCGGCTCGATCCTCGAGATCAGCCGCATTCTGATCGAGCAAGGGATCGAGGAAATCTGGGCGGCCTGCACGCACGGAGTTTTTGTCCGCAACGCGCTGGAGCGGCTCGCCGCCGTGCCGCAAATCGCCGAGATTGTGACGACTGATACCGTTCACATTCCGCCCGAGAAACGCCATCCGAAACTGCGAATCGTCTCGGTCGCCCACGTGTTCGGCGAAGCGATCCGCCGCAACTATTTGCGCGAGTCCATCGGCGATTTGTTTGTGTTTGGGTAAGAGCCAGTAAACAGTAAACAGTGAACAGTGAACAGTGAACACTGGTCTGTTGACTGTTGACTGTTCACTGCACCAGAGGTCATCATGTCCTATCTCTCTACTTTTTCCATTGTTGCCTTCGATTCCAAGACCGGCGAGCTGGGCATCGCGGTCGAATCGAAATTCCTAGCGGTCGGCGCAGTCGTGCCGTGGGCTCACGCGGGCGTGGGCGCGATTGCCACGCAGTCGTTTGCCAACACGTCATACGGGCCGCGCGGTCTGCGGATGCTCAAACAGGGCCTGACGCCGAAACAGGTCGGGCAAAAGTTGATCGCGGGCGACAAGCAAGCCGACCAACGGCAGTTCGGAATTGTGGATGCAAAAGGCCGCGCGTTCACGTACACCGGCGGCGGCTGCTACGAGTGGGCCGGCGGCAAGACCGGCAAGCACTATGCCGCGCAGGGCAACATCCTCAAGAGTCCAGAGGTCGTGGATGCGCTGGCCGAAACGTTCGAGATGACCACGGGCAACTTGGCGACGCGGCTGGTCACCGCGCTCGCGGCGGCCCAAGCCGCGGGCGGCGACCGGCGCGGGCAAGAAAGTGCGGCGCTCCTCGTCGTGCGCGCCAAGGGCGGTTACGGCGGTTTTGACGATCGCTACCTTGACCTGCGCGTGGACGACCACGCCGCGCCGATTGACGAACTGAAACGCCTCCTCGATCTCCACCATCTCTATCTGGGCAAGACGGACCCAAGCGATATTCTGCCGATTGATTCGCCTCTCGCGCGCGAGTTGCAAGAGATGATGCGTGCCCGCGGCTATTACGCGGGCGAGATCAACGGCGAGTGGGACGAAGTAACGCAAAAGGGATTCCGCGAATTGGCGGGCGTGGAGAATTTGGAGGATCGCTTGCTCGAGGACGCGCGGATTGATCGGGTGGTGCTCGACTTTGTGCGGAAACAAAAGGGGGCACGATGAAGCCATTCTGCAAACACGTCGCGATCGCGATTGACGGCGGCGGCCTCCGCGGGGTGATGGTGACCCGCGCGCTAGAAGTCGTCGAGCACGCGCTGGGCAAAAAGCTGGGCGAGGTCACGGAACTCGCAGCGGGGACTTCGACCGGCAGCATCATCGCGTCCGGCCTCGCGCTCAACCTCAGCGCGGTGGACATGACCGCGATGTATCGCGAGTTTGCGCCGCGCATTTTTACCAAAACGCTGCGCAGTCGCCTGTGGCCCATCTTTCCGTATCGCTACCCCAACGACGCGATCAAAGAACGACTCGATCGCGAATCGCAGGGGAAAGTGATGGGCGATCTGTGGACCGGCGCGCGCAAGTTCGATCTGGTGATCGTCACGCGTGACATGCACACCGCGCGCACGCGCTTCATCAAGCCGTGGAAGCCGGAATATCAGTCAATGCCGATCACGACGGCCGTGCTGGCGAGCGCCGCCGCGCCCACATTTTTCCCGGTGATCGAGGGTAGGTACACGGATGGCGGCATAGGCAGCTTTGGCAATCCGGCGTTCATCGCCGCGTACGAGGCGCGCTTTTGCTTGAACTGGAAACCGGAGGAAACGACTCTCATCAGCATCGGCACGGGGAGGGCAGCGCAGCCGGGCCTGCCGCTTCACGCGCCCGACCGCCTCATCTCGTTTCAATGGCTCCAGCCCATTCTCGATACGTTCTTGACCGATGCCGGCGACCAACAGTCGCGCGTGGTCAAGGAGCTTTTTCAGGGGATGGATTTTCGCCGCTTTCAAATCACGACTGAACCGATCAGTTTGGACGACGTCTCGAAAATTGAACAGCTCATCGAGTACGGCGACAAGTTCGGGCACATGATCCTGAACGATCAGACCGATCCGGAGTTGAACGAGCCGATCTATCGCGCGGTGCCGTAAGCGCGCAAGGCAAACAGGTAGACAGGTACACAGGGAAACACGTACCTGTCTACCTGTCTACCTGTCTACTTGTGTACTTGTCTCCCCCTCTCCCCCTCTCCCCCTCTCCCTTTCCATCAATCCCTGCAGTGTCTGCACCGTGTCTACCTGATCCGCCGACTTGTCGTCGCGCAATTGCAGCACACGCGCGAACCGCAGCGCGACGCGGCTTGTAGACACCGGCGAACTCTGCACGTTGTTGAACGCGACCTCGACGACAATTTCTGGCTTGACCCAGACGGTGCCGCGCGTCTGCTTGATCTTGAGCGCGAGCAAGCGCTCGGTCAGCGCTTTGAATTCCGCGTCCGTAAATCCTTTGAATGTCTTGCCCACTTCGAGCAGCACGCCCGTCTTTTCATCGCGCGCGGCGAGGTGTACGTTTGACAACCAACCGGTGCGGCGACCATAGCCCCAATCCGCCGCGACGATCGCGAGATCGAGCGTGAGGATGGGTTTGATTTTCAGCCAGTGCTTGCCGCGCTCGCCCGGCGCGTACGGCGACGCGAGATTTTTCGCCATCAATCCCTCGTGGCCCGCCGCGCGCGCGCTGCCGAGGAATTGCTCGCCCTCTGCTTCATCCCGCGGCACGATGCGAGCCACGCACGCGATATTTCCGACGATCGCCCCGAGTTGCTCCCACCGCGCCGCGTTTGGCCGGTCAATCAGTAATTCGCCGTCGCGATAGAGTACATCGAAGAGGAAGAGTTTGACAGGAATCTCGCGCTGCATCTCGGCAATTTCGCGCTCGCGCCCGATGCGGCGCATCAATTCTTGGAACGGGCGGGGGCGACCCTCCGGCGTCAGCGCGATGACTTCGCCCTCGACGATGGCCTCATTCGCTTGCAGTTCACGCCGCGCCAAATCCTCGATCTCGGGCAGACTGCCGGTCAGCTCCGCGAGGTTCCGCGAAAAGATGCGCACCTCGTCGCCGCGTTTGTGAATCTGTACGCGCGCCCCGTCGAGTTTGAATTCGAGCGCAATCTCGCCCAACGGCATTTTGGCGAAGGCCGCGCGCATGTCGTCCGCGCTTTGGGCGAGCATCGGCTTGAGTGGGCGGCCAATGACTGGCTTTAGTTCGGCCAACGCGTCCTCGCCGCCGAGCAGCGCCGCGCGTGCCACCTGGCCGACATCGCCGGTAAATTGGTAGGCGCGCCGAATCTTGTCACCGGCGATGCCGGTCGTCCGCGCGAGCGCGTCGAGCAGCGTGCCCTCGTTGACGCCGACGCGCATTTCGTGGATGAGGTGCTTGACGATATATTTCGCTTCGAGCGCAGACGCGCGCGTAAACAACTCGCGCAGACGCGCGTCGCGGCGTTCGCGCGAACCCCGGCCCGTCACGCCCGCGATTTCCTCATAAGCCGCGTAGACCTCGGCGAGCGACAACGGCGCGCCGGCGCGCGCGTGGCCGCGGTTCGTCAAAGCCATTTCCACGGCATGGCCGAAATCCACTGCGCCCTCGATCGCGGCCAGATCGGCCCCGCGGCCCAACGCGCGGTCAATTGCCGCGCCGCTGATGTTGAGGATGCGCGGGTCGCCTTCGGGAAAAACCTGGCCGATCAAGAGGCGCGCGGCGAGGGGAATGTCGTCGGGCGGCAGGGATTGCAAGTACGCGCCGATGAGCGCGGCGTGTTCTAGTTTCTTTTTCGTCGCGGCGAGTTGTTCGCTCAGTTGCGCAAGCGATTCAATGGTCGTCATGCCGCCTATCTTAGCACAAAAATAAAAAAACGGTAATCCAATTCGGCTTGAAAATTCAGAGTAGGTGTGTTAAGATGAAAGCGTAAGTATAATTGGCTGTGCGCCGCGATAAGGAGTCTTCGATGAAGCCAGTCCTACGCGTCTTGCTGATAACTGTTTCGCTCGCGATCTTGCTGTCCCGCGTGCCCCCCATCTCGGCAGCCAGCCCCGGTATTGTCGTCGTAAATTGGGGGGACACGCTGCATGCCATCGCCGCCCGCAACGGCACCACGGTCGAAGCGCTGGTGCGCGCCAATTCGCTCCCCAATTCGAATTTCATCTGGGCCGGCCAACGCTTGATTATTCCCTCGTCCAGTTCTGCGCCTGCGAACCCCGCGCCGGTCACCAGCGTTTACACTGTGGCGCGCGGCGATACCTTGGCGACGATTGCCGCGCGTTTCGGCACGACGGTGGACGCGCTGGCGCGCGCGAATGGGCTTTATAACCCGAATTTCATCTGGACCGGCCAGCGCCTGAACGTGCCGGGCCGCAGCGCGCCGCCCGCGCCGCAGCCGGGGCCCGCGCCCGCCAACCCGCCCAAGCCCGGAAACACTGCGCCTGCGCCGACGACGGGCAAGTGGATTGACATCAATATCAGCACGCAGACGATCACCGCGTTCGAGGGCACGACCGCGCTCAAATCGGTGCTCGTGTCTACCGGCCTGGCGTGGACTCCGACTCCGATTGGGCGCTACAAAGTGTACCTAAAAGTCGCGTCGCAAACGATGAGGGGCGGCTCGGGCGCCAGCTATTACTACCTGCCCGGCGTTCCGTCGGTGATGTACTTTACGGGCGCGTACGCGATCCACGGCACGTATTGGCATCGCAACTTTGGCAAGCCGATGAGCCACGGCTGCGTGAATCTCACGATTGAGGATGCCAAGTGGTTCTACAATTGGGCGGAAATCGGCACGCCGGTTGTCACGCATCTGTGATTTACGACCCGTCGCACCCGTCGAAAAATCTACGGGCATGTTAAACCAAGAGCACGCGCGACTGCTCCAAGAGACCAAACATCGCTACGAGGCCATGATCGCCCTGCACGAGACCTCGCTGGATATTATCGCGCGCCTGGACACCACTCAACTGCTGGAAGCGGTGTTGCGGCGCGGCACACAGCTCTTGCGCGCCGAAGGCGGCGGGCTGGCTTTGTACGACGACGAGCGCGTCTTTAATTATGCGACCGTCAGCTACAACACCGAACCGAAATGGGAGGCAACCGGCGCGCAGCCACTGGTCGGTCTCGTCGGCCAAGTGATTCAGCGGGGCGAACCGATCATCGTGAACGATTATCCCCATTGGCCCCATCGAGTGACCGAATATGAGAACCCGTCGCGCACGCGGATGATCGGCGTGCCGCTCAAGTGGGAGAGCCATGTCGTCGGCGCGATGGTTATCATGAATTGCCCGGAACGCAGACCGTTCGACGAGGACGATGTGGCCCTGCTGGCGCAGTTCGCGGATCTGGCGAGCATCGCGATCAAAAACGCCGAACTGCATTCCCAGGTCAAGCAGTTTAGCCAGGAGTTGGAGCAGCAGGTCGAGCAAAGAACTCGCGAGCTATCCACCGCCAAGGAGGAGATCGCCGCGCGGTCCGAGCAACTGCGCCTGCTCCTCGAAAAGACGATTCGCGCCCAGGAAGAAGAACGCGCCCGGATCGCGCGCGACATGCACGACGACGTCGTCCAACTCATCACCTCGGCGCGCTGGGAGATTCAAACGGCTCAGGCGTTTGCCGGAACCGAGTTGAAGAGCGCGGCGCGGGACGGTCTTGCCGCGGCGCACGAGTTGCTCGACGAGATCGAGAAGCAAATTCGCCGCGCCATTTACAATTTGCATCCGCCGATTTTGGACGCCGTCGGACTGGGGTCGGCTCTGCAGAGCTACGTCAATCAATTCCAGCGCGTCTCGGGCATCGCCTGCCGATTGGAGATCAGCGGCAAGGCGCTGCGTCTGCCGATTCAGGCCGAGAGCAGTATCTACCATCTCGTCGAGGAAGCGCTGGCGAACATTGCGGCGCACGCTCAAGCGACCGAATCGTCCGTCGCGCTCGATTATCGCGACGCAACACTCGACATCACGGTCGAGGATAACGGCTGCGGTTTCGATCCGGACCCGTGGTTACAAGACGCTCGCCGAAACGGCAGTCACCTGGGCCTCTTGAGCATGCAAGAGCGCGCGAAAAGTTTAGTTGGCAGCATGGACGTCGAGTCCGCGCCGGGCTGCGGCACGCGTTTGATCTTTCGGATTCCGATTGAACGAGGAGCCGGCGCATGGAACCCATTCGCGTTTTGATCGTGGACGACCATCCGATGATCCGGCGCGGCCTGCGCAACTTTTTGTCTTCCGCGCCGGACATTAACGTCGTCGGCGAGGCCGAGGACAGCGCCACGGCTTTGCGCGCCGCCGCCGAGCTTGCGCCCGACGTGATCCTGCTCGACATTCAACTGACCGGCGCGGATGGCGTCGCGGTGGCGTCGCAATTGCGCAAGGAGCAGCCCAATTCCAAGGTCATCATCTTGACGGCCTATGACAACGACGACTATATTCAAGGCGCATTGCGCGCGGGCGCGAATGCGTACCTCTTGAAGAAAAGCTCCGGCGAAACGGTGGTGGATACCATTCGCCAAGTCCACCAGGGCAAGCGGCTGCTGTCGCCCGAACTGATGGACCGCGTGCTGCAGCAATTTCAGGACTTGGCCCAGATCAAAGCCAAGTACGAGTCGGGACTAGGCGAAGACGAGGTCAAGGTGCTGGCATTGATGGCGCAAGGCGCGACGGTCGAAGAGATCGCCCAGGCGATGTTTTGGGGCGAGCGGACGGTGCGCCGCAAGATTGACGAAATCATCGTCAAATTGGGTGTCAAGAACCGCACCCAAGCCGTGGCGGAAGCCATCAAAAAGGGGCTGATCTGAGAAACTTTCAAACTTGCGAAATCTCCGAGATTTCGCAAGTTTGTCCATCTATGGACACATCTTGACCGCTTTTTCCCTTCCTCTGCGCGACGGTTCGGGTTATAGTCAATGTATCCCCAACGTCGCGGAGAATGGATGCTGAAAGACGTTCGGCTCAATCCCCACCTGCTGACCGTTCCGTCGTATGTCGGCGGCAAGCCGATTGAGCAAGTGCAGCACGAGTACGGCTTGAGCGACGTCGTCAAGCTCGGCTCGAATGAAAATCCGATCGGTCCATCGCCCCTCGCCGTCGCCGCGTTTCACGCCGCGCTCCACGACGCCAATCGTTACCCCGGCATCGCCGACCAACGTCTCCGCCACAAACTCGCCGATTGCATCAACGCGCGCAGCGGCACAACGTTCACCTGCGACCACTTCATCACCGCGAATGGCTTGAGCGATTTTCTCCGTATGGCCGCGCACGCGTTCATCTTCGACGGCGGCGAATCCATCTACTGCGCACCCACGTTCCCACTCTATTCGATCTTCACCAAGATGTTCGGCGGTACCCCCATCGGCGTGCCGCACGCCGAATATCGCTACAACCTCCCCGCCATCGCCGGCGCGATCACCGAACGCACGCGCCTCATTTTTCTCTGCAATCCGAACAACCCAACCGGCACGATCGTCTCGCGCGACGAGGTCGCGGCATTCATGGAACGCGTGCCGCCTTCCGTGGTCGTGATCTTGGACGAATCCTATCACGATTTCGTTGACGATCCCGGGTACTCGAACGGACTCGATTACGTGCAGGCGGGACGCGAAACCGTCATCGTCTTGCGTAGTTTTTCCAAAGCGTACGGAATGGCGAACCTGCGGATCGGATATGCGATTGCTGCGCCGCCAATGATCGCATATCTCCAGCACGCGCAAATTCCGTTCAACACCGGCGATCCAATCCTGCGCGCCGCCATCGCCGCGCTCGACGACACGGCGCACGTGCAACGCGTGCGGCAATTGGCGCAATCGGAACGCGAGTATCTTTATCGCGGGTTCACTGAGCTCGGATTGGGTTTTGTGGCGACGCAAGCGAATTTCATCCTGCTCACGCGACTGCCCTGCGATGTCAAAACACTGGACCGTGAACTACTCCAGCGCGGCATCATCGTGCGCCCGATGGGTGGGTTCGGAATGCCGGACGCGGTCCGCGTGACAATTGGCTTGCGCGCCGAAAACGAGCGACTGCTGCGCGCGCTCTCCGAGATTCTGCAACCACTGTAGATTGACAATGTCAGATTTGATTCCCGTAGGGGCAGTGCCTTGTGCCTGCCCTGTGCAGGGCGACCACAAGGGTGCGCTCCTACGTAACAATCGTCCGAATTTGACATTGCCAAAGTAGCCAGTGGTATGTAGCCAATATTCAAACGTAAGTCGAGGAGGAGAAAAATGAAACACCACCGCTGGCTCAGCGCACTTGCCATCAGCATGATCCTCGCGATCGTCGTCGTGGCGTGCGCGCCCGCACCCACTCCGGTATCGCCCACCCCTGTGCCACCGACCTCCGTTCCACCAACCGCCGCGCCCGCGGCGACGAGCGTGCCGCAACCCACCAAAGCCGCGGCCACTGCCGTGCCCGCCACGACCGCTCCAACCGTCGCGCCGACCGCCGCGCCGACAACGGCTCCGACGACTTCTGCGAAAGCTCCAACCACCGGCGGCGTTTTGAAAATTTCCACCGTGCCGGACGCGGACATCCTGGGTTATCCGCCCACGATGACCAAGCTCAACGATTTTTACTTCGCCGCCACCAGTCTCGAAACATTGATCAACTTTGACAACACGGGCGCGCCGGTACCCGGTCTGGCTTCAGCATGGAAGGTAGATGTCGCCGGCAAGACGATTACGATCTCGCTTCAAAAAGGCGTCAAGTTCCACGACGGCTCGGATTTCAATGCGAAGGTCGCCAAGTGGAATTTGGATGGCATTCGTCAATCGAAGCGAACCGAACTAGCCGCGGTCAGTTCAATTGACCTAGTTGACGACAATACCATTCGGCTCAATCTGAGCAAATATGACAGCAGTCTAGTCGTAACGCTTGCGGGTCCCGTCGGTCTGATGATCTCTCAAGCCGCCTTTGAGAAAAACGGCGGAGCGGCGTGGAGCGAAAAGAATCCCGTCGGCACCGGGCCTTTCAAATTGGTTAGTTGGCAGCGAGATGTCAAGCAAGTCTACACTCGCTTTGACGGTTATTGGCAAAAAGGCAAGCCGTATCTCGACGGCGTGGAATGGATCATCGTCGCCGATCCGCTCGTTCGATTAGCGTCCTTCAAGGCGGGCGAGTCGAATGTGAGCCAGAACATTGAACCCAAGGACGCCAAGCAACTCGAAGCCGATAGCAAGTATCGAATTTCTACGCTGGCATCCGCGCTGTATGGGATTGCGCCCGACGGAGCGAATCCGAATTCCGTTTTCGCTAAACTCCCAGTGCGCCAAGCCGTGGAATATGCGATTGACAAGCAGGCATTGGCCGACACATTGGGCTATGGCTATTGGAAGCCGCTGTATCAAGCGGCAGCCCCAGGCAGTTGGGCCGAGAATACAAAGGTCGCCGGCAATCGCTACAATGTCACCAAAGCGAAACAACTACTCGCCGAAGCGGGGTATCCCAACGGCTTCAAGACGACGATCTATACGCCCAATTCGCCGCAGATCATCGTGGACATGTTGACCGCGGTGCAAGGTTATCTCAAAGCGGTGGGCATAGATGCAAAAATCGAAGCGATGGAGCAAGTCCGCTACGGCGATGTCTATGCGGGCAAGGGGTGGCAGGATGGTCTAGCCATGGCGCCCATGGGACTGTCGCCCAACGAAATCGGTTTGCTGAACCGGCTCTTCTTGCCCGGCAGCGTGTTGCTGCCCAGCGCGCTTCGTCCGCCGGCCTTCCAACAAAAGCTGATCGAGGTTGGCGGAGCCGCCGATAACGATATGAAGCAGAAATTAACCTGGGAATTGCAAAAGATCGGCGCCGAAGAAAATGCGATGATGATTTGGCTGCACACCAGTGTCGGCATTACGGCGAGCTCCACCAAAGTAAATAACCATGGTTTCAGCAAAACGATCGGCGTGCCGTGGACGCCCGCCGAGGCGTGGATGGACAAGTAATTCCTAATCTACTTTTGTCCGCGAATCACGCGAATGGCCCTGTCATTGCGAGGAGCGATCGTTCCTGCCCGCGCCAGAAACTTGAGCGTTCGTTCGTAGTCAGGCACGCAGCGGTGTTTGCGGAGTGCCGTTCCGGCCCGCGCATAACGCGACTCCGCAAACTGCGCTACGTCGCCTACTACGAACGAGGCGCGTTTCTGACTGCAAACATATCACCCGCGATATGGTTTCTCGCAATGACATTAGCGAACATTCGCGTGATTCGCGGACTCTTTTATAGGATGTGAACATGACCTCGTGGTGGGATCACATACAGCAAACCGCGTCGGTTCCGGAATGGGCTTATCCCATCCGCTATGATGTCGAAAATCAGGTAACGACCGATGTGCTGGTTCTCGGCGGCGGCATTGCCGGTTGTCATGCCGCGATCAACGCTGCGCGCAAAGGGGCGCGCGTCGCCATTGTGGACAAGGGCAGCATTCGACGCAGCGGGCAAGGCGGCGCAGGGGTTGATCATTGGCAAGCCGCGTGTACCAATCCGTGCAGCAAGGTATCGCCCGAAGAGTACGCCCAATCCAGCATTGATAGCTTTGCCGGTTACGACTGCGGACCCATGCGTTACATCCAATGCCGTGAATCCTGGGACACGTTGCTCGATTGCGAGCAGATGGGCGTCCAAATCCGAGATGCGCATGACGAATTCAAAGGCGCGGCCTTTCGCGATGATGAAACCAAGTTAATGTTCACATACGATTACGAAAACCGCCACACCTTGCGCGTCTATGGTCACAACATGAAGCCGCGCCTGCACCACGAGGTCAAGCGCTTGGGCGTGGAAGTTTTTGATCGGCTGATGGCGACCAGCTTGCTGACGGAAGGCGGCAAGCAGGGTACACGCGTCGTCGGCGCCACCGGCGTCAATGTACGGACTGGCGAGTTTTACATTTTCAAAGCGAAAGCGATTGTTCTGGCGATGGCGCACCCGCGTCGCGAATGGACGTTTTCAACCGAATTGAACGGCGGCAGCGCGACGTTCGCTGATCTCAACATCGTCGGCGACGGCCACGCGATGGGATGGAATGCCGGCGCGGAATTTGCGGCGATGGAACGATCTGTCGCCAGCGCGGGCGGCTTTGCTTATATTCAATATGGAGTTGGCTATCCCGATAATACTTGGTATGGCTGCACGATGGTAGATGCGCAAGGTAAGCAAGTACGCTGGTTCAATCGGAATGGTCAAGAACTCAAGACGGCCGAGGAACGCTTTCAACCGGCGCCCGGTCAAAAGTTTATTCTAATGGGTGGCGGTCTCGTCGGCGCAGCAATTGGTCGCGACGTTAAAGGGAATTATCTCGACAATACGCTTCCTGATCTGATTCGCAAAGGCGAAATCCAATTGCCGCTCTACGCCGACCTTCCCAGTTTACCCGAACACGAACGGCGTGCAATTTTCGGTCTCATGGTCGGCAACGAGGGCAAGAGCCGCATTCCCGTGTACGACATTTACACGAAAGCCGGTTTCGATCCCGACAAGGATATGCTGCAAGCGCCGGTCATGCCACCCGATGCGTACAAGAGTCCGCACTATCCGGCGGGCGCGCCCGTTCCGCAATGGCGCGAAATTTTCGGCGGCGGTTTGGTCGCGGATTGGGATATGCGCTCGAGTCTGGAAGGGCTTTACGCCGGCGGGCGGACGGTGTACGGCGGCGGCGAACATGCCGGCGCGGCGACGAGTGGTCGCTACGCCGGCAGAAAAGCCGCCGAGTACGCGTTGGGCGCGCGCGAACCGGCCCTCGATCCAAAACAAATCGAGCAGGAAAAAGCGCGTGTGTATGCGCCGCTCACAAAGGGCAAGAACCGGATCGGCTGGAAAGAAATGAACGCCGGCATTTGTCGCATCATGCAAGATTATTGCGGTCCGTATCGCAACGCAGAGACGCTTCAAGCCGGTTTGAGACTGCTGGCAAGCGTCAGGGAATCTGAATTAACTCAGACGTTTGCAGCCAATCCACATGAACTTGAACGCGTCTTGGAATGTCACACGATCATCACCGTCGGCGAGATCGTGATGCATGCCTCGCTCGTGCGCCAAGCGAGCAGCCGCTATTTGAATTTTTATCGGCTGGATTATCCCGAACTTGATCCGCCCGCGTGGCACAAGCTCTTGCCGATTCGATTGGAAGATAAGCAAGTGAAGGCGCGCGAATTGCCGCTCGATTATCATCTGCGAACGCCTTTCGCTTCCAGCTACGAAGAGAATTATCACGCGCATTGCGGTTTGTAACCGTCATTTCGAGCGAAGCGAGAAATCTCTTCCTTCAGAACACGAGATTTCTCCTCGCAAAAACCGCTCGTCGAAATGACAAGATCCGATTTCGTAAACCAACAGGAGTCAGATATAATGGCGAAGGTATACATGCTTCCCAATCCGCCAACGCCCAACGTGCCGATTCGATTCAACCCGGCAGTCTGTACCGGATGCAACGTTTGCGTCGAAGTGTGCCGCACGGATGTGTTGATGCCGAATCCCGAACGCAAGAAACCACCCATTGTGCTTTACCCGGACGAATGTTGGTATTGCGGCATCTGCGTTGAAGATTGCTCCATACCGGGATCCATTTGGATGGTACATCCACTGAATCAAAGCGTCGTAGTCAATTGGAAGCGCAAAGAAACAGGCGAGTTTTTCCGGCTTGGCATGAAGAATCCGCCGCCCCCTAACACACGACCGCCCGCGAAATAAAAAGAAATGGTTGCCTTTGTCGTACGCCGCTTGATTGAAACGGTGATTGTTCTGGCGATCGTGAGTCTGATCGCCTTTTCGCTGTTGCACATCACTCCCGGCGACCCGGCGCTTTTCATCCTGGGTGATTCTGCGACGCCCGAGCGCATTGAGGCCTTACGCCACGAGCTGTCGTTGGATCAACCGTTGTGGGCGCAGTATGGGCGTTGGGTGACCAATTTGCTTCAAGGCAACCTGGGCAACTCGATCGTGTTTCGCGAGAGCGTCGCCAAATTACTTACCGTGCGCCTGCCCATCACTTTTCACCTCGGCATCGTCGCGCTCGTCCTCAGCGTTCTCTTGAGTATTCCGGCTGGAATCATCAGCGCCGTGCGACGCGGCGGCTGGCTAGATTCCATCATCAACGTCACTGCAAACCTCGCCATGGCAATCCCGATCTTTTGGCTCGGCATTCTGGGGATTTATTTCTTCGCGCTGCAACTGAGATGGTTACCGGTGCAAGGATATACCTCGCCTGGCGATGACTTGTGGCTAAGCACTCGCCAACTCGTCATGCCGGCGATCTGCCTCGCACTCGTGCCGTTGGCCTCGCTGACGCGCCAAACTCGTTCGAGCATGTTGGAAGTCATTCGGCAGGATTACGTTCGCACGGCGCGCTCCAAAGGTTTGTCAGAATGGAATGTAATCACCGGGCATGCGCTGAAAAACGCGATCATTCCCGTGGTCACTCTGCTGGGAATGCAAGTGCGGAATTTGGTCGGGGGAGCCATTCTCGTCGAGCAGGTGTTCAATATTCCTGGGATGGGGCGCTTGCTCGTTTCCGGCGTTTTCGGCAAGGATTATGTTCTCGTGCAGGGGATGGTCTTGATCGTGGGAGTGGTCGTCGCGCTGGCGAACCTGGCGGTGGACATTTCGTATGGTTACATTGATCCGCGCATCCGGTACGACGAGTAGGCATTGGTAAATGGTAATTGGTAATTGGGATTCTTGGCAAACGCCGCGAATCAGACCCTGGCAGCGCTTCCTGCGCGTATTCCTCGGCCGCAAGGTAGTGATCTTTGGCGCGGTCATTATCGCAATTTTGATTTTGGTCGCGCTCACGGCGGATTGGATCACACCCTACGATCCATACCAGCAAAACTTGCGCGACGCGCTCAAGCAACCGTCCAGCGCGCATCTGCTCGGCACCGATGCGCTGGGGCGTGATACGCTGAGTCGAATTATCTATGGCACGCGGACATCGCTCGCGGTGGGAATCAATTCGGTGGGCTTGGCGGCGCTCATCGGCATGGCACTCGGCTTGATCGCAGGTTACTTGGGCGGTTGGATCGGCACGCTGATTATGCGCTGCGTGGACGCACTGATGGCAATTCCACCCTTGATGTTAGCGCTTTCGATTGGAGCGGCGCTCGGCGGTGGACTCACCAATGTGATCATCTCATTGGGCATCTCGTTGATCCCGACCTATGTGCGCTTGATGCGGGGACAAGTCTTGGCGGTCAAGCAAGCAGACTATATCAAAGCGAGCGAGGTATCTGGCGCAAGCGATTGGGCCACGATGCTCGTCCACGTATTTCCAAACTGTCTGTCGCCTCTGATCGTCCTAATCACGCTCAACCTGGGTGTCGCAATCATCGCCGAAGCCGGTCTTTCGTTCGTCGGACTCGGTATCACTCCGCCGGGCGCAGCGTGGGGTTCGATGGTCAACGACGGCTATCGTTATCTGCTGACCAATCCGATCCTGTCCTTCGCGCCAGGTTTCTGTGTGATGCTGGTGGTCTTGGCATTCAATCTCGTGGGCGATGGTCTGCGCGATGCGCTCGATCCCCGTTTGCGCGGAACGCTCTAAAGAACATGGCTCATTTATTGGACGTCCGCAACCTCACGACTCGTTTCAAAATTGACGATTGCACCATCCATGCCGTGGATGGCGCTTCGTATCACATTGACGCGGGCGAAATCGTGAGCATCGTCGGCGAAAGCGGCTGCGGCAAATCGGCGAGTCAACTTTCGGTCTTGCAATTGATACCGACGCCGCCGGGCAAAATCGTGGGCGGCGAAGTTATCTTCGACGGCGCCGACTTGCTCAAGTTCAAATCGGACAGCCCGCAGATGCGCGGGATTCGCGGCGGCCAGATCGGCATGATCTTTCAGGAGCCGATGACGTCGCTGAATCCCGTTTTGACCGTTGGACAGCAAATCGTCGAATCGTTGACGCTGCACCTCAAGATGGATCAAGCCGGCGCGCGCGCGCGGGCGATCGAACTGCTCAAATTGGTTGGCATTCCCGATGCGGAACAACGGGTCAATCATTATCCGCATCAATTCAGCGGAGGCATGCGCCAACGCGTGATGATCGCCATGGCGCTGTGCTGCAATCCCAAGCTGCTCATCGCCGACGAAGCGACGACGGCGGTGGATGTAACGACTCAGGCGCAACTGCTCGAACTCTTGCGGAAAACCGTCCAGCAGTTCGATCTGGCCTTACTCATCGTCACGCATAATCTGGGAATTGTCGCGCGCTATGCCCAAAGAATTTACGTGATGTATGCCGGACGCATCGTCGAATCGGGAACCGCGAAAGAAATCTTTGGCGATCCTCGTCACCCGTATACGCTCGGTCTGCTGAAATCGGTGCCGCGCCTTGACGAACCCAAAGGTCGCCCGCTCATTCCGATTCAAGGCATGCCGCCGATGCTCACCCATCGAATAACGGGCTGCGCTTTTTTCCCGCGTTGCGCGCGTCATGTAGACGCTTGTCGCCAGGATTCAATTCCGGCGCTCGAACATATCGGCGGACAGCATTACGTGGCTTGCCATTCGTCAATCAGCCAGAAAGACGCTCCGAGCACTTCAAGCGTTGACGATATGCCCATCGCCGCACCCGCGCCGCGCAACGAAGTTCTGCTCCAAGTACGCAATCTGAAGATGTATTTTCCGATGACCAAGGGAGTGCTTCGCCGCAAAGTCGCGGATTTGAAAGCGGTTGACGATGTCAGTTTCACGGTCAAGCGCGGCGAGACGCTGGGCTTAGTCGGCGAAAGCGGTTGCGGAAAAACGACGGTCGGACGCTGCCTGCTGAGACTGTATCGTCCCATCGCGGGTGAGATTCGTTTCGAGGGACGCGACCTCGCACCGTTATCGAAAAATCAACTCCGCGCGATTCGCCACAAGATGCAGTTGATCTTCCAAGACCCGTACGGTTCTCTGGATCCGCGTCAAAGCGCAGGCGATATTGTCGGCGAGCCGCTCAAGATTCACCGTCTGGTCAAGAGCAAAGGTGAATACCGGGATCGGGTAGCGGAACTTTTTCAAATGGTGGGACTCGATCCTCATCTGGCGGATCGCGTGCCGCATGAATTTAGCGGTGGACAACGCCAGCGCATTGGCATTGCGCGCGCGCTCGCGACGAATCCATCCTTCATCGTTTGCGATGAACCCATCTCGGCGCTCGACGTGTCCATCCAAGCGCAAATCATCAATCTGCTGAACGAATTGCAGGCGCGGCTGGGGCTGGCGTATTTGTTCGTCGGACACGATTTGTCGGTGGTGCGTCACATCAGTAATCGGGTGGCAGTCATGTATCTAGGACGCATCGTGGAAATGACCGACTGCGAATCCTTGTACTCAAACCCCCTGCATCCCTACACGCGCGCGCTGCTTTCAGCGGTACCCATCCCCGATCCGTTCGTCGAAGAAAAACGCGGGCAAGTGATTTTGCTCAAGGGCGAAGTGCCCAGTCTCGTCAATCCGCCGGCGGGCTGCAATTTCCATCCGCGTTGCCGGCTGGCGACGAAGGAATGCGCGCAAATCGCGCCTGCGCTCCGCGACGCCGGCGCGGATCATCAAGTCGCGTGCCTCCGCGTAGTTGCTTCTCCCCGACCCGAAGGATAATCCCCAAGGAATAGGCCAAATGGCGCGGTGCGAGGTGGGGGGGAAAGTCGGGCTTTCGAGGGAAGCACCCCATAGCGAAAGACTCCTAGTTGTGGCATACTAACCACCGGTGTTAGCCAAAATCTATGCAACCCAAAAGGAGAAACATACCTATGCGCCACTTTATCGTCTTCCTCTTCGCCGCGCTCGCGTTGGCTCTCGCGGCCTGCTCCGCCCCCGCGCCGGCGAGCAATGCTTCGCAGGTGGTTACCCTGGATGCCAACGAGTTCAAGTTTGAACCTGCGACGGTTCAGATCACAACCGGCCGACCGGTCAAAGTGATCTTGCGCAACAAAGGCTCGATCGAGCACGACTGGAGTGTCATGAAGCTGGCGGTCGCGGGCAAGCAAGAATCGGGCGACGCGCACGGCATGTCGAATATGGCTGAGGAGCCGGCGGTCCACGTTGCCGCGATGAATGGCAAGACCGGCGAGTTGGAGTTTACGCCGACCTCGCCGGGCACGTACGAATTCGTGTGTACGGTAGCGGGGCACAAGGAAGCCGGGATGGTCGGAAAACTAGTGGTTGTCAATCCATAGCTGTCTGAAAACCGAACAACCGATCAGTCACTACCGGCTGCTTGCCACATACCGGAGCCGCCAGGCCACTCATCCGAGTGGTCTGGCGGCTCCTTCGTTACGTCAGCACAAGTGCCGTTGGTTTCTTGCCGCTGACGAAGGCCAAGAGCGCAGAACGTGTCGGCCCGGAGGCAACGGCGACAAAGCCCGTTTCCGTCAGCATCGGAGCCAGACCCCACACGTTGGAATGCGTCATCCGATGGTGGGACAGGGCAAAGAATACATGCGCTAGCACGGGATTGGAGGGCGGTTTGAAATCAACCAGAAAGAAAAGTCCACCGGGCTTGAGCACGCGGTATATTTCCTTAAACCCCTGGCGTTTCAGCTCGTCCGGCAGATGGTGGATCACCAAGCGGCTGATGACGACGTCGAAGGTCGCATCCGGGTAAGCGAGCTTTTCGATCAACCCAACGTCGAAAACAGCCCCATCACCGCTGCGCTCTGCCTTTTTCCGCGCGATGGCGATTCCTTCCGGGGAGGCATCTATGCCGTGCGCTGAACCGGATGCCCCGGCATATTTCTTAGCGGTCAGGGTAAGGTCGCCGGTGCCGCAACCCACGTCGAGGACCTTGTCGCCCGGTTTGATCTTCGCCATTTCGACGACCATGCGACTGTTCGAGCCGTCTACTCCCAGCCCCATCAGTCGGACGAAAATGTCGTGTTGGGGGGTCCAGTGAATGACGGCGCCGGTAGTCTCCGGGCCGCGTTTAGCTTGGGGATCACGATGCATCGTATGCATGGTTATCATCCTTTTCTTCTCAGTGCGGCGGCGGAACGTGTATGGTTCGTATCGCGCTCATTAGGGCCGAGGCCCCGACGGTACAGACCGCCACGAGCGCGATGACCAAGACCGCGACCACCAGCACTGCCACTTTTTTGTTACGCATTGCTTGTTTCTCCTCATAGGTAAGCGAGCGCTTCGCGAACGGTCAGCCGGGATGCTTGGACTGCCGGCACGAGGGTAGCCAGCGCCGCGCCAAAGACGACCACGACGAGCCAAATGACAATTCCCTGCGCCGACACCTCGAGTGGTATGGGTGTGCTGAGGAATAGATTGCCAAGGACTGCACCCATAGCCCAGGTGAGGGCAATGGCAGGAATGGCTGCAACCACACAGCTTACCGCGGCTAAAAAAATACCCTCGAATATCACCAGGCGCTGGATTGTAGAGCCAGACGCGCCGATGGCTTTCATCACGCCGAACTCGCGGGTACGTTCGATGACGTTAGTGCTCATGGTCGAGCCAAGACCGATCAAGCCGACGATACCGATAGTAGATGCAATGAGCAAAATCACTCCTACCAATATGACTGAATGTCCTTCGGCTGACGCGACCATTCCATCAATCGAGCGCGGCGCCTGAGGTTTTATGCCGGCTTTTGTGAGCGCCTGGGCGGCTGCTTGCCCGATGGAAACTCGCGCGTCCTTATCATGTTGATCGGTAATGATCCGGACGACATTCGCCTGATCTTGTCGGCCGCTCGCGCCTTCAAAGCCCTTCTGCGTAACACAAGGGCAACTTCCGCCCAACCCGCTTGCTATCCCGATGACACGCCAAGTCGTTGGGCGATCCTCGACCGAAAGCTGAACGCTATCGCCGACCTTCACATCCGGTATGGTTTGGCGAATGGATGGAGGCAGTATAACGGTGTCCGTGTCATCTGGATTGAGCCATCGGCCTTGAGCGATCTGCGGGGGAATGATCATCGAAGACGATGGCGGAATGGCGCTGAGACCCAGTGACCCGTGTCCTTGATCCGGATAGGTGCGTGTCACGTCAATCTCCCCCACGTTCTGGATACTCGTCGTGATAATATTCCAGGTTTCGACGCGGCGGACACCGGAAACCTTTTCGACTATGGCTGTGAGCGCGCTGGAGGATTCTGGTTCGTCAAGCCGTATTTCAATGTCCCAGCGTTGCTCGCTGTAAATCGTATTTGGAATGGCTTGGAAGCCGGCCATAACGTTAAATCCACTGACGAAAATCGCTCCGCCGGTCGCCAATAATCCAACGGACAAGAACAATCGTGCCTGGCGGCGAAATAAATTGCGAAACGCCACCATGAGTTTGCGATCTACGCCGCGCAGCCGACCTAACCAACTGAACAATCCGGTGGTGATACGACCCTGCCGTTCTGCGACTCCACGCTCGTCCAACGCCTCGCGGACGGTTCGGTGGCTGGCGCGCAGTAGTGGCAGCAGCGCAATGAGCAGCGGTACGAATAGCCCGGCAAATAGGACTGTGCCTAATACCGACCATGGAATACTCAAGCTGGCAACATCTATATTTAGGGCGCTGCTGAGGACCATCTCGGCGAGGGTACGACCCAAGACCAGTCCCGGTACAAAGGATAGAACTGTGGCTAAGCCAGACACCATGAGTACCATGCTCATGTACAACTGCAAAATCCGGCTGCAACGGGCGCCAATGGCTTTCATCATACCAATCTGCGGTATTTGCTGTGTCAGCAGTCCATTAAACAGGGTGGCGATCAGGATGGAACTCAGGATGAGCGACAAAAGGCCGAATGCGGATAAAGCGCTGAGTACCGTGTACGATATCGCCTGATGAGGGTGCTCGTATGGTGTTGGGACGGCGACCTGCTTAATGGCTATGCCGGGCATCGCTTTGAGACGGTCAACGAGCATGAGCGCGGCGCGCACAATCGTATCTCGATCACGACTCGGCGCTTCCAGCCCAGGCCTGTCAGCGACAGTGATGACCAACTGGTTCAGCGCGGGTGGTCTGCCAAGTAGCGGCAACGTGCCCGCCTGAATATAACCAACTCCTGCTGTTTGACCGGCCAGCGCCAGACTCTGGTCATGTACGGAACCTGTGACGGTAAGCTGGACTGGCCTGCCATCGAAAGCGATAACGTCCACCTTATCGCCCACCTTCAGCTTCAGTGATTCAAGCGTTGACCGCTCGATCAGAATACCATCCGGCGGGGGCGGCCAACCGGCGCCTTCTTCAATCTTGAACGTGGCAATTCGCATCGGATCGGCGGCCGCCGCTACGAAGAGCTGAAGCGATTTCAAACCGCCACTCTCTTTTTGGAGCTTGACATTCGTTACCTGACGCAGGGTGGCGTCAATCACCCCGGGTTCGGCTTTGGCTGTGGCAGTGAACTCATCGGTCCTATCGGGCATGACTCCCGGTTCCAGGGTAATCCGAGCGGAGGCAGGATTCGTACTGATGTATCCACTGGCTGTATTGGATAGCACCAGGGTACGGGCGTACAGCATACCACTAAAGACGATCAAGCTGAAGCTAATGGCTATAACCATCATAACCATCCGCTCCCAAGTTGTTTGAATATCGCGGAATAGTTTGACAAATAGTAATCGTGTCATAACGGCATCACTTTCGAGTATCGCCGGCGACGCGGCCGTCTACCAGTGTCACCTGCCGGTCCGCGTAACGATTCAAATCTCGTTCGTGAGTCACCACGATGATCGTGCGCCCGTCAGCATTCAGTTGGTCGAACAGTTCCAAAACCGAGGTTCGCGTCGCCTCGTCGAGATTTCCGGTCGGCTCGTCCGCCAGCAAAATTGGCGGATCGTTTGCCAGCGCACGGGCAATCGCGGCGCGCTGTTGCTCGCCACCCGACAGCGCGGAAGGCAGCTTGTCGGCTTGATTCCGAATACCCACGCGCTCCAAGAGATCCATGGCTCTTGATCGGTGTTCAGCCGCCGGAAAGACCTTCACAAACTCCATCGGCAGGATCACGTTCTCGGCGACCGTCAAAGTCGGGAGCAACTGGAAGAACTGAAACACGAGACCAATCGTCCGCCCACGCCATTCGGCAAGTTGCGACTCGGAAAGTGAATGCACGGACGTCCCGGTCACCGAGATGGTTCCGCTCGATGGCCGGTCTATACCCGCCAGGACGTTGAGCAAGGTGGTCTTGCCGCTGCCGGACTTGCCGACCACGGCGACAAACTCCCCTCTCCCGACACTCAGGTTGACGTCTTGAAGAGCGGTGAAGGGCCCCGACGGAGACTCGTAGACCTTGGAAACCTGCTGCAACTGGACGGCAGGCGCATCCTTCGAATTGTCTTTCATCATCACTTGTGTGCGCTCCATTCGTAAGGTAGGGTTACATAGTTAATACGACACCTGAACGCCCTTTATTACATCTCCAAGAAAAACAAAAAAGGGGCTATATCAGCCCCTTTTTGTTGGCCCGTTCAAGTTCGTAGTAAGCCACGTAGCGTACTGCGAAGCGTGCGGAGTGGCGCTTGGCAGCGAGCAACGGCACTCCGCTGCGCTGCGTGCCTGACTACGAACACCTACTATTTCCCCGCGAGGTGTATCCCGAGCGCCTTGACCGTTGCATTGTTTCTTTCTCCGATTACCACAACCCGATTCCCGACGGCATAATCCAAACCATCCCAATGGAGCGTATCGCCGGTCACGAGCACGGTTAGTGTTCCTTCGTCCATACTTGCCAGTTTAAAACCAGTTTCTGTGATTTCAGTTATAGTCCCTGCATGGATGTCAAGGATTTTCTGCGCTTGGAATTCGTGGTAGAACGCTCCGATCACAGGCAAATTTACTCCCGCCGCGTCCTGTAAGAGGGATCGGTGCAGGGGCGTTGTCGCGATGGCATATCCACCGACTAGCACGATCAGCACGATGCCAACAAGAGTATACAGCAGAGGCCGGCGATAGGAAAAGGAATATCGTCTCACAAGAATTTGCAGCGCGATGATAAAGACGATCAACAGCAGCACAAGCAGCACGAGATGTTGCGGCAGCGCGACGACGAGCATAACGAACCCAATATGTCCCCAGTCGGGTGGTAGCAAAACTCCGGTGCGCAAGAGCACAAAGAAAATAAAGCTGGCCACAAATAGCAGCACGATGAGAAGTATGCCGCCCGCGGACAGCGTCAGAATGGCTTGAAGGGCAAAGTGCCACTTGGGACGCTTTTTGATGCGTCCCTCCTTGATTGCCTCCAAAACCTTGTCCGTGGCTGTAATTCCTTCGAGTTCTTCATCCATATGGTTCGTCACGTTGCCGTATCAATTTCTTCATCATGTTCTTGCCACGTTGCAAGCGGACGCCAACCGTCGAGACCGGGATCTGCAGAACCTCCGCGATCTCTTTATAGTCCAAATCTTCAAAGTAAAACAGGATGAGCGGCTCTCGATATTTTGCCTTCAGCTTATCCAGGCATTGGTCAATCATGCGCCTCAGGTCTTCTCGGTCCGTTTCACTGTCGGCCGTCTCCGCGGCGACGAGGTGCGGGAAAAACACGTCCAGATCGAAAAAGGAAACTCTCTCCCTGCTCTTTTTCTTGAGCTGGTCAACAAATTGATTGTGCGCGATACGATAGATCCACGAGGAAAATTTCTGGTTCGCATCAAAACTTGCAATATTGACGAATGCCTTGACGAAGATTTCCTGCAGCACATCTTTGACATCTTCATGTGAGGAAAGAAATCTTGCGCCAAAGCGGGTTAATTTCTGCTCGTAGCGTCGCATCAGAATTCCGAACGATTGATCGTCGCCTTGTTGAACGCGGATCGCGATTTCCTCATCGGTAGGTTCGGTCATCGCCCGGTACGACTCTTGGGTTTTCCATGCAAAGTATTCTACGATTCTCAAGGTGGTTTGTCAACAGAATCGAAGCAAAGGGCGACAGCGGGCCAGTTTCTATCCCCGCCGAATTGCCTACGCGCACCGCGCCATTTGGCCTATTTGCAGCGTGTTCACCAAACGTGCATCGCTTCTTCACTAGTTCTTCACACCTTTCGGTTAAACTGGCATCAGAAAATCGAACGACAAACCAAAAGGAGAAGGAAAGATGACCAAGGTCACTTTAGTGAAAAAGCTACTGATCGGAACGGGAATCGCATTGGCGCTCGTCGTGTTTGTGGCGGGTGGAATGTTCGTGAACAGCGCGTACGCGCAAGGCCCGAACGGATTTCCGGGTTATGCCGCGATGCACGACAACACGGCCCTGCTCAAGCTGCTCGGTTTGACCGAGCAAGATTTGCTCGCGCAGCGCAAAGCGGGCAAGAGTCTGCTCGACATCGCCAAGGCGAAAGGCGTCAACGAAGCCAAGCTGACGGCTGCGCTCGTGCAGACCGTAACGGCGATGCACGGCTGGATGGGACAGAGCTTTGGCAACCAGAACGATGCCACGCAGATGACCCAGTGGATGCGCGATTGGATCGCCAAAGACATCCGCGAGACCCAACTCGGCACGATGACGGACACGCGCCTCGGCTTAGCCACGAACGGCACGGGCTATGGCATGATGGGCGGCTCGAACGGCTTCGGCGGCATGATGGGCGGATCCAACGGCTCGAACGGTTTCGGCGGGATGATGGGCGGCCAGTTCAATACGCCGAACGGTTTTGGTGGCATGATGGGCGGCGGTCGGCGGTAGACTCGATTCCCGGTCGCAACCTGATTACGAACACGGCGAGAGACATGCTCTCGCCGTGTTCGCATTTCCCGACGCCGAAGATATTCGGCGTTGGCCTGCGCTCGCAAAATCTTGACGCACTTGCTCAACGGCAGAAAATTGCCGCAAGCAAGAGCGGAGGATTGGCCAATAGGCAAAATGGCGCGGTCGAAAACCCGCCGTTTGGCGGTGGTCTCCGGGCCGGATTCGTGCTAACCTGACTCGGACAAGTCGAACCCAACAGGAGAATTTTGGACGCGGATACACGCGGATGAACGCAGATATTATTGCCCTTATCCGCGAAAATCCGCGTGAATCCGCGTCCAAATAATTTTTGTTGTTTGCGCCAATATTTAGGTTGTAAGGTACTCGTGGCCAATCTCGGATCCAAATCGACGCGTGGTCGCTATTTCGGGAGTATCGCCGGCGCCGTCGTCATTGGTCTCGCGCTCGGCGTCTGTCTTGGACTCGGCATCGTGACCACGTGGTCTACGCTGCGCGTCGCGGCCTTCGTCCTCGCGCCCACTCCAACGTCTACTCCGACGCCAACACCGTTACCGACCCAAACGCTTTCGCCAACGCCGACGCTCACGCCAACCGCCACTCGGACGCCGACGCCAACGCTCACGCCGCGTCCCAAAGCGACCACCACGCCGCGGGCCATCACGCCGCATTTCTTGTTCGGGCGACCGTTGGCGCTCGATGCGCCCGCGCCCGAGCCGGCTTGGGTCTATCTCTACGGCACGACCGAACTGGGTCAATACGAGGTGCATCACGGCGTGGACTTTGATCGCAACCCGATTGGCGTGCCCGTCTTTGCGGTGGGCGATGGCGTAATTGTCAGCGCGGGCGACGACCGCCAACCGCTTTGCGGCGCGCAAGGGCAAACGATCTGCGGCCGCTCGCTGAATTTCTACGGACTGGTCGTCGTCATTCGGCTAGAGCAAGGTTATCGAAACCAAACGCTGTACGCGCTGTACGGGCACATGAGCCGAATTGACGTCCAGCCAGGCCAGCGCGTCAAACGCGGCGACCGCATCGGCGCGGTGGGCATGACGGGCATCGCGATCGGGCCGCACATCCAGTTCGAAATGCGGAGCGGCGCGAACAATTACGCCAGCACGCGCAACCCGATGTTGTGGATCGCGCCGCTGCCGGGGCGCGGGGTGCTGGCCGGGCGCTACACGGATTCCGCCGGCAAGCCCATTGAGGGCGCGATCGTGGACATTTATCGCGCCGAAGAGCCGAGCAAATTCTATCGCGAGACGGAAACCTATAGGCGGGAGGATCGAGCCGGCGTGAATGCCGACGACGAATTCGGCGAGAATTGGACGATGAGCGACCTGCCGGCCGGCGAATATATCGTGCGCGTGCCGGGTAAACAGTTCGCCCAGCGCGTGAGCGTGCCCGCCGGCGGCCTCGCGTTCGTGGAAATGGCCGAATGAAAATTCAGACTGGATTTCGACCAAAGCTGTTCCAAATCCTGGGCATTGACCCCGAGAACGAATTTTACGAAGGCACGATCATGCTGGTCGCCGCCGCGTTCGTGGCGACGATGGTCGTTTGGATGTGGCAGGCGGGGCGCAAGCTGCGGGCCGAGATCGAACAAAAGGTAGAGCGCGCGCTGAACGCGGGCCAGGTCTCCCGAAAGGCGGCGTGGGGACTCGCGGCATTTGTTTTCCTCATGGTGTTCCGCGAGGGCATCGAAGCCATCCTTTTCCTCACCGCTCTCTCGGCGACGATCGGTTCAAATCCACTGAACAACATCATCGGCGGACTCGCGGGCCTATCACTCGCCGCAGTTTTTGGAACGCTCCTCGCGAAAGGCGCGCTGCGCGTCAACCTCAAACACTTTTTCTCGGTCACTAGTCTCGTTCTCTTGATCCTCGTCGCGAAACTCGTCGCGAACGGCTTGCACGAATTCCTCGAAATCGGTCTCTTGCCAAGCACGCCCGAGCTGCTCAGTTTGATCGGCTTGCTCACGCGCGAGACGACTTCGCTCCTCATTCTGATCGCGCTCATCGCGCTCCCCGCGGGCTTGATCCTCTGGGAAACGTGGCGCGCGCCGCGTCCGGCGCCCATCGAAGGCGAACCCGCGCCCGAACGGCGCAAACGCCTGGCCGGTTTTCAGCGGGCGCGGCGCTGGGCCTTCAGCGCATCGCTGACCGCGCTCCTCATCAGCACGATGCTCGGCTCGTCGCTCGCATCCGCCGCAGCGCGCGATACCGAAATCCCCGCGACGGAAATGCCGGCGCACCAAAATGGCATTCATATCGCGCTCGACCAAGTAAGCGATGGCGAAATGCGCAAATATTTCTACTCCAGCGACGGCATCGGCATTCGCTTCTTCGTGATTCGCCGCAGCGATGGGAGCATCGCCGCCGCGCTCGACGCGTGCGGGATATGCCCCGCGAAAGGGTATCGGCGCGAGGGCGATATAGTGATTTGCCGCAACTGCGACGCGCCGATCAATCTCGACACGATTGGCGAGCCAGGCGGCTGCAACCCGCTCCCGCTGACCGCGACCATCGAAGGCAACGAAATCGTCGTGTCCACGGCGGAACTCATCGCGGAAGCGAACCGATTCAAATGATATGTTGATCCGAATTCTGTTTCGTTCCTTTGAGCGGCGCAAGGGGCGCATCGCGCTGGCGGTGCTGGCGGTCGCGTTCGGCGCGGCGCTCGCGACCGCGCTCCTCGCCATCTCGCTCGACATCACCGACAAGATGGGCAAGGAACTGCGCGCGTTCGGCGCGAACATCGTCGCCGCGCCCAGCCAGCGCGCGGTCGCGGTCGAAATCGCGGGCATGCGCTACAGCGCGGGCGATGCCGTTTACCTGGACGAGAACGATCTGCCGAAACTCAAGACGATTTTCTGGCGGAACAACATCGTCGGCTTTGCGCCGTTTCTCTCGGGTGTCGTGGATGCTGCGCCGCCGCAGGCGGCGCAGCAAAAAGCGCTCCTCGTCGGGACGTGGTTCGAAAAGGAAATCGCCATTCCGACGACGAAACGGACGATCGCGCTGCCCGGCGGCGCGGTGCGCGAAGTGACACCCGAAAACAAAACCTTCGCGACGGGAATCAAATCCATCGCGCCGTGGTGGAAAATCGAGGGCGCGTGGATCGGCGCGGCGAACGCGGTAGCCGTCGCTGGCACTAGCGACGGCGGCACTAGCGACGGCGGCACTAGCGACGGCGGCATCATCGTCGGCAGCGCGCTGGCGAAGCAGTGGCAAGCACGCGTGGGCGATCCGGTTCGCGTTGCGTTCCAGAATCGCCCGTATGAGTTCACGATCGTCGGCATCGCAAGCACTGGCGGTTTTGAAGAGAATCAGATGTTCGTAGACCTGGCGACCGCGCAGCAGATTTTCGACCTGCCGAACAAAATTGAGCGGGTGCAAATCAGCGCGCTCGTGAAACCCGACGACGCGCTGGCGCTGCGCGCCAAGCGCGATCCGAAATCTCTGCCGCCCGAAGATTTCGTGACGTGGTACTGTTCACCGTACATTGATGCCATCACGTTCCAGGTGGAAGAGGTGCTCCTGGGAAGCCAGGCGAAACCGATTCGGCAAGTCGCGGAGGCGGAAGGCGCGTTCCTCTCGAAAATTGGGCTGACGCTCGCTCTGGTCACCGTCGTCGCGCTAGCCGTCTCGGCGCTCGGCGTGATGGCGACGATGACGGCGACGGTGATGGAGCGCCGCGTCGAGGTCGGTTTGATGAAGGCGCTGGGTGGTCAAGACCTGCAAATCGCTCTGCAATTCTTGCTCGAAGCGACGGCGTGTGGGATCCTCGGCGGGATGCTGGGTTATGGCGCGGGACTCGCGCTTGCGACAGTTGTTGGACAAGCGGTCTTTGCCGATGCGATTGCGTTCAACCCGATGGTCTTGGCGATCACGCTCGCGCTCGGCGTCCTCGTCGCAGTGCTCGGCAGTCTCATGCCGGTGCGGCAAGCGATGCGGGTCAATCCGGTCGTAACGCTGCGCGGAGAATGAAAAAGAGATGTTTTTGCATATCCTGGCGAAATCGCTGCGGCATCGCTGGAGCCGCATCTTGGTTGCCGTGCTGGCGGTGACGATGGGCGCGAGTCTCGCCGCGGCCGCGCTGTCCGTTTCGGTAGGGATGGAAGAAAAGGTTGGGCGGACGCTGCGCGCGTACGGCGCAAATCTGGTGCTCGTCCCCAAGAGCGCGGCGCTCGGCGTGAGCGATGCGACGCTGGTTGAATCCGATCTGACCGTGCATGTGAATCACTTGGGTTCGTCCGTCCTCGGTCATGCGCCGTTTCTCTATGCCGTCGTCGAAAGCGAGGGACAACCCGTCGCGCTGGCTGGCACGTGGTTCGACGCGGCGACGCGCATCAATCCGTGGTGGAAGATCGAAGGGAACGCGCCGGCGAACGACGACCGCGCGTCCGCGCTCGTCGGCGCGAATGTCGCGGACAAATGGCGGGTCAAAATCGGCGACGATTTGGCAGTGCGCTACCGCGACTCACAAACGAATTTCCGCGTCACCGGCATCTTGAATACGGGCGGCGCAGAAGACGACCAGATTTTCGTCTCGCTCGCCGCCGCGCAGGCGTTGACGAATCGCGCGGGCCAAGTGAGTCTCGCACAAATCAGCGCGCTCACCACGCAAACGCCCCTCGAAGAGACGGCGCGCGCCGTGGAGCAGATGCTTCCCGCCGCGCAGGCCAAGACGGTGCAGCAAATCGCGCAAGGCGAAGTGGCGCTGATTCGCCGCGTGCAGGCGTTGCTCGCGCTGATCGCGGCGATCGTGCTCGTCGCCGCGGCAGTGAGCGTCGGCGCGACGATGACGACGGTGATGCTGGAACGCAAACGCGAGATCGGTTTGATGAAGGCGATTGGCGCGGAGGCGCGGCGCATCGGCGCGCTCTTTCTGGCGGAGGCCGGCGCGCTGGGCATCGTCGGGGGCCTCGCGGGTTATGCGCTGGGATTCGCGTTCGCGCAAATCATCGCGCAGAGTGTATTTGCCACGGCGGTGGAACTCAACGGGTGGGTTGCCGTCGCGGCGCTGGTCATCGCGGTAACGGTCGCCGTAATCGGCAGCGTGCTTCCGGTACGGCGTGCGCTCGCCGTCGAAGCGGCGGTGGTGTTGCGGGGAGAGTAGATGGCGTTTGAGACCCGAAGGGTTTCCGAAAACCCTTCGGGTCTTGATGACGAGGAGCATGAGAAAGACGATGATTCAAATTCGTGATGTGACGAAAGAGTATAACGGAACGACGCGGGCGCTGGATTGCGTGTCGCTCGACATTGCGGAAGGCGAATGGGTCGCGATCATGGGGCCATCTGGCTCGGGCAAGACGACGCTGTTGAATTTGCTGAGTTGTCTCGACCGGCCGACGCGCGGGACGGTGACGATTGACGGCGCCGATGTGACGCGGCTCGCGGCGAATCAACTGGCGCAATTTCGGCGCGAAAAGGTGGGTCTGGTATTTCAGCAGTTTCACCTCGTGCAGTATTTGACCGCGCTTGAGAATGTGATGCTCGCGCAGTATTTCCACAGCATGCCGGATGCGCCGGAAGCACGCGCCGCGCTGGAGCAAGTCGGTCTGGCCGAACGCGCCGACCATTTGCCGTCGCAATTATCGGGCGGCGAGCAGCAGCGCGTGTGCGTGGCGCGCGCGCTCATCAATCAACCGCGCATCATCCTCGCCGACGAGCCGACGGGGAATCTCGACGAGGCCAACGAGGAAATTGTCCTGGACTTGTTTCGCCGGATGCACGCGCGCGGGCACACGGTTGTGATCGTCACGCACGATGCCGCGGTGGGTGAACTTGCGGATCGAGTGCTTCGGCTAGAGCACGGTCGCCTGGTCGGCGAGGAGAGCGCGAGCCGAATAGCGTTACCCGAGCCGAGGGCGTTGATGCGAGTCAGCGTGTAACAACCTATCCGTCAACAAAGAACTGTTAGCCCCGCCGCGACCGCCATCGCCAAACCGGCCCAGCTGTGCTATAATCGCAGCCGTGGAAAATCTCGACCATCGTGATCAGGAAAAAATCGCCGGGCGCCGCATCCTCGCGGTCACGGAAGAGGAATTGCAGCGCATCATTCTCGACATTCACGACGGGCCGGTGCAAGACCTGTTTGCGGCGTTGTCCCAGGTCAACCTGTTGCAGCAGCAAATCGCGCATTCCCACGATCCCGAATGCGATGCGCGCTCGTCGCGTCTGGCAGGCATTGCCGCGCTGCTCGAAGAGTCCTTGAACGAGATTCGCACTTTCCTGGGCGCGTTTCGCCCGCCCGAATTTGCGAAACGCGATCTGCTCTCCGTGCTGCGCGGTTTGATCATTCAAAACGAGTCCATGACCGGCAACACGGTCGAATTCCAGGTGACCGAGCCAGTGCCGCAGGTCTCGCTGCCGGTGAAAATCGCGCTGTATCGGATTTTGCAGGAAGCGTTGTCCAACGGGTATCGCCACGCGGGCGTGAAGGAACAACGCGTGCGCGTGTGGACCGAAGGCGCGGACCTGTGCCTCGAAGTGAGCGATCGCGGCGTGGGCTTTAATCCGCCGCCCCTCGTCGGGCCGACCGCCACGGAACGCGTCGAGCATATTGGCTTGCGCGGCATGCGCGACCGCGTGGCGCTGGTCAGCGGCACATTCGACTTGTGGAGCCAGCCGGGCGAGGGCACGCGCATCACGGTCAAGGTTCCTTACCATGACGGATGAAACGAAACCCATCCGCGTCGTGCTGGCCGACGATCACGAACTGGTCCTCGGCGGCTTGCAAGCCCTCTTGCAAAACGAGCCGGATATGCAGGTGGTCGCGGCGGTCAAGAACGGCGTGCTGCTGATGGAAGCCGTGGCGCAGCACCAACCGGACGTCGTCGTGCTCGACCTGAAGATGCCGGCCCTCGGCGGGATCAGTTGTCTCGAAAAAATCCGCGAGCAGCAATTGCCCATCCGCGTGCTGGTGCTCACCGCGTATTCGGACGGCGAATCCATTCTCGAGGCCATCGAACAGGACGCCGACGGTCTCGTTCTCAAGACCGAGCCGCCCAGCCAAACGATTGCCGCGATTCGCCAAGTCGCGCACGGGCAAATGGTGTTTCCGCGCGCCGCGCGCCAGTTGCTCGACAAGCGCCCGCGCCCGCGGCCCGATTCCGAACTCTCGGAACGCGAGCGCGAGATTTTTGCGCTGGTCGCGGAAGGCATGACCAACGCGCAGATCGCCGAGCGGCTGAGCGTGAGCGAGAGCACGGTCAAGTTCCATCTGCAAAATATCTTTCAAAAACTCCGCGTGACCAATCGCACCGAAGCCGCCGCGGTGTATCACCGGCAAAATCAATGAGCCAGAGGCAATGAGCCAATTCTCCAATTGGCCAATGAGCCAAATACCCACCGTGGCAGTTGGCTCATTGGCCAATTGGAGAATTGGCTCATTGCCCCGTAACCTAGCCAAACGGACAGGTAACACCCTGTCCGTTTTTCTATTCCCCTCGGCAGAAAAACTGTCCATGCGCGCGGGCCCCTTCCGTCCCTATGCCTATTCTCGCTGCGCCGCCGTGCGCCTATACTGAGCGCAATTGTTCAGTGTGTCATTGCAGAAACGCGCATGTTCGTAGTCAGCGACGTAGCGCCCTTTGCGGAGTCGCGTCCTTCACCGTGCCGGGCGACACTCCGCAAAAGGCGCTTCCCTCGTTATCTCGGGACGTCGTACTACGAACGCATCTCCCGTTTCAGGCATACTCGCTAACCGGTATGGAATTCTCGCAATGACAACCGTGGAGTGAACGAAATGAAGATTTTCCTCGATACCGCTAACCTCGACGAAATCCGCGAAATCGCCGCGTGGGGCATTCTGTCCGGCGTGACCACGAATCCTTCGCTCCTCGCGAAGGAACAGGGCGCGGATTTTCGCGAAACGATCGCCGAGATTTGCCGCCTCGTCAACGGCCCCGTCAGCGCCGAAGTCATCGCGACCGACGTGCCCGGTGTGCTTGCCGAGGCGCGTGAGTACGCGGCGTGGCATCCGAACGTCGTCGTGAAAATTCCGTTGACTCCCAATGGCATCAGCGCCGTTTCGATCCTCGCGCGCGAAGGCATCAAGACCAACGTCACGCTCTGCTTTAGCGCGAACCAAGCCCTCTTGGCCGCGCTCGCCGGCGCCACCTTCGTCAGCCCCTTCGTCGGTCGCCTCGACGATATTTCGGAAGACGGCATGGCGCTCATCCGCGACATCGTCAAGATTTTCCGCAACTATGCCTACATCAAAACGCACGTCCTCGCCGCGTCCATTCGCCATCCGCGCCATTTGGTCGAGGCCGCGTTGGCCGGCGCGGATGTCGCCACCGTCCCGACCGCCGTCTTGAAACAGGCGATCAAACATCCGCTCACCGACGCGGGCCTGGAAAAATTCCTGAGCGATTGGAATAAACGCTCCACTAATCACGCGAACCCTCGCGAAAGATTGGAAAATTCGCGAGGATTCGCGAAGATTCGCGGATAAAGTTTTAGGAGAGAAACCGATGAACACGATCACGCTTCCGACCGCGCGAGTGAGCGACAAGTACAAAGCCGGCGTGCAGCCGTACGCCGCGCAATATTACGTGCCCGATTACGCGCCGCTCGACACGGACTTGCTCTGCGCCTTTCGCATTCAGCCCAAAGACGGCGTGGACATGATCGAAGCCGCGGCTGCCGTCGCCGCCGAATCGTCCACCGGCACCTGGACCGAAGTGTGGTCGAATCAATTGACCGACCTGGATTTTTACAAAGCCAAAGTGTATCGCATCGAAGGCGACATTTGCTACATCGCGTATCCGCTGGACTTGTTCGAGGAGAACAGCATCGTCAATATCATGTCCTCGATTGTCGGCAACGTTTTTGGGTTCAAGGCGCTCAAGGCGCTGCGCCTCGAAGACATGCGCGTTCCGATCGCGCTGGTCAAGACGTTTCCCGGTCCCAACGTCGGCATCTACGACGAACGCGTCTGGTCGAACAAATGGGAGCGGCCGCTCCTCGGCGGCACGGTGAAACCCAAACTCGGCTTGTCGCCCAAAGCGTATTCGACGATCATTTACGAATGTCTCGTGGGCGGCCTGGACACCACCAAAGACGACGAGAACATGAACAGCCAGCCCTTTAGCCGCTGGCGCGATCGTTTCATGTACGCGCAGGATGCCGTGACGAAGGCGATGGCGGAAACCGGCGAGTTCAAGGGACACTGGCACAACGTCACCGCGGGCTCGACCGCGGCAAGTCTGCAACGCCTGGAATACGTCGCCGAGTTGGGCGGCAAGATGTGCATGTTCGATTTCATCACCGCCGGTTTCGCCGCGTCGGCCGATGTGTTCAAACGCGCCGGCGAACTCGGATTGATCGTCCACTGCCACCGCGCAATGCACGCGGTCTTTACGCGGCAAAAGAATCACGGCATCCACATGCGCGTCGTCGCCAAATGGCTGCGGCTCGCCGGCGGCGATCACCTGCACACCGGCACGGTTGTCGGCAAGCTCGAGGGTTCGTGGAACGAAACCTTGGGCATCATTGATCTTTTGCGCGACCGGCGCGTCGCCGCTCAACCCGAGCGCGGGCTGCACTTTGAACAGGATTTTGCGGGACTCAAGCCAACCTGGCCCGTCGCCTCGGGCGGCATTCATATCCATCACATCCCCGACCTCTACAAGATGTACGGCAACGACGCGTTCTGGCTATTCGGCGGGGGCACGCACGGCCATCCGCGCGGCAGCCGCGCCGGCGCGCGCGCCAATCGCGTCGCGACCGAAGCGATCGCCGCGGGCCAGACGCTGGAACACGCGGCGCGCACGTGCCCGGAACTCCGCGAGGCGATGGAATTGTGGTCGGGCGTGCGGTTCGACGTCGAATCGTAAGGAGGTCCAGTGAAAACACAACCTGTCATTCTCGGCATCGTCGGGGACAGCGCGTCGGGCAAAACGACGCTGACCAACGGGATCACCGAAATCCTGGGACGCGACCGCGTGACGCACATTTGCTCGGACGATTACCACAGATACGACCGCCAGGAACGCGCCGTCCGCAACATTACGCCGCTCCATCCCGACTGCAACTATGTCGCGATTCTCGAACAGCATCTACAGCTCTTGCGCGATGGGCAGCCGATCCTCAAGCCGGTTTACGATCACCGCAACGGCACGTTCACGCGTCCCGAATTGATCGAGCCGCGCGAATTCATTATCGTCGAGGGCTTGCTCGGCTTTCACACGCCCCGCATGCGCGACTGTTACGACGCCAAGGTGTACCTGAATCCGCCGGAAGAGTTGCGCCGCATCTGGAAGATCAAACGCGACTGCGCCAAGCGCGGCTATGTCCCCGCCCAAGTGCTCGCGGAACTCGAACGACGCGAACCCGATTCGCGCGATTTCATTCGCCCGCAGCGCCAGTTTGCGGATTTGTCTGTGCGCTTTGCTCCGCCCGACGGTGTCCCCGCCGAACGCGCCGACGGCAAGCTGAATGCGCGCATCATTATGTGGCCCACGATTCCGCATCCCGATCTGTCCGATGTCCTGGAACGCGCCACTGATGGCGCCCGTCCACCCGTGCGGCTCGAACTCGAACGCGAGGAAGGACGGCCCGCGGATTTTCTGTACATTGACGGAACGCTGAGCGCGCAAAAGGCGGCCGAACTCGAAGAGGTGGTGTGGCAGCACATGCCCGACGCGCAGCATTTGCGGCCCGACAAGATCGGGACATATCTCGACGGTCTCGAAGCGCGCCACAGCGACCCGCTGGCGCTGACGCAACTGCTGCTAGTCTATCAAATGATCCGCGCCGCGCGCCCGGCGCCCCTCCGCGCCGCGCCGTTACAGCGAACGCTTGCGTGAGGACATCCGGCAGGTTGGTAGTCAGCGACGGAGCGCAGTTTGCGGAGTCGCGTCCGCGCGCGTGCAACGGCACTCCGCACACCTAGCCCTGGCGGGCGGTGCCAGGGAAACCCGCTGCGTGCCTGGCTACGAACGCGCAATCACATGCGACCGCGACTTTACCGCGACAGAAAATGTGAGGACATCCCATGACCATGACTCTTGCCCCTGACAAAACAATTCCCTTTCTCGCGACCGACGTTTTCGACGCGACCGACGAACTTGCCGTCACCACGATTCGCGCGCTTGCGATGGACGCGGTGCAGCAAGCCAATTCCGGGCATCCGGGATTGCCGCTGGGCATGGCGGACGCCGCGTACGCGCTCTGGACGCGCGTTCTCAAGCACAACCCGCGCCATCCCGCCTGGTTCAACCGCGATCGTTTCATCCTCTCGGCGGGACACGGCTCGATGCTCTTGTACGCGCTCTTGCACCTCGGCGGTTACGACTTGTGCCTCGACGATCTCAAGCGCTTTCGCCGGCTCGGCAGCAAGACGCCGGGGCATCCCGAATTCGGCTTGACGCCGGGGGTCGAGACGACGACAGGACCGCTCGGCCAGGGCTTGGCGAACGCGGTCGGCATGGCGATGGCCGAAAAATTCCTCGCCGCGCGCTTTAATCGTCCCGGCTTTGACATCATTGATCACTATACCTACGCGCTGGTGAGCGATGGCGAAATGATGGAAGGCATTTCGCACGAAGCCGCGTCGCTCGCCGGGCATCTCGGCTTGGGCAAACTCATCTGGCTCTACGATTCCAACGGCATCTCGATTGACGGGCCGACGACGCTGACGTTCACCGAAGACGTCGCCGCGCGTTTCGCGGCGTACAACTGGCACGTGCAAAGCGTGAATGGGCACGACAAGCTGGCCGTCCTCGCCGCTCTAGAAAACGCCCGCGCGCAAACCGAACGCCCGTCGCTCGTCATCGCGCGCACGCACATCGGTTACGGCAGCCCACACAAGCAGGACACGGCGAAAGCGCACGGCGAGCCGTTGGGCGAAGACGAGGTACGCGCGACGAAACTGAATCTCGGTTGGGACCCCGACGCGAAATTCTTTGTGCCCGACACCGTGCGGGCGCGGTTTGCGGATTTTGCGCGGTGGGGCGCGCTCGCGGAAAACGAATGGCAAGACCGGTTCGCGGCGTATGCGGACTCGTTTCCTGAACTGGCGCGCGAGTTGGAGCACGCCATGGCCGGCAAGCTGCCTGAAGATTGGGCGTCGCCAACCTTCGCGCTCGACAAGCCACTTGCCACGCGCGCGGCGTCCGGCGCGGTCTTGAATGCGCTCGCCGCGCGCGTTCCCACGCTCGTCGGCGGCTCGGCGGATTTGACGCCTTCCAACAACACGCAACCTAAAGACGCGCCAGGTGTTTTTGCAGGTAGGTACATTCACTTTGGCGTGCGCGAGCATGCGATGGGCGCGATCCTGAACGGCCTCGCGCTGCACGGCGGAGTCGTGCCCTACGGCGGCACGTTCCTGGTCTTTAGCGATTACATGCGCCCGGCGATTCGCCTCGCCGCGCTCATGCGGCAGCGCGTGATCTTTGTCTTTACGCACGACTCCATCGGACTGGGCGAAGACGGTCCCACGCACCAGCCCGTTGAGCATCTCACCGCCTTGCGCGCGATTCCCAACTTGGTCGTGCTCCGGCCCGCCGACGCGACCGAGACGGTTGAAGCGTGGCGGGTCGCGCTCGCACGCAAAGACGGGCCGACCGCGCTGATCTTGACTCGCCAAGCCGTGCCGGTTCTTAATCGCGCGGAGCTGGCGCCTGCCTCGGGCCTATCGCGCGGCGGTTACGTTCTGCGCGATGTTCCCAATCCGCAGTTGATTCTGATTGCCACCGGCTCGGAGATACATCTCGTGTTGCAAGCGCAAGCCGCATTGGGCGGTCTCGGCATTGCGGCGCGGGTGGTGAATTTGCCTTCGTGGGAATTGTTCCACGCGCAACCGGCGGAATACCGCGAGTCCGTTTTGCCGGCAGCCATTCGCGCGCGCGTGGCCGTCGAAGCGGGCGCGACGCTGGCCTGGGCACGCTACGTCGGCGAGCGCGGCATCGCGATGGGCGTAGATTCGTTCGGCGTGTCCGCGCCGCATCAGGACGTGTACCGGCATTTCGGGTTAACGGTGGACGGCATCGTAGCCGCCGCGCGACGGGTGTTGGAGTAAGCGAGTTCGTAGCCAGCGACGTAGCGGTTTTTTGCGGAGTCGCGTTCTTCCGCAATGACGGCACTCCGCTTCGCTGCGTGCCTTACTACGAACATTGGAGTAGGTCATGGCTTTTCGTGTCGGCATCAACGGGTTCGGGCGCATCGGTCGCCTCGCGCTGCGCTTGCTCTTGGAACACGCGCCCGCGGTCGAGGTAGTCGCCATCAACGATCGCGGCGATGCGGAAATCAACGGTTACCTTTTCCAATACGATTCAAATTATGGGCCGTTCCCCGGCCACATCGCCACGCGCGCGGACATGCTGGTCGTGAATGACCGCCCGATTCGCCTGTTCTCAAAACCGTCTCCGGCGGAAATTCCCTGGCGCGCGTGCGGGGTTGACTTGGTGATCGAATCTACCGGCGTGTTCGCCGATGCGAAAGCGGCCCGCGCGCACCTGGACGCCGGCGCGACGCGCGTGCTCGTCACCGCGCCGTCGAAGAACGCCGATGCGACGCTGGTCGCGGGTGTGAACGAGAATCAGTTTGACCGCGCGCGGCATTGCGTCGTCTCGGCCGCGTCGTGTACCACCAATTGCCTCGCGCCCGTCGCGAAAATCCTGCACGACGCCTTTGGCATCGCGCACGGGACGATGGCGACCATCCACGCGTACACGAACGATCAACGCATCCTCGACAAATCGCACAAGGACCCGCGCCGTTCGCGCGCCGGCGCGGCGAATATCATCCCGACGACGACCGGCGCGACCAAGGCGTTGGGCTTGGTGCTGCCCGACCTCGCGGGCAAGATCGGCGGGATTGCGTATCGCGTGCCGACGCTTACGGTCTCGGTGCTCGATCTAACGGTCGCGTTGCAGAGACCCGCAACGCCGCGCGCCGTTAACGAAGCGTTCGCGGCGGCGAGCGCGAACGGAATGCGGGGGATTCTGGCATATTGTGCTGCGCCGCTCGTCTCAGCCGATTTCAAAGGCAACCCGCATTCCTCGATCATAGATGGGTTGTCTACGCAGTTCGTCGAGGGGAGCGCGCTAACGCGGGTGGTCGCTTGGTACGACAACGAATGGGGTTATGCCGCGCGCATCGCCGACCTGACGCGGTTTATCGCGGATGGCACGCGCGCGTGGCAGGAGGTGAACCAATGACTCGTACGGTTGCGGACGTGATGCATGTCGGGGTGACGACCTGCGCTCCCGATGCGCTGTTGATGGATGTCGCGCGTTGGATGGATGCCGACGATATTAGCGCGATCCCGGTGGTTGACCGCGAGGGTTTTCTAATCGGCATCATCACGCGCACGGATCTCTTGACGCTCTTGGGCTATGACGAGTACTGGCGCACTCTCTGCGCGGAGCACGCGATGACCCGCGAGGTAGTGACCGTCACGCCCGAACAGCCGCTGCTCGCCGCGGTCCAGTTGCTGGCCGCACGGCGAATTCATCGCCTGATCGTGGTGGAACCGGATGCCAGCGGACGCCAACACCCCATCGGCGTCTTGTCCCAAACGGATATCGCGCGGGAGATGGTGAACGCGGCCCAGCACGCATAGGCGATTAAAATCGCGGCAACTCGCCCGGATCATGCTCATTGAGCCGCGCCGATCTCCACGTTGGCCGTCATGCCCCACCGCAAACCGGTCTTGTCCGACACGTCCACGGTCACTTTGAACACCTGGTCGCCGCGGTAATCGGTTGCGCGTGGCGCGATGCTGGCAATCTGTCCGGTCAAGACTTGGTCCGGCAGCGCGTCGAGCGTGACCTTGACCGGCTGACCCGGCGATAATCGCGCCACATCCGTCTCGGCGAGATCGGTGGTTTCGATTCGCAGTTTGGAGAGGTTGCCGACGGTGATCGCCGGCGTCCCCGGCCCGACCACTTGGCCCACATCTATCGCGACCACCGCGACCATCCCATCGAATGGCGCGAGGAGCACCGCATCCTGTGCCGCCGTCTTGGCGAGGTCGAGCGCGGCTTGCGCCTGATCCACTTGGGCTTGGGCGAGCGCGAGCGCTTCGGCGGTTGGATCGAGACGCGCCAACGCGCTTTCCGCTTGCGTTATCGCGGCTTGGGCGGTCTGCAAATCGCTTTCGGTCGGATGGCTCAACGCATCCCGATACGCGGCTTGCGCGGCGGTTAGGGCGATGAACGCTTGTTGGAGCGCGAGCGATTCCGGCGCGGCTCCGCCAAACGGATTCGCCGCGCCGCCGATGCGGTCGTAGCGGAACTGGGCCTGGGACAATGCGGCCTGCGCGCCGTCCACATTCGCTTTCAGCACCGCCAGTTCGTCTGTCGTTGGCCCCGCCTTCACTCGAGCGTATTGGGCGCGCGCCGCCGCGACCGCATCGCGCGCGGCCTGGCGGTCTGCAGGCGTGCCGCCGGCGCGTAGTTGCGCGAGCTGCTTTTGCGCGACGTTCAGCGTCGCCTGCGCTTGCGCCACCTGGTTCTTCAAGATGCCATCGTCCAAACGCGCGAGCACGGTTCCCGCTTTCACGGCGTCGCCCTCGCCGGCGAGAATCTCGACAACGCGCCCGCCGGTTTTGAAAGCCAGCGTGGCGCGCTGCGCGGGCACGACGATGCCTTCGGCGCTGACGAGGTTCGTGGCTTTGATTTTGACCGGCATTGACGCCGCCAATTCCGTCGCACGCGCGCTGGCCGTGTAAGCGTTCAAGGCCCAATAGCCGACGATCAAGAGGATTACCAGCCCTACAATTGCAAGAATACGGTTACGCATTTCAACCTCCCAGATACTTGTCGGGCGCTTGCGCGAATTCGTCGCGGCAGCCGCGCGCGCAGAAATAGTAGGTCGCGCCCTTCCATTCCATCGTCGCCGGCGCCTTGTCGCGTTCGACCGTCATGCCGCACACTGGATCGGTCGCCATCGCGACCATCTCCTTGAACTGTCCGTCCTCCAGCCACAGCACACGATCGGCAATGTCTTTGATGCGTTGATCGTGCGAAACGATCACGACGCTGCGACCTTGCTCCTTGGCGATTTTCCGCAAGAGGCGCATGATCTCGTGTCCGATTTTCGAATCGAGATTCGCGGTCGGCTCGTCGGCGAGGATGAGCGCGGGGTCGTTCACGAGCGCGCGGGCAATCGCCACGCGCTGCTTTTCGCCGCCCGAAAGTTTCTCCGGCAAAAAGTTCAACCGCGCGCCCAATCCCAGTTCGGTGAGAATCGCCGCGGCTTTGTTGCGCGCCGCGCCATTCTTCGCGCCCGTAAGCTCTGCGACGATGGCGACGTTTTCGAGCGCGCTCAGCGCGGAGAGCAAATTGAAATCCTGAAAGACGAAACCGAATTGCCGCAAGCGAATATCGGGCAGGCGGTTTTCCGCCAACGCGCTGATGGTCGCGCCGTTCAGTTGGATCGTCCCTTCGGTCGGTTTCAACAGCGCGCCGAGCATGGAGAGCAGCGTCGTCTTGCCCGACCCCGATGGCCCCATGATCAACACGATTTCGCCCGGCGCGACCGCGAGCGAGACATCGCGCACCGCCGCGACCTGCGTCGCGCCCGCGCCATAGCGTTTCGTAACGTGCGTGACGTTCAACGTAGCATTTGACATCGTTACTCCAAATTCAAGTTCGAAGTGGGAAGTTGGAAGTGTCTAAAGTTACTTCGCACTTTAGGCACTTTTAACTTCGAACTTACCTCCGAAACACCATCGCCGGATCGAGGCCCGCGATTTGTTTGATGGGCAAGAGCGCCGAGAGCGAGGCGATCACCAGCGAGATGCCGCCGACCTTGACCAGCGATTCGCCGCTGATTTCCATCGCAATCGGCAGTCCCGTGCGCGGCACGACGATGACCAGTAGCAGCGTGAACGCAAACCCCAACGCCAGCCCCAGCACAACGCTGATGAACGCCTGGCCCAGCACCGCGCGATAGAGATGCGCGTTCCGCGCCCCGAGCGCTTTGAGCACGCCGTATTCGGCGCGCCGCGCGAGCGTCGCCGTGTACACGGTCAGCGCCATCACCGCGAGGCCGATGAGAAAACCGACCAGGTTCATGATCGTGATGAGGTCGGTGCTCATGTCCTTGACGACCTGTCGTTCCTGGCTCGCAAACATTTGGCGCGTCTGGGCGGTCACTTTGGGAACCTGTTGCTCGATCTGCGCGGCAATCGCTTCCGGCGACTCGCCGGGCTTGACCTTCGCCAGGACGTAGCTGACCGCATCGGCATTGGCCTGCAAACGGTCCCAATCCTTCTTCGAGACGAACGCGACCGAAGCCGCGATCGCCGCCGTTCCCTCCGAAAGTCCCACAATCGTGAATTCCTCGCCGAGCACCTTGGCTTGATCGCCGAGACCCACTCCGACTCGCTTCGCAATGCCGCGATCAATAATGATCTCTTTCGAGCCGGGAGCTGCTTTGCCCTCGGCGATGCGCCACGGGCCCCCCGCTTCCACGTCCTTCGGCAAGCCGATGATGTAGGCCAGATCGCGTTCGTCGCCGATTTCAAAGTAACCCGTCAAGTACAGGATTCCCGTTACCGATTGGACGCCGGGGACACTTTTGACCTTGCTCGCCACCGACGCCGGCAGCGCGGAGTACGCCATGTGCATGTTGCGCACGTTCTCCTGCGAGACCCAAATGTCCGCGCCCGAATTGTCAATGTACGCGGTCAATTGACGTTCGATGCCGGTCATGACCGCGTCGAGCGCGAGGATGAGCAAGAGCGCCAGCGCGACGCCGCCGACCGAAATCACAAGCCGCACCTTGGATTGAAACAGATTGCGAAATGCCAGACGAAACATGCGATTCTCCGAGGGGCAAGTGCGAAGTGGCAAGTGCCTAAAGTGTCCAAGTGCGAAGTTACTTTAGACACTTTAGACACTTTGCACTTCCAACTTCGCACTTACTTTCTGAATACTTCCGCCGGCGCGAGACCCGCGACGACACGCGCGGGAAAGAGCGCGGCGATCAGCGCCATCAAGAATCCGGCGATCAGCGATTGAACGATCGTCGTGGCTTCGAACGTGATGAGGAATTGCGGACGCCATGCCATAATCAGTTGCGCGACGCCAAACGCCGCCGCGACGCCGAGCACGGAACCCGCGCCCGCGGCGATGAGCGCCTGAATCGTGACCACGCGATACAGCATCCCATTCCGTGCGCCAATCGCCTTGAGCACGCCGTACTCGCGCTGGCGCTCAACCGTGGCCGTGTAGATCACCAAGCCGACCACGAGCGCGCCGACCAGAAACGCGATCGCGGCCATGAGTTGGATGGGCGTGCTGAACACCTTGCCGAACAACTTGAGGTCGTTTGCGATCATTTCCTGCTTGGTCAGCACCTCGATGCCCGAAACATCCTTGAGCCGCGTCTTGAGTTCTTCGGCGCCGACCCGGTTCGAGGGCGTGACGAGCAGAAAGCTGGCCGCGCCCGGCGCGCGCAACAGTGTTTCCGCGGCGGTTTTGCGAACGAACAGGTAACCCGTCATCCATGAATTCGTGCCCTCGGAAAAGCCGACGACGGTGAAATCGCGATCCAAGATTTCAATTGAATCGCCCAACTGAATTTCGTGGCGCGCCGCGACGATACTGTCGAAGACTATCTCTTTGTCATTGCGCGGCTCGCGCCCGGCGCCCATCCGCCATGGACCGCCGCCCATCTGCGGATCGTAGCCGACGAGATACGCGATCTGCTTTCTGCCGTGCATTTCAAAGATAATCGCTTGGAAGAGGATTGGAATGACTTGTGCCGCGCCGCGGGCCTTGACCGTGCCGGCGGCGCTGTCTGGCAGTTGCGAAGTGACGCCCGACAGATTCTGGACGCCGTCCTGCGCGACGACGAGCGTACCCGGCTCGTGCTCGAGATACGCGCCGATTTGGGCATTCAGCCCGCTCACAAAACCGTTCAGGATCAAGACCAGCATCACAGCCAGGGCCACCCCGCCGATGCTCAGTGCGAGGCGCGTCTTGTCTTTGAGCAGATTTCGCCACGCGATCTTCATCTCACAACTCCCAGTAGTTGACCAGCTCGATCTCCGGCATGGCCCGCATTTTCGGTTCGAGCCAGTGCTTGCGGCGGCATTGCACCGCGGCCAGAATGCGCGTCCCCGGGTCGCGCTCGACCATGGCGATGATGTTCGCCAGCATACGCTCGTTCGTGTTTTTCCACGCCTGGCGTCCGCGCGGGCCGCAGGTGTGCTCTTCGAGGTGGCAGATGAGACCGCAACTGTGACCCACCCAGGTGGAGTTCACGCGGCGTGCGTCGTTCGCCAATTTGAGCAGGGCTTGCAGGGCCGCATCCAGAGCGCGCGTGAGCGGAGCGCGCAGGCCCGCCTGCGGCGCGCGCAGTTCGTCGGGCGACGCCGCGCCGATCGGGACAATGACCGCATCGCTGCGCCGCGCCAGGGGGACGAGCGCCTCGCGGACTTCGATGGGCGCGCGGCCGAGATCGCCGCGCTCAAATTCGTCGCGCTCGATTTCGACGCCCAGCAGATCGGGCTGCGTCTCTGAGACGACGCGGGTGAGTTCGTCGAGATCATATTGGATGGCATGAGTGTGTAGGTCGGCAAATGTTCCAAGCAGAGCCACACGTGTCTTGTTCATAGCGATCCTAACATACCACGTCCGCGACCCGCGCGCACGCGTAGAACTACCTGTTTTTGAATACGTAGGACGATTTGCCAAATCGTCCTACAAATTCCGCGAGGCCCGCACCGCGGCTTCCGTTCGGGATTTCACCTGTAGTTTGCCGTAGATGTTCGCGAGGTGTCCCTCGACGGTGCGGACGCTGAGGTAGAGTTTCTGCGCGATGTCCTTGTTGCTCAATCCTTGGGCCAGCAGCCGTAACACCTCGCGTTCGCGCGGAGTGAGTGGGTCGGTTGGCGGTTCGGGAGAGGATTCAGGGATGGGAATAGAAGAGAAAACCTGCCGGGCATAATCGCGCGGCAGAAACGACTCGCCGCGCGCTACCTGGCGAATCGCGTCCAGCAATCCCTCAATGGGTGATGTTTCTAGCACGATACCCGTAGCGCCGGCAGCGAGCCAGGCACGCGCGTCGGTCAAGTCGGCAAGCAGCGCGATAAAGCGAGCGGGCAGCGCGCGCGGTTGCTCGCCGCCGGCGTCCCAGACGAGCACATCCGCGCCAAGCATCTCGGAGGGCGCGGCCAATTCGCCGACAACCTGAATTTGCGGCTGGCCGCGCAAGAGCGCGCTCAGTCCGGTGCGGATGAGCGCGCGCCGGCTAATGAGGAGAACGCGAATCGGCGACAAGCGAGTTTGTGGCATGGCCGTCTGGCGAGCCGGAGCGTTTGCCGCATCGTAACATGGATTTCGTGCCGGCGAAAGCGCCAATTGGCCTATCGGCGCATAGGCCATATAGCCCAATTGAAATTATAACAACATGGCCGTTCCCCCCGTTGACACGCGCTTGATTTAGATGCTATAATCTCGCCACTGTATTGGAAAGTAGACGCCGTAATGATTGCGGCGTGCCTCGATAGGGTGAGCAATCACCCCGTGCTAGATTGCGTGAAAGTACGTGATACGGCCGTACGTTGGGCCTCTCAATCGAGTCGGTGATGATGCCGAGGATCGTGCGCCAGGTGACGCGCGGCATATTTGCGCGCGCCGCCGCGTGGCTGCTCGCGGCCAATTGGATAAGCGTACTGCAAAGACAGACGTCGTGCTATGCGTCTGTCTTTTTGTATTCTGATGGTCCAATGGTTCCGGAAGGCCAGGAGGTAAAGTCAATGGCGCAGCGGCTCCGTGAACTAGTACTCTCTATACTGGGATCAATAATTTTAGTCATCCTGCTTGGGCTGTTCGTCGCGACGCCGCCCGCCTTCGCCCAATCGCCGGAACCCCCCGCCTATCGTGAGTTTCCCCTGATCGGCTCGCGCGTGGCGTTGTGGATCGTGGCCGAGGTCCACTTGATGTTTGCCGCGTTCATGCTCGGCGTGCCGATGTTCGCCCTGGTGGTCGAGCTGATCGGCTGGCGCACTAAAGAGCGCCGCTACGACCAACTCGCGCACGAGTTCGTGAAACTCCTTGTCGTCGCCGCGTCCACCACGGCGATCTTGGGCGCCCTCCTCACCTTCGTCCTCACGATCTATTATCCGCGGTTCTTTAATTACCTCGCCGGTATATTCGCGCCGACGATGATCATCTATCCGATTCTGTTCTTCGGCGAATCGTTCACCCTCTATCTGTACTACTACAGTTGGTCGCGTTGGATGGAGGGCGCGGCGAAGGTTTGGCACATGATCGTCGGCCTCGTCTTGAATATCTGGGGCACGATCCTGATGTTCGTCGCCAACGCGTGGCTCACGTTCGCGATCTCGCCGCGGGGCGTAGACGAGCAAGGCAACCTGGTGGATATGTGGGCCGCGATCTGGAACCCGACGTGGATGGCGATCAACGTGCATCGCCTCATCGCCAATGTCGCGTTCGGCGGGGCGATTGTCGGCGCGTACGCGGCCATCAAATTCCTCAACGCCAAGAACGCGGAGCAAAAAGCGCATTACGATTGGATGGGCTACGTCGGCAACTTTATCGCCATCGTCGGCTTGCTGCCCTTGCCCTTTGCGGGCTATTGGCTCGGGCGCGAGATTTATGGCTTTAATCAGCAGATGGGCATCACGATGATGGGCGGCTTTCTCTCGTGGCTCTGGATCATTCAGGCGCTTTTGATCGGCATCCTCTTCCTCGCGGCCAATTACTATCTCTGGCTCGGGATGGGACGCATTGCCGGCGGCGAGCGCTACCGGCGCTACATCAAGTACATGGCCGCGATCTTGCTGATCGGCTGGATCGTCTGGGCCACGCCGCACTCGATCGTCGCGTCGCTCGAAGAGGCGCGCCGCATCGGACAATTTCACCCGCTGCTCGGCGTGCTCGGCGTCATGTCGGCCAAGAATACCGCGGTCAACATCATGATTCTCACGACGTTTATCAGTTTCTTGTTGTATCGCCGCGCGGGCAAGCAAGTGGGCAACGGGAGTTCGTGGCGCGTCAAAATCTTGCAGGGCATCATGATCGTCGGCGCGGCGAGCGTCGTCCTTTTCTACGGCGTCTATGGTTATGTGGATGTCTTTGGGCTATTCGGCCCGCCTGGCTCGGGCACGCCTGCTATCGCCCGTATCGGTTTTTCCGTTTACCAGGTCGCCGCCGTATTGGCCGCGCTCTTTTTCGTGACGCTGTTGGATGTGCTGCTCTTTCGCCGCGCGACCTCGCTTGGCCCGATGCGTTGGGGGCAGATGCCCGACCGTTCACAGTTCGCGCTGGTGCTGCTCGCCGTCACGTTCACCTGGCTCATGGGGCTGATGGGTTACGCGCGCAACGCCATTCGCCAGGACTGGCACGTGTTCGGAGTTCTCCGAGATACGTCGGTGGATGCGTTTTCGCCGCCGCTGGGTTTTGCCGCCATCGTCATTTCGGTGTGCGTCATTTTGTTCCTGGCTCTCATCGCCTTCATCTTCTGGCTCGGCGAATTGGGCGAAAAGCAAGTCAAGCAGGTCGCTCCCGTTGCGCCGCCCATCGAGCAGCCGGCCGGAGGCGCGGGAAAGTGAAGAATATCCAGGTCGCCCTCTTCGCGCTCGCCGTCATCGGTTTCTTTGTATTCTTTGCGAACAGTATCCCGCAGATCGAATCTCGCCCGCCCAAAGACGTGGCCTTGGGGGCCGACATGACGCCCCAACAGCTTGCGGCGGCCGGCAAGCAAATCGTCGAGACGAAAGGCGCGTGCCTCACTTGTCATGGGATTGGCTCGCCGGGAACACGCGCGCCGGATTTGCAGGGCATCGGCGCGCGGGCGGCGAGTCGCAAACCGGCGACGAGCGCAGAACAATATCTCCTCGAGTCGCTGGTTGATCCGTGCGCCTACGTGGTCGAAGGGTATCAATGCATCATGCCGCCGATGAACAAACCGCCCTCGTCTTTGAACGACGCGGAAATTGTCGCGGTCACCGGCTACTTGCAGTCGCTCGGCGGTGAGATCACCGTCAAGCCCGTGGCCGGGACGGTCTCGTCTCCATCTTCTAACGGAGCTCCGGCGGTGACCGCGGCGTCAAGCCCGCAAGAGATTATGACGGCGATGGCTTGCGGCGCGTGCCATGCGCTCGAGGGCGTCGCGGGGATGGCGGGCAAGGTCGGGCCGGATTTGACGCACTTGGGGACGACCGCGGCCGCGCGCAAACCCGGCGTGAGCGCCAAGGATTACATTCACGAATCCATCCTCGATCCCACCGCGTTCATCGCGCCCGATTGTCCCGACGGGCCGTGCAGGTCGCCCAGTGTGATGCCGCCGATCTTTGGCGATCGCTTGACCGCGAAACAATTGGATATTCTGGTGGAGTATTTGGCAGGACTCAAGTAATTTCAGATTTCAGATTTCAGATTTCAGATCGAAACTGCAATGCAAAATCTGCAATCTGCAATCTGCAATCTGAAATGGTTAGATATGAACAATCGCTGGTCGTTATCAGTCAAGCCCCTCTCGATAATGGCACACCCGTTTGCCCAGGCGATATTGTTGGAGATATTCGCCTATCTGCTTTTTGTCTTTGGCTTGCCGTTGGCGGCGAGTATGGCTACGGGCCGGCCCGCGCCCACACCCGCGAGCATCGTCGTGCTCTACATGGGCATGGTCACGGCCGTCGTGCTGTTGTACGTCTCTTCGAATGAGGAGACATGGCGGCAGTTCCAACAGCCCGTCAAGACGCTCTTATTGGAGCAGAAACAACGGCCGGTGGTCTTGGCGCGCCGCGCGCTCTTTGTCGCGCTGCCGCTGCTGGCGGGCTGGCAGGCCTACGCGGGCTTGCAGACGCGCGTGGAAGCGCCGGCCGAATTGCGTTCGATTCATCCCGCGCCGCCGACGACGATTCAATTCAAGGGCCAGACGCTCAACATCCAAGGGCTGAACAATCCGCTGCGCGCCGTCGCGGTGAATTTCGACAAGAACGTGCAGGCGGGCGCGGCGGTGTACGCGAGTCGCTGTGTCTTTTGTCACGGCGACGCGCTGAACGGGCAAGGTCTCTTCGCGACGGCGCTCAATCCTGCGCCCGCCAATTTTACGGACTCGGGGACGATTGCCCAATTGCAAGAGGGCTATTTGTTTTGGCGGATTGCCAAGGGCGGGCCGGGTCTGCCCACCGAATCCGCGCCGTGGAATTCGGCGATGCCGGCCTGGGAAGACGTCCTGAGCGATACGGAAATCTGGCAAGTCATCCTCTATCTCTATCACGCGACGGGCTATGCGCCGCGGACGTGGGAGTAAATTGGAAGTTAGAAGTTGGAGGTTGGAGGTTGGACGTTGGTGATTAGAACTTCGATGCGGCTTGTCGCTTTGGCCGCGCTGGCGGTCGGGCTGCTCTTGGTTTTGTTCCGCGCGGGCGAAAGCGTTTCGGCCAGTCCATCGTTGCAAAACGAAATGGCGGCGGGGAAAAAGGTTTACGAGGCGCGCTGCCAGTATTGCCACGGCGCGCAAGGCAAGGGCGATGGGCCGGGCGCCGCGGCGATGTATCCGCGCCCGCGCGATTTCACGAGCAGCGCGTTCAAGATTCGCTCGACCGAATCGGGCGACGCGCCGACGGACGCCGACCTCGTCAAAATCGTCAACGACGGGATGCCCGGCACGACCATGCCCGCGTGGCGCGGCGTGCTGAGCGACGCGGAGATCCGGCAGGTCGTCGCCTATTTGAAAAGTTTTGACGCGCGGTTGTTTGACCCGCAATCACCGCCCAAGCCGATCCAACTGTCCGGCGCCGCGCCCGGGTCGTCGCAAGCGTCCATTGAGAAAGGCAAGACGCTCTACCAGGAGTTGCAGTGCTGGAAGTGCCATGGGCAGCAAGCCCGCGGCGATGGCCCCTCGGCTTTTGAATTAAAGGACAAACTCGACAACAAGATTCTGCCCGCCGACCTGACCAAACCCTGGAACTTTCGCGGCGGCGCGTCGGCCCAAGACCTTTTTCGCACGTTGAGCACCGGACTGACCGGCACGCCCATGCCGTCGTTTGCGGATTCGACGAGCGACCAGGAACGCTGGGACCTCGTAAATTATCTACGATCGCTCGCGCCGACTGACAAGCGACCCGAAGCGAAAGCGGTCCTGTCGGCGAAACGGGTGGAGGGGGCGCTGCCGGCCGATGCGAATAGCGATGTGTGGTGGCAAGCCGAGCGTTTCTACTTTCCGCTAGTCGGCCAGCTGGTCCACGAGCCGCGGTTGTTCACCCCGGCGATTGACTTGGTCGTAGCGCAGGCGCTCTACAACGAAAGCGAAATCGCGATTCTCGTTTCGTGGAATGACCGCGCCGAGGACAAGAAAGCCAACGGCGACGACGGCTTGGCAATCCAATTTCCCAACGTGATCCCCGACGCGTTGGAGAGACCGTACTTTATTCTTGGCGATGCGAATCATCCGGTGAACTTGTGGCAGTGGCAGGCGAGCACGGGCAAGATCGAAGAAGCGAACGCGACCGGCCTCAATTCGATCACGGTCAAAAAGCCGGATAGCCAAAACGCGCGCGGCGCAGTGACATTTAGGGATGGGCAATACCAAATGGTCGTCCGGCGCGCGTTGAACACGAACGACAAGGACAGGGCCATTCAATTTGCCGTCGGGAAACTTATTCCGATAGCGGTCTCTGGCTGGGACGGCGGCTCGGGTGAGGGCGGCGCAAAACGCTCCGTCTCGTCTTGGTACTCGCTGTATCTCGAACCGCCGACGCCGGCCAGCGCGTATCTCTCGATTCCCATCGCGATCGGGCTCGTGCTGATCGTCGAGGGCGCCGTGGTGTGGTACGCGCGGCGCAAGAGGCAGTGAACAGTAAACAGTGAACAGTAAACAGTGAACAGTGAACAGTATTCAGTATTCAGTATTCAGAGACCGAAAACTGAAGACAGAATGCTGAATACTGAACACTGGACACCAACGCATGGAGGATAGACACATGAAGAAAACCATCTTCATCATTGCAAGTATTGTCATTCTGGCGCTCGCGGCCGTGGGCTGCGGGGGTGGCGGGCCTGCGGGCGCGCCCACGCTGGCCCCGTCCGCCGGAACGCCGGGCGCGCCGGCGGGCATTGACCCGGCCACCGCCGCGACGATCAACGGGAAGGTAAACTTTACGGGCACGGCCCCACAGCCAAAAAAGATTGCCATGGACGCGGAGCCGACTTGCGCCGCGAAATATGCCGAAGGGCCATTCGCCGAAAACGTGGTGGTGAACAAGGACGGCAATACCCTCAAGAATGTCTTTGTGTACGTCAAAGAGGGACTAGGCGGCAAGACCTTTCCCGCGCCGCAGCAGGCGGTCGTGTTGGACCAAAGCGGTTGCCACTATGTGCCGCACGTATTCGGCGTGCAAGCCGGCCAGACCCTGACGATTCGGAATAGCGACGGCATCCTGCACAACATTCACCCCAAGCCGAAAACGAATAAGGAATTCAACATCGGCCAGCCGCGCGTGATGGATACGAATCGGACGTTTGACAAGCCCGAGGTGATGATTCCGGTTTTCTGCGAAGTTCACGGTTGGATGAACGCCTACGTCGGCGTGCTGGAGCATCCCTTCTTCGCGGTCTCGGGCGACGACGGCACGTTCACGATCCAGGGTCTGCCGCCCGGAGACTATACGCTTGAAGCATGGCACGAAGAGTATGGCACGCAGACGCAAAAATTCACGGTCGCAGCCAAAGAGACCAAGACCGTAGACTTGACGTTCAAAGCGCCATAAAGGTGACATGTGATGGCGCAAAGCGCGCATGACGGGTGACAAGGGACGTGACAAGGGACAAGGGGCAAGTGACAAGAGAGGTGACAAGAATAACGTTTTACTTGCTACTTCCCTTGTCACTCGTCACCTGGCACTCGACACTTGACGAGGAGTTTCCTATGCCATGGCTTCCGCCCAATGTGTCCACATTTGGCAGCGACATTGATTCGCTCTTCTACTTGGTCCTGTTCGCGACCGGGATCGCCTTCGTGCTCACCGAAGCGGCGCTCATCATCTTCCTCGTGCGCTATCGCCATCGAGAGGGTCGCCAAGCCACTTTCATTCACAGCAATCGCCGGCTGGAAATCGGCTGGACGGTTGTGGCCGGTGTCTCGTTTTTCAGCTTGGCGCTGATTCAACAGGGTACCTGGTCGTTCATCAAGGGGAGTTCGCCGCCCGAAGACCAGTCCGTGCTCGTCGAGGTGACGTCGCGGCAATTCGAATGGCACGTGCGCTATCCGGGGCCGGACCGCCAATTTGGCCGCGTGGATTCCGCGCGCATCTCGTCGAACAATCCGCTCGGCGTGGATGCGGCGGACCCGGCGGGCCAAGACGACATCATCGCGCCGGTCAATTCCCTGCACGTGCCGGTCAACCAAAATATTCTCATCTTGCTGCGAAGCCGCGACCAAGCGTTCAAGGAAGTGATCCACAGTTTCTTTGTGCCGCAACTGCGCCTCAAACAGGACGCGCTGCCGGGACAGACGACCAAAGTCTGGTTCAACGCGACGCAAACCGGCAGCTATGAGATCGCCTGCGCCGAGCTGTGCGGGTTGGGACACTATCGGATGCGTGCCGCGCTGACGGTGGAAACACGCGAACAGTTTGAGGCGTGGCTACAAAAGGTCAAAGCGGGGCAATAATTGGAGATGCGTATGACCACACACGCGATGTCCACGAATCATCACGAAATGCCTTTCATCCGGCGATATGTTTTCTCGACGGATCACAAGGTCATCGGCTTGCAGTTTCTCTTTACGACGCTCTTCTTTCTGAGTGTCGGGGGACTGTTGGCGATGTTCATCCGCACGCAGTTGGCCTGGCCCTTTGAAGAGATTCCCGTTTTCGGCGCGTTGCTTTATGCCCAGGGCGGAGGCATCATTCTGCCGGAGCAATACATCGGTTTGGTCACCATGCACGGGACGATTATGATCTTTTTCTTCATCATCCCGATGCTCTCGGGCGCGTTCGGCAACTTTCTCATTCCGCTGCAGATCGGCGCGCGGGACATGGCTTTTCCGCGGCTCAATCTGTTGTCCTACTGGATCTTGTGGCCCGCCTTTCTCATGATCTTGGCTGCGCTCTTTGTGGAAGGCGGGCCGCCCAGCGCGGGCTGGACCTCGTACGCGCCGTTGAGCGCGCTACCGAATGCCGTACCCGGCTCGGGGTTGGGACAGACCCTTTGGCTCCTCAGTCTCCTGTTCGTCGGTCTCGGCTCGCTCTTGGGCGCGATGAACTATATCACGACCATTCTGCTCTTGCGCGCGCCCGGCATGACCCTCTTCCGTATGCCGCTGACCACCTGGGCTTTGCTCATCACTGCAACCCTCGTCTTGTTGGCGACGCCGGTGCTGACTTCGGCGCTCATTTTGTTGACGCTCGATCGGACGGTGGGCACGCATTTCTTTCTGCCGATCGGCGGCGGGCAGCCGCTGCTCTGGCAGCATCTCTTTTGGTTTTACTCGCATCCCGCCGTCTACATCATGATCCTGCCCGCGATGGGCATGACCTCGGACATCTTGTCCACGTTTTCGCGCAAGCCCTTATTCGGTTATACGGCGATGGTCTTGTCCATCATGGCGATCGCCGGGCTGGGCTTTATCGTGTGGGGCCATCACATGTTCGTGAGCGGCATGAACCCGCTGCTCGGCACGTCGTTCATGATCGCGACGATGGTGATCGCGGTGCCTTCGAGTATCAAGACCTTCAACTGGCTTGCCACGCTGTGGGGCGGAAACATCCGTTTTACCACCGCGCTGCTGAACGCGGTCGCCTTTGTCTCCATGTTCATCATCGGCGGGCTGAGCGGCATTTACAGCGCGGCCACGCCCGTGGACATTTTCATTCACGACACCTACTTTGTGGTCGGCCACCTGCACTATGTGCTCTTCGGCGGCAGTCTGTTTGGCGTGTTCGCCGGCATCTATTTTTGGTTCCCCAAAATGTTCGGGCGCATGTTGAACGAGCGGCTGGGAAAAATTCACTTTGTGCTGACGCTGATCACGTTCAATCTCGTCTTCTTCCCCATGTTCATTCTGGGCGTGAATGGCATGCCGCGCCGAATCGCCGATCCGTTCGTCTACCAACTCTTTGCGCCGTTACAGGGTCTCAACCAGTTCATGACGATTAGCGCCTACGTGCTCGGCGCGGCGCAACTCGTCTTCTTCTTTAACGTCGCCTACAGTCTCGTCAAGGGCAAGAAAGCCGAAGCGAATCCCTGGCAGGCGAATTCGCTCGAGTGGGTCGCGGCGTCATCGCCGCCGCTGCCCCACGGCAACTTTGAAACGGTCCCAATCGTCTATCGCGGACCGTACGAATATAGCTCGCCCGAAGTGGAGCAGGATTGGTATCCACAGAATCGCCCGCCGCGCGTCCCGGAACTGGCAAGCCCAGCCCGCGTGGTCGTTCCAACTCCGGGCGGCGAGTAAATCAAACGAAGGAGGAAACTATGACTTCGGCATTTGTGTTCATTCAGATCTCTATTCCAGGCGGAATGGGAGACGCCAACGCGATCCACAAAGCATTGCACGCGGTCGAAGGCGTGAAGACGGTTCACTTTTTGGCAGGACCGATAGATGTCATCGCCTTTGTCGAAGCGGCAGACCAACAGGCCATGATGCAGACCATCGGCAAGCTTCGAACCGTCAAAGGGGTCGTTAGTACCGACACGCGGATCGTTTTGCCGCTGTAACCGCGTGAGCCGAAATGTCGCTTGTCGCATTCCACAAATTCCTGATCGCAACGGGAATCGTCTTTTGCGCGGGCTATGCGCTGCGCCAGGTGTCGCATTTTCGAGCGACGGGAGACAGCGGCGCGTTGGTCGCGGCGATTGTCTTTGGTGCCGCCGCGCTGGGCCTGGGATTGTATCTGAATCATCTCCACGCGATTCTCAGGATTCCATCCGAGCGCGCCGGCCCGCGGCCGTCCAAGCCGATGCCCGCGCAACTTGCCGATAACGTCCCGCGCCCGCCGGGGGTCTCGCCACTGACTGGAGGCGACACCGCCACGAGGCACAAAGATGGACGTGGCAACAAAGAATCAACGAAAGAGGCAGAATGATACACGCGCCCACAACCCTGGAAGCCAATCCATCAACTATCCCTGGACTGAGCACGCGCAAGTTCGCCATGTGGCTGTTCCTGGCTTCCGAGGTCATGTTCTTTACCGGACTCATTGGGGCCTATCTCGCGATGCGCTTTGGCGGGACTGAATGGCCCATCGTCGCCGAAGAACTCAACGTGCCGCTCGTCGCCGCGAACACCTTCATCCTCATCGTCAGCAGTGTCACGATGGTCAAGGCGTTCGCGGCCATCGAGAACGGCGACACCCGCGGATTGTCCCGCTTTCTACTGGCGACCATGCTGCTGGGGATCGTCTTTGTCTCGATTCAGGGCTATGAATGGAGCGCGCTGCTAACGGAAGGCACCTCGCCGAGCACGAGCGTCTTTGGCGCGACGTTCTTTACGCTCACCGGGTTTCACGGCCTGCACGTTTTGGGCGGCGTGGTCACCCTTTTGTTTGTGACGGTTGGATCTCTGCGTGGCAGATACACGCTGGAGAATCACAGCGGCGTCGAGCTGATGGGCTTGTACTGGCACTTTGTAGACATCGTGTGGATTTTCTTGTTCACCATTGTGTATCTGATCTAGCCGACCCAGAAACTAGAGCGTTCGTTCGTAGTCCGGCACGCCGCGGTGTTTGCGGAGTGCCGTTCCTGCCCGCGCATGACGCGACTCCGCAAACTGCGCTACGTCGCTTACTACGAACTAGGCGCGTTTCTGACTGCAACCATATCGCCCGCGATATGGTTTCTCAGCCTGACAGTGCCTACATAAGGAGAGCAGCAATGGAACATGTACAACGGGCCAAACCCAACTACATACGCATTTTCGTGCTCTTGGCCGCCCTCACGGCAATCGAGGTGGTCGCGGCCTTGAGCATTGCGACCCCCGCCGTGCGCGTGCTTTTCCTGCTGCTGCTCGCGCTCGCCAAGGCGGGGTTGGTCGCCGCGTACTATATGCACTTGAAATTCGAGCGACTGCCCTTTCGAGTGATCGCGCTGGGTCCCTTGATCCTCGTCCTGCTGTTGACGACGACGCTGCTGCTCGAACGGAATTTGCCGCGCTGATGTTTTCGCCGGAACGCGCTCTATTAACGCTCGCCCACTTGCCAACGCTCAACGCGTTTTTGAACGCGACGAGCGCGGTGTTGCTGCTGGTGGGCCTTTACCTGATTCGCCACGGGCGGCGAGAGGCGCATCGGATTTGCATGTTGTCGGCGCTCGCCACTTCGGCGCTCTTTTTGATTTCTTATCTCGTCTATCACCTTAACGTTGGGTCGGTCGCCTTTGCGGGGCAGGGGCCTAGCCGCCCGGTCTATTATGCGATTCTCTTTTCGCACGTCAGTCTCGCAGCGCTCACCGTGCCGTTGGTTTTGATCGTGTTGTACCGCGCGCTGACCAACCGTTTCGGCACGCACCGCACGCTGGCGCGCAAAACCTTCGCCCTGTGGCTCTATGTTTCGACGACGGGCGTCGTCGTGTATTTGATGCTCTACCGTTTGTTTCCGGCGCGGTAAAGTCAGGTGTGCATGATTCGACGAATACTCAAGCTGATCGTGCTCGCTAGCGTGCTGTCGCTGCTGGCTCTGCTCCTGTTCCCGGCGACGGCCTTTGCCTGTCCGACCTGCCAGGAGCAATCGAGTCAGCCCGGCGCATTCGGCCTTTCCCTGAGCGTTCTGTTCATGCTGAGCATCCCCTTTCTGCTGGTCGGATTTATCGGCTGGCAGTTGGCGCGCGCGCTCGATCCGCAAGGATACGAACGCTTCCAAGCGCGAATCACGGCCCGCTTGGGACCCCGACGGGTTTACATCGCGGTCGGCGTGGCTCTCATTCCGCTCCTATTCTTTGCCATGCAGCCGGGCGCAGTCGCCAGGACGATCCCGTTGCCGCGCGCCCAGTTCGCCGCCCAAACGAATTTGAACGGCGCGCCGATTGCAGCCACGCAACTCGAAGACAAAATCGTCCTGGTGAACTTTTTTGCCGCGTGGTGCGTTCCGTGCCGAGACGAAGCGCGGCAGCTTGGCGCGCTCTATCGCGAGTACCACCCGCGCGGCGTCGAGATCGTCGGGGTCGCGCTGGATTTCGAGCGCCAGGACGAACCGGCGGCGCAGCCCCACATCCACGCCGACGGAGGGGTGCATTTCCATGCGGCGCCCAATCAGTTGGCGCTTTTGCTTGAGTTTATCCAGTCGCACCGCGTCTCGTATCCGGTCGTCCCAGTGGCTCGCCAAATCTCAGACCCGTTCGGCGGCGTCCCAGCCATCCCGGCCACATTTCTATTCAATCGCCAGGGCACGCTCGTCAAGACCTACATCGGCCCCGCGCCCATCGAGACGCTGCAAGCGGATGTGCAAACACTGTTCAACAAATAGCAACGTTATCCGCGAATCCACGCGAAGGATACCATATTTGGCGAAGACTGAAAGTCCCTTTGGGATTCGCGAGATTAGCGGATTAATTTCCAAGAGAGGCGACAATGTCCGACATTGTTCCCGTATACAAAAAAATACTGCTCCCGATTGACAACTCGGAATTGTGCCGCGCAGGCATCAATTGGGGCATCGAGTTCGCGCGCGCCTGGGGCAGCACCCTGGTCGGCAATCACGTCTACGCGGCGCGCCTGCACGACGACCGCTTTCGCCAACTCGAAGCGGGCCTGCCCGCGCGGTTCCAGACGCCCGAAGAGATCAAAAAGCAGCGCAACATCCACGACAAGCTGATCGAGCAGGGACTCATCCTCATCTCCGATTCGTTCCTCGACGTGTTGGCGAAACGCGGCGAGGAGGCCAACGTGCAAATCGAGCGCAAGCTGATGGAAGGCATTCACTTTGAGCAGTTGGCCAAGGACATCAACTCGAGCGATTACGACCTGGTCGTCATGGGCGCGCACGGGCTGGGGCGCGTCAAAGTGAGCGTCCTCGGCTCGGTGGTCAGCCGCCTGTCTCGCCTCATCACGACTGATATGTTGATCGCGAAAGATGACCGTTCGATTCGCAACGGGCGCATCTTGGTCGCGGTGGACGGCAGCGCGTATTCCTACGTCGCGCTCCGCAAGGCGATCCGCATCGCCAAGCAATTCATGTGCTCGATTGACGTGGTATCGGCCTTTGACCCGTTCTATCACTATGCCGCGTTCAACTCGATTCGCTACGTGCTCTCCGCGCAGGCGGGCAAGGTCTTTAAATTCGAAGAGCAGGAAGAGTTGCACAACAACATCATTGACCGCGGGCTAAAAAGGGTGTGCGAGGCGAACCTCTTGCGCGCGGACAAGCTGGCCGCAGAGGAAAATGTCGAGATCACTTCGACGGTGCTGGTCGGCAAGCCGTTCGCAAAAATTCTGGAGCACATCGAACAGACCAAGCCCACGCTGCTCGTGATGGCCCGCTACGGAGCGCATCACGTGGACGGCGCGGATATGGGCGCGACGGCTGAGAACCTACTGCGCCTTGCGCCGTGCGCGATTCTCATGGTGGGCGCGGTGGACGCCAAGCCGTTCGACGTGCCGGTGCTAGAGGAATACGAAGAACAGCCACTCGACTGGGACCCGGACGCGATCAAATTGGTGATGCGCGCGCCGCCGTTCGCGCAGGCGATGGCCAAGGCATCGGTGGAAGAGTTTGCCCGCAAAGAGGGCTATGAACGCGTCACACTCGAAATCCTGAACAGCGTGCTCAAGGGTATGCTGCCGCCCTCGGTCAGACACTTGATGGGGTTGGAGCAAGACGTGGATCGCAAGATTTCGGACGCGCGCAAGTTTGCGCGGTCGCCCATCGAAGAATTCTCGCCGCACGAAAGTATCTTCAACTGGACCGAAGAGGCCATACAGCGTCTGAATGACCGCGTGCCGGTCTTTATTCGCCCCATTGCAATGCTGGCGATGGAGCGTTACGCGCGCGAGCACGGGATGGATACCGTCACGGTGGACGTGATGATCGAGGTGTCGAAGCGATTGGGCTACGCGGCCGATGACGGAGACACTGCGGCTGACGGCAAGGGCGATGTTGCCTGGACCGCAGATGCCGAGGAGCGTTTGAAGCGCGTGCCGCCGTTCGAGCGGCAAATGGTGCGCGGCATGGTCGAGAGCATGGCGAAAGCAGATGGTCTCACGACGATCACCTTCAACGTAGCTGATCTCATGCTCAAGAAAATCAAGGAATTCTACACGGCGCAGTCGCAAGGGGCGAGCGGGTATTTCAAGGAAGTAGGGACGAAATAGGGGGGAACGACACGATGAACACGGAAATGCCAACCCATGAAGGCTCGGTCTTGTTCCGAGGATATAAGGTCTGGTATCGGATCGTCGGCGAGCGGGAAACTCCAGGAAAGTTACCGCTGCTGTGCTTGCACGGTGGCCCCGGATTCCCACATGACTACCTAGAGCCGTTGGAAGCCATTGCCGCTACGGGTCGGCGGGTCATCTTCTATGATCAACTCGGGTGTGGCAACTCGGATCAACCCCATGATCCCACGATGTGGACGGTGCCATTGTTCGTCGAGGAATTGGGCGTCATACGGCGCGCTCTCGGACTGGAGCGCGTCCATCTGTTGGGTCAATCGTGGGGTGGGATGCTGGCGATGGAATATGCGTTGACGCAGCCAGCCGGCTTGGCGAGCTTGATCCTGGCGGATTCGCTCGCCAGCATGCCCCTATGGGTCACCGAGATCAATCGTCTGCGCGCCCAACTCCCGCCCGACGTGCAAGCGACTTTGCGGCAGCATGAGGACGCGGGTACCACCGATGATCCCGCGTACCAGGAAGGGATGACGGTCTTTTATCGGCGTCATATCTGCCGCCTTGATCCCTGGCCGGATCCCTTGAACCGGGCTCTCGAAAAGTACGTGCAGAATCAGCAAGTGTACAGCACCATGTGGGGTGCGAGCGAGTTCCATGTGACCGGAACTCTCAGGGACTGGGATGTTTCGAATCGGCTGCATGAGATTCCCTGGCCCACGCTGGTCCTCGGCGGCCGGTACGATGAGGCAACGCCTGCCATGACGGAGGCGCTGCATCGAGGCATCGCCGGTTCCGAGTGGGTAATTTTTGAGAACAGTGCGCACATGCCGCACCTTGAGGAAACAGAGCGCTATCTACAGGTGCTGACATCATTTCTAGATCGCGTCGAGTGACGCGCCTAGTCACAAAGCAAGCAGCACTATCTATTACCCGCAAGCCCACTGATATGCCAAAAACGTATCGTGATCTCGCCGGTTACGGCGACGACTCGCGCATCGTCGAACAACTCGCGCAACATCGTGCGCGGCTCACGGCGCGCCTGGCGAGCGTGCGGCACGTGATCGCGGTGATGAGCGGCAAGGGGGGCGTGGGCAAATCGTCTTTGACCGCGAATCTCGCCGCGGCGTTGACGATGCAAGGGAAACGTGTCGGCGCGGTGGATGCGGACATCAATGGCCCGACGCTCGCCAAGATGCTGGGCGCGCGCCAGCAGAGTTTGCGAATCGCCGGCGGCGCGGTAATGCCGGCGTTGGGCGCCGCGGGCGTTCAAGTCATGTCCATGGACTTGATGCTGCCGCGTGATGACACGCCCGTCAAATGGCAGACATCGGGTGGATTGGCGGACGAGCAATACGTCTGGCTGGGGATGATGGAGATCAACGTCTTGCGCGAAATGATCTCCGATACTACCTGGGGCGAGCTGGAGTATCTCTTGCTCGACTTGCCGCCCGGTCCCGAACGATTCCCAAATGTCGCCAAGCTCGTCCCGGGCCTTGACACGATCGTCGTGACGATTCCCACCGCAATATCGCAATTAGTCGTTAGCAAATCGGTCACGCTGGCGAAGGAAACCGGCGCGCATTTAATAGGGTACGTCGAAAACATGGCGGGCTATGTTTGCCCCCATTGCGGCCAAGTCGGTGCGCTCTTTGGCGATGGCACACCGGCGCTCGGCATCCCGTTTCTGGGCGCAGTGCCTTTCGATCACCGGTTGGCTGAATCCGCCGACCGCGGCATCCCGTTCGTGCTGGAACATCCAGACACGGTCGCGGGGCGAGCGATCGCGCGGATTGCGCAAGTCATCAGTAAACAGTGAACAGTCAACGGTGAACAGCAGTTCAAGATCTGTTGACTGTTCACTGTTGACTGTTCACTGTTTACTGTTTACTTCAGACTGGTCTTGAACGACTCGAGCGACGTCTCCCACGCGGCCGGGTTGTAGGCGCGCAGCCATTCACGGATTGCCTGTTTTTGTCTGGGGCTGAGGAGCGTCGCCGGTTCTTGATGCGCGGCGCTTGGCTCGCTCATGTAACCGGTGCCGCTTTGCCAATCCACACGCATGTGGCCGACGCCTAGCGCGTAATAGCCGCGCAGTTCGCCGTACAGCGCATAGCCGGAGACGACAATGGCGGTCAACGGTTCGCCTTCCGGCGCAGTGGCCGGGTCGCTGGAAAATTGGATCGGGCCCAAGCCCGCGTCATTCAAGGTCTCGGCAATCAACGTATCGCCGCGCAAGATCAACTGAGTTTGCCACCAAGCCATAGGACTCCATCTAAGATTTAGGATTTCAGATTTCAGACTGCGAAGCGTCCCGTAGGGATTTCAGATTTTCGATTTCGGAGCGAGAGGTATGAAATTTCTGTGTGTCCAATGTGATGCGGCGATGGAGCTTGTAGAGAAAAACGATCCGCAAGATGGAACGCTCGCGCTGCAATTCAAGTGCCCCTCGTGCGCGCAGCGCGTCGCCATGCTGACGAATCCCGGCGAAACCCAATTTGTGCGCTCGCTCGGCGTGCAAATCGGTCACGAACATATCGCCGCCGGGCCGATGAGCATAGTCCGCGGCGGCCTGACCGACGCGCGCCCCGGCGCATTCACAGAGAGCAGCGCCGAACCCGTGTGGACGGAAGCCGCGCTGCGCCGGTTGTCGAGCGCGCCCACTTTTGTACAGCCCATTGTACGGAAACTATACAGCGACTTCGCTCGAAGCAAAAGCTACGCCGAGATCACGCCCGCGGTAATGAACGAAGCGCGCGATGCGCTGGGCATGACGGGAATGTAATGAACTACAAGCCGAGTCTCATCTCCTGGAATCTAACGAAAAAATGTAACCTGCGCTGTCCGCATTGCTACCTGGAAGCGGGCCAAGCCGCCGAAAACGAATTGACGACCGACGAATGTCTGCGGCTCTTGGACGAGATGAAACCGCTCGGCACGGAAATGCTCATCCTCACCGGCGGCGAGCCGCTGCTGCGCCGCGACATCTACGATATCGCGCGCGCTGCGTCGAGCCAGGGCCTCTGGGTGGTCATGGGCACGAACGGCGTGCTCATTACCGACCGCGTCGCGCAAAAGATGATCGAGTGCGGCGTCAAAGGCGTGGGCATCAGCATAGATTCGCTCGATCCGCAAAAGCACAACTCGTTTCGCGGCGGGCCAAATGCCTGGGAACACTCGGTCCGTGCGCTCGAAATTTGCAGGCAGAACGGTCTGCAAGTCCTCGTGCAAACCACCGTCATGGCGATGAATTACGATGAGATTCCCGCCCTCATTGATTTCGCGCGCGACAAGGGCGCCTGGTCGTTCAACCTCTACTTTTTGGTCCAAACCGGGCGCGGCCAGCAGATGATTGATTTATCGCCCGAAGCGACCGAGACGCTGCTGGGCGATCTGGTCGAGCGGCAGGATTCGCAGCGACCGATGCTCGTACGCGCCAAGTGCGCGCCGCATTTCAAGCGCATCGCGTATCAAAAGGGCTTGGGCGGCCTGGAGAGCGGCGGCTGCATGGCCGGCACGCAATACTGCCGCATTACGCCGGAAGGCGACGTCACGCCCTGTCCCTATATGCCCGTCGTCGCGGGCAATGTCCGCGAGCAACCCTTCCGCGAAATTTGGGAATTCTCTTCCGTTTTGCGGCAACTGCGCGATCTCGATCAACTCAAGGGACGCTGCGGGCGCTGCGAGTTCAAGGCGCTGTGCGGCGGCTGTCGCTGCCGCGCGTACGCCGCGTTTGGCGATTACCTCGAAGAGGACCCCGCGTGCGCGTTTCAACCCACCGGTCGGGCGTTAGAAGTTCAACCCATCGTCTGGAGCGATGCGGCGCGCGCGCGTTTGGAGCGCATCCCCATCGCTTTCATTCGCGACCGGGTGCGCCAGGGATTGGAAGCGTACGCCCAGCGTCAAGGGCTGACGTTCATCACGCCCGCGTTGATGAAAGAGGCGACGGCCGGCATGTCGCGTCCCGATGTCTTCCGGCAGGAATCGTAACGACGATGGCTTTTCGCATTATCGAGCATTGCACCGCGTGTGGCTTGTGTTTGCCCGAATGTCCCATTGATGCCATTCAGGTCGGCAATCCCATCTACGTTATTGACGAAGGGAACTGCTGCGATTTTGAAGACTGCGTGGCGGTATGTCCCGAGCAAGCCATCGTCCGGGTTACTATTCCGCCGGGATTTTGGGCGTGCGCGCAACCCAGAGGCCCAGGATGAGACTGTACGCGAAATTGGCCAGCGCGAAGGACGGCCAGTCCACGAGGCGCGCCATCACCGGGTTGAACAGCGGCAAGCCGGCAAACACGGCGCCCCCCCACAGAATCGGGCCGACGATAAAGGACCATAAAAGCGGCCTAGCGTCGAGTCCGGGCAGCAACACCGCAAAGGTCAGTCCCAGGCCCATAGACATCGCAAAGTGGATCAATAACCCGAAAAAGAGACCCGGGATGCTGAATTGGGCCAGTTCGGCCGGCGAAGCTTGCTGCCAAGTGCGAATGATCGTCGCTGCAATGAGGTTGACCGGATACCAAATGCCATTGCCGCTCAATAGGCCGTAGATGACGGCAAAGGGAATCATCCCGAGTCCGCCTAACAGACCGCCGTAGACGCCGGCAGAATAGGGATAGACCTCTGCCGGTACGCGCAGCGTCTTGTAGGTTTTGGTAACGATCGGCTCAGGTGACCGATCGCGCTTTTGGTCCAACATATACGAACCTCCTTGCGCTCGAGCGCGGGCAAAAACTAACGAATACAAAAAGGCAGACCGATAGCACGGTCTGCCTAGTTTACGGGATCTAGCCGCATAACGTTCCTCCCCCCGCATTCATCACAGGACGAATCGGAACCTCGGACGACTGCGCTGCATTCGTCACAGCGTCGCCGCCTGCCTGCTCGTCAATCGAGCCACGAAATTGCCGCGAATTATAGCGCACTTGCGCGCCACGCGTCAAGCCGCTTCAGGAACACTGTCCATGTACAATGTATCGGGGCAAAAATCTTGACCGTGCTCCCATTGCACGCTGCCTAAAAAGGGCTTGACGGAGTTGAAAATGCTCTTGTCTTTCAGCTGTCGAAATATCCCAACGTGCAGATAAGGTTTCACATCAAAGCGTTTCACTTCGCCGTTGGTGAAAACTAATGTGATCGTGTAATCAGGATTGGGTTTGACCGCCTTGACTCGTGGATTCATGCTCCCTCCTATTTCAAGGGTTCGATCTTGAAAACGTCTTGCCCATGACTCGCAAGTTCCCAATCTGCCATCAGTTCATCTTGATGAATTTCAATCCATGCCAGAACCAATTTCAGCCGATTCGGCTTTAATTCGCCTTCCAGGATATCGCCGCTTGGGATAGCGAGGACTATTTCTTGGTCCTGATATTTGACGTGAACGTGAGGCAGGTGATGCTTGCGAGTATCGAGAAAGTACATCGAGACGATGATTCCGTAGAACATTGATATGACTGCCATAAATTTCAAACTCCTTGTCTTGCGCCACAGCCGAATTATACTATCGAACTATCAAACTATCAAACCATAAATCTCCCATACCCCCACTCTCCCAAACAGGAGCCACTCTGGCTATCCGCGTAATGCTCGCCGACGATCACAAGACCGTGCGCGATGGTTTGCAGGCCATCCTTGCCGCTCAAGCCGATATGAAGGTGGTCGCCGGCTTTTTCAAACTGCTCGATGCAAATGATGTCACCCTTTGACCCATTTTGCATCTAAACGAATGGACGCAAAATCGAATTAAGGAGCAACCCATGAAAATCGCCGCGGTGACGGACGACGGCGTTACGATTCATGCGCACTTTGGCCAAGCCCTCTACTTTGAGGTTTTGACCGTCGAGCACGAGCAGGTGGTCGCGCGGGAACGGCGCGCCAAGCCCAGCCATCAGCATGGCGCGCACGAAGAGCACCATCACTCGGGCATGGATACCCACGCACACGGCATGGCGGCAGTGATTGCCGATTGCGAGGTCTTGCTCGCGCGGGGGATGGGGCAGCCGGCTTTCCAGGCCCTGCAATCGGCAGGCATTCAAGCGATTCTCACCGAGAAGCAAACCATTGACGACGCCGCGCAAGCATACCTGAAAGGCGAGCTGTCCCACCGCGCCGAACGCGTGCATCATCATTAGCCGGTCGCCGAATTTGGCTTACGCGCGTTAATGTGCTAACATCCGTAGCCATGAATCAAGAGCTACGCGATGAAGAACTGGTGCGCCAAGCCCAAACGGGCGATGAAGGCGCGTTTACCGAGCTGGTCCATCGCCACGAAAACCGCGTGTACACGCTGGCGCTCAAAATGCTGCGCCAACCCGTGGACGCCGAAGATGTTCTGCAGGAGACTTTTATCAGCGCGCTGCGCGGCCTGAAAACGTTCCGCGGCGACGCGAGCTTCTCGACGTGGCTGTATCGCATTGCCTACAATGCGACGCTGATGAAACTGCGCCGGTCGTCGCCCGTCGTATCGCTCGACGCCACGCTGGAAGGCGACGAGAGCGAGATGCCGCGCGACCTCAGCGACTGGACGCACGATCCCGAGATCGTCCTATTGAATCAAGAAACGCAGCGCGCCATGCAAGCCGCGGTGGAAACCCTCTCGCCGGCCTTGCGCTCGGTCTTTGTGTTGCGCGACCTCGACGGTCTTTCGACGGAAGAGACGGCAACGGTACTTGCCGTTTCGACTCAAGTTGTCAAAACGCGTCTGCATCGCGCGCGGTTGATCCTGCGCAATGAGTTGGCGGACTATATGAGCACGCGACGGGATCGCGAAAGGAAGTGAGCCGTGGATCAGATGACGCAATTGTGCCGCGAGCTTAAAGACAAGCTCTCAGAATATCTGGATGGCGATTTGGAGAGCGCCCTGTGCGCGGAAATCGAAAGGCATTTGCAGGGGTGTGATAACTGCCGGGTGATGGTGGACACGCTGAACAAGACGATCACGCTGTATCGCAATTACGGGCAGGTCTCGGTCCCGCCGGATACGCACGGGCGCCTGACGCGGGTCTTGCGCCTCGAGATGCTCAAGAATCAACCGGCACGGGCAGACGATAACTCGCATCCACCGGGCGGCCGCGATCAATGAACAGCCGTCCGTTCGCCCCACGGCCGACGAAGGCGCGCTCTAACGCGCGCGGCGCGCGGCCGCTCACGACTTGACCTTGCCGCGTGAACCGGCTGCCGTGGCACGGACAGACCAACGTGTCCGACTCCAGTCGCGGCGTGCAGCCCAGATGCGTGCAGATAGCTGTAAGCGCGTAAAGGCCCCGCTCGTCGCGGCCGAGATAGGCCCGCGCCCTTTCGACGAACGTCAGCGAGCCGACCGGGTAATCGCCTGGCGCGCCGATCTCGACGGGGCCCGGCGCGGGCGTCGTCACATTCGGCTCAAAGAACCGCGCCAGCGCGCCGGCCAATGCGCCAACCGCGACGACGATCGCGCCCCATCCGACCTTCCCCAAAAAATCTCTACGCGTCATCTTTCCACCGCATGACACGTGTGGCAATAGACTGAAGATTGCGTCTTGCCATCCTGTTCGCATTTACTCCCCATTACCAGCGGCACGCGATAGATTTGCCCCGTCACCTTGTCCATCTGCAAAAAACCATTTGCGGTTTTCTTGATCGCCCACAACAATTCGCCGCGCTCGGTCGCGATCACCCGGTCGCCCACGGCAAGAAAATCCGGGCGACCATTGATACGCGCCTGACGCATCGCGAGTTCGTCTGGATCCTGAATCGCGGCGGCCTGCGGCTCGCTGGCCGGCGTGCCGTGACAAGTCTGGCACTGGACGGATTGCGCGTCCTTCTTCGAGCCGTAAATGTGTCCATCGCCCATCGCTTCCTGCGCCGTGTGGCAGTCCACACAGTTTAGCTCATACTCGCATTTGGTGAACTCGGCAATCGGCTGGTAATACTCTTTGAGGCGACGACCTTCAGTCGGCATGGTCGCGGGGATCGGCGCGGCGATGGGCGGCAAATCCTCGCGCGGCAGAAATGCCATTTGTTTGAGCGAGTAATTGCCGCGATTGTGGCAGTGATCGCATTGCGTGTACGGAATCGCGGTGGTCAGACGATGCACGACGCCGTGTCCTGGTAGGTCGCGCGGGATGGTCGGGTCTTGGCCGCGATACAAGCCATCGTCGTCGTACAAATAATGGCACGCCGCGCAGCCCGTGCTGCGATAGTAATACGACTGTGGTTTCGCAGGCGATGTGCCCAAGTGACAGCCGCCGTCCACGCAATTCTGTTGAAACGTGAACTCGACCGTATCCGTGAGCGGTCGCCATTCGCCGAGCGCGGGCAGCGCCGTGGCCGGCCGCTTTTGCTCGGCGTCCGCGATCGCGTCCAGACCAAACTGCGCGAGCGGGGTGGATTGCGCGCCGAAAGTGTACCGCACCGACGCGATGCCGCCCGCGTAGGTCGCCTGCAAACTCTTTAGCACGCGGTCCACGTGGTTCTGTTCCGAATCCGCGTAACCGCCGTGACAGTGTGTTTGCCCGCAGCTTTGCTTCGCAGCCGACAGGTCGGATGGATTGCGCCCGCCGCGCAGGGTCGCGTGGGCGCGGTCGGCGTCGAGCGCGAGCGGCTCGCCGCCGTGGCAGACGACGCAGCCAAACGTCTGCGCGGGATGCGACGCGCTAATGTCCTCGATGCCGACGTGACAAGTGACACACAGTTCGGGTTTGCCGGTCATCGTCGGCGTCAAGTTGCGGATGGCGATGGGCACGGGCGAGGTGTCGAGTTCGCCGTTATACCGCGCCTGCCAAGTTTTCCATGCCGGATTGTCCTCGCGCCAAAGCATCGCAAAGACGGCGAAGAGCAGCGTCAAACCTGCGAAGAAGGCCCAGAATTCCTTTCTAAGAATAGGACGCGGACGAGCGCGGACGAGCGCGGATTTCCAGCGGATAAGTAACGGATTAGCGGATTCGTCATCGCGATGGCACTGAAGAGCGGGTTTATCCGCTAATCTGCTATATATCCGCTGGAAGTCCGCGCTCAGCGCCTTCTTTGGAAGGCGACGCGTCCTATTCATCTTAACACCTCGCGCAAACTAAGCACGATGATACCCAGCGCGAGCGCCGCCAACAACACTTGTGGTTTCCACCGTTCGCGCGCGAACCATATGGCGCGCCCGGGGCCGCGGCGGTCGAGAAAGGGAATGAGCGCGAGCGCGACCAGAACGCCGAGCGGCGCGAGGATGCCGGCCCACAGCGGCGGCAGATCGCGCAGCGGGTTCTGTACCCACAGGAAAATCCACGGAGCGCGCACGTCGGCGATGGCGTCAAGGGTCGCCGCCGGCCCGATGGGAATTTGAATGAGCACGGTGAGCAAGATGAGCGCGGCCGAAACGAGCGCGGCGGCGATGAATTCGCGGAAAAAGAGTTCGTCCTTCGACACAAACTCGCGCACTTGCGCGTGTTCGAGCACCGGACGCGAGATGCCGCCATCCTTTTTCAAGCGCCAGAGGTGATAGACCATGCCAAAGACGCCGGCGACCGTCAGCCCGAAAATGTGCCAGCCGTAAAAACGCAGCAGCGCGCTAGCGCCGATCTGCGCGTCGCCGACGAGCGCGCGGTAGAGCGCTTCGCCCCAGAACGGAATCTCGCGAACGAGATTCGTGCCGACGAGGAGCGCCCAGTACGCGCCGTCGTCCCAGCGCAAGACATAGCCGGTGAAATCCCAAAGCAGCGTGACGACCAGCAGCCCCAACCCGATCAGCCAATTGAGTTCGCGCGGCGGGCGATAGCCGCCGGTAAAGACGACGCGCGCCAGGTGCAGCGTCGCCGCGAGCACCATCAGCTGCGCGGCCCAATAGTGCAGGCCGCGCATCATCGCGCCAAAACTCACCACGTCATTGATGAGAACGATCGAATCGTGCGCGCCTTCGGGCGTGGGGACATAGTAAAAGGTGAGGGCGAGTCCGGTGAGGAGCGTGACGAGGGCAGCGAAAATCGTAATGCCGCCGAGGCCGAACGTGTAAGTGAACCGCACGCCGCTGGCGGGAATGGTCTCCGGGTGCAGCGCGTAGATTAGACTTTTTTCTTTGCGCCAAATTCTAGACATCGTAGCATGTAGACAAGGAAACATGTAGACAGGTAAACAGGTAGACAGGTTCCCTTATTTCCTTGTGTACCTGTGTACCTGTGTACCTGTCTACCTGTTTACCACGGGTAGGAAATGCGACGCCTGTCCCGCGTAGACGAATACAAAGCGCAGGAGGAAACCGCCCGCGAGCACCAGCACGCCCGAGGCCGCGCTCAAGGCGAGCCGGTAGCGCGCCGCGCCTTGCTTTAACACGACCGGAAAAAGCTCGTAAACCTCAATCGCCAGCGGCAGCAGAATCCCAAGCAGAATCACGCCGACCCAAAACGCGAGCGTGTATTCGCCGCCGAAGATCAGCTCGATGGAAGACGCGGAACTCCAGGTCGAAAGCGCGTGGTGGAGCAAGAATGGGATGAGCATCAAAATTTCGAGAACGATGAGCACCACGTCAGTCGAAATCAACAGGCGGCGCTCCGCTTCTAATCCGGTTTCGTGCCGCGCGCCGGCGAGCGCGGTCGCCAGCAGCACCGTCGCCGTGCCCGACGACATGGCCGAGAAGAGGAATAGTTGCGCCAGCATCGGCGTGTTCCAGAACGGCCGCGACGGAATCGCGCCGAGCAGAATGCCGGTGTAAATGCCGACGCCGAGCGAGAGCGGGAAACCGATCATTGCCAGGACGGCGCGCGCGCGGCGAATCGCCGCCGGAGTGAGCGGCGTCCAACGCGTAAAATGCCGCCAATGTGAAGGATGAGTTGGCACGCGGAGCAGATTGTCCAGCGGCGCGGGCAGCCACAGCGCGGCGTACGCGAGACTGAGCAATACAAAAACCGTGAGCAGCCACGTCCCGATGGACATGGGCGATGTGAATTGCACCGTCATGAACAAGCGCCAAAACGCCAGCGGGCGGCCCAGGTCAAGCACCAGCACCGCGACGCCGATGGACACGGGCCACGGCGCGATCAATGCGCCGATGCGCGCCACGCGCCGAAAATGCGGCCCGCCCAGATAGGTCGCAAAACTCGACATCGCAAACGCGCCCGCGCTCACGCCCGCGAGAAAAAGATAGTTGACGACGAGTAAACCCCATTCCATAGAAGCTCCCTACTACGCAATGTAGTACACCTTCGGCTCCGTCCCCGCCTCGGCGTATTGCACGTAATGGTCGTGCGTCGCGAGGAGTTTCGAAACCTCGCTGCGCGGGTCGTTCAGATCGCCATAGTGTCGCGCGCCGCCGACGCAAGTTTCCACGCACGCGGGCGGTTGTCCCGCGTCGAGCCGGTGAACGCAAAAGGTACACTTGTCAACGATGCCGCGCGCTGGATCGAAATAGCGCGCATCGTAGGGACACGCCTGGATGCAATAGCGACAGCCGATACATTTCTCGTCATCCACCAAGACCAGTCCGTCTGCGCGCTGATAGGTCGCGCCGGTCGGGCAAACGCGTTCGCAGGGCGGATTTTCGCAGTGCATGCAGTTGCCCGGCTCGAATTTCAGGCCGAGGGCCGGAAATTGGCCGGTCGGCCCCTCGCGACCGATCCAATTGCGATGATGTCCGAGCGGCACCTGGTTCTCGATCTCGCACGCGACCAGGCACGCCTTGCAATCAATGCAGCGCTTGACCTCGATCACAAAACCCCAACGTTTCTTTCTATTCTCTGATGCCATAAAATGAACCTCAAGGGCGGGCGACCACAAGGGCGGGCGACCACAAGGGATCGCCCCTACGAATTGTAAACTTTGACGAACGTTTGTGACAATGCCTGTCCGCCGCTCACCGGATCGGTGAAGGTCACGTGCAAATCCGAATCGCTTACGCCCTCGCCGTATGACGTGCGCGTCCCTTTCGAGAGATGCCCAAAGCCCGGCGTCATGTAGACACAGTCGGGACGGATGCCTTCGGTGACGGTCGCGTGGATCTTTACCTTGCCCGCCTGGCTCTCGACCCAGACCCAATCGCCGTCTTTGATGCCACGCTCCGCGGCCGGCGTGGTGTGAATCCAGACGGTATTCCTCGGGAACAATTCGTGCAGCAGACGATTGTTTTGCGTACTGCACTGCGTGTGCTGCGCGACCTTGCCGGTCAATAGGTAGAACTGGTCGGCGAGCGGCGCGGGCGGCTCTTCCCAAACCGGAACCGCGGGGTAATTCGCTTTCGCGAGCGACGCGGACGATAATTCGATCTTGCCGCTCGGCGTATCGAATTTCAACTCGGCGTTCGCGTCCGCGGACGCGGGCGGGCGATAATGTCCTTTCGTTTTCAATTCCTCGAGAGTAATTCCGAGCGGCTTGAGTTGTTGTCGCAAGTAATCTTCTTCGTCTTGATATTGGAAGTAATCCTTCAAGCCGAGGCGCGTGCCCAATTCTTTGAAAATCCACAGGCCGGATTTGCTCTCGCCGATTGCGGGCACGGCGGGCTGGCGAATGAATACCGCATCCCCGACCACCGCGAGCGGATCGTACCGTTCGAGGTAACTCGCTTCGGGCAATACCACGTCGCCGAACCACGCGGTATCGTTCATCGTCGTATCAATCGTGACGACGAAATCCAATTTGCCGAACGCTTGTAGCGTTTTGCGGCGCTCGGGCAGCGCGGCGATGGGATTCTGGCGATAGACGAGCCACGCCCGCGCGGGATACGGTTTTTCCGCGAGGATCGCGTCACGCACTTCTTGGAAGACGCCGATCTCGAGCGGGACGAGGGGGAATTTCCACGGCACGCCGTCGAGCCGCAGGGCGGTGACGCGCGGGTACGCGGGTTGCGGAATCGAGCCAAGCGCTACGCCGCTCTCCCCCGCCGAAGGGAACAGGCCGCCGGGCTGTTGCCAGTTGCCGGAGATGGCGTTGACGACGGCCATCGCGCGCTCCGCCTGGAACGAGTTGACGAAATTCGAGGTGCGCCAATTGTTGTGGACGAACGCGTGCGGCGCGGCGAGCGCAAACTCGCGCGCGATGCGGCGGATGGTCGCCGCGGGAATTTCGGTCTTGCTGGCCGCCCATTCCGGCGTATAGGGTTTGATCGCCTGGGCCACCTCGTCGAAACCGAGGGTGTGCTGGCCGACGAAATCCTTGTCGTACAATCCTTCCGCGATCAAGACGTTCAGCATCGCGAGGAAAAAGGCGAGGTCGGTTCCGGGGCGAATCGGCAGCCACTCGGTCGCTTTGGATGCGCTCTTGGTAAAACGCGGATCGAGCAAAACGACGCGAGCGCCGCGCGCCAGCGCCTCGATCATAGCTTGCGTTTCGGAATTGGAAATGGCTTCCGCCAGATTGCGTCCCGCGTAGATGATGTATTTGGCCGCCGAGTAATCGCGGTCCGGCTCTTGCATCCCAAAGGTCAAAAGGTTGGCGATGATCATCGCGTTGAAACATTGCGAGCGCTGGGTGCCATAGTTGGGCGAACCGTAGGCGCGCAACAGATTCTCGAACTGTGTCTGGGCGAGGTTGTGCGTCGAACTAAAGATCATGGATTCCGCGCCGTATTGCTCCTTGAGCGCTTGCATTTTCTGCGCGGTATAGTCGAGCGCCTCGGCCCAGGTCACGCGCTTCCACAGCCCGCTGCCGCGATCGCCGGCGCGGATCATGGGGAATTGCAGACGGTCGGGATCGTACAGCGCGGCAATTCCGGCTTGGCCGCGCGGGCAGAGCATCCCATTCGAATGCGGATGATGCGGATTGCCGTCGAGTTTATAGACCTTGCCGTCGAGCACCTTGGCGCGCAGCCCGCATCGCCAAACGCATTGTTCGCACAGCGTATACACCTCGCGGTCGAACTTGACCGGCGGCATGTGGGCATCGCATGCGGGCGCGGCCGGCGACGAACCGCGCGGCAGCGTGCCCAACGCGAGCGCGCCGGCTGCTGTGGCGCTCAAACCCAGAAACTGCCGCCGCGACAGCTCCCACGGGAAAACGTCCCCAACTTTTATTTCATCGCTCATTCGCGACTCCTACCTGAATTACGAATTACGAATTGACTTTATCGTTCCGCAGCGCGCCATGCCGCTCGAGGAAATAAAACAGCGTAAGCGTAATTAGGACGAACAACAGAATCGTGAGCCACAAATTCACGTCGAATACGGTGGGCAGAATGACGCTGCCGAGGTTGGCGATTTTCGAGATGGCCGGAAATACGCTCGGGTACGTCGCGCCGTAGACCAACGCGCCCGTCAAGAAACCGAGGAGACCGGGGATCAAGTAGTCGAGATTACCTTGGCCGCTGCCAGCGACACAAGTGCCCGGTCAGAAACCGGCGCCGGCCATGCCGACGCCAAATATCAGCCCGCCGACGAGATTGCCGACGACGTAGGTCGCGGGCACGGCCGGCAGACTGATCAGACCGAAGGTACTCAGCGCGAACGTGCCAACCATCGCGACGGCGAGGGAGGTCATCATGAATTTCAGCACGGCGAGATCGGTGAACCGAAATACGTTGACGATCTTGTGATACTTGGTCAGCCCGGCTTTTTGCAGCGCCCAGCCAAACGCAAACCCGAGCACGAGAGGAAATAGAATGTCGCCCATTAGAATTTTCTCCGATATAGGATCAGCGCGGTGGGAATGCCGGAAGCGAACATGCCCGCCATGAAGAGAAAGGCCGAGGGCGCGAGGAACAAGCCGCCGCCGACCGCCAGCCCACTCGTGCAGCCGCCCGCGATGCCGGCGCCGTATTCGAGGATGATGCCGCCGAGAAACGCGATTGCCCAGCGTTTCCAGATGGACGAGCCGAACACCTTGCGCCATTGCGCGTCCGGCACCGCGGCCAGTTTGAAATCACCGGATAATTTCGCCGAGACGAACGCGCCCGCGAACACGCCCGCGAGCATGATGACCTCCCACGAAATCTCCGGCGGCATGACGAACTTGAAATACGTGTTCGCCGCCAGGGCCGGCGCGATCACTTGGGCGATCAGCCCCGCGACATTCTCGAACGCGCCGGACGCGCCGGGAATCACGCCCGTGAAGGCAATCCCAAGAATGTAGACGACGCCGAGCAGCGCGCCCGCGAGATAGGGGGACCATTCTTTTTGTTTCAGTAGAGAGAGCATCGTTTCACCTTTCAAGTTGCGTAAAACGTAAAGCGTAAAACGTAATCCGCACGTCTGTTAAAGATTACGTTTTACGCTTTACGTTTTACGTTGTCATTTCCTTTGTGAGTGCCAATAACGCGGTCAGGGCTTTCTGATCGCTCTCGCCCAGCGCGGCGAGAGTTTGCAGATCCAGATGGCCGAGCGCCTGCAAAATCTTGGGGCCGTTCTCGCGGTCGGATAGGATTTGCGTCACCGCGCGCAGCGTGTTGGCATCGTTCGCCGCGAGCAGCGGCGCCAGCGCGGCGAGTTCGGGACGCGTGTCGCTGGGCGCGGCCGCCGGCGCGGGAGTCGCCAACAGATTGCGCCACGCCGCCATGCCGCGTTCGAGGGGATGCTCATAGTGCGCGGCCAGTCCGCCAAAGGTGAACACCGTTGCGCCGATCATAACGAGCAGAACGATATTGCCGACGTTGGTCGGGGGAACGTCGTTCATGCCGGCGGCATAGATTTTGTTCAGGTCAATGATCTGTCCGCCGTTCGTTCCGGAACCGCAAGGCGCTATGCCGTCGCCGGCAGGTTCGCCGGTTCCGCTTGCCGAGGCAATCGTCCGCGCGGGCGCCCCTCCTAAGCCGATCTCAACGCCCAAGGTATCCGCAAATTTCTTGGCGCGATCCACGTAATCGTTCGGATGGCAAGAATTGCAGCTCCCTTTGACGTCCGACAAGGGACCGATGAGACCGGTATGGGCGGCCGCTTTGTCTTTCGCTTTCACGTTGCCCGCGTGGCAGAATTCGCAAAAATCGCCAAAGGCATGCGAGGTATGCCATACGCCTTTGGTGTTGACCGGGTATTGTTTCTTGACCTCGTGGCAGTTCCGGCACGAGGATGCGGACGAGCCGCACTGCGCCGACGCCGGCCGCGGCCACGCGAGGAAAGCGATCACCGCCAACATCGCTCCCGCGAGCAAGAAAAATCCGATGTGTTTTCGTGACATGCGTCTTGTTGCTCCTCAATAAAATCAAAAACCCTGGAGAAAACCAAGTGTTTCCCCAGGGCTGGCGTCACCCTGATCGAGAATGAAGGACAAGATGCGTCTTTACATCCCGTCACACTGTAAGTCGAGTGTTGTTTACTTGCCCGATTGCAAGGCCAAAACCAACTCGGACCGCTCGGCAGCTTGCTCGGCCAACACCTCGCGCATCAAATCGCAGACGCGGACAATCTTGGGGCTGGCAATCTGATAAATGATCTCACTGCCCTGGCGCTTTGCGGAGACGATGCCGTGGTTGCGGAGGAGCGCCAGATGCTGCGATACTTTGGGCTGGGCATAACCGGTCGCCGCGGCAATCTCGCCGACGCTCCGCGGACCTTCGCGCAGACAATGGACGATGCGCAAGCGCGCGGCATTCGCCATGGTGTGGCACAACTGAGCTTGGAGATCGAAGATGGATTGCGACATGGTGTATTAGGTGGCCGCTCCGGCGATTTCCGCGACCTGTTTCAAGCGGTTCATCAGGTCGAGGCGCTCCTGGCCAATGTGCGAATACGTATCGGCGACCATTTGCAGCAGACTCAGCAACTGCTCGGCGCGCGGCTGCGGCAGAATGCGAATGTCCTTCGCCGCCTCACCCAACTGCTTTTCATTCACGCCGCACGCTCGCGCAACCGTGGCAACGTGCGCCGGAGATTGAACTTGCGTGGCTTGATCCACGGTAAACTGTCCCACAAAGAACATGGCGATAAAAGTGTCCTGGACCACGACACGTCCGCGCGCATAGGTCAAACCGGCGTGGCATTGTTCAAGCCGCGGCTGCTTTTCGCTTTTGTCGGCGAGTTTTTTCCACGAAGCTTGGCATTGGGCGCGACCTTGCTCGGTAGATTGGATAAGCGTGCAAAAGGCGCAAGAGTTACTCAGGGGGGTAAGCGGGTTGCCGTTCAAGTCGGTCGTGACCGCGCCGATCTCGCCGGTCAATGCGAAAACCTCTTGAATCGGCTGGAGGCAGTAGAGCGGCAGAATCTCGACGTTCGGACGCGGCGCGACCGCGGCGGTCTGCGCAGTCACCTTCACTTCCGCGGCAGCCGGTTTTCGATCTCGGAGCCAATCGTCTATGGCCTGACGCGAAAAACGCCATTGCCCGCCGACACGTACGGCGGGTAGGCGTCCATCGTTGAGCATCCGGTAAATCGTGGTGCGGTCGAGATGGAGCAACTCCATCAACTGCTTGGTGGTGAGCAAATCATCCATCGCGACCAGAATACAATATTTTGCTATAGTTTACAATAGCAATTTTGGTCAAAATTGGTCAAAAAATGGCTCATCTTACGCGGGCACCGCATCGCGCGTCACGGTGTTGATAATAAAGTCGGGCGGATGCGCGCTCGGCGTCATCTCAAATCCCGAGCTAAGGCCCATCGCCGAGGAAGCCAAAGCACGATTGGATCGCGTGGCCGCGGCTCTGCAGCAATAATTGACGATCTCTCGGTTACAACTATAATACGGGTTGCATCACGCAATGACGAACACGAGGTTGCAAATGGCAAAGAAACGCGTGACAACCGCCGCCGCAGGACGACGCCCGTCCGCCCACCGGGTCTCCGTGACCGGCTCGACGACAGAGGTCAGCGTGGGGCAGCGGCTCAACGAGCTGCGGTCCGAACGGCAGATGACGATTCGCGAGCTGGCCGAAAAGAGTGGGTTGGCGGTGAACACCCTCAGCTTGATCGAAAACGGCAAAACGTCGCCGAGCGTCAGCACCTTGCAGCTAATCGCGGCCGCGCTGGAAGCGCCCATCATCGCCTTTTTTGAGGCCGCGCAGCCGCCCACGAGCATTGGCTTTGTCAAGGCGAATCAGCGCCCGCGCGCCAAGTTCGAGCACGGCGTGTTGGAAGACCTCGGCGCCGGCGTCGCCCCTTACGCGGTCGAACCGTTCGTCGTCACGCTCGAGCCGAATTCGCGCAGCGGCGCAGAGCCGATCGTCCACACCGGTTATGAACTCGTCTACTGCTTGAGCGGCCACATGCTCTACACGATTGAAAATCGCCCGTACCTCCTGGAGCCGGGCGACAGTCTGCTCTTTGAATCGCATTTGCCTCACCGTTGGCAGAACGTCCACGCCGAGCCGGCGCAAACCCTCCTCATCTTGTATCCGCTCGATACGCCGGAGCATCCCGTTCAGTACCATTTTGACCGCCACTTTTCCGCATCCTCTTGGTCTTGACGCTCCCTCATACGCAAAGTTTTTAACGCCCATCAACTATTTCAATAGTCAAAACATTGACTTTTGGGTGACGAACACCTATAATATTGGTTGTTCGGCTCAATAAGTTGGATTGACGCGCGGGCAACGCAGCCCACGCGCTTGGTTGTGTAGGCCTTCCCGAATACCGGGGAGGCGTTTTTATTTTCGAGGAAAGGTGCTTATGCCGCACGACGCTTGGAAACTCACGCGCCGCCGATTTCTCAAGACGTCCGGGTCGGGCGTCGGCGCTATCATGGCGAACGGGACCCTCCGCTCTTTGGGGCAAACTCTGGCAAGATTGGGCGGAGCGCCTGCTCCCTGGTACCGTTCCGGACAAATCAAAACGACCTACAACTATTGCGATATTTGTCCCTGGCGCTGCGGGATCATCGTCCAAAGCGTGAACGGCCGCGTGTACAAAATTGACGGCAATCCGCAGGATCCGAAATCGCGCGGGATGCTGTGCGCGCGCGGGCAGGCGGGCGTTTCGTTCAATTACGATCCCGACCGGCTCACGCAGCCGCTGATTCGTACCGGGGCGCGCGGCGAAGGCAAATTTAGAAGCGCGAGCTGGGAAGAGGCGCTCGACTTGTCGGCGCAGCAAATGTTGAAAATCAAAGACCAATACGGGCCGGAAGCCGTCGCGTTCTTCGGTCACACCAGCGGCGATTTCTGGTTCACCGATTATTTGTCCCAGGCCTGGGGTTCGCCCAACTCGGCCAAGCCCTCGGTGACGATGTGTACCGCGCCGCGCGAAGAAGCCGCGCTCCTCACCTTTGGCCGCACGCTTGGAAATCACGAACCGGTGGATTGGGAGAACGCGCGCGTGCTCACGCTCATCGGGACACATATCGGCGAGGACACGCGCAACACGCTGATGCAGGATCTGGCGAACGCGCGCGCCCGCGGCGCCAAGCTGATCGTCGTGGACCCGCGCTTTTCTTCGGTCGCGATGAAAGCGGATTACTGGCTGCCGATCAAACCGGGAACCGACACCGCGCTCTTGTTGGCGTGGACGAACGTCGTCATCGCCGAAAAACTGATTGACCAGGAATTCATCGCCAAGTGGACGACCGGGTTTGACAAACTGGTCGAGCACGTCAAGCCATTTACGCCCGAGTGGGCCGCGCAGATCACCGACCTGCCGGCGGACCAGATCCGCAATTCGGCGCGCGAGATGGGCCGCGCGCATCCCCAAGCGCTCATCGTCCCGGGGCGGCACGTGGTGTGGTACGGCAACGATACGCAGCGGATGCGCGCGGCATACATCGTCAACGCGCTCCTCGGCGCGTACGGGCGACCGGGCGGAATGTATTTCAACAAGCCGCCGTACCTGGAGGAAATCCCCCATCCGCCTTTCGCCGCGACCAGCGGCGCGGGCGGCTGAAGCGCCGCGGCTGGCGAGGAGGCCGGGTTGCCTCCTGGACCGACGGGCAAGGTGCGGGCCGACGGCGCGCGCGAAAAATTTTTGCGCGGCGGCACGGCGATTCAAGAATTGATCGAGCCGATGGTCACCGGCAAGCCGTATCCCATCAAAGGGCTGATTTGCTACGGTACCGGTCTTTTCCATACGCTTCCCAACGTGCCGCGCACGAAAGCGGCGCTGGAGAATCTCGATTTCGTCATGGCGGTGGACGTGCTGCCGCAAGACCATCTCGCGTGGGCCGACGTGGTGCTGCCGGAAGCGACCTATCTCGAACGCTACGACGAATTATGGGCCTGCGCGCACAAGACGCCGTACATCGCGCTGCGCGAACCCGCGGTCGAGCCGTACGCGCAGAGCAAGCCCGCGTGGTGGATCGTGCGTGAACTCGGGATGCGGTTGGGCCTGGAAGATTTCTTTCCCTGGCAATCGGCCGAGGAATATCTCAACCGGCGGCTCAGCTCGCTCGGCCTGAATCTCGACAAGCTGCGCGCGCAGAATGGCATTGCGATCCAAAAAGGCAAGCCGTGGCTGGAGGATTTCGAAAAAGAAAACTCGACACCCTTTGCGACCGAGAGCGGCAAAATCGAATTGTATTCCGCCGCGCTGGAAAAAGCCAAGCTCAAGCCGCTGCCGGAATACGAGCCGACCGCGGAACCGCCCGCGGGCTACGTGCGCCTGCTCTACGGGCGCAGCCGCGTGCACACCTTCGCGCGCACGCAGAACACGCCGGTGCTCAACGAATTCTGCGCGGAAAACGATCTGTGGATCAACGAAGCAATCGCCGCCAAACTCGGTTTCAAGAGCGGCGACCGCGTCCTCCTCGAAAACCAGGACGGCGCGCGCAGTGGGCCGATCAAGGTCAAGGCCACGCCGCGGATTCGCGCCGATGCCGTGTATCTGGTCCACGGTTTTGGGCACGATGCCGCGGGCCTGAGCCGCGCGCACCGGCGCGGCGCAAGCGACGCCGGACTGCAAACGCGCTACGTCCTCGATCCCATCAGCGGCGGCGCCGGACTGCGCGTGAACTTTGTCAAGTTGGTGAGGAGTGAGACGTGACGCGCTATGCTTTCTCAATTGATCTCGACCGCTGCATCGGCTGCGAGGCGTGCGCGGTCGCGTGCAAGACGGGGCACGAACTGCCGCGCGGTGTGCGCTACATCGCCATATCCGAGGCGGTGCGGGGACAGATGCCGAATCTCGCCGGGCTGTTTCTGCAACGCCGCTGCCTGCACTGCGAACAAGCCGCGTGCGTCCAGGTCTGTCCGACCGGCGCGCTCTCAAAATGGAACGGGCTGACCGTCGTCCAAGCCGACAAGTGCAGCGCGTGCGGTTACTGTACCGACGCTTGCCCATTCAAGATTCCGAGTATCGCCGACGAGCACGTGTCCAAATGCGTAGCATGTTTTGAGTTGGTCAAAGAGGGACAGACGCCGTGGTGCGCCCAGACCTGCCCGAGCCAGGCGATCCGTTTCGGCGCGCGCGAGCAAATCGTCGCGGACATCAAGGCGCGACTCGCGATGGTTCGGGCGCGCTATCCCGCGGCGCAATTGTATGGCGAGACCGAGTTGGGCGGGTTGGGCGCGGTGATGATGTTGCTCGACAAACCCGGTGTGTATGGCTTGCCCGAAAATCCCCAATTGCCCGCAACGCTCGACGCGTGGCAGAACATCGTCCAGCCCGCGTCGGCGGGACTCTCGTTGACGGCCCTCGTCGTGACCGGCCTGTCGTTCATCATCGCCCGGCGGCGGCACGTGCGCGAGAAACAATTGGCCGCGGCGGAGAGCAAGGAGCAACATGAGTAGCGAATCGGTTCGCCTCGTCCAGCGCTACGTGACCGGCCAACGCGTGATCCACTGGGCCGGCGTGGTCACGTTTCTTCTGCTGCTCGCGACGGGCCTCGTCCTCTTGGTTCCGGGATTGTCGTCGCTCGCCGCGGGCGGCGTTTCGCGTCTCGTCCACCGCATCGCGGTCGCGCCATTCGTGCTGTTACCCATCCTCTACGGGCTTTTCAATCCCCAGCGCGCGCGCGAGCTGATCGTCGAATCGTTCACCTACACGCGGCAAGACGTCGCCTGGTTCAAGCGCATGCCCGGCTACTTTTTCGGCTCGACCAAAGATTTGCCGCCGCAGGGCCGCATCAACGCGGGCCAAAAATTGCACCATGCGGGGACGTTTATCATGTTTGTGACGGTCACGGTATCGGGGTTTATGCTCTGGTTCGGCAAGGGGCAGCTCGGGCCGGACGGTTTGGGGCTGGCGGCCATCGCGCACGATGTCTCGATGCTCGGCTTGACCGTCCTGCTGATCGGGCACGTGTACTTTACGTTCGTCTACGATGCGTTGAGCGCGATGCTGACCGGTTGGGTCACCGAAGAGTACGCGCGGCTGGAACATCCCCAATGGCTGGCAGAACTACCGGAGAGCGCAATTGTCGTCAAGTAAGCGTGCCAACACCGTTGCCGATTCGCTCGGCCTGTTTTTTTATCCGCGAATCTCGCGAATCTTCGCGAATGTTATTGGGAGAAGCGGCGTTCGTAGTCCGGCACGCAGCGGGTTTCCCTGGCACCGCCCGCCAGGGCAGGTGTGCGGAGTGCCGTCCTTCGCGCGCGGACGCGACTCCGCAAACTGCGCTACGTCGCTAACTACAAACACGCACTCGTTTCTGATTCGCGCGATTCGCGCGATTCGCGCGATTCGCGGAAAAGCTCGTTTTGTCCTTCCGGTCTACGCTCTGCTAGTCAGTGCCATCGCCCTGTTGCTCGCCTGCGCGCCGCGCGTCACGCCGACGCCCGCGCCGGCGCGCGCAGCCGCGACGCCATCGGTCCGCGTTGTGCCCAGTCCGTGCCCCTCGCCGGTCCCGGTCCCGCATCTGCCCGGGCTGACGCGGCGCCCCGACGTGGACTCGCAAACCGATTGCGTCGCGGTCGAATACAGGAACGCGGCCGGCGTCGTCGTTGCGACGTTTGATCCGCAGGACCGAACGCATAGCAATGGCGTGACGTGGAAATGGGAGGTAATGAATCAGGAGGAGCGGGATCGCGCCTTGACGTGGCTCTTCGATCCTATGCATTTGCGCTATACGCGCTTCGAGGGTCGCGAGGATTGGCTGATTCACGCGGTTACGAAATGGATTCCGCGAATCGGCGACTTTGCGCTACCGCCCGAGTCGGAAATCACATTGCATTGGCAGACCGACGGCCCGCCGCTGAGCCGGACGACGCTCTATGAAGCATTGAGCCGCATCAAGTCGGTCCATTTGGTGCGCGAGCGTCCGAGTTGCAGTTACGGCTACAGCCATCTGGGGCTGATCGAATACGGCGCGGGGATGGTGTTGTTCGAAGGCACGGCGTGGCAGCGCGTGTCGCAAGAGACACGCGAAATCATCACGACCGCGTGGACGATCAAAGAGGCGATGGTGATCTACTATCCGCAGTGGATGGGCTGGGCCAGTTCGTGCCCGTGCGAAAGCGATCATCTCAAGAATGAATACTACTCGACGATCTGGTTGGTCAAGGCGCAGCAAGCGTTATCGCGCTGGGTTCCAGTGGACCGCACCTACTGGGAAGAACAAGAGATACCCTTTCAGATTCGCAACATCGCCTTGCAACGATTCCCGGAATGCCAGCCCGCGTACCTGCCGGACGCCGGATTCGGCAGTCGTTAGGCGACCTTCATCTTGCGGCATGTATGACGCGTGACGAGCGCGTCATTTTCATTTGCCGGCGAATTCGAACGGCGTTAACAAATTCGTAAGAGTTGGGCAAGCGCGGCGTAAGGAAATGCTGGTATAATGGAGTGGCAACGTAGGGGCAGTGCCTTGTGCCTGCCCGTTCTGGGCGACCACGTAGGGGCAGTGCCTTGTGCCTGCCCGTTCTGGGCGACCACAAGGGATCGCCCCTACGAGCCAATTTTCGCAGGAGCGCAAACCCCAAATGGAAAAGATACCGGCATCGGAAATCACGCCCGAACATCTCTATCTCACGCGGCGACAGTTCATGCTCGGCGCGGGCGCGCTGGCGCTGGGGACGGTGTTGAGCGCGTGTGGCGTTCAAGCGCCGGCCCCCACCGCGACCCCCTCGAATGCGGGCGGCGTGGACGCGCCCCAAGCCAGCAAAAGTTCCGACGAACTGGGCGATAAACTGACGCCCTTTGATACGGTCACGCACTATAACAACTTTTACGAGTTTTCGTTGGACAAAGAGGACGTCGCCCCATTGGCGAAGGATTTCAAGTCGTCGCCGTGGACGATCAAGGTGGGTGGACTGGTCAACAAGCCGCAGACGTTCGGAATGGAGGACCTGCTCAAGTTCGCTCAGGAGGAACGCATTTATCGCTTGCGCTGTGTCGAGGCGTGGTCCATGGTGATTCCGTGGCTGGGCTTTCCGCTTTCGAAATTATTGGCGGCGGTCGAACCCACGTCGCAAGCCAAGTACGTGCGCTTTGAAACGCTGCTCGACTCCAAGCAAATGCCGGGCCAACGCGACGCGTATTTCAAGTGGCCCTACGCCGAAGGTCTTCGGCTCGACGAGGCGATGCACGACCTGACGATTTTGGCGACCGGCTTGTATGGCAAGCCGCTGCCGCCGCAAGACGGCGCGCCGCTTCGGCTGGTCGTGCCGTGGAAGTACGGCTTTAAGAGCGTGAAATCCATCGTCAAGATTGACCTGGTCGCCGAGATGCCCGTATCGTTTTGGATGACTTCGGCCCCGAGCGAATACGGCTTTTACGCCAACGTCAATCCCGAGGTCTCGCACCCGCGCTGGTCGCAGGCGAGCGAACGACGCATCGGCGAATTGGGCCGCCGCAAGACCCTGGTCTATAACGGCTACGCCGAACAAGTGGCCGCGCTGTATCAAGGTATGGATCTGCGGAAATACTTTTAGTTATGAACACACTGCGAAAGAACTGGCTGCGAATCGTCGTCCACGCGGGCGCGTGGATTCCGCTGGCTTGGTTGGTCGCGGACGGACTGCTCGCTCAACTCGGGGCCGAGCCGATCCGCGCGATCATTTTGCGCACGGGCAAGAGCGCGCTCGTGCTGCTCGTGCTATCGCTCGCGTGTACGCCGCTGAATACGGTCGCGGGATTCCGACCGGCCCTGCAAGTGCGGCGCGCGCTGGGCCTGTACGCGTTCTTTTACGCGGCCATCCATTTGACGACGTTCGTCGCCGTAGATTATGCCCTCGATCTCGAACTGCTGCGCGAAGCGATTTTCGAAAAACCGTACGCGCTGGTCGGGCTGGCCGCCTTTTCGATTCTATTGCCGCTGGCCCTCACCTCGACCAAGGGTTCGATGCGGCGGCTGGGACAAACGTGGCGACGACTGCACGCCTGGGTCTATCTCGCGGCCCTCCTCGTCATCGTCCATTTCGTCTGGCTCGTCAAGCTGGACGTCCGCGAACCGCTGGCGTATGGCGCAATCGTCGCCGCCTTGTTGGCAATTCGCCTGTCTCCGGTGCGGCAAGCGATCCGCCGCGTACGCGGCCGCCTCGCCGGTCAATACCCGCTGCCGACGACCCGCGCGCCGTCCACTTACCTCGAATAAAGATTTTTGGACGCGGATGAACGCAGATGAACGCAGATACTTTTACTTGTCCGCGGAAATCCGCGTTTGTCCGCGTCCAAAATTTTCCTGTCGGGTTTCGGCTTGGCGAGTTAGGGGACTTCACCGGAACCGAGTCACGCCGATGCGCGTGACAACACTGGACGTCGTAAAACTCGTATTTTTCGTTCCGGGCGAATACGTGCCGTTTTGATACACACCGTCCTTAACCGTACCCGTCGAACTCCCTCCGAAGTACACCTCGTAGGTCGTACCCTTGACCAGTTCCGGCGAAGAGAACGCGATGGACTGGTATTCTTTGGTGGGCGCGAAGGTTAGGAGCGATTTGCCATCGCTGCTGCGAATGTGAACCAAGTCGCCGGCGCGCTGGGTCGTGGTCGTGTTCAGCAGCAACGCATATTGCGTAGACGAATCGTCAGGGGCTTGGGCCATGCCGGAACTGCCGGCCGCGACCAGGAATCCCCCCGTGAGTTTGAACGTCGCGTCATAGTCCAACGCGCTGTTCATGCGGACGATCGGCCCATTCACAATGACGACCCCATTCGTCATTTCGATGGAACCATTGATGTCAATCCCATCGCCCACGGCCTCGATCACGATATAGCCGCCCCGGATGTATAGCCAATATTTGGCTGCCGCCGCGAAAGTATCTTGACCCGGCGGCCGCGCACCCCTGGCGCCGCCGAAACCGGGACCGGGCGCTATCCCCGACCCATCGTTCCCCCCCGCGCCATTCAAGCCGTCGTCGCTAGAGACGATGCGGATAGTGCCGTCGTTGATGGTGATGACGGCGCTTTCGAGACCCTCATAGGATTTTGTAATCTTGATGTCGCCCCCGTTGACCTGCAGCGTCGCGTCGGCGTGCATGCCATCGTCGCCCGTCGCGATCGCGAACGCGCCGCCGTTGACGACGATGCCGCCGTTCGAATGAACGGCATCGTCGGCAGAATCAATCGTAAACGTGCCGCCGCCGATCGTTACCGTCGTAACCCCCTTGATTCCCTTCGCCGACGTGTTGGCGTCAATCCGGCCATTGCTGCCGCCGCCCGCGGTGAGAACGAAT
>JACQYF010000101.1 GCA_016208315.1 Chloroflexota bacterium | reverse complement strand
TTGCACGACCACGCATTGACGACGCTGGACATCTTGGATTTGACGTTGAATGCGCGAGTGGTCACACTCTCGGCGTGTCAGACCGCACTCGGCCAAGGCGGGCGCGGCGATGAGCTTGTCGGCTTGGCGCGCGCATTTTTCTACGCGGGCGCCCGCGCGCTGCTCGCCACGTTATGGAGTGTCGAAGATCAATCCATGGTCGAATTAACGGGCCGGTTTTATCGCCACTTGGCGGGTGGGGAAAATATCGCCGCGGCGCTCCAACAGGCGCAGATCGAAATGATACGCGAGGGACGTACACCCTATCAATGGGCGCCGCTGGCGCTAATGGGGCGACCATAACAAGTAGAGAGACGAGAAGCGGTAGCTGCCTCTCGTCTCGGTGTACTCTAAATCTTAACAGCGATGACTTGGCGTGTGATCTCCGGCGAGGGTGCGTAACCATAAGGGCAGAACATGGCACGCCGCTGCCCAGTCCCTTGCCGAGGCAAATCATCTGCGGGCGGACGTCTTCCCACTCGATGGCATACATTTTTCCCGTGCGCCCGAAACTGGACTGCACCTCATCAACGATGAGGACGAGTTCGCGCTCGCGCGCCCACGCTTCCAATTGCTTGAGCCATCCTTCGGGTGGAAAAACGAACCCGGCGGTCCCCTGATACGGCTCGACGATCACTGCGCCCAAATCGCCCGAGGATGAAGAGTCAATCACGCGATCCAGCGCCTTGAGGCAATACAGGTCGCACTCGGGATACTTCTTGTCGTAAAAGCACCGATAGCAGTACGCGTACGGCGCCATGATCCCGCCCGGCACCGGAACGCCGAATTGCCGGCGCGTGCCCATGTTCCCCGCCACGCCCAGCGCTCCATAGGTGCGCCCGTGAAATCCCCCGTAGAATCCGAGCACTTCTTGCTTGCCAGTATAACGCCGAGGTACACGCAGCGCGGCTTCGGTCGCCTCGGCCCCGGTACTCAGGAAAAACACCTTGTCGAGGTTGGGCGGGAATGTTTTTACCAAACGGGAAGCCGCCATCACGCGCTCGGTCGCCGTCTCGGTGATCGCTTTTGCCGTGGAACGGGATTGGCTCTACGTCCTGATCACGGCGATTGTGTTGGTGGTGCTGTTGCGGAGTGTTAGCGTGGGAGAGACCGGCGGATAAGCCCCGAGCCGGCCGGGGTAGAATAGGATTTTCTAAGCTAAACTTGGTCCAGGCCAAACAAAGCGCGCGTCATTGCCACGTAATCGCTTTGCGCCCAACCGTTGTTCGGCCGCTTTAGATGCAGCACCGGTTCACGCAAAAGCTTGTGGACGAGGGCGCGCGTGAGAGCATCCAGTACCTCGCTTTGTTCGGGCGAAAGGTCGCCGAGCCGGCGACGCGCCCGCCCCAACTCTGCCTGGCGCAGCATTTCAGCTTTTTGATAGAGCGCGCCGATAGTCGGCGCGCTCGCGCGTTCTGCCAGCCAGCGCGCAAACTGCCGCGTTGCATCTTCCACCATCACGCGCACCTTGTCCGCCTCGCCCTGCCGCCGCACCAGGTTCGCGTCGCAGACCTCGCGCAAATCGTCCAGATTGTACAGACGCACGCCTTCAAGCTCCGCCGCCGTCGGGTCAATATCCCGCGGCACCGCAATATCAATCAGAAATAAAGGACGACCACGCCGCGCGTGCGCCGCGCGCGCCACCGCCTCACGATCAACGACGACGTGCGGCGCGGCAGACGACGCGATGACAATATCAACTTGAGCGAGCGCGTCCGGAATGCTTCCAAAGTGAATCGCGCGGCCGCCGAACTTTTCTGCCAGCTCCGCCGCGCGTTCGAACGTGCGGTTCGCGACGAGGATCGGGCCGATGCCGTTCGCGGCGAGACAGCGCGCAACGCTTTCCGCCATCTCTCCGGCGCCGATGACCAGCACCTGCTGCGGCGGATTCGTAGTGAAAATGGCGCGGGCCAATTCCACGGCGGCATAACCAAGTGAGAGCGCCCCGCGCCCGATCTCCGTTCGCGTCCGCGCGGCTTTGCCGACCGTGACCGCGTCTAGGAACAAGCGCGATAACTCCGCGCCGAGCGTTTCTGCTTGTTGCGCGATGTCGCGCGCCGCGCCCACCTGCCCCAGGATTTGCGCCTCGCCAATGAGCATAGAATCCAATCCCGCGGCGACCGTCATCAGGTGGCGGACGGCTGCCTCGCCCTGATGCGCATAGAAATAGTCGTCGAATTCCGACCCGCCAATTGCAAAACAATCGCGCAACCAGTTCGTGATCGTCCGCTGGGCGCGCGCCAGATCGTCCGTCCCCGCGTAGAACTCGACGCGATTGCACGTCGCGAGGATCGCGATCTGGGGTAAATCGCGGTGGAGCGCGCGCAATGCCGAGACAAGAGCGTCGCGTGTCAAGGCAAGGCGCTCGCGCCAGGCCAGCGGAGCGAAACGATGATTGGCGCCAATGACAATTAGTTGAATCATGATTTTTGTGTCGCCGGCGCAAATGCGGTCGCCCACTGCGGGGCGCCGAGCGCGTGCAAATGCGTGTACGCAGCGAGCACGTTGCGGTAGACAATCCCATCGCCGCCGTTAATTCCGTGGCCGCGCGAGAGGCGATAGGCCAACGGCAAATCCAACTTCACGACGCGGGAATGATGATACTCGTGTCCCCGCAAGACGAGACCCTCGGCGAAAAAGGGATTGGGCGCGCAAACGGTCGCCTGCACGTAGCCGTGCCCCTGTGGCTTGTCCATGATCTCCACATCGCACGGCAGCGCGCCGACCATCTCCCACCGCCGTTCGCGCCACCGCAGCGAGCGCGCCAAATACATCAGCCCGCCGCACTCGGCGTAGACCGGCAAATCATTTTCGATGGCGCCGCGAATGTCGGCGCGCAGTGAGACGTTCGCTTCTAACTGCTCGGCGAACACTTCAGGAAATCCGCCGCCGACATACAGCGCGTCCACGGCCGGCAATGCCGAATCGCGCAGCGCGTCAATAAAGACGAGTTCCGCGCCCGCGTCTTGCAGCGCTTCCAGATTCTCAGGGTAGTAGAAAGTGAAGGCGGCATCGTGCATGACGCCAATCCTCACCCCCCACCCCCTTCGCCCCCTCCCCCCTCTCCTGGAGTGAACTTCAACTCCAGGAGAGGGGGGAGGGGGATGGGGGGTGAGGGGTGAGGCGCTGCGCGCGATCTCCAAGATCGCGTCAAGTTCAAGATGCTCTTGCGCCGCGCGGCACAACGCGGCGAGCGGCTCCCGCACTTGAGCCGCGTATTCGCCGCGCGGGATCAAACCCAGATGGCGGTCGGCGATAGTCAGCGCGTCGTCGCGCGGCAGAATGCCGAGAACGGGGATGGCGCAGTGTTGCTCAATCGCGTTTCGCAGTTTCGCCGCGTGCCGTGGCTGCGCGACGTTATTGAGGATCACGCCGGCGACGTTTGTATCGGATTCGAAATGCTGATACCCCGCGACGAGCGCGCCGACACTGCGCCCCATCCGCGCGGCATCCACAACCAGCAAAATCGGCGCGCGGACGAGGCGCGCGAGCGCCGCAGTGCTGCCGCGGCCGTCTTCGTCGAGCGAATCGAACAAGCCGTGATTCCCCTCGATAATCGCGAGATCGGCCGCGCGGGCGAGCGTGCGCCGGATCGCGTCGGCAGAAAGCATGAACGCATCGAGATTGCGCGCGGGACGCTGCGCGGCGGCGGTGAGCCACGACGGGTCTATGTAATCGGGGCCTTTTTTGAACGGCTGCACCGCCAGCCCGCGCGCGACAAAGGCGGCGCACAGCGCCAGCGTCACGGTCGTCTTGCCCGAACGCCCATGCGGCGCGGCGATCACCACTCGCGGCATCATCAATTCTCCGGCGCCACCATTGCGGCTTGCGTCGTCTGTTCCACCCCGGCTTCCACTCTGTCTTTCTTTGGGAAGAGAATGGATGCGACGATGGCGAGCGCGAGCAAACCGAATACCACGCCCAGCGCAATCTCGATCGGGATCTTGAACAGATCATGGATGATCATCTTGACCCCGATGAATCCAAGAATGATCGCCAGACTGTACTTTAAATAGTGGAACAACTGCATCACGCCGGCGAGCGCAAAATAGAGCGCGCGCAAGCCGAGGATCGCAAAGATATTCGACGTGTAGACGATAAAGAGATCGTGCGAGATGCCCAGCACCGCCGGGATCGAGTCGAGCGCAAATAACACGTCGGTGCTTTCGATCACCACGAGCGTCGCGAGCAGGGGCGTCGCGTAGAGCACCTTGCCGAGGCGCACGAGAAAACGCTCGGCGTGGAGTTCCGTCGTGAGCGGCAAATAGCGCGAGACCAGGCGCAGCGCGGCGTTCTTGCCCGGTTCGACCTCGTCGGCGACGCCGTTGAGCAGCCGATACGCGGTCAGGATCAAGATCGCGCCAAAGACGTAGAGCATCCAATTGAACGCGTGCACGAGTTCAATGCCGATGACGATCAGCGTCGCGCGCAAAAAGATCGCGCCGAGGATGCCCCAGCGCAACACGCGCGGCTGGTACAGCGGCCCGATGCCAAAGTAGGTAAAGACGACGAGAAAGACAAAGAGGTTGTCTACACTCAACGACTTTTCGAGAATATAGGCCGTAAAGTATTCGAGGGCCTTTTCGGATCCGAGTTCAAAGTACACAAAGACGTTAAAGAGCAACGACGCGCAGATCCAGATCGCGCTCCATATCAGCGCCGACCGGATCGTGATCACGTGCGCTTTGCGATTGACCAGAAATAGATCCACGTACAGCATCAGGCCGACGACGACGGTAAAGCCGCCGAACATCAGCAATTCGCGGGTTGCCATCTCGCCCATGAGATTCGTCTCCTCAGCCACATCTACAACTGCTCTGAAAACAACTGGGTCACATCTCGACGACGGTGATCGCCTCGTGCGTGCAGGTCGCCACACACGAGGAGCAGCCCATGCAGTCGTCGGCATTGCCGGTGACTTGGGTAATCTTTTTGCCGCCGACCTCGACCACCGAAAGAATCGTCACCGGGCAAACGTCGCCGCATTCGCCGTCGCCTTGGCACTTGTCGGGATCAATCGTAATCAGCCACATGATTTCAACTCCTTTTAAAATAATCCGCTAATCTCGCGAATCTTCGCCAAACGTCTTTATCCTTCGCGTGGATTCGCGTAGACTGAAAGTCCCTTTGGGATTCGCGGAAAGTTTTCATCTGAATTCCCTGTTCCACTCGATGTATGGCGCGGGCAAATCGGCCATCGCATTGACCATCAGATCAACCAGCCCGCCGTAGTTAATGTGGTATTTGTCCCACAAGCCGTAATGACCGATGGCGTCGCGCAGCGCGCCCTTGCAGTTGGAGCACGCGGCCACGACGTACTTGTTGATGCTTGGATCGAGCACGTCTTGGAACGCTTCCAGCACCTGCTTGGTCTTGACGCGCTCGGAGACGTTCTTGCGCCAGTCGGCAAAGTTGAGCGTGTTCATGATCGCGAACCCGCTGCCGCCGCCGCAGCAGTAATTCCAGACGCCGTTCGGCGCCATCTCGCGCAATGGCTGCGCGCAAATATGCTTGATGATTTCACGCTGCGGCTGAACGATCCCCATCAACCGCACCACATTGCACGAATCGTGCAGCGTGACCGGAAAATCGTTGCGGGCCGGATCGAACTTGATCGCGCCGCTCTGGACGATCTGCCACAAAAGCGGCAAGCAACTCTCGCGCGGAATTTCGGAGAGACTGAGATCGCCGGGCAGGACGCGGTCGGCGATGACGCACAGCGCCTTGTGCGCGTGCCCGCACTCGCCCACGACGATTTTCCGCACGCCCAATTCCTGAGCAATCGAAACCTGCCGCAGGGCAATGCGCGCCAATTCCACGTCGTCGAACCACACGCCGTAGTTGACCCCGTCGTACCCTTGCGCCTCGCTGCTCAACGTCCAATTGATGCCCGCGGCGTCGAAGAGGATCGCGAACGCCGCCGGGTTTTCGGGCCACGCCATGAATTCGCCGGCGTTGTGAATCAAAAGTATGTCCGCGCCTTTTTGATCTACGGGCATTTTGATTTTCTTGCCCGTCTTGGCGTAAATGTCCTCTTCCGAAAACTCGATCAGGTCTTTGAAAGCCGCCAGATTCATGCCCGTGGTTGAACCGGCGCGCAAGTGTTGGCGCGTGCCCTTGCGAAGCAATTCGGTCGGCGCGATACCCATCTCCTGGCTGAAGAGCTTGCGAATCTCGCGCGCGAGCAGCGCATTGTCCACGCCGACCGGGCAGACCTGCGCGCAGCGGCGGCACAAGTTGCAGCGATACGCCAACTCCAACAGACGCCACACCGTGTTGTAATTCAGCGCGACATCCGCGCCGACGAACGATTTCAACCATTGGCCGCCGGGCGTAAGATAGCGTTGATAAATCCGCCGCAAAACTTCGGAGCGAAACGTCGGGCGATAGATTTCCTGGCGACCGCTGCCGAGATAAACGTGGCACGCTTCGGAGCACGTCTGACAGCGCACGCAGTAATCCATCGAGAGTTTCAAGATTTTGACGAACGGCCAATTGCTCTCGGGGTCGAAGAGCTTTTGCAGCCCGGACAAGAATCCGTTGACGAGCCGTTCTTCGTCCTCGGGCGTCTTGGGCTTGGGGATATCGAAATCGCTAAAGCCATCGAGCGACAGATCATAGTTCTCCAGCCAGCGTGCCTTTGGCGGTTGCAGTGATGGCGTGCCATGCAGGGGCGGAACGGCCATCAACTCTTCGGACGTGAAAGAGAGCAGCGGCTTGTCGCCGGCGCGAGCCATATCCTTGAAAGTGACACTCATTTCTTTTCGCTCTCCTGCAGCGGGGTCTGGGCTTGGGCCAACCACGACTTGCCCTTGACGATGTGCGGCCCCGACCACTGGACCGCGTACGTCAATTGCTTGACGATCTGGAAATCGCGGGCCGAACCCTTTTCTTTGTATTCGTCATCCCACAACGCGTGATGGAACGTAAAGAACTTGGCAAAGTAGTGAATCAGTTTCGAGAACGGCATATAGATCAAGAATAGTTCAAACAGCAAGAAACTGAGCGACACGGCGAACGGCGCGGCGGCCGGCTTGAAGAACAGCACGCTGCCGATGTACGATTTGTGAGCGGCGAAAGACAAATCGCCCAGCCACGACGCCAGCCCCGCGACGAAAAACGACGCGATGAAGACGAGATTGAAATAGTCGAGCGGCGTCGTGTAGAGTTTCAGCTCGCGCTGCGTGGCGCGCTTGACCGCGAGCGCCAGCGCGCCGGCCGCGCCCAGCGCGCCCGCGGCGACGCCGACGACATTCGTCGCCAAAGCCAGTATTGGCGCATTGAGGAACAGGTCTGCGACGAGAAGGAACAGCCAACCAAAGTAGAGATAGATTCCCCAGTGCATCGCGAGCGACCAAAGCCAGACATTGTAAACGTTATGCTCTTTCACCCGCTTTAACGCGAATATCTCCGCGGCCATCTCGAGATATTCGGCCAGCGGGTTTGTGACGCGGGGCTTGTTCACCCAGTCCACTTGCTCCATGTACGAGCCGCCATAGTTGCGCCGGTCGGCTGGCTCGTGCGGTACGGGGTAAACTTCCCAGCGGACGTTCAGCGGCATCCGCGCGATTTTGGCGATCTTGTAGCCGGACACCGCGATAAAGAGGACTGCGGCGAGCCAGCCGAACAGAATCATGAACCATTCGAACATGTTAGTGCTCTCCTCAAAACTCGGTCGTCACTTTGCGCGCGGCATCGAACGCGGCGTCGAAGGCATCCTTAGCTTTTGTTGCATCCACCGCCGCGTACCGCGCGCCCAGCTCGCGCAGCAACTCTGCCGAGTACAATGGGTCGCCGCGGAGCCGCGCGCCCTGCGCTTGCTTGACCGCGCGTTCGAACACCGCGCTCTCTTTCGTGACGAGGGCGACGGCGAGCAACGCTTGGGCGCGATCGCTTTCTCGGTCGAGTTTGTCCACAAGCGCGAGCGCGTTTTTCGGATCAACTTGTGCCCACGCGCTGGCGAGGTCGCGCAGCGGGTACGGATCGCGCAGGTCGTCCGCGAGCGCGGCGGCTTGCTGGAAGGTCGCTGGGTCGCGACTCACGCGCGCCACATCGGTCAACGCCTGCACGCGCGCGTACGGAATCGGGATGGCCCGCGCCAGGTCGAGCGCTCGCGCGGCGTCTGGACGCGCGAGCGCGGCGACCACGGCGCGCTGCGCCTCGGCGCTCAAGAAAGGATCGCGGATTTTTTGCGCGGCATCGAGCGCGTCATTCGGCGCCACGCGCGCCCATGCAGCGACGAGTTCGCTCTGCGCGCGCGCCTGCTCGAATCCATCGAATTTCTCCAACTCGGCCCACGCTTCGACAAAGCGACCGCTGCGGCGGAATGCGCGCGCGCGCGCGTCGGGGAATTGCGCGGCAATCGAATCGGCAATCTCTTTGGATTGTTTCGCGTCGAACGCGCCCCACGCGGCCGCCAGGTCGGACAGAGCGTACGCGCCGGCGGCGGGAGCGGTAGGTAATTGGTAGCTGGTGATTTCGTCCAGGAGGTTGGCATTCTTGGATGCGACGGCGATCTCGCGCAGCGCGAACGCGCGGAGATGCGCGTCGCCCACCGCACGCGCGGATGCGGCGGCTTGGTCGAATTGCCCAATCTCGCGCAGCGCCCACGCGCGGATAAACGGGTCGGCGATTTGGCCGGCAACCCGCGCGGCGTGCGTTTGATCCAGACGCGACCAGGCGACCGCGATCTTTTTCAAATCGAGCGCGCGAAAGTAGGGATCGGGATTGCGCTGGGCGCGGGCGAGCGCCGTATCGAGCAGTTCCGCCGCACGTCTTGGATCGCCGATCTCGTCAACCACCGCCGCGTAGGCCCAGGCGCGCGCGGCAGCCACCTCGATGCGGTGGACGAGCGGCGGCGCGGCGTCCGCGGCCTTGTCCCACGTAACCGCGCTCTCTTCGAGCGCACGCGCCCTACCCCAATACGCGTTCGCGTTCGTTTCCAATTCGTCGAGCGCGGCACGCGCGGCGTCAAACTGGCCCAGCCGCGCGAACTGCCACGCCTTGGCCGACAGATTTTCCGCGCTGACCGCCGCGCGCGTCGCCGTATCGAGCGCGGCTTGGCGCTCCAGGTCGGCGGCGGTCGCGGCCTCGGTTGGCGCGGGCGGGTTGAACAGCGGCAACGCGAAAACCGCGAAAACCAAGAGGACAAAGACGACCGCGCCCATGCCCATGCGAAAACCGCGAAACATCGGGACGCTGAGGTGGCGCGTGTTCCACAAACCCCATGCCAGCGAGGCGAGCAGAAAGAGCGTGGCGAGGACGCCGACGACGAGAACGACTTGCATCGTGGCAGAATCGCGCACGGCTTGCGCCTGCGCGTAGGTCTTGTTCAATTGATAGCGGAACGCGCGCATCTCGTTCACGCCCGCGTCAACGGTGCTATACGCCGTTTCGACAAGGCGCGGCAGCGATTCCTCTCGCGCCAGGAGGCGCGCCTCCAAATCCGCAATGCCGCCGTTGCGAATCGCGTCGAAAGCATCGTCGGTAAAAGCCATCTCCTGGCGCAGTTGCCGCACGGTCGGACAAGGCGACAGCGCGGCGCGCGCAACGTGCCCGTCCCACGCGAACGGATTCGCCAACCGCGCGTCGTTCGCGCTGTGACACGCGATGCAATAGCGGTCGGCGCGCGCGAGATCGGCGGTCGCAGGCGGGTCGGCCGCAAGGGCGGGCGCGGTCGCGAGCAAAAGTGAGATTGCCAGCGCCACAGCTACTGTCGCCGATGCGAGGCAGGGGAGCAGAGGAGCAGGGGCGCAGGGGAGAAAAAGGCGCTTGCTCCCCCTCTCCCCTGCTCCCCCTCTCCCCTTCGCTCTATGGATGCCCATCGCCTTCGCCTCCCACGTCCGCGCCATCGCGAATCCAGCGCAGCATCCGCGCGTACGCGACGAGCACCGCTAAACCGACGGCGACGACGAGCAGCCCGCCGATGCCTGCCGTGTTGATGAGCCAGTATCCCATGATCCTCCAGTGAACAGTGAACACGGACGAACTACGTCCGCGTCAACAGTGAGCAGTTTTCAGTTACAACGGATGGCTGAATACTGAAGACTGCTTACTGAATACGGCTTCGCGCGCCGCGCCCTCTTCCACTTCCCACATTGCCATCGTCGGGAAGACTTTGAAAAACCAAAAGAACAAGAGCGCAAAGAGCGCAAGGGAACCCGCCGTGACCGCAACCTCGACCCAGGTCGGTTGATAGATCGCCCACTCGAACGCCAGACGCGGGCGCGTCAGACTCGGCGCGACAATCGTAAAACGCTCCAGCCACATTCCGACCGCGATGGACAGCGCGGCGAGGAACGTGCCGGCCGGCGTGCGGCCGCGCCGCCACAAGAGAATCGCGAACGGCACGACGGCGTTGAGCACGACCATCGCCCAAAAGTAAGCGCTAAAGTCGCCCCAGATTTTGGCGTTCGCGACGTTCATCTCGTCCACGAGCGCGCCGTAGTACGTCGTCAGATATTCGGACAGTGTAAAGTACGCCCAGAACGCGCTCATGACCAAGAGGAG
>JACQYF010000095.1 GCA_016208315.1 Chloroflexota bacterium | reverse complement strand
TCGGCGATTTCGTCTTGGAAACGAATGCAGCGCGAGCATTGGATGCAGCGTTCGCGGTCGAGCATGACGAGATCGCCGAGCGGGACGCGCTTTTCGTTGTGGAATTTCGATTCAACCGGAAAACGCGACTGCCCCGGTCCGTAGGCCATCGTCAAGTTTTGCAACGGGCACTCGCCGCCCTTGTCGCAAATCGGGCAATCGAGCGGGTGGCTCGTCAGCAGGAATTCGACCACGGAGCGGCGCGCGTCGGCAACCTGCGCGGTATCGGTGCGAACCGCCATGCCGTCCGAGATGACGGTCGTACACGCGGTCTGCAATTTCGGCATCCACGCGATCACCGCGTTGCCGTTCGCGTCCTTCTCGAACTGCCCGTCCTTGCCGCGCTTGGGCGTGCCGACTTCGACGAGGCACATGCGGCACATGCCGACCGGCTGCAACGTGGGGTGGTAACAGAACACCGGAATCTCGACGCCAACCTTTTTCGCGGCTTCGACGACGAGCGTGCCGTTAGGAACCTCGACGATTTTGTTGTCTATGGTAACTTTAGCCATTGCGGTACCTCAAGCAAATTTCAAAGATTCTAAAGTGATGTTTCTATTCAATATCCTGATCTCACTGACATACCGTTATGTCAGTGCAAAAAGCAATGTTAGTTACGATCCATCTGCTGTTGACTGGACTGGCTTCAAAACGCCAGTTACCATCTCTCCACGGCCGGGTTGTATTCTTTTCGCGATAAGCGAATCTGACGTGATACCAATAGGATTGGCCAACTCCATTAGCTTTTTCTGCAGGAGTAGGCGTACCCGCCACCTTTGAAGAAACTTCCAAATTCGTAAAATCAAAACGCGACGTTGTTATAATGACTTGATGAAGTATTCGCGTCAATGTTCCATCTACAGAAGTGTCAACGAAAGACTTGACCGCCTCTGTTTCGTTTCCCGCGAGAACAGCATCGAGGAAAGCTTTGGAAATTCGCTCACGTTCAGATGTTGACGAATCGAATTGTGCGCAAGCAACGACAGAAAGAGCAAGCATCACGATAGCAGCAATCAGCAATTGCTTCATTTGCGCTCCTCCTGCGACACGCTAACCACCATATGCCGTTCGTACTCTTCGCGGAAAATCTTTACGCTCCCGAGTGCTGGCGATGTGGCGAATTCGCCCAATGGGCAGAGCGTACGCCCCTGAATCTGAGTCGCGACGTTCGTCAGTAGTTCAATATCTGACACGCTGCCCACGCCGTCGTCAATGCGCTCCAGGACACGCGACATCCAGTACGTCCCCTCACGGCACGGCGTGCATTTGCCGCACGATTCATGCTCGAAGAAGCGCACCATCTTTTTCGCGGCCCACACCACGCACGTGTCCTCGTCCAACACGATCACGGATGCCGAACCGAGTAGGGAACCGAATGGTTGCAGCGCCTCAAAATCGAGCTTGACGTCCATCACCGCTTCGCCCGAAGGGGCCAGCGGGCTGACCATCGGGCCGCTCGCGCCCGCGGGCAAGATCGCTTTCAGCTTTTTGCCGCCGCGAATCCCACCGCCAAAATCATAAATCAGATCGCGGAACGAGATGCTGCCGAACGGCGCTTCGTAGTTGCCGGGGCGATTGACGTGCCCGCTGAGGCAAAAGACTTTCGGCCCCGTGGATTTCGGCGTACCGATTTTCGCGTACCACTCTGCGCCGCGCTCGAGAATAATCGGCACATTCGCGAGCGTCTCGACATTATTGATGACGGTCGGCTTGTTGTAGAGACCGACGCTGGCGGGAAAGGGCGGCTTGACGCGCGGCTGCCCCAACTTGCCTTCCAGCGATTCGAGCAGCGCAGTCTCTTCGCCGCAGACGTACGCGCCCGCGCCGCGATGAACCGTCACTTGCAGATGGTAATCGGAACCGAGAATCCGGTCGCCGAGATAGCCGCATCGCTCCGCGTCGGCGATCGCGCGTTCGAGGCACTGCGCCGCATGGGGGAACTCGCCGCGAATGTAAATGAAGGCATGGTTGCACTGGATCGCGTAAGAGCAAATGGCAATGCCTTCGATAAATTGATGCGGGTTATGCTCCATGATCTCGCGGTCTTTGAATGTCCCCGGCTCCGACTCGTCGGCGTTAGCGACCAAATAGCGCGGGAAGACACCCTTCGGCAGGAAACTCCATTTCACACCGGCCGGAAAACCCGCGCCGCCGCGCCCGCGCAAGCCCGATGCCTTGACCACGTCGGTGACTTGATCGGGCGACATCTCCTTGACCGCTTTACGCAGCCCTTGATAGCCGCCGTGCTTTTCGTACACATCAATGTCGGCGAGGTTCGGGATGTCCAGGTCTCTCAGAATGAGGTGTTCCATCTTTTTATTTCCGATTCATGATTTATCGGTCTACGTCCCCGAGGATAATGTCCGTCATTGCAATGATGCCGACCAGATCGGCAAGGTAATAACCTTTGGCGAGGAACGGCAGAGTTTGCAGGTTGGCGAACGACGGCGTGCGGACGTGGACGCGGTGTGGCTGGTTCGAGCCGTCGCTCGAAACGAGAAACCCGAGTTCGCCGCGCGGCGATTCGACCCAGGCGTAGGCATAGCCGACCGGCGGCTTGAATCCTTCCGTCCACAACTTGAAATGATGGATCAGACTTTCCATCGAGGTCTGCAATTCTTGTTTCGGCGGCGGAACGACTTTGCGATTGTTGGAGATGTACGGCTGCCCTTTCGTCTTGGCAAGCTTTTCCAACCCTTGCTCGATGATCCGTAAACTCTGCCGCATCTCTTCCATGCGGATATAGTAGCACTCGAGCACATCCGCTCTCGCACGTGTGCTCACGGGCACATCGAAATCGTACTGCTCGTAGCCGCCGTATGGCATGTCTTTGCGCAAGTCCCAGTTCACACCGGCGGCGCGCAGCATTGGCCCGGTCACACCGTACGCCAGCGCTTGCTCGCGCGTATATTCGGCAATGCCGCGCGTGCGCTGGAGCCAGATCGGATTCTTGTTGAGGAGGTCCTCGTATTCCTTTAGCCGCGGCGGGATCATCTTGAGGATTTCGCGCACGGCATCCGAAAAGCCCGCGGGCAGATCGAGCGCCAAGCCGCCAAAGCGGAAGAACGAGGTCATCATGCGCGCGCCGGTGACCATTTCGAAAATATCGAGGATCGGCTCGCGTTCGCGGAACGCGTACGTCATCACCGTGACCGCGCCAATGTCCATCGCCTGTGAGCCAACCGCGACCAAATGCGACTGGACGCGCTGGAGTTCGCAGAGGATGACGCGCGCGATCTGCGCGCGATCGGGGACATCCACATCCATCAGCTTTTCGACGGCGAGGCAGTAACCGAGATTGTTGAACAGCGTCCCGAGATAATCCATGCGGTCGAACAGCGGAATGGCCTTTTGATACGTTTTGCTCTCGGCGGTCTTTTCGATCCCGGTGTGCAGATAACCGACATCGGGCAGCGCATTCACAATTCGCTCGCCATCCACTTCGAGCGCAACGCGCAATACGCCGTGCGTGGATGGGTGGTGCGGGCCCATATTGACGAGCATCGTTTCGGAATCGGAACCCGCCCACGGCGTCACCGGCTCGGAAAGAACCAACGGGATTTGTACCATCGTCCCGCCAACGCTGCCGAGAACGCTGCTTGGCTTGGCCGGCGCAACCGCGTTTGGCTTTTCGGGTTGAATCTCGGCGAAAGTGTGCGTGAATTCGACCGGCTCGTAGCCGAGCGCCATGTCCTTTCGCAGCGGATGCCCAACGGTGTCTACTGGCAGCAGGATTCGCTGCAAGAAAGGATGCCCGCTGAAGGTGATACCAAAAAGGTCATAGACCTCACGCTCGTAGAAATTCGCGCCAGGGTAAACGGACGTCAGCGATGGAACGGTCGCATCCTCACTCGATAACTGCACGCGCAATCGCAACCGCGTTTTGTTCTGGAGCGAGATCAGCGAATAGAGCACGTCAAAGCGCGGCTCGCGCGGCGGCCAATCGAGCGCCGTCACGTCGAGGAGCGCCTCGAAGCACAGTGCCGGATCGTCCCGCAGCAAGCGCGCAATTTCGAGTAATGTTTCGCGAGAGATGGTGATGGTCGTTCCACCAGGGAATTTGTAAATGTCGGAGATGACGTCGGGGAAACGCTCGCGCAGTTTAGTGATTGTGGTTTCGATAGTCGTCATTGACAGACCTTACCAGATAGTTTTCACAGCCGAGAAATTGCACTCGACATAGTTACGCGGTTATCTTTGAATGGTTGTCTCATTATTAGCCGCGCAGACCAAAGTCTGTAATCCGGATTTGCCCTTTGGGTTCGCCATTCTTGATCTTGGCGTGGAGTTTCAAGATCCCATCCATCAGCGCTTCGGGGCGAGGCGGGCAACCCGCGACGTAAACGTCCACGGGAAGGATTTCGTCCACGCCTTGCAGAATCGCATAGTTATTGTAGATGCCGCCGCACGCCGCGCAATCGCCCATCGCAATGACCCATTTCGGCTCCAGCATTTGATCGTAGAGCTGGCGGACGACGGGCGCCATCTTGCGCGAAACACGGCCCGCGACGAACATCAAATCGGCCTGGCGCGGTGACGCGCGATAGACTTCCATCCCAAAGCGCGAGAGATCAAAGCGCGGCATATAGACCGCCATCATTTCAATCGCGCAGCACGCCAACCCGAATAGGAGCGGCCACATCGAGCTTGTCCGCGCCCAGCGCACGACATCGTCAATCTTGGCAAAGACGACGCCGGGCTGACCGGTTTTCGAGGCAGCGTCGCCCGTCGCGACGGGAATATTACTCGGCTTTATGATTTGGGCATCCACGTTCTCACTCCTGGCGAACCGTAGACAGGTAAACAGGTAGACAAGTACACAGGTACAGAAGTGGCTTGTTTACCTGTGTACTTGTCTACTTGATGTTTCCATTATATCACATCGTTCACTATATCACAAACTTGCGGGATGCTGCTCCAAAGGCGCATTCGGGCGCGTCAACAATTCCGCGGCGACCTGCAACAGTGTCGGCGGATGGAGGAGCATGTTCGCGTAGCTCGCATTCGCCATGGGGCACGCGCACTCCCCCGCCGCGATACTCTTGCGCAGGTTCCCTAGTGTTCCCATTTGTTCAAACCAGATGGGCCGCAAGTCGTAATTCGTAGTTCGCAGGTTGCCTACCGGTTCCGCGCGAATGCAGCAGCTCCATACATCGCCGTTCGGCGCGATATGCCCGCTCGCCCAACCGGCAAAACATGGGACGATTTGGCGCTGCTCGATCAGCGTGCGCTTGGCGATTTGGTAATAGCGCGCGCGGAACGATTGGGTGACGCGGGCCAAGCCGCGCGCGGGCGTCGCATGCGCGTGCTCGCTGAGAAAATCGGCGATGGGCGCATACTCGCGCGCCAGCGGCGTAATGTCCATGCCGACCGTGTCCAGCTCGACGCGCTCTTCGGCCACTTCGGTGATGTATGAATCGGGCGCGAGGGGTTGCAGCCCGGCGTAGATTTCGCGAAAGCGGTGGAGATTGAACTTGGAGATGACCGTGTGGATACTCAGAACAAGATTCCTGTATCGGCGTTTCAATTCATTGAGCGCACGCCACGTCGCCATCGCTCGGTCCCAATTGCCGGGGACGACGCGAATCTCGTCGTGCTCCGCACCGATACCGTCGAGGGAGAGGTTGATGCCGATGGACGACTTTGGCGCGCCCGCGCAGATTTTTGCGACGCCCTCGACGATGCGCGGCGTGAGGATGCCGTTCGTCGGGATGGTGATGTATGCGGGGCGACAGTGTTGGTACGCGGCGATGACCATCTCGGGCAGGTCCTTGCGAAGAAACGGCTCACCGCCGGTGAACGTCAAATAAACCGGATGGCCGATATGCTGAAAGACGCGCGTCCACTCGTCGAGCGTGAGGTCGTCGTTCGGCTTGCGCCACACGTCACACGTGCGGCATTTCGAGTTGCAGCGATACGAGACGCTGACGACGATGCTGAAGGGAAGGAGTTTGGGAAAGCCAAAGCGGTAGAACGACCAGTAGAGTGGAATTTTGGGGAGGAGCGAGGCGATCATTTCTCCGCCGTATCTAGATCGGCGTGATCGAACGGGTTCTCGGTTGCCAGCCCTTCGGCTTGCGCGGCTTGCAGGAGTTGGTCGTCTCCGGTGACAAAAACCAAAGAAAGTTCGTTAGCTTGTAGCAAATCACGCGTATTCAATCCAATGGCAAGCTGGATCGCGTCTAACGATTTCAGAGGATGCCGCTGTGTTAACCCGGCAGCCGCGCGTACCGATGGGCGCGTCAGATCAACGATCCGATATTCCCTCTCCACTGCCTCGACAAATTTCGCGTACGCGTCCTGGCTATCTCGCTTTGAGATCTCCCCCCGGCGTGCCAAGATGGCGAACGCCGCGGCGCTTTCGACGATCGCGATTTCGCTGATGAAAATCAAGTGCAGCTTTTCGCCAGTATCAGGAGCCTGCGCGTTGCATAATTGTCGCACCCAGGTCGTACCAGGTTCGACGATATAACATTTCACCACTGCGCTAGTGTCAAAGAAGTAATTCGACATGCGGATTTTCAACGACGCTGTTCTTGAATGATTTGGGAAAGTGGTGGATCAAGCCGCAAGGATTCCAGTTTTTCGGTTACCTCTCTTTTTCGCTCCTCAGGCAGCGCGCGCCATTCTGCCGCGAGCGCCTTGTCTTCTGGTGTGAGTTCCGCCAACATCCCTGCGCTTTGCAGAATCTCAATGGTGCGCTCCCGTTCGGATAGCTTTGCGGGTGCGATTGCTGGCGCAGTCATCTGAGATTCGCGCTGCCGCGTCCTTTTCTTTCGCTCGACGCGTCCGTTCTTCTGCCGCGAACTGCGTTCCAGTTTTTCGATGCGTCGCTCTAGCGACTTTATCTTTTTTTCCATTTCTTTTTCGGTCATTGTTCACCTCTCCACGCGCGCCTGCTCTTCACTCGGCCACTCGACCCTTTCATACATCACGCTGAGCGGCATTTCGCAACTCAACGCGGGCATGGTCAATACGGCATCCATCTGTTCCAGCGTTTCCAATACCCAGAAATGGCCCTCGCGGCGGAAATGCTCGACGTAGGGTTGGTTCTGGTCAATCATCACGTATTCTTGCAACGCGGGAATCCGACGATACAATGCGAATTTCGCGCCGCGATCGTACGCCTGGGTCGAATCCGACCACACCTCGACGATCACGATCGGATTCATCACCGTGTCATCGCGCTTTAGCACGAATTCGACTTTGCCGCAGACCACCATCGCGTCGGGATAGGTGTACAGTCCGCTGTGCTGGATGCGCAGACGCATGTCGTTGATGAATACGCGGCAGGGACGTTGCGCCATCAACTGGCGCAAGCCGGCATAGATGTTGGCGGTAATCTGGTTATGATTCACAGACCCGCCCGCCATCGCAAAGATTTCGCCGTCGCAATACTCGCTCCGGTGGTCGGCCTTTTCTTCCAGCGCCAAGTATTCTTCGGGCGTGATGAACTTGTCCTTCGGGTGAATCATCGTCGTCCTCCTAATGCGCGCCCAGCATCATGCGCGAAACGTCGCGCGCGCGCTGGGGCAGGTTGCGCCACGTGTCCGGCATGAGCAAGCGGCGCGCAAGGCGCGAGGGGCGCAGGTAAAAGCGGCGATGCGCCTCACGCCACTTGCGCTCGACCAGTTCGGCCGTGTCCATAGCTCAGTGCCGGGGTATGGCGCCGCGATCATGAAATGCGCGAGGTCGGGATCGAGCTCGAGCGCGAAGCGGATGGTCTTTTCCATCGTCGCTTCGGTTTCGTGCGGCATTCCAAAGATAAAGAAACCCATCGTCTGCAAGCCCGCGGCTTTGGCATTCTTGAACGCGGCGCGTACCATGTCGAGCGTCTGCGCTTTGCGGATGACGCGCTTTAGAATCTCCTCGTCCCCGTTCTCGACTCCGAAACCGACGCGCTTGCAGCCCGCGGCCTTCATCAATTGGAACAACTCGAGGTCGGTGTGGTTCACTTTCATCCCGTGAATCGTCACCCACGGCACGGTGTTGAGCTTCTCGGCAATTAGCGCCCGACACAAATCTTTTGCCCGCGCGAGATTGAGATTCCAAATATCGTCCGTCAAACCGATTTCGGTCGCGTGGAAATCGTGAACGAGCATCCGCCATTCTTTGATCACGTTCTCGACCGAACGCGGCCGCCAAGTATCGCCCGTAATCGGCTTGGAGCAATACGTGCATTTGTAGGGGCAGCCGCGCGAGGTGACGATCGTGTACGCGCGCGCGTGCGGATCGAGTCCATCGGTCAATGGGTTCAGGTTGGTGTACCGTTCGATCTTGAAAAGGTGGTACGCGGGCAGCGGAATGTTGTCGAGATCGGCGCGCAACGGGCGATCCAAGTTGTGCATCACCTTGCCGCTGTCGTCTTTCCATGATAGCCCGAGGATCTTACGAAATGCCCCGCGGTTGCCGCTCTCAAGCGCGTGCAGAATCTCGACGAGCGCATCCTCACCCTCGCCGCGCACGACCAAGTCTACTTCGGCGCGCTGCATGGATTCGTCGGGCTGGAGCGTAAGGTGTGGACCACCGAGGATCGTCGTCGCGTCGCGCGCTTTCGCTTCGCGCGCCGCGGCCCAGGCGTTCTCGATCAGCACGGTCGGCGCGGAAATGCCGACCACATCATACGGCCGCTTTTCCGCGATCGCGCGATCCAGCACCTCGGCGACCGATTCATGCTCGACTGCGCCATCGTAGAGCGTGGAATCGTGATAGCCGTTCGCCAGCAGCGAACCCGCGAGATAGCCCAAGCCATTGTGCAGGTGAGCGCGCGAGTTCCAAACCTTGGATTCGGGAGAGACGAGCAATATCCTCATTCCGCCGCTTTTCTCCAATTTTCAATACTGATGCCCAATCCGTCGAAATCTTTTTCATTGTCGGTGACCAGAATAGCGTTCAACCGCTTGGCCTGCACGGCAATGAGTAGATCAGCATCTTCGATCGGCGCCCCGGCGTTAAAACGATTCGCCCACGATTGCGCTGCGTCTTCCCAATCCTTTCGCAATACATCACCCCAAGCTAACTCTTCTGACACATGCTCCAACGCGTCCATCTGCTTGTTCGCGTCACGTTTCAATAACCCGCGTTTGCATTCGTAGTACACGACCGCGGAAAGATAGACGGTATCTTCCGCGACGATGGCAGCGCGTAGGCGTTGGGCGGGCGCCAGCTCTTTGCGAATAATTCCCGAGACGATGTTGGTGTCAAGTAGGTAGGTGTTCATATTTCGATGTCTCTAAATTTAAGCCGATTGGCTCGCAGGTCTCGTTCGAACTCGTCCCACTGTTCCGGCGTCCAATCGTCAGGTTCTTTTAGCCATTCGTCAAACCAAGCCAAGAATTCGGAATGCTTTTCGGTTTGCGTTCGCTTGGCATCTGTTGGCTCATGCGGTTGACCGAGCGGAACGACGAGCAAACCTTCACCCGTATCCACCCAACGAAGTCGCGACTTGGCTTTCACGCCATAGCGCTCCCGCAGAGGACGCGGAATTTCAGTCTGCCCACGCGCGGTAACGATTGTTATCGGTTCAGGAGAATAGGTCGCCTTTGATTCCTTCGCTTTTGCCATTTTGATATTCCTCCTTTCGGACTTTCGTAGGCCGCTTCGGAACTGGGACCGTATCCCAGTTTCTTTTTGCCGTTCTTCATCGCGAACAGATAGAAATGATGCGGATTGTTGAAGCTGCTCATTTTTCAACTTTATCCGCGAATCACGCGAATCCACGCGAAACAAAATACATTTAGCGAAGATTCGCGTGATTAGCGGATCATGCTTTGATTAGCGAATCCTCGTACACGCCCGTTTTTTCGCGCATGAACGTCGGCAACTTGGCATTCACCTCGCGGTCAAATTTGCCTTTGAGGAGTTGATTGTAGAACTTGTAGTCAATCCCTTTGACTTTTTCGTCGTTCGGGAAACGATGGTAATTCTCTTTCGTCATCCGGCTCTTGCCTTCGGCGATCAACTGAAAGCCGAGCGCCGAGCCGGGGTAAGGCGCGTAGTACGAGATCGAAGGCAGGACGCGCTTCATGCGCTTGAGCATCCGAATCGTATCGAACGCGTCCTCGTGGGTTTCGCCGGGAATGCCAAGCATGATGTTCGCCCAGAATTTGGGCGGGAAATAACCGCGCGCGTGAATGTCGTCGCCGATGCGGTTGAGCAGATCAATCGCAAAGTAATTGTCCTCGGCGGTGCATTCCTTGTTCAGAATATTGAGCACGCGGTCACTGCCCGATTCGAAACCGATCGAGATGATGTTCCAGTTCGTCTCGCGCACCAGCGCCTCAAAAAGTTCGGGCCACTGGCGCACCGTGTCCGAGCGCGCGGCGGCCCAATACGGCCATTTCTTGTGCGCCTGGCGCGGGTATTTGTCGAGCCACTCGCGCAGCCATGTGGGCTGCTGAAAGAACATCGAGTCGTGGATGACGACTGAGCCGAGGGGGCCGAACTGGTCGTCGAGGTAATTGAGTTCGTCAATCACTTGGTCAACCGATTTGCGCCCCATGTTCGGAATGTAGGACGACTCGTTGCAAAAGACGCACTGCCACGGACAGACGCGGCTCGTGATGATCGTCGCGACGGGGCCGGGGCCCCAGCCGCATTCCGGTTCCAGCGGCCAGGGAAAGTCGTCGAGGTGCGGATTCGGCCACAAGGTGCGATCCATCATCGGCCAGTCGGCCATCGTCTTCGCGCCAGTGGCTTGAATGACGCGCGGGAACGCGAGCGGGTCCTTGATCAGGTCAACAATGATTTTCTCGCCGGGTCCCTGGCAGATACGGTCGAATTCGGGAATGGCCTGCATCTCGTCCGGCGCAACCGTCGCGTGCATCCCGCCGACCAGAACAAGCCCTTTCGGATTTACCTTTTTGAAAATTCTGGCGGCTTGGAGCGCAAAGGGATAGGTATAGCTGCGCACGTTCATTACGAGCGTGTCGTAGCCCGCCATGCGGGGCGCGAGTTCTTTCCAATTGCGAATCGAGCGCGTGGAGAAGAGATCGGTCTGGATGCCGCTATCGCGCAGGATCGTGCGCAAGAGACCCAAGCCGTGGTCCTGCCAGCGATCATGTGGACCCGCAGGACGGACGAACACGCCGAGATCGCCGAGGTCGAGCCATAATCGTTTCATACTTTTATTGGATTCATTTTGTCCTCATCGCGGCGTTTTGGGCGACGGCCGCTTTGACCAGGGCCCTCAGGGCGGCTTTGTCAACCCTGTCGCCTTCGTGCAAGTCAATGGCGCGCATGGTCTTGGCTTCAAGGCCGGCGTTGAAGAGGCGCTTGGGGTCTTTCAGGGATGCGCCCTTGAAAAAGTTCATCTTGACGTGGGTCTTGAACGCGCCGGCGGCGCAGACGAGTCCGTTGGATGCCCAGACCGGCGTTCCCCATTTCCACTCTTCTGTAATCTCTGGGGCCGCTTGGAGAACGACTTGGCGGAGCGTTGCGAGCATCGCGCCGCGCCAATCGCCAAGTTCTTCGATGTATCGCGTGATAACTTGCGAAGCTTGGGAGCTAGAGCGTTGCGCAATCTTCTTCATGTGGACTACCTCCAACTGAAAGGACCTCATGCGGGTGGTTGTTCGTCTGGCGTTTCGTATATTGACCTTGTAGGACCGTGCCCGGGATACACCCGGGAAGCGCCCCGTTCTCGGAGGCGTCTCCAAGTTGCCAGAGCGACGGGGTTGTTGAAGGCATGGGCTTCCGGCGGGAGATCCCCGGTGAAAACAGAGCCGTCGTCGAGAAGAAGCGAGACACAATGATCGGTGTGGCCGGGCGTATGAAGGATTTCGCCTGCAATGCCAATCTGGCTGAGGAGCTGGCGGCTCTGCTCGAATGAGATGATGACGTTGCCACCTCCTGTAATAGCGACGTAGTTGTCCGCTGGCTTCGTCCAAGTCTGCATGATTGGGATGGCGTCAACCTGGACGTCGAGTACGAGAAGGGGAACGCCTTCCCGCTTCAATTCCTCGGCCAGACCCGCATGGTCAATGTGATAGTGGGTGGCGAGTGCGTAGCGTATCTCGCGGAGGGGCACGCCCATCCTCTTGAGGTTCGCCCTCATGGTTCCCAGTGACCCTGGCCAGCCGATGTCAACGAGCAAGCGAGAAACACCCGCGCTTACAACCCAGTAGTTGGTTGAGCGGTAACCGACGTTCACAATCGTCACGGGCGCTACTTTGGACATGGTTTGCAAGATGCTCGCTATCGCCGCTGATCCTTATTCGGGCAGCAGCGATTGCATCTGGTTGAAGATAAACTTTGCCGCACGGCTCGGACTAACTCTGTAGATAAAATCCATAAAGGCGGAATCTGATCCAACCAGAATACGGTAGCGGTTTTGCTCAATGCCATCTATGATTATTTGCGCCGCTTTGCTGGGCGCCAACGCCTTGATTGACCTCTGTCTATTACCGCTTTCCGAACGTGCACTGATCGATACTCCGGAATTTGCGGCGATATTTGTGCCAATTGCGCCTGGAAAAACAACCGTGACCCTCACATGGGTATTCAAGAGTTCCGAGTGCAAGCCCTCGGTGAGTAATTTTACGGCTGCCTTTGACGCCCCGTAAATGGTTTGTCCCGGGACGGGCAAGAATCCGCCCATGCTCGATATGTTGGTAATGTGCGCCTCGGGTCGTTTGAGAAGATGGGGCAGAAATGCCTTGGTCATGTAGAGAGTTCCGTAAAAATTGATATTCATTACCCTTTCGATTGCGGCAAAGTCAAGGTCTTTAATCCGAACAAAGGGTTGAATGATTCCAGCGCAGTTGATGATGCCGTCAACGGCGCCGTGCTTGGAGATGATTCGCTCAGGGAGTGTTGCCACTGCATCTCTGTCCGTGATGTTGACGACATGGGTGGACAGATCATGTTCTTTGTTCCCGGCGAGTTTGACGGTCTCTTGTAACGCGGTTTCGCTGATGTCAACGGCGGCAACAGTTGCGCCTTTGGCAAGTAAGTTCAAAACCAATTCTCGTCCAATGCCATTTCCGCCGCCTGATACCACGATAACTTTGTTTTGGACTTGCATTTCAACCATCTCCTGCAGAGATTGGAATGGGTTTTGCTTTCTTCATTGGAATTGATATACTTCTGGTCGGAGTTCTTTCGCCAGGAAATTCGGGTGGCTCCGTCTATCCTCAAGCTCATCCGGAGTGAGTTCTTCGATAACACATGCCTCGTTGTTCCCTTCATCCTCCAAAAAAGCAATCACCCTTCCCCAAGGACTGATCACCCCTGCCCATCCAGGAAAAATTCTGCCTTTCGGCTCCCATTCATTTGGCTCGCGACCTTCGGCGCTATTGCATACGACCGCGTAGATACCATTTGTCCAGCTTGATTTGAGTAGCGACATTCCGTGAATAGTCTCTTTGAGATACCGGCTTCTTGGAACGTTGTAATAGCCAAATGGCATTAGAACAATCTCGGCGCCCTTGAAGTATAAGGTTCGAGTCATTTCATCAAAAAACGAATCGCGACAAATTGTGATCCCGATGATAGCCTTCCCAATATCGAATGTGCTGATGGCGTCACCGGCATCCCAAAACGGCTTCTCGTGCGCTGGGACATGAATCTTGGTTTGTTTGCCGATGATGCCGGAGCCATTGACCAAAACATGTGAGCAATAGAATTTATCAGCTGCCTTTTCGATCAGTCCATAGCAGATTGTAACGTTATGCCGATCGGCAATCTTGATGATCTTCTCGGTAGATGGTCCAGGTATTGTCTCTGCTATTTCATGGGCTATTGGAGCGGGAATGTATCCACTGACATTAAGTTCAGGAAACAAAATCAACTCAGCCCCTTTTTCTCTGACAACTTCAACCCAACGTTTCATGTTATCAATACTGGCAGCAGGTTGTCCGATCAGATTCCTGACCGATGTGGCAGCCACCGTGATTGTTTTCATGGATACGCCTACTTTTGGGAAATGATGGTCCCGTACTCGCTCGCCGCCGGGTTTGTATCGCCAGCCAATGACGGGTGAAAGGTCACGCCCGCAAAGCCACACTCCTCCAAGAGTGCCTGATATTGCTCATCAGTATAGGCCTGCATGCTGGCGGCATATCGCGTCACTTCGCCTGTCATCCCATCCAGAATGAAATACCGGTCGGTAGCTGTGTTCTGTTCCCGATCCCAAAAGTGCTCCGTGAGACAGAGATGCGGGCGGTCGGAGAATAATCCGTTCATGGTGGAGTACCAAGTCGAAGGACGTTCGCCTCGTGCGCGAACAGCAGCAAATGTATGCGCTTCAAGCAAAAGACGCCCGTTCTCCCCAAGCGACTTGTGAACCTTCTCCAATATTGACTTGGCGTAGCCGCAGCGAAACGAATTGAACTCGCCAAAGATGAGCATGACCAACCCATAGTCTTGCCCCTAGTCCGCCATGCGAATGTCCTGCCGAAGATAGATGCAGCGTGTTTGATCTACTCGATTGCGTTCGTTGGCGTAGGCATTCGAAGCCGGAGAGAAATCGAGCCCGATGCAGTCGTGTCCTAGTTTGGCGAGCCGGCTCGTGTACAGTCCCGGACCACAGCCCAAGTCAACAAGTCTTGTAGGCCGGCCGGACAAGACCGCAGCATGGATCCACGCGACTTGCTTGTCAATGATTTCGACACGCCGGCTCGCCGCGTCATGCGCTTGGGACAGGTGCTCGCGAAGCATTCGTTCACTAAAGCCGGGGTCATGCCAGGGGATTTTTTCCCCCCTCCGACCATGGCGCAGGTACACCTTGGCGCTGGACAATATCGCGCACTTGCATGTCGCAGTCTCCAAACCTTTGCAGAGGCGGCCTAACTCGTGCTTAAATGGACAATATCTGTATGACATCGCCCACAGGGGAGATAGATGGATTGTTTGAACCTATGGGCTTTATCTCGACCGGAATATAAGCCCAAACAGGACTGGGGTCAAGTCTTTCCGTGGAGCCAAGTTCATCACGAGTCTGCCGCCGCCCGCGCCTCATCCAGTTTCGCCTTAACCTGGTCCTTGGTCTTTTTCGGCAGGATGATCTTGAGCGCCATGCGGACGGTGCGCGGGAAATGCTGCCAGGTGGACTTGCGCAGCAGCGTTCTTAGAACGCGATGCGGCTGCAAGTAAAAGCGGCGATAGGCCTCTTTCCATTTTTTCTCTTGCGCCGCGGCCGTAGTTTCGCCCAACTCATACCGCGCCTTGCCTTCGAAAAAGACGTAATCCTGCCAATCCTTGACGAGCATCCGCCCGCCGTTGCGGTGGATCTGCTCCCACACCTTCGTGCCCGGATAGGGCGTCATCATCGAAAAGTTGGCGACCAGCGGATCGAGTTCGCACGCGAACCGGATGGTCTTTTCCATCGTCGCTTCCGTATCGCCCGGCAAGCCGATGATGAAAAACCCGATCGTTTCCAGCCCGACCTTTTTCGCGTTTTGGAAGGCGGCGCGAATCTGGTCGTGCGTCACGCGCTTGTCAATGGATTCGAGAATATCCTCGTCGCCGGTCTCGACGCCGAACGCCAGCCGCAAGAGTCCGGCTTGTTTCATGTGCCGCAGCAATTCTTCGTCCGCGAGATTCGCGCGGATACCGTTCACGAGTATCCACGGAACGTGATTCAGCTTGGCATCAATCAGCCGCGCACACAAGTCGTGCAGCCGCGCGCGCTGAATGTTCGCCGAATCGTCCAGTATGCCGATTTCTTGCGCGCCCAAATCCTCGACCAAATGCCGCCACTCCTTGACGACGCTCTCCGGCGACCGCGCGCGCCATTTCTCCGCCATCACGCTCTGCGAGCAGAACGTGCAACGATAGGGACACCCGCGCGACGTCATCATGCTGAACGATTTGCCGCTCGCGACCGCGTCCATCGCGGGTTGGAGCGACGTGTAGCGCTCCATCTTGAAATAGTGATAAGCCGGAAAGGGTAATGAATCGAGATTGGAGATGGCGGGCCGGTCGGGCGTATGGCGGATTCTGCCATCCGGCGTTTGATAGCTTATGCCGAGCACGCCGTCGAGGAGTTTGTTCGCGGGCTCGAGCAAATCGCGCGATTGAAATTTTGGATTCTGCTTTTTCGCGCGCTCGACGACCTCACACAAATTTACCCACGTATCTTCGCCTTCGCCGCGCGCGACCACGTCAATCTCGGGACGCGAGGCGGACTCTTCTGGCAGCGCGGAGACGTGCGGGCCACCCTGCACAATGGTCACATCCAACGCCGATTTGATCTCGCGGGCGGCGTACCAGCCCTGTTTGACTTGCGGGGTATTGCTCGTGATGCCGACAATGTCGGGCTGATATTCGCGCACGAAATCGGTAAGGCGAGCGTCTTCAACGTCCATGTCGAACACGCGCACCTCGTCGCCGCGCCGTTCGCCGACCGCGGCGAGATAGGCGAGTCCAAGGTGAGGCGTGGTGCGGGTATCTATTGGGAGCTGAAACCGCGGATTGATCAATAGGACGCGCAATGCGAAACCTCCGTGAGTAATTCGTAAGACGTATAACGTAATTCGTAAAACGTAATTCGTAATTGGTAATTCGTAATTTTACGTTTTACGCTTTACGTTTCACGATCAGTCCTGAAACCGATATTTGATTAGGGCAAATAAAGACCTAAATCCGTCCCGAAACCTTCGCAGCTTTTTGTCATGGCGCGGCGCATAGGAAACAGGAACCTCGGCGAATCGCACGCGGCGCTTGGCAAGCTTGGCCGTAATCTCCGGCTCGACCTCAAAGCCGCGCGACCGCAGTTTCAGATCGCGCATCAACTCCGCGGGAACGACCTTGTAACACGTCTCCATGTCCGAAAGGCGCGTGCCCACGAGCAGGTTCGTGACCATCGTCAAGAACTTGTTGCCGAGATAACCAATGAGCGGCTGAGTGCGTAAATCGCGTGCGCCGTAAACCACGTCGGCGCGGCCCTGCTCCAGCGGTTCGAGCAGCCGCGCGTAATCGCACGGATCGTATTCGGTGTCGGCGTCCTGGATGATGACGACATCGCCGGTGGCGTATTGCAGCGCGGTTTGAATTGCGCCGCCCTTGCCGAGATTTCGTTCGTGGCAGACTATTTTGAGGCGAGGATCGTCGAAACGGTCCAGGATCTTCGCCGACGAGTCGGTGGAGCAATCGTTCACCGCGATCACTTGTGTCGCCACGGGCGAGGCCAGCACCCGGTCGAGGCACTCTTGCAGGTCGCGCTCTTCGTTGAAAATCGGCAGGAGAACCGATAGCTTCATCGGTTCCCCACGGACGTTTCCCGATAACTGACCGTCTTGCGATACCCCATATCGGTGCTAAAGCTCGAAAACATCCGGCGGCGATATTGGCGGAGCGGCTGCCGCCGCAAGGCGCGCCAGCCGCGCGAGGCGATGGAAGCCGGGTGATACGCCTGCCGGCAAATCCAATCGTAACCGCGCCGCAGTTGCTCGACGGTCATCTGCGCCGGTCGAAAGACGACGTGCGCGGTATCGTACAAGCTCCACGGCACATTGGGCAGCAAGCGCCCGTGCTCCTCATACTCGCGCCGCAATTCCGTGCCGGGATACGGCGTCATGATCGTGAAACTGACCGCGTCCAATTCGCTCTCCCGCACGAAATCCCACGTGGATTCGAACACGTCAATCGTATCGCCATCTAGTCCGAGGACGAACAGGCCCACGACGCCGATGCCGTGGCGGTGAATTGCCTGGATGATGCGCTTGTACTCGGCGACGTTCCCCTTGCTCTTGCCTCCCAGGTCGCGCCGGTTGCTGGCGTTGACCGATTCAAAGCCGACAAAGAGTTTGTCGAGATGCGCGCGCTGCGCGAGCGCCAGCAATTCCGGGAATTCGCCGACCATCATCTCGGCCTGCGCGGTCCAGCCGTTCAAGTTGAGTTTCGCCAGCGCTTCAAAGAGCTTGGCGATATATTCGGGATGCGTGCGAAAATTCAGCCCAAAGTTATCGTCGGTCAAAAAGAACCGCTTGATCCGCCGCCGTTCGATCTCGTCAATCACCTCGTCAATCGGGCGATGGCGCATGATCTTGCCGCTCACCTGAATCGCGGTGCAAAAGTGACAATCGCGCGGACAGCCGCGCGTGATTTCCATGTAGGGCGTCCAATAGTGGCGATGCTCGTCCACCATTTCGAGGACGCGGTCCGTCAAGCAGGCCACGCCGTCGAGCCGTGACCACTGCTGGTCCACGTACAGATTATTCGCCGTCTGATTGGCGACGTCGCGAATGATCTGCGGCCAAGTCCGGTATGCCTCGCCGACCACGGTAATATCGGCCCATTGCGTGACTTCTTCGGGGATGAGGGTCGCGTGCGTCCCGCCGACGACGACCGTGCTGCCGCGGCGGCGCACCGCGGCGGCGATTTGCCGGGCGCGTTCGATGGAGAGCGTTTTGCTGGTGATGCCGACGAGATCGCGTGGCCCCAAGCGGTCGAACGGTAGCGGGCCGAGGTCTTGGTCCCAAATCTCGACCGGGATTTCGTCGGGCACGAGCGATGCGAGGCGCATCAAGGTGTAGGGCGAACCTTGCGCCTTGCCCCAGATGCGCCCATCGCGTTCGGGGTAGATGAGGACGACTTTACCAATATCCAAGCAGGACTCGCCTAATTCGGGTTTTTGCGCCGGGGAAAGGTATACGCCTTTGCCGCAAGATATGCGTCCGCCTGCGCGTCGTACTGTCGCACGAAAACCGAGATCTGGTTTGAATCCACGGCAATGAAATTATACGAATTGCCGCAGCCGTGCCGCACTCGATCGCTCGTCGCGGTGCCCGCCCGGACGACGACCAATCCCGAACCGAGTTGCGACGCCGTCGGGATGTGCGTATGTCCATTGAGCACGAGGTCCACGCCGCGGGCGGCAAGCCAATCGAGCGCGCGCGTGGGATACCAAAAGCCGGCGGGACGCCACTTGCCGCCCCAGATGAACTGGTGATGCGTGGCGACGAGTCTGACGGCGTCACGCGGCGCGCGGAAAAGTTGCTCTTCGATCCACGCGCGCTGTTGGCGCGACCAAAAGCCGCCGGGCAAGATCGGATGACAATCATTCAAGCCCAGCGCGAACAGGCCATCTATCGCCAGCGACGCGTCCACCGTATCGCAGATGTATTGGCAATAGCGCGCGTACGGCGTGGTTAAACGTTCGAAAACGGAATAGAGTGGCTGATCGTGATTGCCGGGAATGACCAGGAGCGGACGCACGATCTGGCCGACGAACTCGCGCGCGGCCGCGTATTCGGCAAACCGCCCGCGGTACGTGAAATCACCGGAAATAATAACCGCATCCGGGTTCAGGTTGGCGATTTCTTTCAAGATCACTTGGCCCAGATGCGGCACAAAGCAAGGACCAAAATGGAGGTCGGAGAGGTGGATGAGATTGGGCATGAATCAGGTCTCAAGTCACAGGTCACAGGTCGCAAGATTGAAACCTGAGACTTGCGACCTGAGACCTGTGACCTGTTACAGTTTCTGCGCCAGCGCGTCGGTGTCAATTTGCGCGCGCTGCAAGCGACCGCTGTAATCCACGTATATTGTCTTCCATTCCGTAAATGTGTCAAGAACGACGGGGCCGCCGCCTTCGCGGTGCCCGTTGCCCGTGCCGCGCGTGCCGCCAAAGGGCAATTGCACTTCCGAACCAATCGTTCCCGCGTTGATATACAGCAGACCGGTCGTCACATCCCGCATCGCCTCGAACGCCTTGTTCACATTGCTCGTATACACCGAGGTCGAAAGACCAAAGTTGGTGCTGTTGTTGATTTGAATCGCGTCCTCAATCGAACCGGCTTTGATGACCGATAGCGCAGGCCCGAAAATCTCTTCCTGCGCGACCCGCATGTTGGGCAAGACGTTGTCGAAGATGGTCGGCTTGTAGAACGAACCCTTGGCCAAATCGCCGTCCGTTGCCGGTTCGCCGCCGACGAGAACGATCGCGCCTTCGCGCTTGGCGATTTCGGTGTACTCGTGAATCTTTTCAACGGCTTTTTTGTTGATCACCGGACCGACATCGGTGGTGGCGAGCAACCCATCGCCAAGCCGCAATTTTGCGGCACGCGCCGCAAGCTTGTCGAGCAACTCGCTCTTGATGCCCTGCTGCGCGATGACGCGGCTGCACGCAGTACACCGCTGCCCCGTCGTCCCAAACGCGCTCCACAAAATCCCTTCGATAGCCAGGTCTATGTCCGCATCGTCCAAAACGATGATGGCGTTCTTGCCGCCCATTTCGAGTGAGACGCGCTTTAAATACTTGGCCGCTTGCATCGAGACATCGCGCCCCACATCCGTCGAACCGGTGAACGTGACGAGGCGCACCTTGGGATGCGCGATGAACGCATCGCCCACTGCGCCGCCCGGGCCCGTGACGAGATTCACAACGCCCGGCGGGAATCCGGCTTCTTCGTAAATTTGAATCATGCGCTCGGCCAGCACCGGCGTATCGCTCGCGGGCTTCCACACGACCGTGTTGCCGCAGACCAGCGCGGGGAACATTTTCCACGCGGGGATCGCGATCGGAAAATTCCACGGCGTGATCGCCGCGACCACGCCCAGCGGATCGCGGACGGCCATCGCCCATTTGCTCGGCAGCTCGGAGGGCACGAGCAAGCCGTTGAGCCGCCGCCCCTCGCCCGCCATGTACATCGCCATATCAATGGCTTCTTGCACATCGCCGAGGGCTTCGGGGAGCACCTTGCCCATTTCGCGCGTCAGCAACTCGCCCATCTCTTGTTTGCGCGCCCGCAGGATTTCGGAAACGCGATAGATCAACTCGGCGCGTTTGGGCGCGGGGTACTTTCGCCACTTGTCATACGCGGTCGCCGCTTGCTCGACCGCGTCCGCCGCATCCGAAGCATCCGAGAGCGGCAGAATGCCGACCAGTTCACCATTTGCCGGATTGTGACTCTCAAAGGTCTTGCCGCTCTGCGCGGCAACCCATTTTCCACCGATAAAGTTCTTGAACTCTGTCATACGCCTCGCCTCCGCTTTGAGGAAATCAGGTGAGCGCCATTTTACCGTATTCGGCTCGAATTGGCAATTAACGTAACGGTTGCAATCGTTACGTTCACTCTCTTACGCCATTCTAACGTGACCCCCTTTTTTCTTATATGTTTTTAAGTCGCGAAAAATATAATGGGGGCTGTGTCAAGACAGAATCCCAGTCTATCCGTTACTTCCGAACACAGTTTGACGGGCGAGAAATTATCTTTGCTCGCGGTCTTTGCCCATCCCGACGATGAATCGTTCGGTCCGGCGGGGACCCTGGCAAAATACGCCAGCGAAGGCATACAAGTCTCGCTCGTCACGGCGACGCGCGCCTCGGCGCCCACCGCGCATGAACTGGCGATCTTGCAACCGCAAGATATCGTCATCGGCCCGCGCGACCGGCTGTGTGCGTGCCGAACTTCCGGCGTGCGCCGTGGCTGTTTTTTCGATTATCGTCCGGGCCAACTGACGCGTCTCGATCCGGTCCAAATCGAAGACCAGCTCGTCCGCTTGATTCGCGAAGTCCAACCGCAAGTCATCGTCACTTTCGGCCCGCACGGGCTGGCGGGCGACAACGATCACCAGGTAATCAACAAGATCGCCACCGCGGCCTTCCACGATGCCGGCGACCCCTCCAAGTTCGAAACCCACTTTCGGGAAGGTCTCGGGACCTATACGCCGCAAAAGCTTTATTATTGCGTTTTGCCTTCCAGTCTCGTCGCGCGGTGGGGCGTACACGGTCTCTACACAATTCCCGACGATCAGGTCACGACCGTGCTTGACGTATCGTCATACAGCGAAGCGATGCGAAACGCGCTATACTGCCAACGCAGCCACGCGCTCGATTACATCCGCTGGCTGATGGAAGAACAGCACGCGCAGTGGGACAAGGAATATTATGTGCTGGTTGAATCGCGGTTGACCCGCAAAGCGCGACGGGAAAAAGATTTGTTTGCCGGATTGCGGTAGGGGGCGTTTCAGCGAACGCCCCCTTTTTTGTGGTATAATCCTTGTGGAGTCAAGGATGCCCAAGTACCTGCCCGCCGCCGAACCGTTCTTCTATCCCGGCAATCGCGTCGGTTGTCTCCTGATTCACGGATTCACCGGCACGCCCTACGAAATGCGCGAGTTGGGCGAGCGGCTTGCCGCCCGCGGTCACACTGTCATGGGCCCGGCCCTCGCCGGCCACGCCACTTGCCTCGCCGATCTAGAGCCGACTCGTTGGCACGATTGGTACGCCAGCGTAACTACCGCATACGACGAACTGCGCGAACTGTGCGATGTGATCTTCCCGATCGGACTTTCGCTCGGCGGACTATTGGTTCTCCACCTTGCCGCGCATCGCCCAGTACAGGGCGTCGTCGCCGTCTCGCCGCCATTTGGAATTCGGAATCGTCTGATCCCCCTGTTCAGAACCTTCCCCTTGCTGTTCGATCTGGTTCCATACGTCCGCAAGAATCCCAAGAACGACGATACCCAAGACCCGGCCGTACGCGCCAAGCATCCTGAATATCGAAGCAATCCCACGCGGAGCGCCGCGTCGTTGATCTTTGATTTCTTCCCTCATCTCATGAACGATTTGCGCGATGTCCGCGCGCCCGCGCTCTTGGTTCAATCGCGCGGCGACCGCGTTGTTCCGTCCGATTCGATCGCCCAGTTTCACGCGCGGCTGGGTTCCATCGAAAAAGAAATGGTTTGGCTGGAAAGAAGCGGCCATCTAGTGCTGGAAGATTTCGCCAAAGAGCAGGCGTTCGCCTGCATCCTCGAATTCGTTCGCGCGCGCGCAAGGTGAGGAGTAATGAATGCACTCGTCAAGAAATACCCCGAACCCGGCTTGTGGCTGGAAGAAGTTGCGGTTCCAGAGATGGGCATCAACGATGTGCTCATCCGTATCCTCAAAACGTCAGTTTGCGGGACCGACGTGCATATTTGGAACTGGGATGCCTGGTCGCAAAAAACCATTCCGATTCCCATGACCATCGGCCACGAGTTCGTCGGCGCGATCGCGGCGATGGGCAGCAACGTCCACGATCTCGAGATCGGCGATATTGTTTGCGGCGAGGGCCACATCGTCTGCGGACGATGCCGCAACTGCTTGGCCGGGCGCCGCCATTTGTGCAAGGATACCAAAGGCGTCGGCGTGAATCGCACCGGCGCGTTCGCCGAGTATCTCTGCATTCCGGTCACGAACGTGTGGCACGCCGATTCACGCATTCCGCTCGACATCCTCAGCATCTTCGACCCCTTTGGCAACGCGACGCACACGGCGCTGTCCTTCTCGGTGCTCGGCGAAGACGTGCTGATCACGGGCGCGGGGCCGATCGGCATCATGGCGACCGCGATCGCCAAACACGCCGGCGCGCGCTTTGTCGTCACGACCGACATGAACACCTATCGTCTCGACTTGGCGAAAAAGATGGGCGCGACCGTTGCGCCGGATGTTCGCGAGAAAAGCGTCGCGCAAGTCCAGCAAGAATTGGGGATGAAAGAAGGATTCGACGTTGGGCTGGAAATGTCGGGCAGCGGCGCGGCGTTCAAAGACATGCTGGCGAATATGTGCCACGGCGCGAAAATCGCGCTGCTGGGAATCCCAAGCCAAGACCTGGCGATTGATTGGAACCAAGTCATCTTCAACGGCCTGACGATCAAAGGGATTTACGGTCGCGAAATGTACGAGACGTGGTACTTGATGCAGTCCATGCTTCAGAGCGGTTTGGACATATCCCCGGTCATCACGCACCAGTTCCATTACACCGAATTCGAAAAAGCATTCGAGGTCATGCGCTCGGGCGACTGCGGGAAAGTGATTTTGAATTGGCATGAGTAAAACGTAAAACGAGGTGCGCAATTCCGTTTTACGTTTCACGTTTTACTGCGAGGTGCATGATGGCAGACAAACTACGCTGGATCTCCGACGAACTCCAGAATCTCCGCGACCAGGGCCTCTACAACACTATCCGCACGATTAGCTCGCCGCAGGGCGCGTGGCTCGACGTGGATGGCAAGCGCGTCCTCAACTTTTGCTCCAACAACTACCTCGGTCTAGCGAACGATCCGCGGCTCCGCGACGCAGCCAAACGAGCGGTAGACGAGTTCGGCGCGGGCCCCGCCGCCGTGCGCACGATTGCCGGCAACTTGACGTTGCACCGCGAACTCGAAGCGCGCTTGGCGAAATTCAAAGGCGCGGAAGCGACGATTGCCTTCCAGTCCGGCTTTGCGTCGAACCTCGGCACGATTGCCGCGCTGGTCGGCAAAGAGGACGTGATCTTTTCCGACGAACTCAACCACGCCAGCATCATTGACGGCGCGCGTCTCTCAGGCGCGAAAATCGTCCGTTACGCGCACAACGACGCGAACGCGTTGGCAAGCGCAATAAAGAATGAATCGGGATACCGGCGCGCGCTCATCATCAGCGACGGCGTCTTTTCGATGGACGGCGACATCGCGCCCCTGCCCGATCTGGTCACGGTTGCGGAACAGCACGACATCATGCTGATGATGGACGACGCGCACGGCGAAGGCGTGCTCGGACGCGGCGGGCGCGGCATTGTGGATCACTTTGGGATGCACGGGCGCGTGGACGTTGAAATCGGCACGCTGTCAAAAGCGTTTGGCGTCGTGGGCGGCTACGTTGCGGGGAAAAAGGAGATCGTCGAGTGGCTGAACCAGCGCGGGCGTCCGTTCCTCTTCTCCTCCGCGACCACCGCCGCGGACACTGCCGCGTGTCTCGCAGCAGTGGACATCCTGGAACAGTCCACCGAACTCGTAGATCGGCTCTGGGACAACGCGCGCTATTTCAAGAGCGAGATGCGCCGCCTCGGCTTCGACACCGGCAAGAGCGAAACGCCCATCACGCCCATCATGTTCGGCGACGAAGCGCTCACGCGAAATTTCAGCAAGAAACTCTTCGAGAACGATGTCTTCGCGATGGGCATCACCTACCCGACCGTGCCCAAGGGCAAAGCGCGCATCCGCGTGATGATCTCGGCGGCGCACTCGCGCACGGACTTGGATCGGGGGATCAGGATGTTCGCGAAGGTGGGGAGAGAATTGGGGGTGATTGGAAGTTAGAAGTTAGAAGTTAGAAGTTAGAAGTTAGAAGTTGGAAGTTGGAAGTTAAAAGTTGGATGTTGGACGTTGGCTCATTGGCTCATTGGATAATTGGCTCATTTGACCTGGAGGGTCCCATGCGTCTCGGCGCGCACATGTCTATTGCCGGCGGTGTAGAAAACGCGGTGCTGCGTGGGCAGAGCATCGGCTGCGAAGCGATTGCGATGTTTACCAAGAACAACAACCAGTGGAAAGCCAAGCCGTTGACACAGGAAGACGCGGACCGCTTTAACGCCGCGCTGATCGAGACGGGCATCCATCCGGTCGTCGCGCACACGTCGTATCTCATCAACCTCGGCTCGCCGGACACGGCGCTTTGGAAGAAATCCATCGCCTCGATGGAAGATGAATTGGCGCGCTGCGAGTTGCTCGGCATTCCGTACCTCGTCATGCACCCCGGCTCGCACATGGGCAAAGGCATCGAGTACGGCTTGGCACGCGCCGCCGAGGCGTTCAACCGCATCCACGAGAAATTGCCGAACCTACGCACAGTAACTTTGATCGAACACACAGCGGGACAGGGCAGCAATCTCTGCTGCACGTTCGAGGAGATCGCGAAATTGCGCGAGATGATCCGCGCCGGCAGGCGCATCGCCGTTTGCCTCGATACGTGCCATCTCTTCGCCGCCGGGTTCGACATCCGCAAGCCCGACGCCTACGCCGACACCATCAAGAGATTCGACGACGCAGTCGGCATCAAACAAATCAAAGCATGGCACCTCAACGATTCCAAGACGCCGCTCGGCTCGCACGTGGATCGGCACGAGCATATCAGCAAGGGCAAGATCGGCCGCGCGGGATTCAAGAACTTGCTAAACGACCAACGCTGGAACGACCTGCCCGCGCTGCTCGAAACGCCGAAAGGGCCCGACATGAAAGAGGACAATCGGAACCTGCGCGCGCTGCGGAGATTGGTCGTCGAGTAGACCTGTGAGGTTTCCGGAAACCTCACAGGTCTTGCCGTTCGCCTCTTGACACTCCCTCTCTGTTCGGCTATAATCCCAATTAGAACGATTGTTCAGTTACGGGCAACTTGAGACCTGTGGCCTGTGACTTGTGACCTGAAACTTGCGACAGGAGACCTCATGGGCACAGTCGGTTACATTGTCGGCGAAGTGCGTACGGACGAATTTACGTTTGTCACGAATCGCGAGATCGCACCGCCGCGGCTAGAATACATCGTCGTCCAAGTGCAATCACCATCGGGCAAGATTGACGTACTCGCGCAGGTCGTCGGGCTTTCCGTTTCGTCTCGATTACTCGACCGCACGCTGAGTTACACCGAGGTCGAGTCCATCCTCAATCGTTTGAAATCCTCGCCGCCGATTGTCGTCGGTACCGCCAAAGTGCTCGGCTTTCTCGACGGCAACTCGGTGCAGTTTCCACGCCACGCCGCGACGCCCGGCGCGGAAGTCGGCCTCGCGCCAGACGAACTCTTGCGGAAATTCTTTTCCTACAACGTGGACAGTGGCATCGAAATCGGCACGCTCATCAATCGCCCTCAAGTCAGCGTGATGCTGAATCCGAATGGCTTGCGCCGCCATCTCGCGGTCATCGCGCAGACCGGCGCCGGCAAATCGTACACGGTCGGCGTCATTTTGGAAAAGCTCTTGCAGCTCGGCGGCACGGTCGTCGTCTTCGACCCCAACAGCGATTACGTGCTAATGCGCCGCGACAAGCAGCATCGCACCACGCCGTTTGCGGATCGCGTGGACATTTTCCGATTGCCGACTACCCAGGTGGGGCGGATACCCGACGAGGAAATCGGCGGCTCGAAAAAATTCACGATGCAGTTTTCCAAGCTCGACGTGGACGAACTATGCCAGTTGACCGGCGTTGCGCCCACCTCGACGAATATTCGCAAAGCGATTCAGACCGTATGGGATGGTCTGCAAGGCACGGATTACACACCCAAAATTTTCATACAGGAACTCGAACAGCTCGCGAACGGCGCTGACGGAGCTCCACCCGCGCCGGGCATGACTCGCGGCCCGCGCACGCTCAACCCTTCGATTGGCGACGAGGAGGAATTTGACCGAGCATTCGGCAAAAAGGTTGCGGAGAAGGCCAACATCGAGTGGGACGATCTCGACAGCCATACCGAGGAAGCGGTCCCAACGCCCAATGGCGCAAAGGCAAATGGCGCAAAAGCCGCATCGCTCGACGCGATCAGCGGCGCGCAAAAAGCGCTGAAATATATCGAGCGACTGGAGCGCATTGACATTTGGGGTTACGAAGATGTGCCCATGGAAGACCTCCTGCGCCCGATGACGCTTTCGGTGATTGATGTCGCTGGCGTGGACTCGTGGATTTCCGAGTTTGTCGTGGATAAGGTACTGCGCGAGGCGTGGGGCGTCGCGGTGAATCAGGGCTTGGCACGTCCTGTCTTTTTCGTTCTCGAAGAAGCGCACAATTTTGTGCCCGGCGGACAAGGGATGCAGTCGCAAGCCGCGGGCATCATCAAGCGCATCGCTTCCGAAGGACGCAAGTTCGGATTGTTCATGGTACTCATCACGCAGCGCCCGTACAAAGTTCACGGCGATACACTCTCGCAGTGCAACTCGCAAATCATCATGCGCCTCACGAATCCGCAAGACCAAAACGCGGTCCGCCAATCATCTGAAAGTATCAGCGAAGGACTGCTCGGCGATTTGCCCGGCTTGAACGTCGGCGAGGCAGTCATCCTTGGGCCGCTCGTGCGCGTGCCGGTAATGGTCAAGGTCGGCGAGCGCTTGTCGAGAGAAGGTGGCAACGACATTGACGTCGTCGGCGCGCTCGAACGCGCGCGCAGTGAGGTCGTGACCGTGCGGCGTGAGGAAAAGGCGAAAGAGGAAAAGAAAGCACGCGGGCGGAGTGAGTGGAAAGAAGCCGTGTAGGACAATGAGCCAATGAGCCAATGTCCAACGTCCAACTTCTAATTTCCAACTTCCAATCTCCAATTACCAATTACCAAAATGATCCGACTCGTCTGCACCTCCGACAACCACCTCGGCCGCTACTACGCCAAGATGAATTTCAAGCAGTTGAACGACCGCCGCCGAATTTTGCGCGACGCATTCGCCCAGGTGGTGAACTTTGCCATCCGGCAGCGCGCCCATTTCTTTCTCCACTGCGGCGACCTGTTCGACCGCGAAGCGCCGCCGCCCGCCGAACTCACTTTCGTCGCACAGCAATTCCAAAAACTGCGCGATGCCGGCGTCCGCATCCTCGCGATCAGCGGTAATCACGACATGCCGACTGCGAGCGACGGCGCGACGCCCGTTCGCATTTTCGATGCGCTTCGCGCCGCGCGCGTCTTTTCGAAGCGGACGCAAATCGAATTTGATCATTTCCAGATCGAAGGAACCCGCGTCGCGATGGGCGGACTCGCGCCGGACCCGCGCTTGCCCGCGCGCGCCGATCCGCTCGACGGCGTCGAGTACACCGCGCCGGACGCGGATGTCACCCTGCTGCTGCTCCACGCGGGCTACGAAGCGAACGTCCCGCCCGATTTCGGCGATCCAATTCTGTCAAAGTCGCGCGTCGCGGCGCTCAAGGGCATTGATTACTTTGTTCTCGGCGATATTCACCGCACGCACAAAGCCGTCGTTGACGACGCGACCATCATTATCCCGGGTGCGACCGAACGGATGGGCTTTGGCGAGTTGAATGAAAGGCCCGGTTTCTACTACGCCGAGCTTGAGGGCAAGCAAGCGGTCAAGCTCATTCACAAGGAAATCGAACCGCAGCCGATGCGGCGCGAGACGATCCGTACCACGAACCTTCCTGAAACCGAGCCAACCGAATACGTCTTTGAGCAATTGCGCGCCTGGTCCGACCCCGAGCAAATGCTGCAACTGCGGATCGAAGGCCCGCTGCCCCGCGAAGTCTACCACCATCTCCGTTTCTTCGACATTTGGCGGCTTGGCGGCGAACTCAACTTTTACTTCGACCTCGACCGCTCGGCGGTCTCGCTGAAAACCGAAACCCACAACGGCGGGACGACCGAAATCATCAGCGCCCGCCGCGAGATCGAACTCGTCGCCGCGGAACTCGCCGCGCAGCGCGAAGGCGACGAACGCGCGTTAGTGGAAGAAGCGCGGGAGTTAGTGTTGGCGAGGATGGGGAGAGAGGAATAGAACCTGCGAAGCAGGTTTGCCACAGTTGTAGACGTCGGATTCCATCCGATGGCGCTCCGCCGCATCGGGGATTTTGCCAGAGATTGGAGGTTGCCGCGCAGCGAACGGCATCGGTTGCAGAAACCGACGCCTATTGAGCGGAAAACCCGCAAAGCGGGTTTCGGGGATTTCTAGCCGTCGGATTCCATCCGATGGCGCTCCATCGCATCGGCGACCTTGCCGGAGTTTGGCAGTTGCCGCGCAGCGAACGGCATCGGTTACAGAAACCGACGCCTATTGAGCGGAAAACCCGCTTTGCGGGTTAGGGGGAAGCCACATGAAACGCACTGGCGTTTTCTATCAACTCATCTATCATTTCGTGTGGTCAACCAAGAACCGCGAGCCGTGCCTGACTGCAACCGTCGAAGCTTGCCTGTTTCCCTACATTAGCGCGAAATGCCAAGAGCTGGGCTACACGCTATACGCGGTGAACGGCGCATGGGATCACCTCCACGTTTTGCTCGGTTTGACGCCGAGCATTCTGGTTGCAGATGTTGCCAAGAACCTGAAAGGCGCTTCGTCCCATTTTATCACCCATGATAGCGGCTTGGAAGAAACGTTGTACTGGCAAGATGGTTACGGCGTCATGACGATCCGCCAAGCCGAGATTCCCAGGGTCGTCAGATACATCCAGAACCAGAAAGAGTACCACCGCACGGGAAAAATGAGCGAACTTCTCGAACGTATTCAACCCTGAACCCGCGGAGCGGGTTTCCCGCCTGATAGCCGTCGGTTTATTCAACCGATGGCGTTCGTTCAAATGGAAAACACAACCACGAGGAGACGTATGGGCGCACTCGACTTTCTGAACCCGATCAACGTCGCGGCCTCGGCGGCAAAATCCATCGTCGAGATCTGGAATAACCTGCAAGACAAAAAGGACCGCGAGAATGCCAGCATCACCGCGGATCTTACCGACCTGATGGAGGAGCTGCGGCGGACGCATTCGACCATCGTCAAGTTGGTCAGCCCGCTGCGCCGCGTTCCCGACAATCCGGCAACGTTCGGCAACGATTTCGTCGCGGTCTACAACGACTTTCGCGATTTCTACGATGCCTACGATTTCGGCGACGCGCGGACACACTGCCACAAGCTTCGCCAGATTCGCATGCGCATGGGCCGGCGGCAGCCGCGCTTTGGCACGAACACG
>JACQYF010000094.1 GCA_016208315.1 Chloroflexota bacterium | reverse complement strand
GACGCGTCGTCCACTCGGGGCATTTCTGCAACGAATCAAGTAACGCGAGGCAGATATGCGAAACGGAATTGTGCTTGTCGGAATTGCGTTTGCGGCGACGTTTGCCGTAGTGGTCGGCAACCGCTTGTCGGATGAAGCGATGGCGGTGGTGGTGGGCGCGATCTGCGGGATCAGCGCCAGCATTCCGGTCAGCATCGGCTTTGTGATTGCCGCGAGCCGACACTGGGGACGCGACGACCGCGGCGGCGATGCGCCGGGCCGTGGGTATGACGAACCGCGTCCACAGCAGCCGATCATCGTACTCGCGCCGCCACAGCAATCGCCGTCGCCCTACGCATTCAACCAGGGCCAATACTATTTCCCGCCCAGCGCGCCGCCGCCGGGCGCGCCGCGCGATTTCAAAATTGTCGGCGATGAATAACTCACCATTCCCAACTGTTCTCCAACTTGCCCAGTCCATCATGCCGGCGTAAAAAGTGCGACGCACCTCTTGAGTGCGTCGCACTTACTTTTGCGTCAAGTCCACGATCAACAGATCGAGTGCGGCGACCGGATCGCTTCGGCTCGTTTTCATCGCGAGGTCGGTCTCTAACAGTTTTCCGTACGCTCGCTCCAGTTGTGGAACGCTGAAATTCGCGGCCTGCTTGTAAGTCTTGTCCACCACGAATGGATGCAACTTGAGCTGCTCGCGGATCGCCGCCGGATTCATCCCGCGCGCGGCGAGGTCCTTGATTTGCAGCAGCATCCGAAACTGGCGCGCGATCATCGTGAGCAGATACAGCGGCGCGGCATTCTGATCGAGCTGGGCGTGCAGCAGTTTCAGCGCCGCGCTCGTCTGGCGCGCGCCGATGGCATCCACCAGGTCGAAGATGCTTGATTCCCGCACCGCCGCGACGAGCGTGTTCACATCCTCCACCCGAATTGGTTCCGGGCCGCAGTACGCCAGCAACTTGGCGATTTCGTTATCCATCAAACGCAAGTCGCTGCCGACGTGCGCGGCCAGGGCGTTCACCGCGTCCGGCTCGATGGCGCCTTGCTTTTCCGCCACGCGCGCTTGAATCCATCGCGGCAGTGCGGTTTCTTTCGGCAGTTGAAATTCCTTGACATGAGCGTTTTTCTTGTCGCCCTCCGCCTGCTTTAGGATTGGATTGTTCTTGGCGAGTGTTTTCGATTCGACGAAGACGAGCCGGGTCGAATCCGGGAGGCGCGGTAGATACTCTTTCAAATCTTTCGCCAAATCCGGATTCACTTCCTCTTCGATTTCGTCACCATCCTCGGCGTTCTGTGTGCGCCGCGGTTCCAATCGCGTGAGCATCCCCTCGACAATCACGAGCCGCTTGTCTGCGAGGAATGGCACCGAGTCGCACGCGTGCTGCAATTCACCGAACGACACCTTGCGCCCGTCGAACAGCATCGTGTTCAAGTCAGCGAATTGCGGATCGCCCATCTTGGCGCGCAACTTGTTCAGTTCTTCGGTTCGCGAGAATTCGTCCTCGCCGTGGAGAATATAGTACATGATTCTGGAAGTTAGATGTTGGAGATTGGAGATTAGAAAGCGACCTCGTGAGGATTATACACGAGGTCGCGGTTTTTGTCATTGCGCCTTTGAAATGAGCCGCACGCGCGTTGCGGTTGGAAATCTGTTATGCTATAATCCAATACGGAGATGTGAAAAGCAGGAGTAGCGAAATGTCAGCCACAATAACGGCTCAAGACCTTAACCGACTCGAAAAACTGTATACCGCTGGATTCCACGATGCCTTTCTCGACAATGCTTTACGCAAGATCATCGCGCGCCAGATTGCTCGCGACGAGGCGGATTTGCAACGAGTCAATGCCGCGCTCGCCGAATTTGAGCAGCAACACGGACTAGCCACAGACGAGTTTGCCGGACGCTTCCAGGCGGGCCAGATGCCGGACTCCGGCGACATGATGGAGTGGAATGCTTTTTCCAAGATGCGGCAGCGTATCACAGCACGTCTGCAAATCCTGCGCGGCGTAGGCGCTCATGAGTGACCCTGCTTCCTATCTCGCGGATACTGAACTGGCATTGATTAGCAGTCCAGTCATTGCCGAGTATCAAATCGTCCGCTCATGGGCTAACATAGACGATGGGTATATCCGCGTTCGCGGCGCATTGACGAACGGCGACTTTATCGAATTGGCAGAATACTTTGTTTTGAATGGAGATCAAATCGTCACCGTTGATTATCGTCATCACTGGACGAGCGGTGACAAGAGCGTCCTACGACGACGCTGGGACAGCACGCCGGACCACCGTAAACTAGAGAACTTTCCTCATCACATTCATGTTGGCGGCGAAGGAAACGTAGTCCCTGGACAGCCGCAAAGTGTGATTGACGTGTTGCGAATTATCGAAGACGAGATATCACGGTTGTAGACCTGCCCCTGAGCTTCTTCCTAGTACTCCAACCACATATCCCGCTCATGTTTTTCCAAAACACAGATTCAGTCCATCGAAAGTCAAGCCGAATTTTCTTAACTTTTCCATAGAGCCGTTCCCTTTGCTTCGGTTACGATATCAAGCGCCAGACCTGGGTCTGGCGTCGGTTGTCTGGAATCTGGAATCTTACTCCCACGCAATATCTACATGCTGCACCTTGACGCGTCCCATCTGTTCTTGGCGGATGCCGGCCACACGCGCGCCCGCGGCTTTGGGCGACGTGGTGATGTGTTCCTGGACCGACAGGCCAAGCGGCTGCGCGACAAAGGCCGCGAGCGTCGTCGCGAGAATCGCGTCAGGAATGCGCCGCAGCGTGGGACGGCGACCGAGGGCGATCGCGGCCGCGAGACCGGTGAGCAGGCCCGCGACGACGAGATTCGTGCCGCAGCGCGGATGGACCGCCAACGCGCCTTCGCCGTTGCTCAAACGTTCGACCGCTTCATTGGCGGCCTTCTCAAGTCGCTCGGTCGAGACGTCGCCGTAGATGAAGAATCCCGAAGTATCCGCGCGCCCGACCAGTCGCAGACTGGGGTCGTGTGATGTCAACACGTGTACGGTCGCGTGCTCGATCCCGTGATTGCGGCGCACGGTTGAAATCGGCGCCCGTTCTAGAATATTCATGCTTTCACCTCGGCGAGTATTCTACAATAAGATTCGGCGTATGTAAATCCGCTCGGGGCGAATAAATTCGCGGCAACAAGCACACGAAACCGACCTTCGTCGGTTATTTTGAGTCGGCGAAGGCCGACTTGGTGTTCGTGCTGCCGCGATGGTTCGACTTCGCTCACCACAAGATTCATCCGCCCATCGCCGACCGATACACGGCCCACGTTTCCTCTGCCGCGCGCGCCCACGAAAATTTCGCAGCTTGCGCCATCCCTTGCGCGCGCATTGCGTCCCGGCGCGCCGCGTCGCCAACGACCGCGCGCAGCGCCTCGGCCCACGCGATCGGACTTGACGGGTCCACAGCCAATCCAGCATCGCCGATGATTTCGGGCAGCGAGGACGCGTTCGACGCGATGACGGGCGCCCCACACGCCATCGCCTCCAGCGGCTGCAATCCAAAGCCCTCATAGAGCGACGAATAGAGAAACAGCGTCGCGCCGGAATAGAGCGCGGGCTTGTCCTCTTCCAACACCCCGCCGACGTATCGAATCGCATCCTCGGGCAGACCGACCTCTTGCGCGATGCGGCGCGGGTCGGGGAAAAAGGCCGAGTCGTTGCCCAACGAAACGCCCGCGAGCGCCAGACGATAACGCTCGCGATACAGTTCGGGCAGCAAAGCAAACGCTTCGATAATGACCCGCACGTTCTTGCGCTGGTCGAATCCGCCGAGGTATAAAAGATACCTGTCGGGCAGCGCGTACTTGGCTCGCACTGCGGCGACATCTTCGATCGGACGATAGCGCGCGCTGGCGGCGAGATAGACCACGCGCACGCGCTCCTCGGGGATCTTCAAGCGCCGGACGATATCGCGCTTGGTACATTCCGAATCGGCGATGATGGCATCGGCGCGGCGCGCGCTCGCCGCGGCCAGCGCGGTGTAAAGTCGCACGAATGGCGACCCGCGATAGAGAGGCAGCAGCATCGGAATCAGATCGTGGATGGTGACAACCGTGCGCGTGGCTGGAAACAGCGGCGAGCCGAAGTAGGGAACGTGGGCGAGATCCGCGCGTTCGCGGCGGCACACGCGCCCAAAGACGCGCTGCTCGAACCAGACTTTGGCGAGGTTCTCGCTGTACCGCGCCAGAGCGACTGATTCGGGATAGAGAAAAGTGCGCGGCGAAATATCGTCCAAGACGCGCAGGTGCGCGCGGGTGCTCTCGCCTTCGGGCACGATCAACACATAATCATTCTCGCGATTGGACTGTGCCATTGCAGACACGAGTTCACGCACGTATTGCCCGCTGCCCGTCGTGGTTTTGTGCCAGAAACTCCCGTTGATTGCGACGCGCATGAACGCGACTCCACTCCGCTTCCCTCGTCACCGCGGGACCGCGGACTACGAACGATAGCCGTTGGGGTGCGTTTTGTGCCACGCCCACGCGGAACCGACAATCGCCTCTAAATCCGCATAGCGCGGCTCCCAGCCAAACTCCTGGCGCAGTCGGGTCGAGTCGGCCACCAACTCGGCAGGATCGCCCGGACGCCGCGGCGAGATCCGCATCTCGAAATCAATCCCCGTGACCTTGCGGACCATCTCGGCAATCTCGCGATTCGAATAACCGACGCCGATGCCGACGTTGTAGGCGGCGGTCGGATGGCCGCTCATCAGCGCATCCAGCGCCAACAGGTGCGCGTCGCACAAGTCAACCACGTGGATATAATCGCGGACGCACGTGCCGTCGCGGGTGGGATAGTCGGTTCCGAAAAGTTGAAACGGTTCGCCGTCGCGCGCGGCGCGGAGGGCCAGCGGAATGATATGCCCCTCGTCAGGATGGTCTTCGCCGAAATTGCCGTCGAGGGTCGCGCCCGAAGCGTTAAAGTAGCGCAGACTGATCGCGCGCAAGCCCCAGGTCTGTCCAAACCACGTCGTCATTTGCTCGACCATCAGCTTGGACCAGCCATAAGGATTGATCGGCGCAGGCGACTGGTCTTCAGAGATCGGGACCTTGGTTGGATTCCCATACACAGCCGCCGACGACGAAAACACTAGGCGCATGACGTCGTGCTCGACCATCGCGTCGAGCAGTTGGATCGTATTCGCGATATTGTTGCGAAAGTACTTGGCGGGGTCTTGTGTGGATTCTTTGACCGAAATGTAACCGCCAAAATGGATCACGGCGTCGAAAGGCCCGCGCGAAAAAATCTGGCGCAGGAATTCTCGGTCGCCGATATTTCCGACGAGCAGCGGCACATCCGGCGCGACCGCCGCGCGGTGCCCGTTCTCCAACGAATCGGCGACCACGACGAAATGCCCGGCCGCGACGAGCTGCCGCACCATCTGACTGCCGATATACCCGGCCCCGCCGGTAACCAAGAGACGCATGTTGACTCCTTACCGCATTAGACGATCGTAGATTGGATACAGCATGGCGATGAGCGGATTGATTTTGCCCGCATCGCAGAAATTCAGGTCGTAAGTGTGATCGGAGAGTACGCGTTCGCGCTCGCGCAACTCGAGTCGCAAGGTGTTCTCGCCTTCAACCAGGCGCATGTCGAGCGCATCGAGACGCGCCGCGGAATCCGGCGCGAGCGAAACGCGGCGCACGCAAATCTGCTGCTCGTTCAGGTACGCGGCCAGTTCCACGTCGTCGAACGCGCGGCAGAGATCGTTGATGAGCCACAGGTCGCCGTGAACCGTTTGACCGGCGCGGCGGCGCTTGAACGTGTAATCGAAGGAAACGAAGACGGGCGAATAGAGTCGCCGGAGTTCCGTGTACGCGCGCTTGGGCTGCCCGTAGTAATCCACGACGCTCCACGAAATCGCAGGCCACGCGTCATTGAATTGCCAGACCGCGACCCCGCTCGTTTCCCCCTTGCGGCGGCGCATGTGCTCGATGGCAATTTGCAGCCCGAACGCTTGCGCGCGCTGCGTCGCGGCGACGAAGGACAAGGCGGCACCTGTGGGTGCCGAGCCATCTTGTCCTACTTGTCCTACAGACCGCGCGTATCGCTTCAATTTGCCCAACTGGGCGTGATGGTACTCCCACATTTCATTCGGGGGAAACAGCTTGTCCTCTGGCAGAAACCGTTGGAGCGATTCGACGTCGGGCGCGGACTGCAAGCCGAACTCGCTGAGGAATGGCGTGTGGTCCTGGCGATAATCGCTCATGTTCGCGCCGCGATGCCAGACGCGCCAGTTGTGCGATTCATCGCGGTACGGCGACGCGGGCTTGAAGGGCCGCGTCCCATCTTCGCTCTCGACCACCGCGCGCAGCACATTCACAATCGCGCGATTGCCGCGCGTGTTGAATTCGTTTCCACCGCACCACACGACGAGGGACGGATGATTGCGAAGGTCCCGGACGATTGCGGTAGATTCCGCGCGTGCTAACTTGAGAAACGCCAGGTCGCGCGGGAAGCGATCGAGGATGGCGCCCGCGAAGGGGAACTCTTGCCAGACGAGAATGCCCAATTCGTCGCACAAGTCGTAAAAGGCGCGTTTCTCTTTCAGCCCGCCGCCCCACACGCGCAGGAAATTCACGTTCGCGTCGCGCGCCTGTTTGAGCCGCGCAGCATAGTCGTCGCGCGTCAACCGCGCCGGGATCGCGTCGAGCGGGACCCAATTCGCGCCGCGGATGAATTCGCGCTGGCCGTTCACGACGAATGTCCACGATTCGACGCGGCGACGTTTGTAGTCAGTTACGAAGCGCAGCGGAGTATCGCCGCTTGGCGCCACGCCGCCGCCGCTTCCCTCGCTTCCTCGGGACGGCTCACTACGAACTAGCTCAAACGAACGAATGCCGAAGGACGTGGAAAACGAATCTAGGAACTCTTGCGAACTTGGGGGTGAAAGCTGAATCTCGATTTCGTAAAGATTCGGCTCGCCGTGATCCCACGGATTCCACAGCCGCGCGTCCTGCAAGTCGAATGCCACCTGCTGCGTCTGCTTGCCGCGCGCGAGATCCAAGTGAAACCGAAATGTCTGCGCCTCGCTCTCAAAATTCTTGCCGCGAATATTGATCACGGCCAGCACGGTTTGCTCAACCGCTGAATCCAACGCGAGATGGAGCTGAATCCTTGCAACCTGCGACTTGTGACCTGCGACTTGCGACTTGACCCGCACGTCCTCGAAAAACACCGACCGCGTCACCACGACGTACGCGTCATCCCAAATGCCGCACGTTCGCAAGCGCGGCGCAAAATCCCAGCCGAATTGCATCTGGCATTTGAGCGTCGCATACCGGTCAGGGAACGGCGGGTTCGGCTTGATGAGCGGCGCAATGAAACGACCCCAAACTCTCTGCGCGAGCGACAGCCGCATCTTGGGTAACGCGTCGGCACCCCAAACGCGGACGGAGATTGGAAGTTGGAAATTGGAAGTTGGAAGTTGGACATTGGAGGTTGGACGTTGGAGGTTGGGCGTTGGAAGCTCGTAGACTTGCCGTGAGAACATGCCCACATGCCGGCCCAGTTGTGTGCCGTTCGCGAACACCGTGCTCTGGTAATCAATCCCTTCGAAGATCAGAAACGCTCGTTCGTCCGGCTGCAACTCCAACTTGAGCTCGCGAGTGTACCACCAATCGCGCGCGTCAATCCACTGCGACTCGTCGTTGTTGGCCGCGACAAACGGATCGGCGATTTTGCCCGCGCGTAGCAAATCCAGCCGCACATCACCCGGCACCTGTGCGGGCAGCCACTCGCGCACCTCGCCAATATCATCCACATCGCCAAACGTCTTTTGCGCGACCGAGCCAAAACGCCAATCGCTTCCATTAAGATCAACAACCCTGCGCGTCATCCGTTTTCCGTTTATCCGTTTCGCCGAAGGCAATCCGTTCCCTCACCACGTCACCACCACGCGCCTCACCCCGCGCGGCAGCCGCACCTGATTGCCGATGATCTCCGCGCTCTCCACATCCGTCCCCGCCTCACGCAACGCAAATGGGAGATCCCACTCGACATATTCAGGCGCGTCGCGCCAGTCGGCGTTGACGACGAGCGTGCCAGTGCGCTCGCCAAAGGCGATGGTATAACTGACGTTGCCGAAATACGTCGGCGCGTCTTCCACTTTGATCACATTGTTCTCGAGCGTCCAATCCTCCGGCAACGTAGGCGTGATGACGAGATGATCGTTTTCTTCGTACAGCAGCAGGTTGCGGACGACGAGCAAAAAGTCGGCGAGCGCCCAGCCGTGGTGTCCATCGCCCATATTACCGCGGCGCGTGATCGGATGGATGCCTTCGGCCCACGTGAACGTTGGCGAGGCGTGAGCGAGCACCCACTGAACAATTTTCCATGCTTGCGGATCGCGCTGGAACAGATAACACTGAGCGGCGTGCAGCGACAAGTACGTGCCGAACGCCGAATGGCCGACGTGATTGAAATACGCGTCTTCCATCCACGCCGTCTCTTTCAGCGCGGCGAGCGTATCCACAATGCGAGGATCATCCGGCGCAACGAGCCGCAGCGGATAGAGCGCGGCGAGATTGCCCACCATCCCCGCATCGAGGCGGCGATACGGCGAAGCGGGCATGGCCGCGCGTCCCAAACGCGCCGCGGCCCCTGCGAGCGACGCATCCACGTCCGCGCGAAACGATTCGAAATTCCGCTGCAGCTTCTCAGCATCTTTCGCCTGCCCCACCCACTCGGCGACAATGGCCGCATCGCGCAATCCGGCGAGGCCCCAAAAATCATCCCAATAGTAATAATCACTTGGCCCCAAATGCTCCGCGCTCGGCCCGGGAGGGAGCAGTCCTTGATGGGCGCCGAATTCCTTCTGTTGCCTTTTGCTATTGATCCACGATGCCATCCGCAGCAGGGACCAGTAATGCCGCGCCACCAGTTCCTTGTCGCCGGTCAGCCGCGCGTTCTCGACCATCGCCCAAATCGCCGCGCCGTTCGAGTCCCACTCCCCTTCGGTCGCGCGCAGATAGCCATCCTTCTCCAACCGGCGCGGGAATGCTTCGATCACCTCGCGCGATTCTGCGTGGTAACCCAGCTTGTCGAGCGCGTTCAACAAATACGCCGCGTCGCGGAACCAGAACTGGTGATACGTGAAAGGCCCGGGCGTGATCGAGTCGCCGTCGTGGAGCAAGAGCAAGAACGCCTTGTTCGCCTCAAAGGCATTTTGCAGACGCTCGTCCGGCAGGCGCACGCGCATGCCCTGCGCGAGTCTGGCGCGCCATGCGGCGATGGTATGCGCGCGCAATTGGAGTATGGGAGTGTGAGGGTGTGGGAGAGGAGTCGGGTCGTCTTCGTCGCGCTCGACTTTGGTCATCGGCATCTGCACGACCCACGACTTGCTCTCGCCCGGCGCAAGATCGAAATGGTACGCGGCGACGCCGGTCGCGAGTCCGGCCTTGCTTTCGACGCGCGTTTTGCCGTTCAGCGCGGGCAATGCTAACGCGACATCGCCATTCGCGAAATCCGAAACCGCGACCCCGTCCGGCTTTGGCAAGACGATGCCGACCGCGTCGTTCACGAGAATTGTTCCCTCTGATTCCCGTATTTCGAGTCTCTTTATCAGACTCACACCTTCGGGATTGAACGGTCGCACCGCCACGTACAACGTACACCGTCGCGGCGCGGAACTCGGATTCTCGACGCCGAGTTGTTCGACGACCCATTCGCCGCCGTCCTCTTCTTCCGCCGCGAATACCTCGGTACGGACGCGCACATCGTTCGCTTGGAATTCGGTGACGACGATCGGCAAGTTTTCGTAGAGCGATTGCTCGACCTGCGCCAGCCGCGAAGGCGCGAACAACTTGCCATCCACTTGCAGCCACACGTCGAGCGACCAGCCATCGAACCAGGGGGTGACCGCGCCGCGTGGATCAACAATCGCTTCCCGCGCGCGGTCGAGGTTGCCGATCATTGTCCAATCGCGATGCGCGTAGTTGATCGTATAGAGATTGAAACCGCGCGGGATAAATGCCGGGTTGCGGGGATCGAATTGCCGCTCGGCCCAGTATGGAAGCACCCAATCGCGATTCGTCGGGAAAAACTTGTTGTTGAGCCAGCCGCGCAAAACCAGGCGCGCGCCGATGGGAATGAGTTCCGCCGGAAACGGGAGCCGCGTTTCCGATGGATAACCGATGTGCTTGCTGACAAGCAAATACTCGAGCGCATCCGGCGGGATGTGGAAAAGCGCCGCGAGGGCTTGAGACACGCGAACGGGAATTGACATGTGACCTCGATGGAATGCGACCGGGCTATTTTACCAGAGATTCGACCCGCCAACAAATGCGATTGCAGTTTGTGCGAAAACATAAAGTGCGCTATAATAGAGATTGAAATTGTCACGCGATTGCGTGCTATCCGACGTATCGTCACGCAGCCCTGCATCAAGTTTTTATCTGTGGCGATACGTCATCTTTTGACCGAAAGGGAATTCTCGGAAGGCATTGATGGCGAGTCAATCAGCAGAGTTTTGGAGCCACGTCGGAACGAGCGACACAGACGTCGAGCACTTGTACGGTTTCCTACTGGAACGCGGCGCTCCGGTCCCCAGCCGCGATCTGGCCGTCCACCTGATCGAATGGCGCGTCCGCGAAGAAGAAAAACATCTGGCCGAGCTCGCCGCGCGCCGCGCGCCGGTTTATCAACCCAAGAACACTTTTCAAGTCGGGCAATCCATCGTCTTCACGGCGCTAGGGAATCGCGAAGGGGTCGTCAAGCAAGTGCGGCCCGGCGACAATCCACGGCTCGGCGACTTTCAGGTGATTAGCGCGCAGCTCGAAGGCGAAGCCCAGGCGCGCGAATTCGCCGCGGGTTATGCCGCGCCGCATCCGTTGAACGAAGAGCTTACGCAGACGGCCATTTCGCTGGGTGTTACGCCCGAGGAAGCGGTCGCCAAATACGGCGAATCGGTTCGCGCCGCGCTGCTCCAGCGTCTGAGCGCCGACAAGGAATTCGTCCATGTCGGCGATCAATGGTTCTTGAAGGGGCTGCTGCCCGAGATCAATCCCGGCTACCTCAACCTGGCCGAAGCCGCCATCGAGCAGGCCGGCGATGCGCTTTCGACCGCCGAGCTGGAGAAAATCCTGGATTTGCCGCAGACCGGCAAGAAAGCGGCCATGGATTTCGCGCTCAATCTGAGAGTCAGCAGCGACCCGCGCTTTGAGGATGTGGGGCCGGTCAGCCAAGCGCGTTGGATTCTCACGCGTATGGAGTTGCCGGAAGCGCGCGAGCGGCCGCAAATTCTGGACATGCTGCCGGCGCGCACCGTGCGCCTGCCGGCGGAACTCGAAACCATCGCGACCGATCTTTACGATACCGCGGACTCGAACGGAAACGTCAACAAGCCGTCGGCCCCGCCGCGCGACGAAGTGACGCTCGTGCTCACGTATCCGCACCGCCGCGCCGGGACGCTGCCGCTCATCCCGCCCGTGCGCGCGCTCTTGCCGAATTTCACTCACCCGCGCTTGCGCATCAATTTCGTGGATGCGACGTCGCGTGAAGTTTTCCCGGGCTACGCCGTCGCCGAAGGAAATTATCTGGTCGGCCTCGGCGCTTGGTACACCACGCGGCGCTTGTCGCCGGGCGCGTACATTACGCTGCGGCGCGGCCCCGAACCGTTCACGCTGACGGTCGAGTATCAGCCGCAGCGCGAGCGCAGCTTGTGGGTCCGCGTGGCGCGCGCGTTGAACGGGCGGCTGTCGTTCTCGCAAGAAAAACGCCCGCTTTCGCACAAGTACGACGAGGAAATGCTGATCGTCATCGCCGATCCGGTGGGCCTCGACACGTTCGCGCAGCTCGCGCGGGAACAGCGCCCGCTGCCGGTCTTGCTCGAAGAGATTTTTCCCGAACTGGCGAAATTGAGCGGCGCAGGCCGCGTCCACGCCAAGACGGTCTACAGCGCGATCAACCTGATTCGCCGCATCGGCCCGCGCGCCGTGCTGAGCGGGCTGATCGAAAGCCGCGCCTTTGCATCCGTCGGCGGCGGCTATTTTGTGCTCAACGAAGAGTCCCGTCGCTAACTCCTGCTTACTGTTGACTGTTCACTGCTTACTGGTTACCTATGCCTATTGCCCGACCTGATACCAACACTTTATTTCATATTGATACGGAATGGTTCGAAAACAACGGCCGCGAGCTGCGTTCCGAAATGCACGACGCGTTGTGCGACGAATGCCGCACATACTATCCCACGCCCGCCGACTCGCGGCCGGTAGACCGCATTCACCCGCAGACGGGTGAAGTCAGCAAGGTAGATGCGCTGTGGGAATGCATCGCCGACCACTGTGGATTACGGCCCGGGTTTATCACGCCCGCGACGCCGCTCACCACGGGTATTTTCCGCGCGCTCCTCTCGAACGGCAACAACCCGATGTCGCCCGAGCAACTGCACAAGCGCGTCGTCAAGAGCAATCCGAGCGGCATTTTGAAACTGCTCATGGGCGCCGAGATCGAGAACGGGGTCGTGCCGGCGCAGGGGAACAACAAATCGAAATAAAGGTTTGACAGGCGCGCCGAACGCGCCTATAATATCGTCGCAAGCGCCGGTGGCGGAATTGGCAGACGCGTTAGGTTGAGGGCCTAATGACTATACAACGGTCGTGGAGGTTCAAGTCCTCTCCGGCGCACAGAGAACCGCAACGAGAAATCGTTGCGGTTCTTTTCGTCAATTATTCTCGACGCGAGTTTGGTGTTATGATGGCAACCACTGAGCACGATGACCACCAAGCATCAATGCTTTCCCGTTCGGCAGGAGTGAAACTATGGCAAGCACGATGAGCACGCCAAAGGCGGGCAGACGCCAAAAGCGATTGCGCCGGGCGCCGACGTCCAAACCGCGCAAATCCACGCCGCACAGCGTGCCTCTCGACGAAGAGCGCATCAAGCAGTTGATGAAGCAGGCGGTACGTGAGGTATTGCAGGAGGAGCGAGAGTTACAAGGCCCGACTGCGCCGAGCCAACCAACCGAAAGCGAACCAGCGCCGCGGGTGCGCGTGGACCCGCTGGCGGGCAAGAGCCCCGAGGAACTGCGGGCACTCGCGCTTGCGGCAAAAGGAAGCTGGAAGGAAAGCGAAGGTACCGGGACGGCTGTTGAGATTGTGCGCCGGTTGCGAGATGAATGGAAATAAGGAACGGTTTCCGTAGGGGCGGTGGCTTGTCCCCGCCCTGGTGGCTTGTCCCGCCGGTCCAGGGCGACCACAAGGGTACGCCCCTACAACATACGCCGACCATCCGGTTTCCAACGGACGTCGGCTACACCCGTTTCGCCACCACCACCGTAATATCGTCGAATTGCGCGGTCGCGCCGATGAAATCGCGCAGCGCGCTTTGCAGGCCCGCAGTGACGTCTGCCGCAGACGCGCCGCGGTGGTCGAGGAGAACGCGTCGCAATCTTTCTTCCCCAAACGGTTGCTCCTGCTCATCGGTCGCGTCCGTTACCCCATCCGTGTACAATACGAGCAGGTCGCCAACGTCCATCCGTACAAAACTCTCTTCGTAATTCAAGTCTTCGATGATCCCCGCTGCCAAACCCGCTTGCGATAGCTCAGTCAGTTCATTCCCTGCCGCGCGATAGAGCAGCGGACGATTGTGCCCCGCATTGACGTAGGCCAACTCGCCCGTCGTCGGATTCAGTTGCGCGTAAAATAACGTGACGAACATGCCGTTCGCGGCGTCGTGGCAGATCAGGCGATTGGCTTGATCGAGCATCTGCGCGGGCGTCATCGTCGCGGCCGCGCTGGCGCGGACGATGCTGCGCGTCAACGCCATGAACAAGGCCGCGTGCATCCCCTTGTCGGAAACGTCGGCGATGACGAGACCATGCAAGGGCGCATCATGCTGGGCGCCGACTGACACAAAATCGTAAAAGTCGCCGCTCACTTCGCGGGCGGGCTGCCAATACGCGGCAAATTCCCAACCGGCGATTTGCGGCGTGGCGCGCGGCATCAAGCTCACTTGCACGTCGCGCGCCAACTGCGCTTCGTGTTGCAGCCGCTCGCGCTCGAGATCGGCTTGGTGCAGCCGCGAGTTTTCGAGCGCGATGGCCGCCTGGCCCGTCAGCGCCATGAGCAGCTTCTCGTCGCTTGCGGTGAAAACGCGGCGATCGTTCAACCGGCCCAGCGCGACGCCGCCGAGCAACTGGTCTTGCGTCCTCAGCGGCGCGTACAGAATTGCGCTGAACGGCGACGCATCGGTCACGATGGCGGGATTCCTGCGGGGCATACAAGACAAAATGCCGTCGAGAATTCTTGCTGCGTCCTGGTCTCCGTAACTTGCTTTGATTTCCCATTCGGCCTCGGATTTCGCCAACAGAACGATGCCCACATCGGCGTGAATCACGCGCTCGCTCTCCTGCAAAATGCGGCCCGGAATTGTTTCCATGTCGAGCGAGGAACCGATGGTCTCGCCGATGCGATACATCAAATTGATTTCGCGATAGCGTTCCAGCGCCTCGTTCGCCATGTTTCTTTTTTCGAGCGCCTGCGCCAGCAAGAGTTTGAGCGCGGCGGCCAGTGGCTGTTCCAGATTCGCGGAACTCCCGCCCTGGGCGACCAGCGTGCCGACACGTTGCGATCCCGCGCGGAGCGCATAGCCGCGCAAGCCATCCACTTGAAACTCGTCGCGGTCAAACGCTTCCGACAAGCACGACTCTAGACCTTTCAGTTTCACGGGCGACCAGTTGCCGCTGCTGGCAAACACCTGACCATCGGTTTGAAGCAGGGCGACGGCCAGACCGTGGTCAGACGCGGCAAACGACTGGAGCAGGGCGGTCACCTCCACGCGTCCGAGCAAGCGCTGCAAACTCGAACTCTCACGCATTCATCGCCTCAATCTGAAAAACCGAGCACCTGGGCCGCTTTCGCCAAGAGCTCATCCGGGTCAAACGGTTTGGTGATGTAGGTGTCCGCGCCGGCTTGCTCGCCGCGCTGCCGGTCGTACTCTTGCCCTTTGGCCGTGAGCATCACGACGTAAACGTCGTCCAGGCGCAGGTCGTGCTTGACGGCCTGGCAAACATCAAAGCCATTCATCTTGGGCATCATCACGTCGAGAAAGACAAGCCGCGGCCGGTCCGCCTTGATCATCGCCAGCGCGTCCGCGCCGTTCTCCGCCGTTTCAATTGCCACGCCCTTGTCTTGCAGTTCTTCCAGCGTCTGCTCGATTAGCGTGCGAATATGGATTTGGTCGTCGGCGATCAGAATTTTCGGCTGCATCACATCTCCTTCTTCGGATCTTCGTCCACGCGCGCGCGTCTTTTCGAACCACCCTGAGCGACGAGCAACTCGACGTCGTCGAGGAGCGCGGGCACGTTCATCGGTTTCGTGATATACCGGTCCACCCCCAGGCGATAGCCGCGCGCTTGATCGTGAATGATGGAGAGAATGATGATGGGAATGTTCGTCGTTTCCGGGTCGTTGCGGAGCACCGCCGTCACGTCGAACCCGTTCAGCTCCGGCATCATCACGTCGAGAATGACCAGGTCGGGCCGATCGCGCTTGACCTGCGTCAGCGCTTCTAGTCCATCGCGCGCCTCTTCGACGCGATAGCCCGCCGTCTCCAGTTCCTGCCGCAGCAGCGCGCGAATGCTTGCATCGTCATCCACAATCAGAATGGCTTTCGGCAGCGTCGAATCGGAATTCGGCGTGTGGGCTAGGTGCGTTTCCAATTGCGTGACGAACGAATTCATTTCGATTTTTCGTGCGGCGGTCGGCGATTCGACCGCTTGCGCCGGAAGCGTGAAGGTGAACGTGCTCCCTCGGCCCAACTCGCTCGCGACCCAGATGCGCCCGCCGTGCTGCTCGACGATCTGCCTGCAAATCGCGAGTCCCAAGCCCGTGCCCCTCGGCTTGTCGGTCAGCGTGTCGCCCGCTTGAACGAACTTGTGAAACATCTTGGCTTGGTCGGCTGGGGAAATTCCAATTCCGGTATCGGCGACGCTGATGCTGATCTCGCTCCCGCGTTGGCTTGCCGTACAGATGACTGCCCCTTGATCGGTAAACTTGACCGCGTTCGAAATCAGATTGATCAAGACTTGGACGAGCCGGTCGCGGTCGCCGACGACGGCCGGCAGGTCTGCGGCGATCTGCTTTTCGAGGCGCAGGCCCTTTTGGTCGAACAGCGCGACCGTGGCCGCCGTCGCGCGCTCGATGACCTCGGAGACGGCGAGCGGCTGCATGTGCCACTCGATCTTCCCCGCTTCGATCTTGGCGAGGTCGAGCACGTCGTTGATGAGCGCAGTCAACCGTTCGCCCTCGCTCAAGATGATGTTCAGATTCCCGCGCACTTGATTCATCGCGCGCTCGGCGCGCGCGTCGTGTGCCGCGACTGCGGGGAAGATCGTGTCCTCGACGCGCTTTTGGATAATGCGCGCGAAGCCGAGCACCGAGGTCAAAGGCGTGCGCAGCTCGTGGCTGACATTCGCGAGAAATGTGCTCTTGGACTCGTTGGCTTCTTCCGCTTGGCGCCGCGCGCGTTGCAGTTCGGTAATGTCGTGATAGATCGCAATGACGCCGGCTCGTTCGCCGCCCACCTTCACCGGCAGAGCGAGCAATTCGACATCCACCAACGCGCCATCGCGGCGCATCCTCTGGGTGATCGCGCGAATGCTTCCTTCGCGCCGGATCTGCTCGTTATAACCTTCCGCCTCAGCGCGCATGCTTTCCGCGTTGGCGACGAGTTCGTCTATGCTGCGACCGATGGCCTGCTCTGCGGTGTATCCGAACAACGTCTCAGCGGCGGGATTCCAGGACACGACCGTCGCATCCCAGTCAGTCGTTACAATGGCGACCGGACTATGGTCAACGATACTTTCGAAATACTGCTCCTGGCGCCGCAGTTCCTCCTCCATACGCTTGTGTTCGGTCACATCGCGGAGAACGACCAGACTCTCCTGCGGATTGCCATCCTGATCTTTCACTAACGATGCGCTGATTTGCACGTCGAGCAGCCGGCCGTCCTTGGTCAGGCGCTTGGTCTCGAACGTGTACAACTTGCCGACGCGCATTAAATCTTGGATGCCTTGCTTGACTTGCTCTCGATAATCGGCCGGCACAAAATCAACCGGCTTGCCGAGCAATTCGGCGCGCGACCAGCCAAAGGTTTGCTCGAACGCCGCGTTGAGGTACGTGGCATTGCCGCGCATATCGTAGACGATGATGGGATCGGGCGATAGTTCGAGCAGCAGCCGGTGGCGCTCTTCGCTTTCGCGCAGGGCGGCTTCGGCCTGCTTGCGTTCGGCGATTTCGGCTTGAATGCTTTTAAAGAGATGAGCGTTGTCTAGCGCCATCGAGGCCAGTTGGGCATAGCGGCTCAACAACTCGATCTGCCGGTCGCCAAACGTGCGCGTCGCGTCGCGATCATAAGCCAGCGCCAGCGCGCCGACGACCTTGGGGCCGGAGTACAGCGGAACGCCCGCTAGCGCGCGGATCAAGTCGCGGGGAAAGGTCGGCGAGCGTCCTTGCCATTCGTCGTAATCCGCGACCAAGAGCGGCTGTCCCGTTTGCCAAATTTTCCCCGCCAATCCTTGACCCGGTCGCAGACGCGGCTCCATACGCTCGCGGAATAATCCCGTGCCCACGCGGCGTTCCAATTGCTCGCCGCCCTGGCTCGCCAGGTAAACCACGCCGTGCGGCGTATCGAGGAGCTCGCCCGCGCGGATGATCAGGGTTTCCAGCAATTCGTTCACGTCCAGCCGATTCATGATGTTGAGAGTCGTATCGTGGAGCGCGGCTTCGGACTGTTTGCGGACGCTGACATCTTCGAGCACGATGACGCGGCCCTGGGCGCGGCCGCGCGGGTCGCGCAGCGGCGAGATGCTGACGTCGAAATAGCGTTTGACGGGGCCGTGTTCCAGAATGACTTCTGTATGGAGATTGGTCTCGGCGCGATAGCGTTCGTAGAGAGCGGGGAAAAGGCCGAATAGCTCGACCGCCGGTTGCCCGATGATCTGATCGGGCGGGCGCGCGACCAGTTGCTGCGCGGCCGCGTTGATGTCGGCCACGCGGTTGTCGTTATCGAGGATGATAACGGCGTGTTTTATCCCTTCGAGGATGGCGTGCGAATGGATGGCGATTTCCATTAGCGCTCGTATGGCAGAAAAAGGGCAGACCTAAACAAGGTCTGCCCTGATACTGAATTGGATTTGCGACATGCCGGTTCCCCCCGCAATCGTCACGGGCCGCGTCGAGACGCGCCGCATTCGGCACGGCGCACGAGTTACATGGGACGATCAGAAATCGGCAGGATTATAGCACTCGCCATCGAGAACTGTCAATAGCGGTTTTACGGAGCGAATGAATTCGCGGCAACACATGGCGAAATCGGCCTTCGCCGATTGGTTCTAGCCCGCGCAGGCGGACTTTGCGATGCGTTGCCGCGGTTTCAACCGCCCGCGCTCGCCAGCATCAATAACCGAAACGATGTCAGCAACAGCCAAATACACACCAGCGCCATAAACACTCTTTGCCCAATTCCGCCAATGGGTACGCGGATGCCGTTGACGATCAATAGCGCGGCAAAAGCGCCGGCGTTAACTGCCGCCGACCCGAGCGCGATCGCTTGCAAGAGGTCGTTATCTCCAATCCGGTTCCACGGAGCTGAGAGCATCAGCATCGCGCCGACGAGCAGGGGGGAAAGCGCAAAGCCCGCCGCGGCATGCGCCGCGCCGCGGGCAGTGTTGAAACGACCGTCGGGCGTATTGTCTATTGGAAAGATGCCGGCGAGCAATGTCGCCGTGCCAGCAGTCGCCAGCAGCAACCCGCCGGAAGACTGCAGGGCCGACGAGGCAATCTGTCGAAACGCTTCGGCGAGCGCGAGCAGACTTGATCCGAGTCCGGCAAACGCGGCGGTCATGAGCAGTCCATAACGACTGTGTACATAGTCGCTCATGGCTCGCCGCATCGGACTAAACTCGGGACTCAGCAGGTGCAAGGCGGCAACCAGTATCAAGGCAAGCAGGATTCCACCCAGAGCCACGCTGGCGAGCTGCGCGACATATCCTGCCTGATGATAGTCCAGTGCTTGGTTAACGGGCATTGATTCCTCCGCGGCCATTCTACGCAAATTGCGGGCGAGCGCAAGCCGCCAACAAAGTGGGTCTTGACAACCCTGCGAGTTGTACGTTACATTGCAAGTGATCCAGCAACCGTCTCAACGAATCCTCAACGAATAAACGAATCAAGGCGCGGCTGGCCCACACATTCGTTTATTCGTTGACGATTCGTTGACACCGAATTTCTATTGCGATTCATTGAGGAGACAGCCATGCTCATCGAACTACGCACGCGCCAAGTGGGTCCCTGGGGCCTGAACGCCTACGCGCTCGCCTGCCCGGAAACGCAACAGAGCGTGCTCATTGATCCCGGCGACGAGCCGGACACGCTGCAAGACATGTTGGCGGGAACCGTTCCGACCGCCATCCTTTTAACTCACAGTCATCTCGATCACGTCGGCGCATTGGACGAAATGCGCGCGCGGCTCGAGGTTCCGGTGATGATGCACGCCGGTCCACATGCCGGCAACATCCAGCTCGAAGCGGACCGTTGGCTCGCGCACGGCGACTCGGTTCAAGTGGGCAACCATACGCTGAGAATTTATGACACGCCGGGCCACACCGCGGACGCGATCTGCATCGCCATCGCTGGGGATGAACGCATCATCGTCGGCGACGCGATCTTTGAAGGCGGCCCGGGCAAGACGTGGTCGCCGGAAGCATTTCAGACCACATTGCGAACCTTGCGCGAAATCGTGCTGCCGTGGCCCGACGAGACCACCTGCTATCCCGGCCACGGCCCCGCCTTTCGCCTGGGCGACAAGCGCCGCGCGATTGAGGCGTTCTTGGCAAAGAACCACGGCGCGTTCTACGGCGATGCGACTTGGGAGATGTAGGGCATTTGCCTCCGCGAATCTCGCGAATCCCGCGAATAGGGAAATCATTTCTTAGCGCGGATTCGCGAGATTCGCGGAAGAATCCGCCTCGCGCTTGCCAACCAGTTCCACCTGAATACCGCCCGTCAAGCGCGCGGTCAGATTGTACGCCAGCTCCAGGATTCCGCTGATTGCGCCCATCAGCACGCCGCCCAACAAACTGAGCGCGGCGACGACGCCGATCACGGCGAGCGCAGAGACCGTGTCCCAGTTTTGCAGTGCTTCTAGTACCGGCCCCAGACCCAACAATTGGGTCATGTTCACGCGCTGCGTCTGACCCAGGATGGAAATCAGCGGCAGGTTCTGCCATCCTTCCAAAAAGTGGCTCAGCAACGACACCAGCCACTTGACGATCAGCGCAAGCAGGACAACCGGCAAAACGCTCACCAAAAAGCCGAG
>JACQYF010000100.1 GCA_016208315.1 Chloroflexota bacterium | reverse complement strand
TGGATCGCGTTCACGGTCTCGTTCGCGATGATTGACATCTCGTATGCGATTCCGCTGCTGTCCGATCCGTTCGGTTGGGGCTGGAACCTGCTCGGCACAGCCAAGGTTCCGTGGATTCGGTTCTTCCCGGAATGGGTTCCGTACGTCCAGACACCAATCTTGTTAGTGGGCATGGCGCTCTCGATCATCACGGCGGTGACGATCGTGCGGCAGCGCATCCCGGACAAGCATCTCGCCTTCAAGAGCGTGCTGCCGGTGGTCATCTTCATCATGGCTGTCATCATGTTATTCTTTGTGTTGTACGTGTAGGAGCATGCCGATGAAACGATTCGAAACGATTGCCGCATTGATCGTTCTGCTCGTGCTGATCGGAACGCCGGTCAGTGTGTTCGCGTACCAAGCCGTATCGTCCAGTACCGCCGAATGCCAAACGATCATCATGCGGACCTATGAGAACGGCAATCCAACGCCCGCCGAGACGCGCGTGAAAAAAGGGCAAAAGGTCTGCCTGCGTCTCACCAGTCACGACGTGACGCACGGCTTTCTCATCAGCGACCTCGGCGTTGACGCCGGAGAAATTCACGCGGGCAAATGGACCCAGATCGAGTTTGTGCCGCAAGAAACCGGCACGTTCAGCTATGTTTGCACGCTGCGTTGCAGTCCAATGCACTCGCGCGTGCGCGGCGCGATCGTCGTGGAGGATTGAGATGGTGGCTACCTATGAATACCAATGCGCGCGGTGCCAATCGGTCTTTGAATTGCGACGCGACTGGAACGCGGCAGCCGTACGCGTCGCTTGCCCGACTTGCCAAAGCGCGGACGTGTTTCGACTCTTCTCCAAGATCATGACGCTGAGTCGCGGCGCGGATGGCGCGGCGCGGGTGATCGGCGGGAACGGCTGCGGCGGCTGCACGGCGACGCGCTGTGGTGGCTGCGCCTCGGCGAAGAACAAATAGCGCGCGAGTTCGTGTTATCGGTGTTTCTGAACCTTCATAATTAAAATGACAGAGGAGACCCATACCGAAAGGGTGGGTCGCAGGTCCCGTGTTCTCTCGGGATCGAAAAGGGGAAGACCGGTGCGAGTCCGGCGCTGTCCCGCAACTGTAAAGAGCCAGTAATCAGTAAACAGTAAACAGTAAACAGTAAACAGTAAACAGTGAACACTGAACACTGAATACCGTTGACTGTTGACTGTTCACTGTTGACTGTTCACTGTTCACTGTTCACTGCTCCAAGCCAGGATGCCTGCCTCTGCCATCAGGCGCGATCGCTTGCTCGTTTATCAGATCGCGTTTACTTCCAAGCAACCTTCGCGCGAGAGGGGGCCGGATGATAACCAACACATCCAGATCCCCTTGCCGAATGGCAAGGGGTATTTTTTTGCGCCGGGTGGCTGGCGCGCCAAGAGTTCGGCTTGGGTGGCGCGCTTTAATTTGCCAGGAGAGGAGGTGATTCAAGTGACAAAGAACAAGACGAAGAAAAAGGCCGTGATTGCGTACCGCAAGGCGTGCAAGGCAAGTGGCACTGGGCTGTCCCACTTTATCCTGATGGGCAAAAAGTCCAAGTAGCATCGCGCCTGCCATGCGGGGCGTCCTAATCGCATGTGGGACGCCCCGCATCCTGCTTGAAAACTAACCCTGGATTTGGAGAGATACCATGACCGTACTCGATAGCACCTGCGCCTCGTCACGTGGGCTTTTACTCAACACCGGAAACGGCTTTAGAATTCAGCCGATTGACATCGGACATCCGGACTATGGCGCGTTGATAGACCCGGACACGGCGTTCTGGGCGCTGGTCAAAAAAGATCAGCTAGCCGACGCGCTCGGCGACGGCTCGCTCTTGAAGCCATACCGCAAGAAACAGGCGACATGTTCTGCGGAAATGCAGACGCTGCGGTTCGACCTCAAACCTTCGGCGGTCTACTTTAACCCGACCGAGCGCTGCAACCTCAACTGCAGCTATTGCTACATTCCCGAGGCGCTCCGCAAAGATGGCGTCCACATGTCCAAGCTGAAAATAGTTGAGGCTCTGGGCATCTTGAAAGAGTACTTTGGCAAATCCGTACCCAATGGGACATTGCCGCAGATTGTCTTCCACGGATCGGAACCGATGCTCAACCGCGAGGCCGTTTTCGCTGCGATGGACGCATACCAGGATGACTTTCGCTTCGGTGTGCAAACCAACGGCACCTTGCTCGACGACCAGGCCCTCGAGTTCCTGACCTCGCGTGGGATAGGCATCGGCCTGTCGCTGGATGGAGCGAACGCGCAAGTGGCCGGTCGCACGCGGAAAACGTGGGACGGGCACGACGTTTCCCAAAAAGTGGTCTACGCGCTGGAGCGTCTAAAGGGCTACCCGAATTACAATGTGATCTGCACGGTGACGCGCAAGAACATGCGCCAGCTCGACGACATCGTGGACTATTTCCACGCCCTGGAGGTTCCGGTCTGCATGCTCAATCCGGTCCGCTGCACGCTGCCCGGCGCCCGCGAGGTCAAGCCGCGCGATCACGAACTGGCCCGCTATTATCTTAAAGCGCTCGATCGCACCTACGCGCTGTACCGGAAAACCGGCCGCAAACTGGTCGTCGCCAACTTTGCCAATGTGCTCGTCAGCATCGTCGCCCCAACGGCAAGGCGACTGATGTGCGATATCTCGCCCTGCGGCGGCGGGCGCTGTTTCTTCGCCGTCTCGGCTCACGGCGATCTGTTCCCGTGCAGCGAGTTCATCGGTCTCGAAGCGTTCAAAGGCGGCAACCTGTTCCAGGGTGAGATCGAAAACGCACTGGATAGCCCGGCGTTTCGACAAGTGACCGGCCGAAAAGTCGAGGATATTGAACCCTGCGCTCACTGTGCGGTGCGGCACTTTTGCGGATCGCCCTGCCCGGCGGAGGCGCACGAGATGAATGGTGGAATGGATCGCCCCGGCGCCTTTTGCGAACTGTACGAGGAGCAGGTCCGGTATGCTTTTCGACTCATCGCGGATGGCAAAGAAGACGCCTATCTGTGGGACCATTGGGATTCAGGGACGTCCACGACGATAGACTTGGGTCATTGAGTTGTGGTTGCGATTCTCGATTGTAATGTGGCTTACAGACGCCGCAAGGTATTCTCCGTATACTGGACAGTATCAATTTGCAATGCATGAAAGGAGATACCTATGCGAGTGAGAATTACAACCAGTATCGTCGCCGGTCTGCTGGCCGGCGTCGTGTTCGGGATTCTGATGCAGATGATGACCGCACCGACGCCTGATGGCGGCGCAATGCCCATGATGGGCATGGTCGCCCAGGTGGTCCGCTCGAATGACCTGGCCATCGGCTGGCTCTATCATCTGTTCAATAGCGCCGTGATTGGCGCCATCTTCGGATGGTTGCTGGGCGCGCGCGTTCAGACGATGAGCGCCGGCCTGGCCTGGGGCCTCCTCTACGGCTTTGCCTGGTGGATCCTGGGTGGGCAGATCCTCATGCCCGTGCTGCTCGGCATGTCCGCGTTCGCGACCCTGATCACGCCGGCCATGTTGCCGGTCGCCGTCGGCAGTCTGATGGGTCACCTCATCTATGGCCTCATCCTCGGCGTCGCCTTCGTGTGGCTGACGCGACAATACACCGCGGCCCTAGCGGCTCAGCGCGGAACCCGATGACAACTTAACTCAAAAACGAAAACCCCATCCAGCCGGATGGGGTTTTTCTCTCTGAATCCAGGTCTTGCTTTCACTTTATCCCATAGACCTGCGAGTCGGGACGAAACGCGGCCCACGCGAACCAAAAGTAATCGCCGTGGACGATGGGCTGGAGTCGTCGCCCAGCGAGCGGGCCTTGGATGCCGTATCCCAGGATGTCCCACTGCGTTCCCGTTTCGCTATCTCTGATCTTATCGCCGTCGGCGACAAAGGTCAACGTCCTGCCGTTCGCATTTCGACTGAACACGCCGGTCGTGCCAATATCGCGGCCGGCCGCCATCGCCCGCGTGTCGAGCGCCGAAGCCGTGCCGCCTTTCCAAAATACGACAATGGCTTGGCCCGCGACCGTATCGTTGACGACGCGCTTTTCGGCGAGCACCGGGTACGGATAGGCCATGGCGCGGTCGCCAAGTGCGAGGGTCACGACGCGATCCACCGGGCGCAGCTTGCTTGGCGTCGCGGGTCCTTGATAGAGAAAGGGGATGTTGTCCGGGGCATCGTAACGGGCATACGGATTCACGCCGTAGGAGCGCGTATAGCCCGTCTCGCGCGAGAGGATTTTGCCATCGGGAAAGCGCACCTTGAAATCGCCGAACGAGATCACCTGGGACGGCAAAAAAGCCAGCGCGGTCCCCACGCGGTCGCCGACGATGGCTTGGCCGGTCATCTGCTGCCACCACGATTCGCTGGCGCGGTCGTACATCACCAAATCGCTATAGTGCAGTTTGCCCGTCGTGCCAAAAGTCGTCGGCGCGCCGGCGACCGTGCGATCAAACACGATGCTCGAATTGCAGAGCGGGCAAAAGGTAATGGCGACCGGGAGACCGGCGACCGTATCGTTGACGATTTCGTGCCAGATGAGGATTTGCAGTGGGTAGGCGCGCACATCGTCCTGGTTCTCAAACAGGATCACCGGCTCGTTGTCTTTGAGCCAGTCGCTCGCCGCGCCCGGCGCAATGAAGGTCGGTTCGTCAATGGCCGGGATGCCATCTTTGGGCGGACCGCCCGAAAGAATTTCGTCGAAGGGGACGGTGTGTCGCTTAAAGTCGGTACGCCACTCACTCGTATCGAAGGGCGCCGGTTCCTCGGGCAAGAGCTTGGTCGTTTCAGCTGGTGGCACCGCGGTAGGGGCCGGCGCGGGCGGCGGCGCGGTCGTCGCCGATGCGCACGCGGTCAGGACGACGGTGACTAACAAACTCAATCGAATCGCTTTCATGGATTTTCTTTCTAGCGCATGACACCTCACGGAGAGGCAGCCGCGCTGCCATACAGCGGAATCCGCGCGCCGTTGACGACGCGGGCCGCATCCGAGCACAGATAGACGATCGCCGCCGCGATTTCCTCGGGCGTTGTCCACGCCGCGTTGGCCGGCGTGGGACGGCGGTCGCGTTGGTGCTTCGCATCAATCGTGCGGACGCGCAAAACATTTGCCGTCACGCCCGAACCTTTGATCCCTTCGGCAAGCGCGAGCATCAACGTTTCCTCTGCGGCTTTGGCAATGCCATACGCGGCATTATCCGCGGCGGGCAAAGCGGCGTGCGGCGACGAGATCACGATCACGCGCCCCCAGCGGCTCGCGACGAAATGCGGGACGAACGCTTGGGTCAAGTGGAGCGTCGTCCAAAGGTGCTGCTGTAGCATTTCCGCGATCTCGTCCGCGGCCCCGCGGGTAATGGGCTTGCCGCCTACCCAGCCGCCGACCAAATGCAAAAGGATGTCCGCTTGGCCGAATCTTTCGAGCACGGCGTCGCGGGCCACTTGCCCCGCCTGCGGCTCGCGGAGATCGAGGGCGCGCGTGAGCCAGCGCTCGGGCGGCAAATGCAGATCGCGCGCCAACTCATCCAATTTGGCCTGATTCGTGCTCAAGAGCGCGAGCCGCGCGCCTTGCTCGGCGAGCCGATGCGCTACCACGCGCCCCAGGTTGCCCGTCGCGCCCGTAATCACCGCGACTCGATTTTTCCCAAGGGAACCCTGTGGGACAATCGCCATCTCACGGCTCCTGAATTTCCGCCGCTTGTTCCGCGCTCATTCCGACTACGACCGGGTGATCCATTTGTTCCGGCAGATGTTGCTTCCCATTGAAATCAATCAGGTGCCCCGATTTCGTCGCTTTGGTCTCGAGATAAAAGCGATTGTAGGGACCGGCAATTCTTTAATCTGCATGTGCCTGAGTGACATCGCATCAACTATAACGCGTCTCGCGCCTGAGGTCAGTAAGGTAGCTTACATTCGCGGGCGACTTGGAATATAATGCCGGTGCTGGCAAATGTAAGCGGCATCACAGACGGGGAACAAAGAGCGTTGTACCATCAAGTTATGAATAAACCGCACGTTCACGGCTTGGTCCGCTTGGATGTCTACGTCGCGGCGCACTGCCAGCAGTGCGCCGACGCGCGGGAGTTGGCCCAAGACATGGCAAGCGAATTTCCCTCGCTCCAGGTCCGGATCGTTGATCTGGATCAGCCGGGCGCCGAACGACCCGCCGCCGTGTTCGCAGTTCCCACGTTTGTGCTGAATCAGAAAATCGTTTCCCTGGGCACACCCTTTCGCCAAGACCTGGTACGCGACATACGCCTGGCGCTCGAGGTAAAGCCGGAGGTGTTCGGTGAACCGCGAAAAAATCCGATACCTGCTCAAGAATGAACTGTTCCGCGATCTGAGCGAATCGGACATGCAGGAACTTGACCGCATCACGGCGATGACGACGTGCGAACCGGGCCGCATCTTTTACGCGCCCGGTGAAACGGGCGAGGTGTTCTTCTTGCTGAAAAAGGGCCGGGTCCAGATTTACCGGCTCTCGCCGGAAGGCAAGAAATTGGTGATTGCCACGCTGGAAGCGGGGACGCTGTTCGGCGAAATGGCGCTGGTGGGACAGGGGATGTACAACACGTTTGCCGAGGCGGTCGAGCCGTGCATTTTGTGCGCCATGAGTCGCCGTGACGTGGAGATGCTCATCGCGCGCTTCCCCAAGGTTGGGCTGCGCTTCTTGGAGGTTATGGGGCAGCGGCTGACCGAAGCCGAGCGGCGGCTCGAAGGATTGGCGTTCAAAAGTATCCCGGCGCAGCTCGCCGCGCTCTTGCTGCAACTGGCGCGCGATAATTGCGTGGAAGGGTACACGCATCAGCAATTGGCCGAAATGATCGGCACGTACCGCGAGACGGTGACGCAAATCCTGGACGATTTCAAGGCCCAGGGACTGATCGAGATTGGGCGCAAGCAGATCGAGATTCGCGATGCCCGACGTTTACGCGAGCTTGCGGAAGAATGAGATCGAGCAATATGGTTGACGGTGGCACAGGGCAGGCACAATCGCCGCGGATGGGCAGGCACAAGGCACTGCCCCTACGACATGGGGCAGGCACAAGGCGCTGCCCCTACGAATTGACGCCGAACTGAAACACGTCGGGGCGCGCGTAGTGGCCGACGACGTCAAAATCGAATTTGCCCTGCACCACCTGGGCCAGATCGAGGTCGGCGTAGAGGATGCCCTCTTGATCGAAGAGCGGCCCCGCCAAGACCTTGCCGAGCGGCGAAATGATCGCGCTGCCGCCGCGGCACATGATCTCGGGCTGCTGGTCCAGTTCGGCGTAGCCGGGCAGGTCGGTCGGATACATTGACTTGGCCACGAACTGATTGCAGCCGAGCACATAACAGCGGCCCTCTAACGCGATGTGGACGAGCGTCGCCTGCCAGGTATCGCGGCCATCGGCGGTCGGCGCAAGATAAATCTCGACCCCCTTTTGATACATCGCCATCCGCGCCAGCGGCATGTAATTCTCCCAGCAGATCAATCCTCCCACGCGGCCAAACTCGGTCGCGATGACCGTGAGCGTGCTGCCATCGCCTTCACCCCAGATGAGGCGCTCGCCCGCGGTCGGTTTCAGCTTGCGATGTTTCCCCAACAATCGCCCATCCGGCCCGAAATACAACAACGTGCAATACAACGTTCCCCGCGAGAATTCATCGCGCTCGATCACGCCGATGGCGAGATAGGCGTTGGCTTGGCGCGCGGCTTCGCCCAATTGCTCCGTCGTGCGGCTCGGAACATCCACCGCGTTTTCCCAATAGCGCTGCCAGAGCCGGCGGCCATCGGGCGTGCGGTGCCCCACCGTGACGCCAAACGATAGGCCGCGCGGGTAAGCCGGGATGAACGCTTCGGGAAACAGAATTAGCTGCGCCCCGTGCGCGGCGGCTTCGCGCGTCAGTCGGCCTACCTGCTCGACCGTCGCTTCGCGGTCGAACAGCACGGGCGCGGCTTGAACGACGGCGGCTTGCACGGACGAAAGATGATCGCTCATGATTATCCTCCTTGATTGCGCCCAATATACAACGAGTGCGCGAAATTGCGCAAATAGCCGCGTGGGAATATAATCAAAGTAGCCGTTCGCAGAAAACATTCGGATCACAAAGGAGACGCATGGACGCGCATTATCATCTCGCACAGAAACTCAACACGCACGCGATGGGAGCGCCGGAGCGCGCGGAATTCGACGAGATCTTGCGAATGCTCTTTACGCCGGACGAAGCCGACGTCGCGCTGCATATCGGCTGGCGGCCCGAGCCGGTGGAACGCATCGCGGAAAAAGCCGGGGTCTCGCTGGAGCAGGCGGCGGCGCGCTGCGAAAGCATGGCCAACAAAGGACTGGTCTATGCCTACGCTCGCCGCGGCAGCATAGTTTACGCGCTGCTCCCGACCGCGCCCGGACTGTTCGAGTATCCGATCATGATCGGGAATCTGCCCGGAGTGGACATGGAGCGGCTGGGGCAATTGTGGAACCGGTATTACGAGAACGGCTGGGGGCACGAAATGCACGGCGCGCCGACCAATATGGCGCGCGTCTTGCCGCACGAGGATTCGATTGCCGAAACGGTTACCGTGCTGCCATTCGAAGAAGCCGCCAAATATATTGACGAGGCGGAGTACATCTCGCTCGGCAACTGCCCGTGTCGCATCAGCAAACACGCCTGCGACAAGCCGATTGACGTGTGCCTCGCCTTTGGGCACGCGGCGCAATTCATGGCCGAACGCAAAGCGGCGCGGTTGATTGACAAGCGGCAAGCCCACGCGGTTCTGCAGCGCGCCGAAGACGCCGGGCTGGTCCATTGCTCCTCCAACACGCTGCACAAGATTGATTTCCTCTGCAACTGCTGCACGTGCTGCTGCGGCATTCTCGGCGCGGCCAGCCGATTGAAAGACACCGCCTCGCGCCCGCACTCGAACTTTTACTCCGTGATTGATGAGGCGACCTGCACGAGTTGCGCCATCTGCGAAGACCGCTGCCCCGTGCAGGCGATCACGATGAACGGCATCGCGAACGTTGACACCGAGCTCTGCATCGGCTGCGGGCTGTGCGCCTCGGCGTGCGCCTACGATGCGGTCCGGTTGGAGCGCAAAAGCGAAGTCGTGCCGCCCGCGGACCACATCGCGCTCATGGCCCAGATCGCGGCCGAAAAGGCGCGGACTGAATCCTTCCAGGCCAACGCGCGCGCGGCGTGAACGAGTTCCCCATGCGCCTCGTGGAATGTCAGCAGTCAAGCAAGAATAATGGGACGCGGATAAACGCGGACGAGCGCGGATTTTCTTTTTTGTCCGCGTTCATCCGCGTTTATCCGCGTCCTATTTTTGAGGAGTAAACCATGCCGGCCGATAATGGAATCAGTTTCGAATTGACCGAAGAGCAACGGATGCTGCAAAGTCTGGCGCGCGATTTTGCGCGCGAGCAGATGGCGCCCGTAGCCGAGCATTATGACCGCACCGCCGAGTTCCCCGCGCCCATCATCGCGCACGCGCGGCAATTGGGTCTGATCAACGCGAATATTCCCACCGAGTATGGCGGCGGCGGCGCGAGTCTGATCTCCGAATGCTTGATGGCGGAAGAATTGTCCTGGGGCTGCGCGGGGATGGCGACCTCGATGCTGCTGAACGATATTGCGGCCATGGCGCTGATCGCCGCCGCGTCGGAGGAGCAGAAAAAGCGGTGGCTCACGCGCATGGTCGAAGGGCAATTGGCCGCGTACGCCGTCACGGAACCGGGCGCAGGTTCGGACGTGGCGGGCATCCAGACCACGGCCACGCGCCGGCAAGATGCCTACGTGCTTCAAGGGACCAAGACCTTTATCACCAACGCGTCGGTCGCCCAATTCGCCATCGTATTCGCGCACACCGACAAGGAGCAAAAACACTGGGGCATGAGCGCATTCGTCGTCGAACGCGACGCGCCCGGCTTTTCGGTCGGCAAGCGCTTTGACAAAATGGGACAGCGCGCCTCGGATACGGCCGAAATCGTCCTGGACAACGTGGTCGTGCCGGAGAGCCAGCGCATCGGACGCGAGGGCGACGGATTCATGATCGCGATGCAAGTGTTTGATCGCAGCCGCCCCGCGATTGCCGCGATGGCGGTCGGGCTGGCCCGGCGCGCGCTGGAAGAGAGCGTCGAGTACGCCAAGACCCGCGAGGCATTCGGCGCGCCCATCGGCCACAATCAAGCGATCGCGCATCTGCTCGCCGATATGGCGATGAACGTCGAGGCGGCGCGGCTCTTGGCCTGGCGCGCGGCGTGGGCCGTCGAGCAAGCCAAAGCGAACACCCAGTTGGCTTCATTCGCCAAAGCATTCGCCGCGGATACGGCGATGAAGGCGGCGACGGACGCGGTGCAAATCTTTGGCGGCTACGGCTATGTCAAAGGTTACGTCGTCGAAAAATTGATGCGGGATGCCAAGGTGTTTCAGATCTACGAGGGCACCAGCCAAATCCAACGTAACATTATCGCACGCGAATTGCTCCGCTAATGGTCTGGCTCCAATTCATCATCTGCGCCGCGCTCATTATTGCCGCCGGCTACAAACTGTCGCAATACGGCGACGTGCTCGCCGAGAAATCGAATCTCGGACGCACCTGGATGGGCGCGGTCCTCCTCGCTTCGATCACGTCACTGCCCGAACTGGTCACCGGCGGCAGCGCGATCCTGCTCGTCGGCGAGCCGGACCTCGCGGTCGGGAGCATCCTCGGCAGTTGCCTCTTTAATCTGCTGCTGCTCGCGGTCCTCGACCTCGCCTATCAGCCGGGCCGGGCGCTGCAGCAAGCGCACGAGGGGCACATTCTCTCGGCGAGTCTCGGCATCCTGCTGATCGGGCTGGCTTCCATGCGCGTGATCCTCGGCCTTTCGTGGGACGAGTTCGCGCTGGGCTGGATCGCTCCGACGAGCGTGATCATTTTTATCGCCTATCTCGCGGGCGTCCGGCTCATCTACCATTTCGAGCGCCGGCGCTTGCTCGAAAAGATGGAGGAGCGCGCCGAGGCGCTTCAGTATGGCGCGATCTCCACCCGGTACGCGGTCGCGATCTTCGCGCTGGCCGGCGTCGCCATCGTCGGGCTGGGAGTGTGGCTGTCGTTTATCGGGCAGGAGATCGCGCAGAGCACCGGGCTGGGCCTGAGTTTTGTCGGCAATGTTTTCCTTGCGGCCAGCACGTCCTTGCCCGAACTCGTCGTGACGATCAGCGCGGCGCGCATGAAAGCCGTGGACCTCGCCGTCGGCAACTTGTTCGGCAGCAACCTGTTCAATATCGCGATCCTCGCGATCTACGATGCGGTCTATCTGCCGGGGCCGCTGTGGGGCTTGGTCAAACCGGTCCACACGATCGCGGGCATGGGCGCGATCGTGATGACGGCGGTCGCGGTCATCAGTCTCACCTACCGCGCCTCGCCGCGCACGCCTTTCCGCATCAGTTGGGACGGCGTCATGTTGATCATGATCTACCTGGCGAGTCTGGGAATGCTGTATATGATGAGTTAAGAGGCGACGATGAGTCAACGAGCGAACTACTTGAACGAAGTTGGAATGCTGAACCGCACGCCGCGCAGTGGGTTCATGTTTCTCGGCAGCGGAGGCCAGTCCGTCGCCGAGCACATGTTCCGCATGTTGCACATTGCGTTTGTGCTCGCGCGGATGACCGCCGAACCGGTGGACGAGCTGCGTCTCCTGCACCTTGTCATGTTTCACGATCTACCCGAAGCGCGCACCGGCGATCACAACTACGTCAACAAGAAATACGTGTACGAGGACATGGAGAAACTCCTGGCCGAGGGGGCGGCCCAGTGGCCTGCTGGCGACGAGATCGCCGGCTACGTTCGCGAATTTGAAGCGCGCGAATCGCCCGCGGCGCGCCTGGCTGCGGACGCCGATCAACTCGAGCTGCTCCTCATGCTCAAGGAACAAGCCGATCTCGGCAACCAGGCCACCGGCGATTGGGTCGTCGCGCTTTTGGCGCGGCTCAAGACGGATGCGGGCAAGCAACTGGCCGAGGAGATTTTGGCGACGCGCTGGGACGCGTGGTGGTGACGAAAAGCACAAGATTGTCCCATTCATATTGCAGGCGCGGCTAACACTTGGTGCTCGGAAATGCCGCGCTGATCAGTCACGAGCTGCCTGAGTGTTTGGCGTTGGGTCAAAGGTCTCAAGTTCAACGGAACAGGCGATCCGCATCTCTATGGTACAGGTCTGCTACCGTGTACCCAATGCGGATCGCCTTTTTGATTGAACCACCAATCATCCCACGGGGTAGCAAGTATCTCTTCTGCTAATTGTTTGCCTACATCCGTTTTCAAGCGCGCGAGCAGAGGTGTGATCCATTCGTCAACATGCGGTTGACCGAGGTCGGCTTGCTCTTTCAACATGAGCAACCATTCCAATTGGTCGGCATCTCTCGCGAGGTGCGCTTCGGCTGTTTCGCCCACTTCGAATTCTCGAATGTAGGCCGTAATCTCATCGCCGAAAGGCCATTCGCGCGCGCCCTCGTCCAACAATCTCTCCATGTCTTCGGTCACATACTTGCGATTCACGTAATTGTGATCGCCGGTACGCGCTTTGGGCAAATCGTGAAATAGCACAAGGTGCAATAGACGCAACATATCCACTTGCTTATCGCTCGTCCGCGCAAGCACAAACGCGATGTGTAGCATTCGATGGATGTGTTCCGCGACCGATTGTTCGCCTGTGCCGAGAAATTCAAGTCCACTGCGCGGTGTGCGGTTCAACATTCCAACTTCGTTCAGATAATTCGCCCATTGACCCAAAAGGTGCCTCCGGGCGGACATTGTAACGTGATTGGTTTGAATGTCAACCATCCCGCCACAACGATTTTTGCCGCCTTTGACCATCCGCGATATAATGGTGGTATGTCGCCTTGGTCGAACGGTCGGATTGCTCGATTTCCACTTTGCAAGGAGCGGTGCCCATGCGTCACGTGACGCCCGCCGCGATTGATTATCTGCGCGCGTACATTTCGATAGACCGGCGTCTCGCTCTCGCGCGCGGCGAATCCTTGCCCGAGCGCACCGACGGTACTGCGCTCTTCGCCGATATCTCCGGCTTTACGCCGCTCGCCGATTCGCTCGCACAGGCGCTCGGTCCCCAACGTGCCGCCGAAGAACTCACGCGCCAACTCAATCGAGTGTACGATGCGCTGGTCGCAGAGGTACATCAATATCGCGGTAGCGTGATCGGCTTTGTCGGCGATGCGCTGACGTGCTGGTTCGACGAACAAGACCTGACAGGTTATGCGGCTCCGAAGGAGCCGACGAAACCTGTCAGGTCTTGTCTCCGCGCCGCGGCATGTGCGCTCGGAATGCAGAAGGTGATGGGGTCGTTCGCGGACATTGCGGTCACCGCGTCCGTCCGCGCGACCCTTGCCATCAAGATCGGCATTGCGACGGGGACGGCGCGGCGGTTCGTGGTTGGCGATCCGCAGATTCAATTGATTGACACGCTGACCGGAGAGAGGCTGCGCCAGATGTCGCAGGCGGAGCAACTCGCCGAGCAAGGTGAGGTGGTGCTGGCGCCTTCGGCACAGTTAGACCTTCCGGGTCTCATAAGACCCGGAAGGTCTATTCCTAATCCCAGCAGTGACGCACAGTTTGTCGTCGTCAATGAACTGCTCGCGCCGGTTGCGCCCACACCGTGGGACGATTTGCCCGCGGATGCCTTGACCGACGCGCAGGTTCGCCCGTGGATTCTGCCCGCGCTCTACGACCATCTCCGCGCCGGGCACGCGCAGTTCTCGTCCGAACTGCGCGCCGCCACCGCGCTTTTCGTTCTCTTCGATGGGATTGACTATGAACGCGACGACGCGGCGGGCGACAAGTTGGACGCCTACACCCGCGGCGTGCAGCGCATCGTTCATCATCACGGGGGGAACCTGATTCAGTTGACGATTGGCGACAAGGGCAGTTTCCTCTACGCGGTTTTCGGAGCGCCCGTCGCCCACGACGACGATCCGTACCGCGCCGTTCAAGCCGCGCTCGAATCGCAGTCGCTCCCCACCGTTATACAACACATCGGCATTGCGGCAGGACAAATGCGCGTCGGCGCGTATGGCGGAAACCAGCGGCTGACCTACGGCGCGATTAGCGATGTCGCAAATCTGGCGCACCGGTTGATGTTGGCTGCGCCCGCGGGCGAGATGCGTTGCGATTACAACGTGTATCGCCTGGCGAGCAAATACGTCGCGTTCGAGACGCTGCCGCCGGTGCGGGTCAAAGGCAAGGCGGGACTGGTTCGAGTATATCGTCCGTTGGTTGGGCACACAAGCAGGGGAGCAGGGGCGCAGGGGAGCAGGGGAGAAATGGTCGGGCGGCGCGCGGAGATCGCCGAAATCGAAACGCTGCTCGACGCGGTGCAAGCGGGCCAAGCGCGCGTCCTGCTCCTCGAAGGCGAAGCCGGGATGGGCAAGTCGCGGCTGATTGCCGAATTGATCCGCCTGGCGCGCGCGCGCGGTCTGACCGGCTTGATCGGCAGTGGCCACAGCATCGAACAGCAGGCACCCTATCGCGCCTGGCGCGAAGTGTTCAGTTCGTATTTTGAACTCGACGAGGTGAGCGATGCGACCGAACGCCGCCAACGCGTGCAAACCCTCGTTCCGCAGCTCGTCCCCGATCAGGCGCAGCGTCTCCCGCTCCTCGACGATGTGCTGGGGTTGGGTCTGCCCGACAATGAACTGACCGCCTCGCTCGATCCCAACTTGCGCCAGCAGAACTTGACGATGCTCTTGACCGCGCTGCTGCGAGCATGGGCAACCGAGCGTCCGCTCATTCTGATTCTCGAAGACGCGCATTGGCTGGACGGATTGTCGTGGCAATTGGCGGTTCACATCGCGCGCGCGTGTGCGCTGGCGCGCGTCCCGTTTCTGCTCGCGGTCGTGAATCGTCCGCTCGACGAAACCAGCGCGGGACAAGCCGCGTGGCGCGACCTGCGCGCGATGGACATCGCGCATTCACTCGTATTGTCGGCGCTGGCGCCCGACGACATCCGCGCGCTCATGGCGAAGCGCTTGGGTGTCTCGACCGATGCCCTCGCCGCGCCGTTCGTGGAATTGGTGCAGTCGCGTGCGAACGGCAACCCGTTTTTCGCCGAAGAACTCGTCTTCCATTTGCGCGATACGGGCGTGATGCAGACCTTCGAGGTCTCAGAGACCTCGAAGGTCTCTCTGCCCGATACTCTGCACGGACTCATTCTCTCGCGGATTGACCGCTTGCCGCCCGAACGGCAGTTCATCTTGAAGGTGGCGGCGGTCATGGGGCGGGCGTTTGCGTGTACGCCGTTGTGTCATGTCGTCAATCAGTATGTGAATATCAGCGAACCGGACTTGAAAGAACATCTCGTCTCGCTGACTACCGCCGATTTTACCTTTCTCGAATCACTGGCGCCCGACCTCACCTATCGCTTCAAGCACATCATTACCCAAGAGGCGGCGTATCAGACCTTGTTGTTTGCGCAGCGCCGCGAGTTGCATCGCTATGTGGCAGAATGGTACGAGAGGAGTGGTCAGTGGTCAGTGGTCGGTGGTCAGGTAAACTATCCACCGTCCACTACCCACTATCCACTACTCGTTCATCATTATCATTACGCCGAAGACCACGACAAGGAACGGCACTATGCGCGTCTCGCGGGCGAGCAAGCCGCCAGACAATATGCGAATGTGGAAGCGGTTCGCTTCTTCAGCCGCGCGCTGGAACTCTCCCCGGACGATGATGCGGCGGCGCGCTATGCGCTCTTGTCGGCGCGCGAAGCCGTCTATCACCTGCAAGGCAAGCGGCAAGCGCAGACAGCGGATTTGGAGGCGCTGGTGACGCTGGCGTCAACGAGCGACGATTCGTCGGCCCAAGTGTCATTGCGCCGCGCGAAACTCGCAGTGGAGACCGGCGATTATGCCGCCGCGGCAACGCACGCACAGGCGACCGTCGCCACGGCCCAAGCCCCACGCCTGCAAGCCGCGGGGCACATCGAATGGGGACGCGCTTTGGCGCGGCAAGCCCAGTACACAGAGGCGCGCGAACGCTTGACCCAGGCATTGGAGTTGGCGCAGTCGTCCGAATTGCGCGATGTCCGGGCGGATTGTCTCCAAACTCTGGGAACGATTCTGAGCGAGGAAGGTAATTACGCGCGCGCCCACGCGTATCTTGTCCAAGCCCTGAGTATTCGGCGTGAGATGAGCGATCAACCGGGCGAGGGTCACGCGCTCCATGCGCTGGGAAACATTGCCATTTTTCAAGCCGACTATCCGCGCGCGGCGGAATACTATGCGCGTGCCGTGGCGATTTTTCGCAAGATTGGCGCGCGCACGGACGAAGGGGTTACGCTGGGCAACCTGGGAACCGTCGCGCTTTACCAGAGCGACCATGCGCAAGCGGCCCGTCATTACGCGGAGACGCTGCTGATCGCGCGCGAGACCGGCAGTCGGCGCAATGAAAGCAACGCGCTCGGCAATCTTGGCATCGTCGCCCGATACCAGGGTGATTATGCCCAGTCTATCGCCCATACCGAGCAGGCGCTCGCGATTGACCGCGCCATCGGTCACCGGCAAGGCGCGGGCCGAAAACTGAACAGTTTGGGCGAAACTACGCGGATGCAAGGCGACTATCGCCGCGCCGCCGAGTATTACGCGCACGCCCTCGCGATTGCGCGCGAGTTGGGCGAACCGCGCAGCGAAAGCATCGCGCTGGGCAACTTGGGGTTGGCGGCGCTCGGTGGGCAAGACTATGAGCGCGCGCTGGAGCATTACACGCAAGCCCTTGCCATTGCGCGGCAACTGGGGGATCAAGATCGCCTGGGTTACACGCTGACGGGATTAGGTCAAGCGCGCGCGGGGGTGGGGCAACTCGACGCCGCGGTCGGCGTATTGCAAGAAGCGATTGCGGTGCGCCGAAAGATCGGGCAATTGCCGTTGCTAATGGAATCGCTTGCCGCACTGGCGCGGGTTTATCTCGCGCAGGGCGACTTGCACGCGCAAACGGTCGCGCAGGAAATTCTCGCCTACGTGGATCAGGGGCACTCGCTGGACGCCGCGAACGAGCCGCTGCAAATTTGGCTTACCTGCTATCAAGTCTTGGCGGCAAACCATAACCCGCGCGCCGCTGAAATATTGCGAATGGCATTCGACCGGTTGCGCCAACGCCTCGCGCAGGTGCCCGATTCGGCGGCCCGCCGTTCGTTGTTGGCCAGCGCGCCCTGGTATATGGAGATCGTCGCGCAATGGGCGCACGGCGCGCCGATGGCGCCGGAGCAAGCAATGCAAGATGCGATTTCCCAATCCCATCAACTCGCGATATAATCAGCCTGAGGTGAAACCATGCGAAACTCACCGCGGCGCCTGCGGCGGATGGAGCGCATCCTCGCCATCAGCCGCGAACTCGCCTCGATCTTGTCGCCGGAAGAGATTCTGCATCGTATTGTCCAGGTCGCGGCCGACGTGATCAAGTGCGAATCGGTCGGCATTCTGCTGCTGAACGAGCAAACGAACGACCTGCGCTTTGTCGCCGTCACCCGTTTCCAGAATCAACTTCTCGACATCCCCGTGCCGATTGCCTCTTCGATTGCGGGCGCGGCGTTTACGACCGCGCAGCCCGTGATCGTCAACCAGGTCGCGGACGACCCGCGCTATTATCCCCGGGTCGCGGCGACGACCGGCGTGCCGGCGCGCACGCTCCTCGCCGTGCCTCTGCAATTTCGTAACCGCAAGATTGGCGTGCTCGAAGCCGAAAACAAAAAGCGTTACCGAAGATTTGACGCGGTGGACGTCGAAACGCTGACGGCGCTCGCCGTGCAGACGACCATCGCCATTGAAAACGCGCGCCTCTTTGAGCAAGCGCAGCAAGAAATCTCGGCGCGCGCGCGCGTCGAAGATGAATTGCGCCAGCAGCGCGACCAGTTCGAGGCGCGCGTGGCCGACCGCACGCGCGAACTCTCGGCGCTCTACGCAGTCTCCGCCATCGCCACGCGTTCGCAGAATCTGGAAACGCTGCTGAACGAATCCTTGGCGCAGGTGATGACAGCGCTGCACTGCTCCTCGGGCGCGATTCTGCTCACGGCTGAAAAGACGAGCGCGGTTGAACCAGCGCGCTTGCAATTGGTCGCGCATTGCAATATGCCGCCTGACCTGGCGCTGCCGAGAGAAATGTTTCCGACGGAGGGTGGTTGGTTCGCGGCGCTGCGGGAGCAACGTCGTCCCCTCGTCATCTCCGATGTCGCCGCCGATTCGCGCGCCCCCGCGGCAATGCGCGCGCTTGGATCGCAGGCGCTGCTGATGTCGCCGTTGTACCCCGATGGACAGATGTTGGGCGTTATTGGTTTGTTGCGCGGCGCAGAGCAAGCGTTTACCGCCGAGGAAATTGCCTTGGTCACAACGGTTTCCGACCAGATGGCGATTGCCCTCCACAGTCATCGCCTGCGGCAAATGGCGCAGCAAGCTGCGCTGTTGGAAGAGCGGCACCGCCTGGCGCGCGATTTGCACGACTCGGTGACGCAAGCATTGTATGGCGTGACGTTATTCGCGCAAGCCAGCCAAAGTTCGATCCGGGTCGGCAATCTTCCTCTGACCGGCCAGTACATTGGCCGCTTGAATGAAACCGCGCGCCAAGCCCTCAAAGAGATGCGGCTGTTGATTTTCGAACTGCGCCCATCCTTGTTGGAACAGGTCGGACTCGCGGGCGCGCTGCGACAACGCATGGAAGCGGTCGAACGGCGCGCCGGTGTCGCCATCGAGTTAAAGGTCGCGGAGTTACCCGACCTGCCGGGTGAGTTGGAGAGCCACCTCTACCAAATTGCCCAAGAGGCGCTCAACAATATCCTCAAACATTCTGCCGCCACTTGGGTCGCCTTGCGGCTGACAATGGAGGCGCGCCAACTCCATCTGGCGATTGAAGACAATGGCAAGGGCTTTGACCCGGCGAAGGTCGGCAGCGCGGCAGGAATCGGGTTTGCCAGTATGCGGGAACGCGCGGAGCGGATCGGCGGACGCTTGCAGATTGATTCCAAGCCGGGCGTGGGGACACGCGTTTCACTGACCGTTCCGGTGGTTGGGTAGTTGGGTGGTTAGGTGATTGGGTGATTGGAAGGGGAAAACCACCTAACTACCTAACCACCCAACCACCCAATTGGGGGGGCACGATGATTCATTTGATCAGCGTACTCGTCGCGGACGATCACGGCATCGTCCGGGAAGGATCGCGAGCGGTCATCAACGCCGAGCGGGATATGGAGATGGTGGGCGAAGCCGCGGACGGCGAAGAAGCGGTGCAGCTTGCGCTCAAGCTCAAGCCCGACGTCATCCTGATGGATCTGTTTATGCCGCGCAAGAATGGGATTGAGGCGATTCGGGAAATCAAGCGCGCCAACCCGCAGGCGCGCATCTTGGTGCTGACCAGTTACAGCGACGAGGCGCTGGTCTTGAGCGCGATTCAAGCCGGCGCGCTCGGCTATCTGCTCAAGGACACGTCGGCGGCGGAATTGCCGGAGGCGATTCGTTGTATTTACCGCGGTGAGCCATCCGTAGACCCGGCCATCGCCCGCAAGCTCGTGCTGAGCATCGGCAAGGGGCAAGGCGCCGAACCGGACGTGAACGCTCTGACCGAGAGAGAGGTGGAAGTGGTCAAGCTCATCGCGCATGGGCTTGCCAACCAGGCGATTGCCGACCGGTTGTGCATTGCCGAGCGAACGGTTCGTTTTCACGTTGGCAATATCCTGGCGAAACTGCAACTGGAAAACCGCACCGAGGTCGCGCTGTTCGCGCTGCGAACGGGATTGGTGCGTACAGGGGATTGAACAGATCGAAATCCCGCGTAGACAAACCCGAAGGGTCTCCGAGACCCTTCGGGTTTTTTGTTGCACCTGTCGGAATGTACAGCATAAAGCCTGTCGTTCGAGACGGTGTGCTCGCGAGAAACAGGGGCTATACTGTCCAGAGGAAGATTGCATTACTGGCAGAATGGTTCGCTGGAGATCCAACTATGCCCCGTAGTTCGCCCGACCTCGACGCGCTGGCTTGGGATGCGGCGCGTTTGGGTGAAGCGATCGAATTGCTCGCGCGCAAGGCGCGGCTTTTGCCACACCCAGCTCCGGCGACTGTCGCTCGGGATTTCCCCGCGCCGTCCGCCGATCTAGCGACCAATGACCCCGCCGCGCTCGCGCAGTGGGTAAACTTGATCGCCAGCCAATTGGGCATCGAAGCCGAGCCGGTCGAATCCACCTACGCGGACGCGGACCGATTCGTGCGCCGCGTCGCGCCGGCGATTCTCTATTTGCCCCAAGACTCCGCGACTGCCTGTCCCCGTTTTCTCGCGCTCTTGAAAAGCGGTAACGAGCGCACGACGCTCCTTGCGCCCGATTTCTCTAGTCACCGCGTTTCGCCGCAGGTTATCCGGCGCGCGCTCTGTAGGCCACTTGAGTTGCCGCGGCGCAGGATGCTGGGCGAATTATTGGATCGCGCCGGCGTCGCGCCGGAACAGCGCCCGCGCGTAGGCGCGACGATTTTGGCAGAGCAGTTGAGCGGCGCGCGCCTGGAAGGGGGATGGCTCTTGCGCCTATCGCCCGCGGCGAGTGTCGGGCAGCACGCGCGCCAGGCACATCTGTTGCAACCATTGTTCGCGATTATCGGCGCCGACTTGATTCGCCAAATCCTGTTGCTGGCAACCTGGTGGGTGATCGGGCGCAGCGTGTTCGCGGCGAATTTCGATTCGGCGTGGCTGTGGGCGTGGGCGCTCCTCGTGTTTAGCGGCATTCCGTTCCAGTTGCTGATGACTCGCGCCCAGGGGCAATTTGCGACCGGCTTGAGCGGTATCTTCAAAACGCGCTTGCTATATGGCACGCTGAAACTCCAGCCCGACGAAATCCGTCACCAAGGGCTGGGACAATTCCTGGGTCGCGTCCTGGAAACCGAAGCCGTCGAACTTTTGGCAGTCAGTGGTGGGCTGACCGCCCTCGTCTCTTTGATCGAACTGATGATGGCCGCCGCCGTTTTGACGGTCGGCATTGGCGGCTTGATCCACGCTTTGATCCTGGGCGCGTGGGTATTGCTTACGCTGATTCTCGGCTGGTATTACTGGCGGACAAACCGCGCCTGGGTCGCGACCTATCGCAGCATGACGAACGACTTGGTCGAGCGGATGGTGGGGCATCGCACCCGGCTGGCGCAGGAAGACCCGGGGGCGTGGCACGTGGACGAGGATCGCGATCTGGATCGCTATTTGCACCTTTCGGAACGCGTAGACCGCGCCGGTATGCTGCTGGCGGCGATTCCGCGCGCGTGGATGGTCGCTGGATTGAGTGGGATCGCCATTGCGCTCATCTCAGCGGAATTCTCCACCGTTCGGCTGGCGATCAGTCTCGGCGGCGTCCTGCTCGCGCTGCAAGCGTTGACCAGCGTCATCGCCGGCGTGCAAAACGTCGTCGCGGTCACGCAGGCGTGGGACCAGGTCGCGCCGCTGTTCGACGCCGCGACGCGGCGCGAGGAGATCGCCTCCATCGTCCTGCCGGCCGAGAAACATGAGGGTGTCATTGACAACGGGGAACAGCCGCTCCTCACGGCTAAAGAGATCTCTTTCCGTTACCGCGAGCACGGACACGCCGTCCTCAATCGGTGCAACCTGCAAGTCGGTCGCGGCGACCGTCTGTTGCTCGAAGGACCTTCGGGCGGTGGAAAATCGTCTCTGGCGGCAGTGTTGGCGGGCTTGCGCGCGCCCGAGTCGGGACTGTTGCTCTTGTGGGGCTACGATCGCTCCAGTCTGGGCGCAGAGCAATGGCGGCAACGCATCGCCGTCGCGCCGCAGTTCCACGAGAACCACGTCTTTACCGAAACGTTTGCCTTCAATTTGTTGATGGGACGGCGGTGGCCCGCGACCGCTGAGGATTTGCAAGAGGCAGAGGAAATTTGCCGCGAACTCGGCTTAGGCGACTTGATTCAACGAATGCCTGCCGGGTTGCAGCAGATGGTCGGCGAGAGCGGCTGGCGATTGTCGCACGGCGAGCGCAGTCGTCTCTACATCGCGCGCGCGCTGTTGCAAAAAGCCGACCTGATGATTCTGGATGAAAGTTTCGCCGCGCTCGACCCGGAAACACTGGCTCTGTCGCTGCGCTGCGTGCTCCGACGCGCGCCGACGCTCATGGTGATTGCGCACCCGTGACCCTCACCTCCTACCCCCGCACCCCCTCCCCCCTCTCCTATTCTTGATCCTTCGACTCCGCTGGCGCTTCGCTCAGGACAGAATAGGAGAGGGGGGAGGGGGCTGGGGAGAGGGGGGTGAGGAGAAAGGAGGAACTATGCTGCTCGGAACCGTCTTAACCGTTCTCACGTGGTCCATTTGGATTATTTTCTTCTCCTGGGTCGGTATGACCCTCTGGCGAACGGCGCGCCGGCGTGGACTAGGCGCGGCGCTGCGCCAACTATTCACGCGAATCCCCCTGGCGCTCTTGCTGGTTGCCCTGGGGATCAACGTGCTCTACCTCAGCATCCTGTTCGTCGAGCCGCAGGAAATCGGGGTGGTCGTATCGCTCATCTCGCCGGAAGGGTACCGTGACCGCCCGCTGCGCTCTGGATTGCGTTGGATCGCGCCGCTCGCGGAAGAGGTCAAGCGCTATCCGATCTACTGGCAGACCTACACGATGGCGTCCAAACCAACCGAAGGGCAAAAGGCCGGCGATGATTCGATCCTGGCGCGCACGTCTGATGGACAGGAAGTTTCACTCGATAGTTCCATCATCTTCCAAATTGACCCCGACGAAGTGATTCGGCTGCACGTCGAATGGCAGGGGCGCTATATGGAAGACTTTGTGCGCCCGGTCACGCGCGGGCTGGTCCGCACGCAGGTCTCGCAGTACACGGTGGACGAGGTGAACAGTTCCAAGCGCCTTGACCTCGAGCGCGATCTGGATACCCAAGTCCGCGCGGTCTTTAAGGAAAAGGGACTCGTGCTCGACCGCTTTATTCTCCGCAATATCGCCTTCTCGCCGGAATATGCGGCGGCGGTCGAGCAAAAGCAGATCGCCTTGCAAGGCAAAATCCAAGCCGAATATCAAGCCGAGCAGACGCGCAAGTTGGCGCAAGGCGAAGCCGATGCGACGCGTACCAAGGCGCAAGCGCAGGCGGATGCGTTGAATCTCGTCTCCCAGGTGCTTGCCAAAAACAAGGACCTACTGACCTACCAATACATCGAAAAGCTCTCGCCCTCGATTCGGACGATGCTCGTACCCAGCACCGGTCAGTACATCCTACCGCTGCCGACACTCGAAGGGCCAGCAGTGGTCGCTACGCCTGCTCCGGTCGTCCAGTCCACGCCGCCGGTCACGACGACGGTTTCGGCGCCGGGCGTTCCGGTGAAAAATGGCGGCGCCACGCCGACGCCAACGCGGAAACCGTAAGGGGAACTGACCCAGGGTGTCATTTCGATGAACGCTTTTTGTGAGGAGAAATCTCCGCCGCTGCAGGGGCAAGATTTCTCGTCGCAAAGCCCGCTCCTCGAAATGACAAAATGAGGGGAATCGTATGACCAATATCCAAGTTAGAACTTGGTTCGAATTGCTCTTGCTCGTCGCGCTACTCGGCGCGTGCGCGTCACCGCTGCCGCAGGGTTGCCCGCCAAGTTGCGTTGATGTGAACCTGGCAGGCAAAGCTCTGAGCGGGTCGAACTTGGCGCAGGCCATGTTGACCGAAGCGAACTTGACCAAAGCGAACTTGAGCGGCGTCAATCTGTCCGACGCGGATCTCTCCGGCGCGGTCCTGACGGAAGCCAATTTGCGTGATGCGAACTTGATGGGCGCGTTGATGATCGGCGCGGATTTGCAAAAAGCCAACCTTGGCAACGCGGATTTGCAAAAGGCCAATTTGAGCGGAGCGAATCTGATCGGCGCCAACCTCACGGGCGCGAAACTTAAGGGCGCACTGCTCGGCAACGCCGATCTGAGTGACGCGCAGATGAACGGGATTGATCTGAGCGACAGCAATCTGGCGGCGGTCGAGTTCTCGGGTGCGCGGCTCTCTGCGGCGAACTTGGAAAAGAGCAATCTCAGCGGCGATGCCCTGAGCGCGGCGGAGATGAGCGGCGCTCTGTTGATGAACAGCAATCTGGCGGGGGCGTGGCTGAACCTTACCAACCTGAGCGGCGCGAATGTGAGCGGCGCGAACTTGAACGGCGCGAGTCTCTACGGCGCAAATTTGGCCGGGACGAACTTGAACCAGGCGCGCCTGCGCGGCGTGATGCTGGTGGGCGCGCACATGAACGGCGCGGATTTGCGCGGCGCAGACCTGACCGGCGCGGTCCTCATCTATAGCGAGCCGCTCGACCTGGGCAATTCCGCGCTCGATCCCAAGGTCAGCACCTTGAACGCGGCCAAGCGCGCGCCGCTCAATCGGAATGCCGACTTTAACGGCGCGCGCTACAACAAAAGCACGCTGTGGCCCGAGGGCTTTCAGGTTCCGCCCGAAGCGGTCTTGCAGGAGTGACATTATGATTCTACATTTGCAGCGGATCATACTCGGCTTAGTGCTTATTGCCATGATGATTCTTTTCGCGGGCTGCGGGGGCGCGGCGGCGGACCAATGCCCGCCCAAGTGCAGCGGCGAGAATCTGAGTTCACGCGACCTCGCCCACTCGAATTACAGCCGCGCCGCGCTCAACAAGGCACGCCTCAGCCGTTCCAACCTGGCGGGCGCCGACCTATCGCAGGCCAACCTGAACGGCGCGGATTTGAGCGAGGCGAATCTGGACCAAGCCAACCTGCGCGGCGCGATCCTCATCGGCGCGAATCTGAAGAACGCGCGGTTGGTCGGCGCCGACCTCGCCGAAGCCGACTTGCAGGGCGCGGACCTGACCGGCGCGGTGCTGACACACGTGACGCTCACGGACACTAAATTGACCGCGGCGATCCTGAACCAGGCGCGTTTGATTGGCGCGGATTTGCGCGGCGTGCGACTGGCGGGCAATCCAATGACTGCGGCCGATCTACGCGGCGCGAATTTGAGCGGCGCGGATTTGAGCGGCGCCAACCTGACCCAGGCGCGCCTGGGCGCGACCGATTTGAGCGCGGCGAACCTGACGGGCGCGACGCTGACGAATGCCGACCTGTCGGGCGCGAACATGAGTAAGGCGCAAATGAGTGGCGCCGCCCTCCAGAACGCCTATCTGTATGGATCGAATCTGCAAGGCGCAGACCTGAGCGGCGCAAATTTGCGCTACGCCGACCTGACCGGCACGCGCATGGAGCAAGCGAATCTCGCGCGCGCCTTTCTCGCCAGCGCGTCGTTCGGCGGCGCGGTATTGACCGGCGCGAATTTTACGGATGCGGTGCTGTCCGGCGTGGTCAAGGTCGGGAAAGAGGAACAGTTTCTGGTGGCGCGGCTGGACGGGGCGATCCTCAACGACACGAACTGGACCGGCGCGTACGTGGTGGGCGCGCGTTTCACGGGCGCCGATATGCGCGGCGCAAACATGGGCGGCGCGACGCTGAGAGACACGGTGGCAATCAGCGGGCAATCGGTGTACGTCGCCGTCAATCTCAATGCGACCACGATGGATCAACAGTCGCGCTGGCCCGGCGGATTTGATCCGAGTAATCCCGCCGCCACCTATACGCCAACGCCGACCAACACCCCAACGCCGACCAGCACCCCAACCCAGACGCCGACCCGCACGCCGACGCCGACGCGCACCAACACCCCAACCCTAACGCCCACTCTCACTCCAACTCCGATCATTCCAGTGGCGGGTTACTGGAAGTTTGACGAAGGCGCCGGTAACGTCGCCAATGATGCGTCGGGATTCAACAATACCGGCGTCTTGGTGAACGCGCCCACGTGGGAGAACGCCGCGCTCGCGCCCGTCGGCGGCAACCGCTATGCGCTGCAATTCGACGGCGCCAATCGCGCGGTGAGCATCGCCGATTCGGTTTCCTTGCGTCCTGCATCGTTTACGCTGGCAGGTTGGTTCCGTTGGCAATCCACGCCGGCAATCGGTCAATCCCTATTCGCCAAGCGCGTGGGCACCGGAATGTTCGATTCTTACCAGTTGTTCTACGACGTGGGTGATCGTGCGTTGCGAGGAGTGTTGGGCACCTCAAGCGGATTCGGCCCGGATACGGTTTTCCCGTGGACACCCGCGGAAGGCACTTGGTATCACCTTGCATTCAGTTTCGACAACATCAACAAAGTCAGCGCGCTGTACATCAATGGCGCTCTGGTCGCGTCGCAGAACCTCGGCGCCAATTTTGCGATTGGCTACGACAACGGGTCGCTGGAAATCGGTCGCGACAATGACAACGCACAGTGGGTGGCATTTTTCACGGGCCAAGTGGACGAGGTCGGTTTGTACAATCGCGCGCTGAACGCGGCGGAGATAAGCACACTAGCCGTAGCCAATCGCCCAGCGGGGCTTCCCGCCAACGGCGCGGCGACCAGTACGGCAACCTCCACGCGTGTGCCGACCGGTACACCAACCCCAACCGGTACGCCGACGATCACACCAACTGGGAGGTGACCATAACACATCAAACGCGCACTCTGTTCAAACGTGTGAATTCACAACGAAAGGGGAAAACGAATGGAATTACTTTTAATCTCACTGCTCGTCGTCGTGATTCTCTGGTTCGTTCTCAAACCAGATTGGGCGCCCAAGCCGCCGGACACTGCTCAGTGGACGGAAAAGGCAAGCCAGGCATCCAAGCAAGCGACTGCCAAAGCGCGCCAGGCATCCGAGCAAGCCACAGCCAAGGCAGGCCAGATGTATCAGGGCGCGCGCGGGCGAATCAAGTTTCGCAGCGACACGGGTGACCTGGCAAAGCAGTTCAAGCAGTGGGTCTCGGAATCCGCGCTGCCCAAGCGCGTGGACTTGTACAACAGTCTGCCGGCGTCGGCGGAAGGGTTCGCCATCTGGCTGAGCGGACTTGGCGAGCAAGAGCAGGAGCAATTTACTCAAAAGGTCGCGCACTTTTGCGGCACGCTGAATTTCGACCTCGCCTGGCTGACGGATCCGGAAATCAATCGCGACCCGGATCTCAAAAAGGCAGTCGAGGATGCCGTCCTGCTCTACAGTCTCGCCGCGTGGCGCGCGAACAACGTCCAGCAGGACGTGACCTCGTTTTTAGCGTACCGCGCCTGGCTCGCCAATCCCAATCAGCACAAGGCGTTCGGGCAAAAGTTGCACCAAGCTCTCATCAAACAAGGACTGGTGACCGTCCCGCCCGAACTGTACCTCGCGCCTGAGCAAGAACGGGTGGAGCAAGCGCTGACGGCGATCCGCAAGGTCGCGGATGAAAGCCCGGCGGCGTTCCACCTCGCATTGCGCGAGGTCAGCGGCGCAACGGCGAGTGCCATGCCTGCCGCTCCAGCACCCGCACCCGCGACGCCGGCTCCAACACTGGCGCCGACTCCTGCTCCCACTGTGCCAGGCAGTGTCGCATGAAAGTGCAAACTCATCTGCAAGTCGGAGCCACGTTGGACCAGGCGATGCAAGGCGCACAGTCTGCGCTTACGAACGTCGCAAGCGCGGTTGGCTCCGCCGCGCAAGGGCTCGCGCAGCAAGCGCAAGGCGTGCTGCACAATCCCAGCGTCCAAGAAACAATCGGCACGTTGATGTGGTGGCCCTTTGGACCGCCGCAGGTCTAGAGGTGAGACCTGTGAGGTCTCCGAAGACCGCACAGGTCTCGGCGATGTCCATCTCTGGTGGGGCTGGCTGGACGCGTCCGAACCGGCCGGCGATATTCTCGCCACTGAGGTGCTGTCACTCGACGAGCGCGAGCGGGCAGCGCGGTTTCATTTCGCGCGAGACCAGCAGCGGTTCATTCTGGCGCGGGGGATGCTGCGTCACGTTCTCGCACGGTACGTTTGTCGGCGCGCGCAGGACATCACGTTTCAATACCTCTCCCACGGCAAGCCGCGGCTCGCAGATTCTGGAGACATCGAGTTCAATCTGGCGCACTCGCACGATCTCGTCCTATGCGCCGTGTCGCGCGCGCAAGTCGGCGTAGATGTCGAGCGTCTCCAACCCGTGGCGGAGATCGAGCAACTCGCCAGGATGACATTTTCGCCTGCCGAACAGGCGGCGTTGTTCGCGCTGGAGCCAGACCAGCGACTTTTGGGATTCTTCAACGGCTGGACGCGCAAGGAAGCATACGTCAAGGCGCGCGGCGACGGGCTAGCGATGCGGCTCGACGCCTTCGACGTATCGCTCAAGCCCGGAGAGCCGGCGGCGCTGCTCGATAATCGGCTCGATCCAAACGAGGTTGCCCGCTGGTCGCTTGCGGCAATCTCGCCCGCAGAGGGCTATGTCGCTGCCGTAGCAGCGCCAAGTCAAGGCATAAACGTCTGTGTGCGGCAGTGGGAATGGTTGGCATCTTTGTAGAGACGTTGCATGCAACGTCTCTACAAAGATGCCACAAGGTAGCGGTATGAATATCGCCCAAATTCTAGAACGCAGTCGGCGACTTTTCCCGGACAAGCCAGCGCTGATCTTTGAAGGGAAATCGTTCACCTATCGCGAACTGGACGAGAGGTCCAACCGCGTGGCGAATGGTTTGTCCGCGCTGGGAATCTCGCGCGGGGACCGGGTCGCTCTATTTCTGCCAAACATTCCTGCGTTTGTGAGCGCGTATTTCGGCATTCAAAAGAGCGGCGGGATCGCGGTGTGCGTCAACTCGGCATACAAATCGGACGAAACGCGATTCATTCTCGACGATAGCGGCGCGACCGCGTTAGTGACGACTGACGCACTGCGCGGAAATGTGCCGGCGGAAAATCTGCCGCGCCTGAAGCACATCATAATCGCGGAGGACAGACACGCGTTTGAAGTGAGCGACGGAGCGCAGTCTGCGGAGTCGCGTTCTAGCGGCACTGACGGCAGCACTCCGCAAACTCCGCTGCGTGCTGCACTACGAACGAACGTTGGGGATTGCTTCGCACAAACCGCTCGCAATGACAGACTAGGCGAAATGACGGCAAATGCTTCACCCGTCGCGCGGGCGGTTGATATGGCGCCCCACGATCCGGCGGTCATTCTCTATACGACGGCGACAGCGGGATTTCCCAAAGGCGCGACTCTATCGCACGACAATGTGGTTTCCAATGTGCGCGTCTGCACCTACACGTTTCGCCTGAGCCCGAGCGACAACATTCTGCTTTTCCTGCCCGCGTTCTACAACCTGGGGCAAAACGCCGTGTTCCTGCCGTGTTTCGACGCCGGCGCGACGCTCGTCTTGCACCGCGATTATGGCAGCGCCGCGATACTCCAATCCATCGTCGAGCATCGCGTCACCGCCTTCTTCGGCGTGCCGACGATTTACACCATCCTGTTCGACAAGGCATCGGTCGAGCAAATGCGCTCGGTGCGGTTTTACGATTCAGCCGCTGCGCCGCTGCCGTTGGACATTGCCAACAAGTGGCACGACAAATTCGGCGTGGTCATCAGCGATCACTATGGTATGACTGAAGCCTCGTTGGTCTCATTCAATCATTTTCTTAAATACGCGCCGGGATCAATCGGCGAACCGGTTGAAGGCGTTGAGATGCAACTCGTTGACGGGCAAGGACGGCAGGTGACAGCAGGGCAGGTTGGCGAGATCGTCGTGCGCGGACCGAATGTGATGCTGGGATATTGGAACCGTCCGGCGGAGACGCGTGAGGCGATCACAGACGGTTGGTTCCACACCGGCGACCTGGGCCGCGCGGACGCCGACGGCTATTTTTACTTTGAGGGCTATCTCAAAGATATGATCAACGTCGGCGGGCAAAAAGTTTACGCGGCCGAAGTGGAACGAGTTCTCCGCCAACATCCGTCGGTCGCAGAGGCGGCGGTGTATGGCATCCCGGATCAAGTGATGGGCGAGCAGGTTCAAGCCAGTATTGTCCTCAATTTGTCATTTCGAGCGGAGCGAGAAATCTCGGACTGCGAAAACGAGATTTCTCGTCTGCAAAAATCGCCTCCTCGAAATGACAGACTGAGTAGTCACGCCGAGGAAATCATCGCTTCTTGCCAACCGCGTTTGGCGGATTTCAAAGTGCCGAAAGGGATCGAGTTTGTAGATTCATTGCCGAAGAATCATAACGGCGAGGTACTCAAAGCAATGTTGCGCGAACAGTTCTTGGCTAGTTTACTACCGAGCGATTCGGCGGTTCAATCTGCTCCGCCGTCCACCGAGGCACTGCAAGATTGGATCGTCGCCTGGCTGTCCAAAAAACTTTCGCTCGATCCAGAGACCATCGAAACCGGCCGACCCTTTGTGGATTACGGTTTCACTTCGCTGATGGCGGTGACTATGGCGCTCGATCTGAGTCGTTGGTCGGGGCGGTCCGTATCGCCGCTCCTCACTTTTAGTTTTCCGACGATTGACGCGCTGACGCGGCATTTGGAAAATGGGTCAAACATGCCAAATGTGCCAAACCTGCCAAACCTGCCAAATGTGCCAAATGTGCCAAAGCGGACAGAGAAAACCGATTTGGGCGCGCTTTCGGATGACGAATTGGCAAAATTGCTTACGACTGAAATTGATCTAGCGAGGAGCAAGACCCAATGAGTGATAATCGCGCACTGATGGAAAACGCGCTGAGAACGATCCAAGACCTGCGCGGGCGGCTGGAGGCGGTCGAGCGCGCGTCCAGCGAACCCATCGCCATTATCGGCATGGGCTGTCGTTTTCCCGGCGGCGCGGATACACCGGAGTTGTTCTGGGAGTTGCTGCGTAATGGCGTAGATGCGGCGGGCGATATTCCGAACTCGCGCTGGGATGTCAACGCGTACTACGACCCCAACCCGGACGCGGCAGGCAAGATCTATGCGCGCGCCGGCAGTTTCGTGGAGGGGATCGAGCAATTCGACCCACGGTTCTTTGGCATCACGCCCTTGGAAGCGGCGAGCATTGATCCACAACAGCGGTTGCTATTGGAAGTGGCTTGGGAAGCGTTGGAATATGCCGGAGTCGCGGCGGAGCGATTGCGCGAGAGCCGGACGGGCGTTTTCATTGGCGCATTTTTGGACGATTACTCCGCGCTGCGAATGTATGCCGATGCCCCGGACCAAATCGAGCCGTACCGTTTTTTGAGTAGTTTGCGCGGAATTATCGCGGGGCGTCTGGCTTTTACATTGGGCTTGCAGGGACCGACGATGCAAGTGGACACGGCTTGCTCTTCATCACTGCTGGCTACACATCTCGCCTGCCAATCGTTGCGAAACCGGGAATGTAACCTGGCACTGGCGGGTGGTGTGTATTTGATCCTGGCGCCGCACACCATCATCGGATTGTGCCGCACGCACGCCTTGTCGCCCGATGGTCGCTGCAAAACCTTTGACGCGCAAGCCGATGGTTTTGGGCTTGGCGAAGGTTGTGGTGTGGTCGTTCTGAAACGCCTTGCGGATGCGCTTGAAGACGGCGACCGTATTCTCGCGCTGATTCGGGGTTCGGCGGTCAATCACGACGGCGCGAGCAATGGTATCACCGCGCCGAATGGTTTGGCGCAGGAAGCGATGCTGCGCCAAGCGCTGAAAAATGCCAGCGTGACCGGCGACCAGATTCAATATGTGGAAACGCACGGTACGGGAACTCCATTGGGCGATCCAATCGAGGTGATGGCGCTGGCGAATGTGCTGGCTCAAAATCGGACGACGCCGTTGGCGCTGGGGTCGGTCAAAACGAATATTGGGCATACCTCGGCGACGGCGGGCGTCGCGGCGTTGATGAAGACCGTGTTGTCTCTGCAACATCGCGAGATTCCGCCCACACTTCACTTGACTCAACTCAATCCTCACATTCCCTGGCAATCGCTGCCCTTGGTTGTGCCGACTGAACTCACCCCTTGGCGCGCGCGTGGCGATAGCGATGCGACTCGCTTGGCGGGCGTTAGCGCGTTTGGAATGACAGGCACCAACGTCCACGTCATTGTCGAAGAGGCGCCACCCGATTGGGGCAACCACAAGGGATTGCCCCTACAGGGAACCGTTGAACGTCCCTACCATCTTCTCGTCCTATCGGCTAGAAGCGACAGCCAGGAAGGTAATGTCATCCTGAGGAACGAAGGATCGGGCGCGCTGCGAGACCTGGCAAAGCGTTACGAAGCGTTTCTTGCATCGCCTCCGCAAGACTCGTTAGCGGACATTTGCTTCACGGCGAATACCGGGCGCGTGCATTTTCAAAATCGCCTGGCGTTGGTCACCGAATCGCACGAACAATTGCGTCAGCAGTTGACGGCATTTGCGAGCGGGCATGAATCGGAACGCTGGAGCGCGGGCAAGATTTCGCGCAATCGTCCCAAAGTGGCGTTTTTGTTCGCGGGGCAAGGGTCGCAGTATGCGGGGATGGCGCGGCAGCTATACGAGACGCAACCGGGTTTTCGCAAGACGATAGATCGGTGCGACGAAATTCTGCGCGCGTGGGTGGACGTAGGGGCGGGGTCATCCCGCCCATTGGACAAGGGCGGGGAGACCCCGCCCCTACAGGAGATTCTCTACGGCGAAAACAAAGAGCAGTCCGAGCGTTGGTTGGATGACGCGACCTATGCCCAACCCGCGCTCTTTGCGATCGAGTATGCGCTCGCCGAGTTGTGGCGGTCGTGGGGCGTCGAGCCAGACGTGGTGATCGGTCACAGTATGGGCGAATACGCGGCGGCGTGCGTCGCAGGCGTGTTCAGTTTGGAAGACGGCTTACGACTCATCGCGGAACGCGGGCGCATGATTCAAACGCGGTCGGTCGAAGGACAGATGGTTGCCGCGTTGGCGGACGAAGCGCGAGTTCAAAAGGTGCTTGAGCCGTTCGCGGCGGATGTCTCGGTCGCGGTCATCAATGCGCCACGCAACGTCGTCATATCCGGCAAACGTCAAGCGGTTCAAGCGGCGATGGTCGCGTTGAACGCGGCGGACATCGAGACGCGCGCGCTCAAGATTTTTGTGGCTTCTCATTCGCCGTTGATGGACCCCGTGCTGGACGGGTTTGAAGCGGTGGTGAAAAGTGTGACTCGGCACGCGCCGCGCCTCAAGGTTGCATCGAACCTGACGGGTCAAGTGGCTAGTGATATTCTCACGACACCCGAATACTGGCGGCGGCATCTGCGCGAGCCAGTTAGGTTTGCGGCGGGAATGGAAACGCTCGCGGCGTTGGGCGTCGCGGCGTTCGTCGAGATCGGTCCTCAGCCGACGTTGGTGGTGCTGGGGCAACAGTGTCTGGCGAATGCGAACGAAAAAGCGTGGTTGCCGAGTTTGCGCCGCAAAGGCGAGGATTGGCAGCAAATGCTTGCGAGTCTCGCGGCGTTGTACGTGCGCGGCGCGTCGGTGGACTGGTCGGGCTTTGATCGCGATTACGTGCGGCACAAGGTGGTAGTGCCAACTTATCCATTTCAACGGAAACGCTACTGGGTCGAATTCGATGAGAATCGAACACGACAATCGGTATCATCGAAAAGCCAGGTGTTGCATCCGTTGCTTCAGCGCCAGGTTCATTCCGCCGCGTTCAAACACGGCGAGATTCAGTTCGAGTCCACGATCAGTCCCAGGTTGCAGACGTATCTGGCAGACCATCGCGTGTTCGAACAAGCGATTCTGCCGATGACGGCTTATTTGGAGACGGCGTTGGCGGTGGGGAATCTTGTTTTCAAGAATTCCGGATTTGCCGTTGAGAATGTTTCGATTCAGCAGGCGATGACACTCGGCGTGCCAGAGGATGACGCTCGCGAAACGACGGTGCAGATGATTCTGACGCCGACGGATACGGGATATGGGTGGGAAGTTTTTAGTCGTGGGGAGGATTCCACTTGGACCCTCCACGCCTCTGGGAACATCGTGCCCAAGACTTCCAAAGTCTCGCAGACTTTGGAAGTCTCTCTGGCGGATCTGCGTGCCCGCTGTCAAAAGCCAATGGATGTCGCAAACCGTTACGAACAGTCGCGCGAAGAAGGCATTGACTATGGTCCCGCTTTCCAAGGACTCGAAAGACTTTTCCTCGGCAACGGCGAGGCGCTGGGACATATTCGCTTGTCCGAGGAGTTGGTCGCGGAAGCCGGTGATTACAAACTACATCCGGCATTACTAGACGCTTGCTTGCAAGTGGGCGGGAGTACGCAGAGCGTCCCTAACGAGCCAGGAGAAGTGTATCTGCCGACTGGGATTTCAGACTTCCGAAGTCTCGGAGACTTCGGAAGTCTCAAGTCACCTACAAGTTTGTGGTGTCACGCGCAAGTTGTGAGTCCAGCCAGTCAAGTCGCGCGGCGAATTGATTTTGATTTGTTCGACGAGAGTGGCAAGCGTGTGGCGCAAATAGCGGGCTTGTCGCTCTGGTCGGCCAGTCGGCGGGCGTTGCTGGGAAATCGCGTGCGAACGGATTGGTTGTATCGAGTCGAGTGGCAACCAGCCAAGCGCGCAAGTGAATCTGGTTTCGCAAAGGAACGCGGCAGCTGGCTGATTCTGGCTGACAGCGGAGGGATTGGGGCTGGGTTGGCGGCGCGGTTGGAGGAGAAGGGGGAACATTGTGTCGTCATTAGTCCCCAACCTCCAATCTCCAACTTCCAATCCTTCGGCTCCGCTCAGGACAGGCTTCCAATTTCCAATTTGCGTGGCGTGGTCTATCTGTGGGCACTCGAAGGGCGGGGCGACCCCGCCCCTACCCAAGACGTGCCTGACACCGTGCGCGACTTGTATGCTCAAGTGTTGCATCTGGTGCAGGAAATCGTCCAAGCCAAAACAACTCCGCGCCTGTGGCTGGTGACGCAAGGCGCGGTGGCAGATGGTTCGCACGCGCTGCAACTAGCGCAAGCGCCGCTGTGGGGACTGGGACGCACGATTCCGTGGGAACATCCCGAGTTGCAATGTACGTGCGTGGACTTGGATGAAACCGCGCAGCCCCCAGTGTCATTTCGAGCGGAGCGAGAAATCTCCAATCCGCAAGCGCGAGATTTCTCGTCGCAATCCTTCGACTCCGCTTCGCTCCGCTCAGGACCGCTCCTCGAAACACTTGCACCGCACGCAAGTGCAGGTGTGACACAATCACTATTTGAAGAACTGTGGTTCGCCGACCACGAAAACCAAGTCGCGCTTCGACATGGAGAGCGGCACGTCGCGCGCCTGGTCCGCCATCAGCAAACAGTCAAAAAACCACTGCCGATCAACGCGGAGAGTTGCTATCTGATTACGGGCGGTCTGGGCGGCTTGGGGTTGCAAGTGGCAAAGTGGCTGGTGGAACAAGGCGCGCGCTATCTGACGCTCACCGGGCGGAGCGGGGCAACCGGGAGAGTCGCGCAACAGGCCATCACGGAACTGGAGCAAGCCGGGGCAAAGGTGCGCGTTGTTCGAGCGGATGTTTCCAAACTCGAAAATGTGGTGAGGATGCTCGCCGAGAGCCAAACACTCGCGCCGCTGCGCGGAATCATTCACGCGGCGGGGGTGCTGGACGATGGGATTCTGCTCCACCAGACGGTTGAACGGTTTGAGAAGGTGATGGCGCCCAAATTGCAAGGGAGTTGGTATCTGCATACGCTGACTGAAAATTTGCCGCTCGACTTTTTCGCGTGCTTTTCGTCCGTTGCTTCACTGTTGGGAAATGGGGGACAGGCGAATTACGCCGCGGCGAATGCATTCGTGGACGCGCTCGCGCATCAGCGTCGGGCGCTGGGATTGCCGGGGTTGACGATCAACTGGGGCGCCTGGGCGGAGGTAGGGTTAGCGGCGGAGATGGCGCGTCGCGCGGAGGTTGAATCGTTATCGCCGCAAGAAGGCGTGGAGCTGCTGGGCGAGTTGATGCAGGGCGCAGAGCCGCAAGTTGGCGTGATGCCGATCACTTGGAGCCAATACCAACGCCAATTGGCGGGACGCACGATTCCGCTCTTTTCGGAAATGTTGCGACAGGTTGAGCCAAAGAAAACCGTTTCATCGCTCAAGCAACGACTTGCCACCGCGCCTACGAGTGAACGATATGATTTGCTCAAGTCGCACATTCAAGCGGACATGAGCGAGGTCGTTGGAATGATCCCTGCCGATTCACAACGCTTTGCCGAGGTTGGGATGACCTCGCTGATGGCGATCCAACTCGCGAATCGCTTATCGGGTCGGTTGGGCGTTTCGCTCCCGTCCACTTGCGCGCTCGAATTTCCGACCCTCGAGTTGTTGACGAACCGTGTGGCTGAACTCGTATTCAATGGACATACAAGCCCAGCATTAGCGGTAGAGCTAAGGCCGGTCTCGCGCGACAACGCGCCGCGCATTCCGCTCTCACTGCCGCAACAGCAGGCATGGCAACGCCTCCCGTCACACCCTGATCTGCGCTCGCGCAATCTCGCTTTCTACTATCGCCTTAGCGGAAAACTCGATGTGGCGGTATTGCGCGCGAGTCTGGACGAGATGATCCGCCGCCACGAAATTCTGCGGACATCCATAGGGCAGGCACAAGGCGCTGCCCTTACGATGGTGGACGATACGCCGGTGCAGGTGATCGCTCCGGCGTTGGCAGTTGATTTATCGCTAATTGATTTGCAGAATCTGCCGGAGCGCGACCAGTCGGCTGAGGTTGAACAATGGATGAAGGAGGATACGCAACGCCCATTCGATTTTTCGACCGCGCCGCTGTGGCGCGTCACTCTGATGCAACTGGGAGAGGAATCGTTTGTCCTGGGATTGGTCGTACATCACATTATCTTGGATGTTGCGTCGGTCGAGATATTCTTGAAAGAACTGGGCTTGCTCTACAATGCCTTACTCGCGGGCAAACCTTCACCCTTGCCCGCTCTGCCTGTCCAATATGCCGACTTTGCCTACTGGCAACAGCAATCGCTTACGCCAGAGGTGTTGGATGCCCGGCGCGACTATTGGAAAAAATGGCTGGCGGAAGAACCGCGTCCATTGAAACTTGCGATTGACCGACAGATTTCTCGCTCTGCTCGAAATGACATTACTGTTCAGGTCGGTTCGGAATGGTGTCAGTTCTCGCCTGATCTGACGCAGAAACTCGCAACGCTGAGCCAGCAGTCGGGGACCACGCTTTTTGTGACGGTTCTGGCATCGTTTGCGACTTTGCTCTCCCGTTGCGGCGGCGGCGAAGAAATCGTCATCGGTGTTCCGTTTGCCGGGCGCAATCATCAATCGCTTGAATCGTTGATTGGTCTATTTGCGACCGGTACGTTCCCGCTTTGCATAGATTTGCGTGGACATCCGAGTTTTGCGGAATTGCTCGGTCGGATCAAGCGGACGCATTTGGCAGCGCTCGCCAACGGCGACGTGTCACCTGAGCCATTGGTGAGAACCTTGCAGCCCGAACGTGATCTCCGCCTCAATCCGCTCTGCCGCGTGATGCTGAACTGGTTCGCTGAAAAACCGGGAGAAAACTTGAATCTGACCGGCTTGGTAGCAACACCCTTATCCATAGAGGGTGCCATCGGACGAGATTTGGTCTTGAACCTCTGGGAAGAAAAAACGATCCTGAGCGAAGTCGAAGGATCGGGAATAGCGCTGCGCGGCGTGTGGCGATATAGAAAAGACTTGTTTGAGCCGGAGGCAATTACCCGAATGGCAGATGATCTCCGGAGGGTGTCGGAAACAATTGTCGCCAACCCAGAGCAACCGGTGGACGCGTTGCCGTTGTTCGCCGAAATGAGCGTGATGGAGAATTGAATCGTGAATCTGGAACAGGAACTGTATCGCCATATCGTCAGTCGTTATCTCCATGGGCAATCGCCAGACGGCTTCGATCAGGATTCCGCTCTGATCGCCGGCGGCATTCTCGATTACGTCAGTTTGATGAATCTGGTTTTCTACGTCGAAAAAATCTACGCGATCCAGTTTGGCGAAGAGGAACTCGTCCCCGAGCATTTTGAATCCATCCGCGTCATCGCGCAACTGGTCGAGAAAAAGATTGCGGCGCAAAATCGTCCAGTGCCGACAGCAGACGACGAGCGATACGCGCAAATGATGCCGCATTGGGGCACGTATAGCTTTGGACTAGGAACCGTGGTGACCCCGTACATCATGCGGCACGCCCCGGCGAATTTTCGCTCGGAATGTGTCAACACCGACGCGTACGGCTTTCGTCTCTCGTATGACGCCGAAGGTGTGGTGGATAGCCAATCGTGGTGGCAGCGGAAACGCCGCGGGTTGGTGATCGGCAACTCGCTTGCGTTCGGCAAGGGCGCGAGCAACGACCGCGCGAGCTTGGTCTCGGTGCTGAACGCGCGCAGCGATTATTCGTTTCTGAACCTGGGCGTCCTGGCGGGCAATTCGACCCAGGAACTGATCGCCGCTCTGCCCTTCTTGTCCGGCGCGGAATGCGTTTTGGTGTGCGCGGGCGAGGCGAACCTGAATCTGAATTTATTGCGCGCGAGCGCGTATGATCTCTACGGTTGTTTTGCAGGCGAGGAAATCTTCGGGAACCTGGGTCAAGTCGAATTTCAAGACGTGCCTCAGTTGCTGAAAAGGTCTGCGCCGCAACTGCGCCAGCGATTTGCCGAGTGCGTCAAGCCACCGCCAACCGAGATGCCCTTGACGGATGAGGCAGCGGAAGCCCGCATGGAACGGGCGCTGGAATTGGAACGCCGCGATCTACAAATGCTCGTCCGGCTTTGCGAACCGTCCGCGCCGATCTTCTTTGCCCTGCAACTTTGCGCGGGCGTCGCCAAGCCCAACTTGACCAGCGAAGAAGAGTTTTTGTTCGAGCGACTGCGGCGCAAGGACAAGATTTGGTGGAAGGTGGTTGACTCCTATACTCGGAAATTTGTGCCGCGCGTTTCGCAAGCCCTGGGGCAAATCTGCGCCGATCTCGGCGTGGCATACACCGATCTCAATCAGCTCGATTTCGAGGGTTGGTGCTTTTACGATCACGGTCATCTGACCGACAGGGGCTATCGCCAGGTGGGGGAATATCTGGCGGGATGGATGAGAAAGGAAACAGGCAGACAGGAAAGCAGGTAGATCAGGAGACAAGGGGGAAGCAATGTTCATTTTATTGACAGTGCTAATTCTGTTCGCGATTTTCTGGTTCGTCGTCAAACCGCGCTGGATGCCAGGTGCGCCGGACGCCGCCGCGTGGATGGACAAGGCGAGCCGTGCGTCCAAGCAAGCGACTGCCAAAGCCGGGCAGATGTACAAAGGCATGCGCGGACGCTTCAAGTTCCGCAGTGACACGCGTGAATTGGCAAAGCAATTCAAGCAGTGGGTCGCCGATGCGGCGTTGCCCAAGCGCGCGGCGTTGTCCAACAGTCTGCCAGCGCAAACGGAAAGTTTTGCCGCCTGGCTGGGCGGACTTGCTGACGAAGAACTGGAGCAATTCACCGCAAAGGTCGCGCAGTATTGCGCCACGGTGAATTTTGATCTTGCCTGGCTGAACGATCCACAGGTCAACCGCGAGCCGGAACTCAAGCAGGCGGTGGAGGACGCCGTTCTGATGTACAGTCTCGGCGCGTGGCGCGCCGACAGCGTCCAGCAGGACGTGCGGGTGTTTATGGCATACCGCGCCTGGCGCGCGGACCCGCAGCGGCACAAGGAATTCGGGCAGCAGTTGCACCAGGTCTTGATCGAGCGCGGACTGGCGACCGTCCCGTCCGAACTGTATCTGGCGCCTGAGAAAGAACGGCTGGCGAACGCGACATCTGCCATCTGCGAGGTTGCAGACGAAAACCCCGCCGCGTTCCACCTGGCTTTGCGCCAACTTGCCAGCGCGCCTGAGAGTGTACCACCTACCGCGCCGGCAACCGCTGTCATCGTGCCTACTTCCGTTGGTGTCGTTGCAACGCAATCCAAGTGATTTGCAGAACCTGGCGGACGTCCGTTGCTGCCTTCTTGATCATCATGCAGGAGAAGTCGAAATATGCGCGTACTGCTCGTCTACCCGGAACCCGATATTGCTCCTTTCTACTGTCAGTCGCCGGTTGGGCTGCTCTATCTCGGCGCAGCGCTGGAAGGACGACATGAAGTTCGCCTTTATGACGCCAACGTGGACGAACATTCTCTGGATCGCGTCGTGGCGGAATTTGCGCCCGATGTGATCGGAGTATCGTTTACTACGGGCTGTGTCAAGACATCGTTCCGGATTGCGCAGCAGTTTGGAAGGGCTGGGCGCATTATGATTGCGGGCGGATTTCATCCAACCTATCGCCCCAAGGAATGTCTTGACGCGGGATTCGACATTGTGGCGCGCGGAGAGGTCGAGGATACCTTGTCTGATTTCTTGGACAACCTTGACTCAAGGGCTCCTTTCGTCAAGAAAGAATTCGCACCACCCCCTGGCTATTTCTTTAGAAATAGCGATGGAGATTACGCGGATACTGGAATAGCCCGCTGCGTCAATGTGGACCGCTTTGTTCCAGCGCGTCACTTGCTGCCTAAACACTACCACCATCGTTATACCCACGGGCTCTTGATGGGGTCGAGGGGATGCCGTTATTCCTGCATATTTTGCGCTTCTGGACGCACTGGCTACCGGCAGCGGGACCCCAAGAATGTTGTTGACGAGTTTGAGCACATCGTGCATAGCGAAGGTCATGCGGTAGTTCATTTTGCCGACGACATCTTTACCCACGACCCAAGGTGGGTACAGGAAATCTGCAACGAAATAGTGGCACGAAAAATAGTCTGCAAGTGGTCTGCCAATTCCAGGAGTGATATTCCTGCCCAGCACTGGGATATGTTCGATTGGATGAGCCATGCTGGATGCGAATACCTCCTGGTCGGTATTGAATCCGGTTGTCAGGAATCCTTGCGGGTTTCCAGAAAAGGCATTTCCGTCGAAAAAAGCATCCCAGTGATCCAACGAATGAAGGAAGCCGGCATTAAAGTACGCTGTAACCTGATGGTTGGTCTCCCCGGCGCAACGTATGTAGACAATCTCAGAAGCATAGATCTCATGGAAGCCATTCTGCCTGACCAGATTACCCTGAGTCTCTGCACGCCGTATCCGGGCACCGGGCTCGATAAGGACTCGGCGCTTTATGGGATTCGATTCAAGAGTTCAGATTGGACGGCGCTGTTCCAGAGAGATTATATCAGTGTTGACGCGGAGAGATTTGCCGAACTGATCGAGTTCAGGGACATCTCTACCGAAGAGATCTTTCGTTTTCCCGAAACGCTTCGGCAGAGGTTGAAACCATACGGGTACACGCCAGTGAGCGAAAACCATAATAGCGGCGACAGAATGATCAAAACCTATTTGGATAAACCTAAATTGCGCCCGACCAAGACAAGGGACACTTGAGTAGATGACCACCCAGGTTCCCATTGCGAACAGTGAGTTACACACGCTCACCGCAGTCAACGTTCCCGGTCAGGCATACCAACTGCGAGTCTTTCTGCCGGAGCGCTATTACGACTCCGATACAACGACGTACCCAGTTCTCTATCTGCTGGATGGCGATTATGCTTTTGCGATGGCGACGGATGTTCTCCGGTATCTGGTGTACGGCGGCGAGGCACCCGAATTGATTCTAGTCGCCATCGCTTATGATTCCGTGAAGATGTCAAGCGATGGCGGAACGAATATGCGGGTCCGTGACTTGACTCCGTTCCCGGCGGAGAATCGTCCTGGGTCAGGCGGCGCAGAAAACTTTCGACGCTTTGTGCAGGATCAGGTTTTCCCATTCGTCGAATTGTCCTACCGCGCCGCTCCCTCCGACCGCGCGTTGTGGGGACACTCGCTGGGCGGTCTCTTTGGTTTGTATGTTCTGTTCACCAGTCCCGAATTATTCCAACGGTACATCATCGTCAGCCCGGCACTGCGCTATGGGAGTCGCGACGCATTCGACCTCGAGAAAGAATTCGCACAAACGCATAGTGAGTTTCCTTCGACGGAGTTTACCCTGAGCGAAGCCGAAGGGCTCAGGACAGGGCCGGCAAAACTCTACTTGGCGGTTGCCGAATTCGAGTACTATTATCCGCCTTTCCCAAAGTTCGTGCGGATATTGCAAAGCCGGCAGCACAAAAACTTGGAGATGCAAACGCAGGTCTTGACGGGCGCAACTCATTTCTCCGTCGTTGCCGAAGGGTTAGCGAGAGGTTTGAAAGCCGTCTTCGGCAAGCCGTCCCTATTTGAAACACTGTTGCGCGCGATTCAGGCGCAAGGCATCGAGTTTGCGCTCAACCTGTACCACGATCTGAAGCAGAATGAATTCGATAGATACAACTTTGCCGAAAGCGAATTGAATGCCTTGGGGCTGTACCTTTTGGCGAACAATCAAGTGAGCGAAGCGATTGAAGTGTTCAAACAAAACTTGGTCGCCTATCCCAATTCTTGGAAGGCACGCGATGGCTTGGGGCAGGCGTATAGAGCAATGGACCAATCCAGCAAATGAACCGGCGTTATTTCGTTCCCGATGTTCCTCAAACCTCCAGTTTGGAGTGCGGACTGGCGGCGCTCAAGTGCGTCCTTGAGGGCTATAACATTTCCGTCAGTCAACGGCGTCTGCAAGAGATTCTCCAGCCCGCCGTGGAGGTGACGACGCTAACCAAACTGCAACTAGCCGCCCAGCAGTTCGGGCTTGATGTTGAACAGAGGATGACGCCCATTGACCACTTTTTGTTGCCCGCCGCCGAGAACGTGCCAGCCATCGTGGTCGCCCGCCAATCATCCAATCACCCAACACTTGCACCGCACGCAAGTGCAGGTGTCACCCAATCGTCCGACCATCCAACCACCCAACCACCCAACCATCCAACCACCCATCCCCGCTTTCTGGTTGTGTGGAGAAGACACGGCTCCTTTTTCCAGGTGATGGACCCATCTATCGGAGAGCGCTGGCTAACCGAACAGTGCCTCCTGGACGAACTGGAAATCCAAACCCGTCCGATGTCGGCGACAGAATGGCGGGATTGGGCTGTTGCGAGTGACTACTGCAATCTGCTGCGCCAACGCTTGATGAAACAAAGACTCGCGGACGCGGAGGTCGCGCGTCTCATGGACACGGCTTGTGAGGATCCGAGCTGGCACTCACTGGCGGCGCTGGACGCGGCGACGCGCGCGGTGGATGTTGGCGTGCGCGCGGGCGGCTTGCAGTCGGGCGAATCCGCCGGGAAGATAATCGCGCAACTCTTTGAGCAAGCCCGGCAAGAAACTTCGGACGATGGCGCGGCGGCGCAGGCGAAAATTCGGCAGCCCTATTGGTCGGTGGCGCAAGAATCTCAGACTTGCGAAGTTTCAGAAAACTTGAGAAGTCTGAGAAGTTTGACGCTCCTCACGCGCGGGGTCGTGTTTCTGCGCGTGCGTCGCCCGCAACCCGCTCCCGAAGAGCAGGCATCTGCCAAAGTGAAGGAACCTCGCGCGCTTCCACGCTTGCCGAAAGTAGATTTGGAAAAGGATCTTCGGTTCCGGGCGGAACGCGAACTCGTGAACGCCCTGCGCGCCGACGGACTCTTGACCCCAACGGTCTTGGCAATCGGTTTGGCTCTGGCGGCTGGCGCGGTGGCTGTCCAAGCGCTCTTCTTTCGGGGCATGATGCAGATTGGGCAAGGATTGAACATCGTTGAACGAATGGGAGTGCTCGGCGTGCTGGTGATCTTTGTCGGCGTCATCGCGCTCTTAGAGTTGCCTATCAATTCAGCGTTGATGCGAATGGGGCGGCGACTTGAGACGCGCTTGCGAATCGCTTTCCTGGAAAAAATTCCGCGCCTGAGCAATCGCTACTTTGTGGACCGTCCGATTGCCGATCTGAACCGGCGCGCCTACGCTTTGCGCGACCTGCGCGAAGCGCCAGAGATTGCCGCCAAATTCTTTCGAGCGTGGTTCCAACTGATTCTCACCGCGCTATGCATCTTTTGGCTAGAGCCAACGAGCATACCGCTGGTCGTGTTAAGCATTATTTGTATGCAAGGTATCACGCAACTTGCCGGACCGCTCGTGGGGACGTCAATTTTCCGTTGCTCCCTCTACACCAATACGCTGAACCACTTTTATCTCGATGCTCTGCTCGGCTTGCTCCCCGCGCGCACCCACAGCGCGGAACGCTCGATCCGGCGCGAGCACGAAAGCACGTTGGTCGAATTGATCCGCGCGGATGCTCGGATGACCCAACGGTTTGGTCTCTTTTTCTTGCTCGTCGCCGTGGTGCCGGTCATTTGGACAGTTCTCATCGTGCTGAACTTTGTGGCGCGCGGAGGCGCGACCAATGACTTGCTCTTGCTGACGTATTGGGCGCTCAGTCTGCCTCTGCTGGCAGAGCAACAAGGCGCGGCGATGGTGCAGTACTTGCAACGTTGTCGCCCGTCCACGTTGATGCTGAGCCAGGTTCTGGATGCGCCCGAGGAAACGACAGCAAATGTGCCAAACGCGCCAAATATGCCAAATGTGCCAAACGTGGTAGCACAGTCCAAATCAGACGCGGCAGTTGCAATCACTTTTGATCACGTTAGCGTACAGATCGGCGAACGCGCTGTTCTCGCAAACCTCAACCTTTCGATTGCCCAGGGGGAACACGTTGCGATCGTGGGCGCATCGGGCGCGGGCAAGACGAGTTTGGTCGGACTGATACTGGGTTGGCATCGTCCAACTACCGGTCGCGTCTTGGTGGATGGCGTGCCGCTGGAGGGAGAGCGGTTGTACACTCTGCGGCAGGAGACGGCGTGGGTGGATACGGCGGTGCAACTGTGGAATCGTTCCTTGCTCGACAATCTGCGCTATGG
>JACQYF010000099.1 GCA_016208315.1 Chloroflexota bacterium | reverse complement strand
GTGATCGAACTATGATCGCACTCACCGCGTTGCGTCCCCACTCGTGGCGTACTCTTTTTCCGACCAGCATTGCCGCGCCCGAAACGACCGATTGGATCGCGCCGCCCGCGGCGGATCGAGACGACAATGGCGAACTCTGGCGGCGCCTAGCCAAGGCAAGTGACGCCAAGCTCGAAAAGCCGCGCGCGCGAGCCGACGTCGAAATCGAGCGGCTGGGCGAGGACAAGGGCGCGATTCTTAGCCATGCCGAGCATGGAATCTATTTCCATATCGCGTCCGACGACCTCTATCTGTGGGAACGCATGGACGGCGCGCGCAGTCAAATTGACCTCGTCGTGGATTATTTCATGCGTTTCAAAGCGCTCGCGCCGGAGCGCGTGGCCGCCCTGGTCGAGCAACTGCGGGCGAATGGACTTTTGACCGAGCCGGCTGACGAGGTGTACCCCAAATTGGAACAGCGACTGAGACGCGCGACGCCGCTCGGAATTCTGGATGCGATCACGCAAACCGTCGTGCAGCGCGAGATCGCGATCGGCGGCATTGACGGCAGACTCGACCGCTTGTATCGCGCCGGCGTTTGGGTCGCTTTCACGCGTCCGGCGCAGTTGGCCTTCTGGGCGATTGCTCTCATGGGATCGGCGGCGTTTGCCGTCCTCGCGACGAGCGGGCGCTTTTCAATACTGGGCGAAGGAAGCATCCTTCAAGGCGCGCTCACACTCTTTGTGTTCCAAGTCTTTGCCCTGCTGCTCCACGAATCAGCGCACGCCTTTACCGTGAAAAAGTACGGACGGCGCGTGCGCCGCGCGGGACTATTCATCCTGCTTGGCCTGGTCGGCGCGTTCGTTGACACGAGCGATATTTGGCCCGCGGGCAAGCGCGCGCAACTCGCGGTCACCTGGGCGGGACCGTTTATGAACGCGATCCTCGGCGGTTTCGCCGCGCTCGCTATCGCCCTAAATCCAGACGCCGATTTCGCGCCGCTGGCTTTTCAATTCGCCGTCTCGCAATACGCGCTGGTCGCGTTCAACCTTACTCCGTTCATCCGGCTGGACGGCTATTATCTTTTGTCCGACTGGTTGGAGTTGCCGAATCTGCGCCAGCGCGCGATTCGCTTCCTCTCCAGTGGCCTGCCGGCACGCATGCGCGAGACGTGGGCCCAGGGTCGCCTGATCCCAAAACTAGACCGCGAAGAAAAGATTCTTGCGCTCTTTGGAATTTTGTCCGCGGTGTGGATCGTGAATCTGCTCGGCGCGGCCGTGATCGCCGCGCCTGTGCGCATCTCGATCATTCTCGAGCAGTTGTTGGGAGGCAATTTTGCCGGCGTGAGTCCATTCACCATTTTCCTCTTGCTCGCCGGTCTGATCCTAACCCTCTTTTTCTTTTTCCGCGCGCTTGTCGGCGTTCGGGCATTAACCACGCTGCTCGCGCGTTCGCTGGCGGAAGCGCCCGCGGCGCGCGTTGCGCTCGTGCTCGCGGCATTCGCCGTGCTCATTGCGCTCGTACCGGACATCGTCGCCGCGGCGGCGAACACACGCGTGGCTGAATTCTACGCTCAGGTCGTTTCCGTGAGCGCGGGCGGCTTGGCGGCGATTTACGGCTGGCGTCTAACCAAGGAACTGCGCGGCACGCGCTTGTACATCGTAATGCTGGGATTTCTTGTCGGCGCGGTCGGATTGACGCTTGTCGGCCTGTTCGCTGCGGATGCAGTCCCATCGCCGTGGCGATTTATCGCGCTCGTCCCGTTGGCCGCGGCGATGGGATTGCGCGCGGGGTTATTGGTACGACTTGCATCCGGTCCCCTGCGTTGGACTGTGTTGACGATGCTTGTCGCGGTGGTAGGGAACGCTACGGCGAGCGTTCCCTACGCGAACGGGAACGTTGCGGCGAACGGGAACGCTGCGGCGAGCGTTCCCTACCTGCCTGCAATGTTGGGATACACGTTGCTGGCCGCGGCGGCGCTCATGTATTGGCAGCTCGCGCATCGCCCGCTCGTCGCGCGGCGCATTGGCGGCGACATCCAGAGCGACGACCCGGCGCAGTTGCTCGCCCGCGCTTTTGCCGCCGTGGCCGCCGAGATGCTTCGAAACTTTGACGATATTGCCGGACGAACGGCGATGCTGAAACTCGTCGCGGATTTCAACGCGCGCATGGCGGCTGCGGAGGCGCCGGTGTGGCTTGATATGCGCGGCCAAGTTGGCTCTCCGGCTGCCGCGGAGGGCGCGCCGGTATATCGCGCCGCGCTGGCCGAACTGCGCCAACAGATCGCGGCGACCCTTGGCGGACCATTCGCCCAGGACGCGCAAACGACGGCGATCGCCGAATTGCCCGATGCGGCGCAAATGGCATTCGACCGGTGGGTGCTCGACAAAGAACCGGCCGCGCTGCACGACGAGCGCGTGCATCTGCGCGTCGCGGGTCGCCGCCTGGCTGAGACGCTTGCGGTTGGATGCGCGCGCGTCTATGGTTGGAAACTCTTGGAAGAGCCAATCGCCGCGTTCAATCGCCACGCGGCGACGTCGGGATGGACGCTTTACTTGCGCGGCAACGGACGTCTCTCCGAAGAACTTGCTGGCGACCAGATGCAAATCGCAGACACGTACAGCCGGGCGCTGCGCGATTTGATCGCGCGCGTTGCGGCCATCGCCGGCGTTGCGTTTGTCGAGCGGGGCATCGTGCAGGTGTACGATGGGCTGCCGTGGGAGGCGCGGGAGATGACTCGCGATTTGCTTTTTGCGCGCTTGCCGTATGCGGGCCGGGCCATTCGAGCGAAATCCGCGGACACGCGCGCCGAGGTTTTGCGCGGCGTGCCATCTTTGGCATGGAGGATTGGAAAATGAATTGTTGGGTCTGTGACCGTCCGGCGCACGCGGTCTGCAAATTTTGTGGGCGCGCGGTCTGCAAAGATCACGTCAAGACCCTGCCCGCCATCCTCGCCCTGTTTCGCTCGGACGATGCGCGGCTTCAGGCATTGGTCGAGCCGGATGCGATTCACTGCGGCACGTGCAAACCGCGCGGGCGTCCCGTGCCGCTCGAGGGGTTGGACACATTGTCGAAACAGAACAGTTCGCCGGTCACCTATGGCACCCGTCCCGCGCCGCCGAATCCGTAACGCATGAACGAGCAAACCAAGGTATGCCAAATCTTGATTGTGGATGATGTGCCGGCCGTGCGCGAATCGCTGCGCTGGCTGCTGCAGGACGAGCATGATTTGTCAGTCGTCGGCGAGGCCACGAATGGAGCACAAGCGCTCGAGCGCGTGGCGGAACTCAAGCCGCAAGTCGTCATCCTCGATATCGAACTGCCCGATCAGGATGGCTACGCGGTGGCGCGCCAACTCAAGCAATTGCCTCATCCGCCGACGATTGTGTTCTTGAGCATTCACGGCGACGCGGATTCACGCGAGCGCGCGCGCCTTGCCGGCGCAGATGGCTTTGTCGCCAAAGGCGACGGCTCGACGGCGCTGGTCGAGCATATTCGCGCCGCGGTCGGCGGGAGGACATCTCACGAAAGGAGTTGAACTATGTGTCTAAATTGTGGCTGCGGCGACTATGACGACAGACGCGGCGAAGATGCCAACATCACCATGGCCGATGTCGAGCAAGCCGCCGAAGCGAATGGAATGTCTGTCCTGGACACAGTCCAAGAAATGATCGGCAGTCTGCAAGTTCAGCTCAAAGAATTGCAAAAGAAGAAATAACCGCACCCCCCCTCCCCCTTCCCCCTCCCCCCTCTCCTATTCCGAAGTTCAGGAATAGGAGAGGGGGGAGGGGGACAGAGGGGGCAGGGGGTGAGGCGAGGGTACAACCATGCAAGCACTGCTCGGCACTCGCACAACCGGCGACCTCAATCTCATTGCTCAGGTACTGATGCTGGTCGCTTTGTGGATCGGCTTTTATTTCGCGCGCACCAAACAAATCCCCAAGCATCGCAACATGCAGACTACGGTCGTGCTCGCGAACCTGTTCCTGATCGCGTTCGTCATGGTGACGAGCTTTTACTCGTTCGTGATCGCGGGCGGGACGACCAGCGGAACCGTGGCGACTCTGATGATGGCTCACGGCTTGCTCGGTCTCGTCGCCGAGATCGTCGGCATCTACCTCATCCTGCGAATGCGCACGCAATTGATCCCGCCGCGTTTTCGCGTGCGAAATTTCAAATTGGTGATGCGGTCGCTGATCACGCTGTGGACGCTCATCGTCATCCTGGGTTTAGGCATTTACTATTTTCGCTATCTCGCGCCCCGGGCCGGCGCGGGCGGGACGACGCTCGCGCGCTTGCGCCAGGACGCGGGCGGCATCGCGCTGCACGCCGAAGAGATGCAGGCGGCGGCCCAGCGCGGCAACCTGGAAACGGCCAAGCGCCATGCCGAGCACGTTATCAATCAGATTGTGGGAGAAAAGGGCGCGGATTACGGCGATTTGGACAAGGACGGCTTTCTCGAAGATCCCGGCGATGGGACGGGCGCGATCAATTATTTGCAGCAGGTGCGCGACGAATATGCCGGCGGCAGTAACGGCGCGCAGGTCGCGGCGATTGCCGGTCAGGTACGCGAGCAGATGCTCAAGGTGGTCGCCGCGTCCAAGACGATCCTTCAAGCGTCCGACCTAAGGGCCATCGGGCCGCAGGTCGCCGAAGTCGCGACTCTGTCCGAGCAAATCGGTCGCGGCAGAGAGCAGAGCGTGCCGCACATCGCGAGCGTGCTGCAACTGAATCCGGCCGCGCCGACGGTCACGGCGGAGAATGTGCCAAGCGCGCCGAATACCGTGACGGTGGACATGAAGGACTTTGCCTACGCGCCGGAATCCATCAACGTCAAAAGAGGTACGACCGTGGTCTTTGTGAATCGCGACAATGCCAAGCATACTGTGACCGAGGACGGCGGGAAATTCAATTCGGAAGACATCGCCGCGGGCAAGACGTATACGCTCACCTTTGACGAGCCGGGGACGTTTCCGTATTTCTGCAAATTCCACGGAGACAAGGGCGGCATAGACATGGCGGGGAAGGTGGTTGTGGAGCCGTGAGGAGTGAGACGTAAAACGTAAAGCGTAAAACGTAATTCGTAAAAGGAGACCTACAATGAAAAAATCAAAGCATCGCCTATCTCAGCCCGAGAGTTGGCGGCAAGTGACGGCATGGCTCTGCGTAATAGGCATCACGGTATTAGCCCTGCAGGCCTGTTCCAGCCCGCCACCGCCCACACCCGCGCCCGCGCCCCCTTCGGCTACCGCTCCGGGTCAGCCGCCTGCCGCCGCGCCAACCACCGCGCCCGCGGCCGGCGCGCCAACCGCCGCGCCGACCGGCCGGGTGCGAACCACGCCATCGCATTCGAGTCACATTGCCATCACAAGCGACGATTCCAAAGTCGTGGTCGTCAATCCGCTCAACAACAGTGTGACTGTCCTCAACGTCGCCGGCGACGCGAATAGTAAGGCCGCCGAAGTTCGCGTCGGCACGCTGCCGCAAACGGTCGGCATTTCGCCCGACGATCGCTTTGCCTACGTCACCAACCAGGGCAGCAACACGGTTTCGGTGATTGACCTGAGCACCAATGCCCAGTTGCAAGAAATTCGCGTCGGCGTCGAACCGTACGGCATCGTCCACACGCCCGACGGCCGGCGCGCGTACGTTGTCAACGGCGCGTCGCGCACAGTCTCAGTCATTGACACCACGTCGCGCCAAGTCGTCGCCACGATCAATCTGCCGATTGTCGAGCCGCGCGGCATCGCGGTCACGGCGAACAACAACGGCGTGGGTCCCCAGTTCGTCTACGTGACGCAATTCCTATCGCAGGTTTCGCCCGGCGGTCGCGAGATGAGCGACACGGGCAAAGAAGGCAAGGTTATCGTCCTCTCGACCAGTGACGATCAGAATATCCAGGGGACGATCATTCTGGCGCCGCACGAGACCGGTTTCACTGCCGACCGCAGCCCATTCGGCGGCGGCAAGGAAGACATGACGACCGCGTTCCCCAACCAGTTGCAGTCGGTCGTCATCAAGAACGGCAAGGGCTATTTGCCGAACATCGCCGCCTCGCCGCAAGCGCCCGTGAGATTCGACGTGGACACGCAGGCGTTCCTCTCCGTCTTCGATACGGCAAGCAAAGCGGAACTGCCCAACGGCACGATCAACCTGCACCTCGCGGTCAAGAATCAGACCGCGACGCCGAAACTCTTTCTCGCGAATCCGTGGGCCGTTGATTTCAAGCACAAGTCCAACGAGGGCTATGTCGTCTCGGCCGCGTCGAATGTCATCGTGAAGATAGCCCTGGCCGATAACGGCGTGCCGTCCGTGGTCACGGTTCCCGTCACGACGACGAATCGCGTGCTCTCGATTCCCGTCGGCAAGAACCCGCGCGGCATCGTGGTGAACAACGCCGACACGCGCGCCTACGTGATGAACTTTATCTCGCGCGATGTCTCGGTCATTGACCTCACCGCGTCACCCGAAAAAGAACTGACGAAAATCCGCGCAGCCGACCTGCCTACGCAAGGCAGCGAGGCATTCACGTTCCTCACCGGCAACGAATTGTTCAACACCTCGATTGGCACGTTCGACGAGGGCGTGAGCGGGCGCATGTCGAACAACGGCTGGCAATCGTGCGCGTCGTGCCACTTTGAAGGACTGACCGACGGGGTCATCTGGCAATTTCCGGCCGGTCCGCGCAAGTCCATTCCGCTCAACGGTTCGTTCAGTCCGAAATCGCCGGACACCGATCAACGCGTGCTCAACTATTCCGGCATCTTTGACGAGATCTGCGATTTCGAGCTGAACATCCGCGGCGTCTCGGGTGGCGCGGGTCTCATCATCACGGATACGGTGGGCGCGAATCCGCCGACCGCGCCGCATCCGACCGTCACCGGGTTCAATCCGCCGAACTGCGGTCGCAAGCAATTGCGCGTGGGCGGCGTCGGCGCGTGGGACGCGATCACGCAGTGGACGGCCAAGCGCATTCACTCGCCGCAAGCGCCGAACAAGGGCATTGACCCGAACAGCGCGGTCGGCCTTCAAGTCCAAAAGGGCCGCCAACTCTTTACCGCCACCAACTGCCAGTTGTGCCACGGCGGGCCCAAATGGTCCACGTCGCAAGTTGATTTCGCGCGCACGTCGCCGCCGTCCGAGCCGGTCGCGCTGGAACCCACGCCCGTCGCGCAAGTCGGCTTTCTCTCGCGATTCCTGCGAGTGGTCGGCACGTTCGATCCGGCCAACCCGATTGAAAAGAATCAAGTAAACTTGGGCGCACTCGGCGCGCGTGGATTCAATCCGCCATCGCTGTTGAGCATCTATGCTTTCCCGCCGTACCTGCACAACGGCGCGTGCGCGACGCTCGACTGCGTGCTCGAAAACAAGGCGCATCGCGACGCGGGCGGCAAATCCGTGCTTGACAATGCCGACGACCGTAAGGCGCTCGTGCAATTCTTGCTCTCCATTGACACCAGCACAGAGCCGGTCAATCCATGATCCTCACCCCCCCTACCCCCCTCTCCTGAACCGAAGTTCAGGTTCAGGAGAGGGGGGAGGGGGATGGGGGGTGGGGAGTGAGGCGGAGTCCGCAAAAGTGAATCAATCGCTTTCGATGCCCGTCAAGTTGTTGCTGCTCGGCGCGGGGCTGTTGTCTATCGTCACCGGGCCGGTGCTCTTTTTGCTGCCGAATCAAACATCGGTCTACTTCGCGTGGACGATCAAGAATCCATTGACGCCGGTTTTTATGGGCGCGTGCTACACGAGCGCGGGCATCGTCGTATTGCTGGCGCTGAAAAGCGATCGCTGGTCGGTCGCGCGGATGGTAATGCCGTCGGTCATGATCTTTGCGGTGACGATGCTCATCGCCGTTCCGCTGCATTTGAATATCTTTAATTGGTCGCATCCGATTGCCTGGGCGTGGTTCGCGGTTTACCTGATTGCCGCGCCAGTGTCCATTGCACTGTTCTTGATAACGGAGCGGAGTCATCGTCCGCGGGAGATGACCGGGCCGCGCGTTGCGCCTATGGCCGTTCCAGTGATGGCGCTGTTCGCGGCGCTGTTGGCAATCGTCGGCTTGGCCTTGTATCTGATTCCGCAGCAAATCGCGTCAATCTGGCCGTGGCCGCTGACGCCGCTGACAGCGCGCGTGATCGGTGGGTGGATTCTCGCGGTCTCGACATCGCCATGGATGTTGGCGCGCCATCCGCGCCTGAATGTCGCGTGGATCACCTTGCTCGCCAACTGCTTGCTCGCCGCGCTGTGGCTCATTGGGGCGGTGTGGCAGAATTCGGACATGACGGGGCCGCCGGTTTCGGTCGCGCTCTATCTGGCTGCCATCGCCGCATTCGGGAGTTTTTCGGCAACCACTTGGTGGCGGGCGACGCGCGGGCAAGCGCGCCGCGTGCCGGTGTCGCGGTGACCAACAGCCATGGTGTGATGATGCAATTGGTTATGAAATTGAATCAGGTGAAACAGAGTCTTTATCGTGATTTTGGTTTTACAGCCATCGTGACCGGCATCTTCACAGAGATAGTCGGATTGAGTTTAGATGCCGTCCTTCACATACACGATGAGACATTGGCAACACGGGAAGGCCTATTTACGTTATCGAATCCTGGGCACTTGCTTTTGCTCGCCGGACTGTTGCTTATCGTGGCTGGCACTTGTCTTCGAATCCACTGGACCGGGGTCCCGATTCTAATTGTGCTTTCCGGTGCGGCGGTACTCGGCGCCGGTCGTATTACGTTTGCTTTGCCCGCGCCCGAACACAGCAATGCGATAACCCATGCTCATGGAAACGAAATCAATGTGAGTTGGGAACACTTGCGTGAAATAGATAGAATGCTCAGTACGACGCAAGCCGCGACGGCAAAATATCGCGACGTCAATGTCGCGCTGGCCGATGGCTACAAGCACGAGGGCCCCAGCCGTATGGGAGAAGGCGCGCACTTTGTCAATCGCCAAATTCTGGACGCAGGTGTTTTTGACCTAACCCATCCGACATTTCTCTTGTACGAACACAAACGTGACTGGAGTTATGCGTTGGTCGGAGTCGGTTGGTTCTTGCCGAAAGAGCCGCGTGACGATGCGCCGCCTCCGTATTTTGCGCCACTCGCGGCCTGGCATTATCACGAATATCCTCCACCGGGTCTCTGCATTTGGGAGGATGGGACGACCAATCGCTACGACCAAACGGCTTGCAACTCGCAGGGCGGCAGATTCTGGCGCGAGAGTCCGTGGATGTTGCATGTCTGGCTTTATCGGCCCAGTCCGGAAGGGATCTTCAGCATGGTGAACAGCGCGGTGGACGGATTCCAGCGGACTGATGTCTTCGCCAAAGGAGAATGAACCCATGTTTCATACCCGATTCGTCCATCTCGGAGAACTCCGCCAATGGGGGGTTCTGCCAATAGTTGCGCTCATACTGGCAATCAGCGCATGCAGCAGTCCACAGCCGGCCGCAGCACCCCCGACTGGACCGATTGCAGGCGATTGGGTGGGCAAGGTAGAAGGAACGGATGCCTTTATCGGCATCGCCAGCAATGGCAAAGAGGTGATGGCCTACGTCTGCGATGGCAAGGCCATTACACAGTGGTTTCACGGTACAGCCGGCGTAGACAAGGTTGATTTGGTCGCCGGCACATTCAACTTGTCAGCCGGGCCCGCGATCCTGCAAGGCCAACTGGCCCGGGATGCGGCGACCGGCGCCGTAACCCTGGCCAATGGTCAGTCGTTCAAGTACCAGGCATCCAGAGCGGCCGGGGATGCGGGCTTGTACCGATTAGAAGAAACCGTCAACAATCAGAAACGGCTTGGCGGCTGGGTCATCTTGAATGATGGACAGCTCCGTGGGATAACCGCAAATCTCAACACTGGCGCGCTTCAAACCCAAATTTCGCTGAGCAACGTTGCCATCAAGATCGGGCCCAGTCTCGATCAATATTGATGACTTGGTCAGACAATGCTCGCACTTGACCGACTCCGGTATCGAGACGCGCGTCGCACGACGTTGGCTCTGCACGGCTGGATCGGCCTTACGCTGCTCGCGATCTTTTGGCCGCTCAATTGGCTGGCGGGTGATGGGCGTACATACTGGTGCTATGTCCCGCTGTGGTGGGGCCTGGCACTGACCATAGATGCGCTCTGCTTGTGCTCTCGCGGAACGTCGCTACTGACACGCGATTGGCGCAAATATCTCGGTCTCGCGGGTATCTCGATTCCGGCATGGTGGATGTTTGAGGCGCTGAACAACGTACTGGCGCAAAACTGGTACTTTGTCGGTGGGCATCTGTTCACCGATATGCCACTCGGGATACTTGGGACGCTCGCACTCTCGGCCCTGATGCCCGTGATGTTCGGCAGCGCAGAGTGGATCGCGGGGCGTTGGGCGAATAAATCATGTGGTGAGCGAAGTCGAACCATCGCAGCAACGCATGGCAAAGTCGGCCTCCGCCGATTAGGGTCAGACCGCGTAGGCGGGCTTTGCTGTGAGTTGCAGCGGTTTCAACCGCCCGTCCTTCGACGCACGCGGCTGCTGATGTTCGCCATCGGCGCGATCCTTTTGACCTTTGTTATCCTTGTGCCGCGTTATGCCTATGCCTTCATCTGGCTCGCGCTGTTCTTGATGATCGAGCCGATCAACGATTGGCGCGGCTATTCGTCGTTGTTGCGCTGGACCGCTCGGGGTGATTGGCGACCGGTGGTTTACATCGCGCTCGGCGGCCTGGTCGCGGGTTTCTTTTCCGAGCTGTGGAACTGGCAATCGAACCCCAAATGGATGTATGACGTGCCGTGGTTCAATTTTGGACACATATTCGAACTGCCATTGCTCGGCTACTTCGTGTTTCTGAGCGTTGGACTCGAGTTACACGCGGTCTATCGTCTAGTCATGGGGCTGGTAGCCAGCAAAGACGTCAAGTATGTCTACCCCACTTGTGATGAAGGAGTCAAGTATGCGACGATTATCCAACCCTCCCAGTGAGCGAATGTTGACCTTGGAATGCCGACCAACAAGGAACTCGGAATGATGGTGACCTTGGTTCTCATCGCTCTGGCGCTCGCCGGATGCGCGCAGGCGGCGCCGATCCCGGCGCCGGCCCCTACGCTTACAGCGGGCGCGGCTTTGACCTATATCGCGAGAATTGAGGGCGCACCGTCGTCGGCGCGCGCGGTCATCGTCGTCGAGAATGGCAGATTCGACGCGTATGTGTGCAGTCTCAACGATGCTTTCAATCTCACCACCGCGCGCTGGTACAAAGGGCAACTCGACGCGAGCGGCGCGTTGCAGGCGACGAGTAACGACGGCGTCGAATTCAAAGGCCGAGTGCAGGATGGTCGCTTCAGCGGGAGCATCGTGAACACACAGAAACAGAATCTGGCGTTTGCCGGCGAGATGGTTCCCGCGGACGGCAAGTCGGGTCTGTACCGCGGCGTGGGCAAATATAACGGCGAAGACGTGATAGTGGGCGCGGTCCTGAGTCCCGACGGCACGTTCGCCGCGACCGCGCAAAAGAAAGACAAATTCGAGTTCGTCAGTCCGGTGGCGAATCAGCCGATCTCAGTGGCGGTTGACACACTTGGCGTAAAGATCGGAATTGGCGAACAAATCCAAGTCAAGCGCGTGACCACGCTACAGGGACCACAGATTTTCTGAGCGGCAAGCCATGCGAATCTCGCGAATCTCGCGAATTCGGAACCCGTAAAGGAGACAAATGACACACGCCAGGCAGCGGGTGTTCTCAACAATTCTCATAGCCGTGTTTCTCGTCGCGTGCGGGGCAGCGTCTGAACCCGCGCCCACCATCCCCGCGCCGACCACGGCACCCGTGAGCACCGTGGGCGCGCCACAGCAAGCGCCGACGCAAGCCGCGCCCGCCGCGCCGGTGATCGTCTCGGCTGCCGGAGAGATCAGGGAGTATGTCGAAGAGTACAAGGGATTGTTGGGCGGACCGGAAAACGGTGGGACGCCGGGTTCGCAACCGGCCGGATACCGGATCATCACGTGGGATACCGTGCCGGACGAACTCGCCGCGCCGAACAATTTGCCATCCGATTTCTTCAACGCGGCGACTGCGCCGCGCGCACGGGGCGCGGTCCTCTCGACTCCAGGCGGCGGTGTCCAAGTGAGCGCGCAGCCCGGAAATGCTTCTGGAATCCTGCCGCGCTTTGGTCATCTGAACGCGCAATACGCCGAAATCTTCAAGACCTACAGCCCGGAGCGATTATTCTCGCCCGTAGGCAGCAACATCGCCGAACTGACGTTTTTCGTCCCCGGCTCTCAAACGCGCGCGGTGAGCCGCGGCTTTGGCGCGGTCTATACCGACATTGATACCGAGCACACCGCCTTTGAATACTTTGACGCCGCGGGCAACTCACTCGGCAAGTTCCAAGCGCCCGTGGCCAACAATGGACTGTCGTTTCTCGGCGTGATATTTCCGAACCCGATCGTTTACCGCGTTCGGATTGCGTACGGCACAACCCCGCTCGGCCGTTTTGACGGCGGCGATGTAGACGTCGCGGTCATGGACGACTTCATCTACGGCGAGCCGCAAGCGATCCAATGAAGAAAGGAGACCCATGAAACAAATCTTATTCTCGATCCTAATCCTCGTCGTCGCCGTCGCCTGCGCGGGCGCGCCGCCCGCCACGCCCGTGCCCGCGGCGACCGTTGCGCCGACCGCCGCGCCACCCGCGGCGACCCAGCCGCCCGCGGCCACGCAAGCCGCGCCGACCCCTTCGGCCACCACTCAGGGCGCACCCGCGGCCACCGTGACTCCGGCCCAAGCGCCGATCCAGCCGCCGCGCGGCTTTGCGCAACTCGGCGATGCGTTAAATCGCGACAAGACGCAGCCGGCGACCAACTATAAACTCGAGGTCGGGACAACGCAGCCGGGTAGCCCGAATACGGCTTGGATCATCTGGGACGAACGGCAGGGGAATACGCAGCAGATTTTTGTGGCGCGCCAAGTGGGGGCAAAATTCGAAAACGTTGGCGCGAGTCTAAACATTCACGCGAACGTCCTCGCGGAAAACCCAACCATCACGTTTGCCGGACGCGAGCGCGCCGTGCCGTGGGTCGCGTGGCACGAACCTTCACCGAGTTTCGGGGGCAAGAAGAATGTGTTTGCTTCGCGCTTTAACGCAGCGAGCGGCCTGTGGGTTCCGGCGGGCCAGGATCGCGGGGGCAACGAGCCGAGTCTGAACATTCACACGAATCAGCTCGCCCAGGACGCGCACATCTTTGGCGGCTCGGCCGACCCAACGCGGCCGCCGGAAGCGTGGGTGTGTTGGGAAGAGGTGAGCGCGCATAACAACGCGGTCGAGATTTTCGTCAGCCGCGCGATTAGCGATACGACCGCGCTGGGCGGATTTCGCTGGCAGCCGGTCGGCTTGAATCGCAGCGGCAATGCGCAGGACCCTGAGCCGAGCGTCAACGTGGATGTGACCGGCGGCAGCAACAGCGATCACTGCCAGCTCACCTTTGCCGAGACGAACAACGCCGTTCCGTGGGTCGTGTGGGCGGAAAAGATCCGGCTGAATCCGACGCAGATCTTTGTCGCGCGCGCGGTGGTGGACAACACGCAGGGCGCGGGCGGATTCAAATGGGTGTTCGTGCCCAACTGCACGCCGCAAGATGTGAGCAAGTGCGTGCTGAATGTGAATCCGACGAAAGAGGCGCTCGAACCGTCCATGACTGCGGGGACCGTCATTCCGGGGCAAGCGACGGTCCCGTGGCTTGCCTGGAGTGAAGTCGGCGCGAACGGCAAGCGGCAGATTTTCGTCAATCGCCTCGATCAGGTTTCGCGCAACGCGTTCCTCAATGTGGGCGGTAGTCTCAACGCGGACCAAAACCGGGATGCGCGCCACCCCGACATCACGTTTGTCGGCAATGTACCCTATGTCGCGTGGGACGAAGAGGTGGGTGGAACGCGGCGGCTGTTCGTGCGCCATCTCGCCAGCGATCCGCAAACCGGCACGTGGGTGTTGGACACGCCCACGGATGGTCTGGCCGTAGATCGGACCAAGCTGGCGACCGGCCCATACATTCGCCCGACGCCGGATGGGCAAGTGGTGATCGCGTACGTGCAGGGCGACCCGACCAAAGAGGCGAGCCAGATCCTCGTGTGCACGAATGCGACGTTGACCTCGGCGATTCAGCGCATCTTTGGGATGGCCGCGCCGCTCTTCGCCGGGGAAAAGTGCTAAAGAAAAGACCGTAGCCGCGCGATTCGCTCGCGCGGCTACGGCCATCTGTAATCGCAATTGTTTCTGCCTGGCCGCCAACCACCATTCCAGGCCCCGAGGGAACTCGGAATCTGCGATGCTGCGTTATCTGCAGCTGGACTGTTCGTGATCAGGAATTGCGCGCGATAAGCGTCTTCGATCGCTTTCCACCGGGCATACGACGCGCACCCCTGCTCATTCACCACCGTCGTGTCTAGCTCACAGCCCGCCTCGGTGACAGCAGGGATGTGGAATCCCACCCAGAGTAACATCAATAGAGCTACACCTGACACGATCAACCGATTATGTGTCATTTGGATCTCATTTCTCAGAGCGTTCGCGGTTCTCGCGTCGCCATAGGTTGCCACGATCACACCGAGGCGCACTTTGCCACAACCGGGCCGTCATACGCTAATCCCCCGCGCGGCGATAGACACAAACCAATCTACTTTTGGGGGCAACTTCGGTGCTATCCGGCTTCCATGAACTGCTTCAGCGCGAGGCAGTTTGCCGCCAGCGCACCCTCCATCAACTCGGCGGCTTCACTCGCCGGAAGCCCGTCCGCATCAAAGGTCACCGACCATTCCAATTCAGTTTGATTTAAACCCAGCTCGCGCAACGTCATCGTCGTCAGACAATTGCGAAAGGGCGTGTCGGTCAACAGAGCATAACTGAGCCGGTGGGTGGTTTGGTCCAGGGAATCCAGACGCTCGACAATCGTACTCGCGTCAGCACTAGTCAATGTGCGCAAGGCACCGAGTCCTATGCCCGCCACTGAGCAGTTGACGACCATAGAGAGATACTGGCAAGCCGCGCCGAAATCGCTGATCACTTGCCAGATGGCGTCAACCGATCGCTTGATCGTGGTCTTGCTGGAAACCTGAGTCATGTTGCAAAAGCCCATCGAAAATGTAGAGGAGCGCCGTTGTTTGCCGGCGCTCCCCGCCTACCTCTCTTACGTTCGCTCAGTCCGATCCCGGTGAGATGGTAATATATACGTCAAAGACGGAGTCTGCGGAGGATATGGGAAACTTGTGTTGGCCAAAGAATTCACTTCCCGCTACGGTGATGCTACCTGATCCATACTCATCATCACCCGTGGTGTCATATTCGCGCGAGGTTCCGGTAATAGTAATCTTTGCCTTGGTGAAATCGAACGTAGCGGGGTCAGTGTCGAACGTGAAATTCTTCGACCGGCTAACGTCCCATATGTATCCCAGATTTACTGTTACCGCGCCCGAAGTGCTGTAATCATAGATGATCGCATCACCGGGGTTAATGGGGTTGATCGGGACAAGAGCGCCGCCAATCCTGGCGTTGGATGCGGTGAACGTGATTTGGAAGCGATCCATGTCGGCGTCGTTATTAGACCCTTCGTCGTCCGACAGCGTGCATATCATGCGGTCAACCTTGATGACCACCGCTTGCTTGATTCGAAGGGGCCTGCGCAGAGTATATTGAGACGTCAACGCGACGAAGGTGAGTGTGTTGTCGGCCAAGCTGCGGAAACGATACGAAATGGGAACGCCCGGTGAGTCTGGGCTATAGGTATGGCTGGCGGCAATTACCTTCATAAAACCGTCGAATCCTTGTTCGATGTTCTTGAGACCCGCGGTCGAACCGCCATACACGAGTACCTTCAACTTGGAACTCTGAAGAATCTGTTTCGACGTATAGCTGGCATTCACCTTTGCATCCACCGCCCCTTTATAAGCCAAGTCCATCGCCACTTTCATTTCTTCAGCGCTGAAATTGCTCTCCATAAACATCAGCGCCATCATGCCGTAGCTCACACTGGAGACATAGAGCGGCGTGGACCCCTGTGGCATCGCCGCCTGGATAGATGCGATTGACGCGGCAGGATCAAAGACATCGGCGGGACTGGCCGGGGTGTTTACATCAACCGTGAAATATACTTGTGTATATTTGGCGACGATTCGGTGCATGTTCTTGTTGGTGTCCCAACTAAAATCTGTTTTCACGCTGCCCACCCCATAGGATACGGCAGCGGACAATGCCGTGTTCACTTGTGATTCACTGAACACTTCCTCCTTGGAAAAATCGACGCGTGCCGCCAACTTGGTATTCGGCCCGATCGCTTTTTTGAGGAGATTCGCAATACCTTGCCGCATCGTGCTGAGTTCCGGAGCGGTAACGATTTCCGTAATTCCCGCACTCGTGTTGGAAGAGCCCTCCGCTGAAATGGAAATCGTGAGCGGCGCGCGTTTGGTCGAAATGGGGATATACACAAAGTCATTGACTTGGCCGCCCTGGATCAAGTTGCCGGGCCAAATCAGATCGTCGTTGAGCCCCAGATGGAGGATGCTATCCACGTTTTTCGAATCATCGTGTTTTTCGTTGATATAGCGAAAATTACCTTCCACCGTGTCGGGGAGTTTGGTGGTACCACTGGTTGCGGGTTTTGGCGCTGCGGGTTTGCCAGCAGTGATGGCGATATTGCGGATGGCGTCGCTCCGGGCTGCGGTAGATACAGAAGTGTCTGGCGATGATGGTACGACGACAGAAGGATTGGCCTCGGTCTTTAAGATGGAGTACAGGACTCCATTATTGTAGATAACCTTCATCGCTTTAAGATCGAGTTGGAGGGACATATTCCTTGTCGCGTCATTGATATAAATAGAAGTCGCATCCCGCCTGACTTCTTTGAAAGAAAACACGACTGCGCCATTGGCGCCTTTTTCAAGCCATTGCCCCGGGGCCGTCTGCTCGTACGTTCCCAATAGTTTGCCACCTTGATCGCCAACGGTGATAACATTGACGCTGAGATTGGTCGAGGCCGATGGCGGCACGACTACCGCTGCCGGTGGCTGCGCGGCTGGTGCTACCGTAGTCGGCGCGGCCACTGCTGCCGTGGTCGGCGCGACCACCGCTGCTGTAGTCGGCACAACCACCGCTGCCGTAGTTGGCGCGACCACCGCTGCTGTAGTCGGCGTGGGAGCCACAGAGGATCGGGGACTTATTTGGATATCGCAACCGAGCAACGAAAACGCGGCAATTGCCAAAAACAAAATTGAGAGATATTTCATGGGCTGCCTCCTAAATTTACTGCTGTCAGCATACATCCATCCCACGCGCGGCGATAGACACAAACTAATCTACTTTTGGGGCAGTTGGGGTAGAACGAATTGAAATGGGGGGTGGAGAGTGGTTCGAGAGGGGCGGAACGAGGACGCTTACGTGGACGGCTCGTCCAGTGCGACCCAGCCCTGACGCAGGGCGTAGAGGGCGGCTTGGGTGCGGTTGGTCACGTGCAATTTTTCGTAGATGGCGCGCAGTCGGTTGGACACAGTATAGACGGAATAGTTCAACGCTTGGGCGATGTACTGGTTTTCCACGCCCTGGGCTACCAGGCGCAGGATAGCCATCTCGCTCTCGGACAATGGCTCGATCCGCGGCAGTTCCGACATGACCCCGTGCAATTCGCTAAGCACGCGAGCGGCAATGACAGGATCAATGAGGTAATCGCCCCGATGCACCGCTGCGATGGCCTTGATTAGCTCCTCGGCATCCACAGTCTTGAGCAGATACCCACGCGCCCCCGCTCGGATGGCGTCGAGCATGAACTGCTCTTGGCGATACATGGTCAGGGCGATGATGCGCGCGGTCGGAGTCGCGCGGATGATCTGGCGGATCGCGTCCACGCCGTCCACGTCATGCATGACAATGTCCATCAGGATCACATCCGGCTGCGTCGCGCGCGCCAACGCCACCGCCTGCGCGCCGTTTTCGGCTTCAGCAATCACCAAAAAGCCGCCCAGCCCTTCGCAGAGGAGGCGCAAACCCTGGCGCATGAGGGTATGGTCGTCGGCGATCAGGATCCTAACCGGCGGCATGGTTGATCTCTCGGGCGAGTGCCGGCAGGGTGATGACCAACTCTGCGCCCTTGCCGAACGCGCTGCGAATATCCAAGGTGCCGCCCAGCTCCAGGATGCGCTCGCGCATCTGACGCAGACCGAAATGACTGATACGCTCGGTAGGTCCCAGATGGCTTGGGTCGAAGCCGCTACCGTTGTCACTTACCGACACAGCGACGCCACCAGCCGTATCCACAGTGAGACGCACCAGCACTAAGCCCGCGCGCGCGTGTTGACCGATGTTATTCAGTCCGTGCTGGATAATGCGGAAAAGGGGCAATTCGTAGGCCCGGGCATGGCGTCCGGTTGCCCGGACACATGCAAGCGGATAACCAATTGGTTCTGGTCGCCAAAATCGGCCACCAGTTGGGTCAGCGCCGGAATAAAGCCCAGCGCGTCAAAGTCCACGGGACGAAGAGCAAAGATGGCGCGGCGCAGGTCGGCGATGGCGGTAGTGAGCACGTCTTGCATTTCGACCAGGGCGGCGCGCATGGCAGGGGGCGCCGATTCAGATACGTGAGACCAGAGCGCCGACTTGAAGCGCAGTCCGCCCAAACTTTGCGCCACGCCGTCGTGGATCTCCTGGGCGATACGGAGGCGCTCAGCATCAATCGCGTCCGCCTCACTGCGGCGCTCCTTTTCGGCCGTGATGTCTTCCACGGCAGTGATCATGCGACCGCTATTGGTCGGATCGAGCGAGGCAAACACGCGCACGGGAAAAGTCGTGCCGTCCCGACGCCGGTTCATAGTCTCAGTTTTTACCCTCTCGCCCTGCTGGACACGCTGCAAGACGTTCTGGACGCTCGCCCTGGATTCTTCGGGCACGAGGTCCGTGGCCGGGGTCCCGATCAACTCATCGGCCGTATAGCCGTAGACCAGTTGGGTGCGCCGGTTGGCATCGAGGATGACTGCCGGGGTCACAGTCAGGTCGGCGACGAAAAGACAGATGGGCATGTGTTCGAACAACTCGCGGTAGCGTTGCTCGCTGGCTTGGCTCGTGCTGGCGGCTGGGTTGGTTGCCATAGGTCCACTCCTAATATTATGGCCAACTGCATCTTACCACAGAAAGCGCGGCTAAGATACCCAGGGCAGCTGCGCCGACAACAAGCCAACCACTCACGCTTTCGCGCCAAACGCACAGCGCGTGCGCGACGATGACGATGACCGCTGACTGAATAACGTTGAGGAGCGTGCGCGGATCACTTGAAATTTTCACTCATGCCGCCGTAGATCGCGTCGCCGTCGCGGCGCCAAAAACAATCTACGTATCGAAACCCGCTCGCCTTGAGTTGGTGGAAATGCCACGCCAGCGGCATACCCTCCTCCACGCCCTGTGCGTCCCACGCCACCTGATGGATTTTGGCAATATCTACATTTAGGGCGTGGCCGTACGCATTCCAAAAACCCGACCAATCGTCGGCCGCGCCTTGTGCCACTTGCGCCAGCAGTTCATCCGCGTGTCGTTCCCACTCGTCTTGCAGCGGCTGGAATTCGCTGCCCACGTGATCGGCGTTCAAAAAGATTCCGCCCGGCCGCACAACTTGGGCCGCTCGCCGATACAAAAGCGAGAGCTGCTGTCCGGTTAGCCAGTGCAACGCCGTCGCGGAGACGACCGCATCGAACGGGGCCGACCATTGGTCTACCCAAGACGGCTCACGCAAATCGGCGCGAATGAAGGTTGCTCTGTCGCCGAATTCGGCGAGCTGCGCTTGAGCCAACACCAACAACGTTGGATCGAAATCAACGCCCACGACCTCCGCGTGCGGAAACTGCTCCAGCAGGCGAAGCATCAAACTGCCCGGGCCGCAGCCCAGGTCGAGGATGCGCGCAACCTGCGGCTGGCTCGCGCGGATCAGCCGAAGCATGGTGTCGAACCGCTCCTCCCGCGCGACAAGATAGCGTTCTTGCATTCGCTCCCAACGACTGAACCAGTGCTGCCAGTCAAATCCCGTCGGCAGTACGATACTGCTTTCCATGCAAGACTCCTGGAGTTAGGACGCGGATAAACGCTGGTTCGTAGTACGCGACGTAGCGCCCTTTGCGGAGTCGCGTCCGCGCGCGTGGAATGGCACTCCGCAAAACCCGCTGCGTGCCGGACTACGAACGCGCATTATCCAATTCCTAACGCAGTCTCAAGGTCGCAATGATCGCATCAAACACGCGCGCGTCGCCCTGCGCTCGCAGCACAAGTACCCGCCTTTCGTTCGGCACGACGAGCACGTGATTGATCTCGCCGAACTCGCCCATCGTCTCCAAGCGCGCCGCCGAACGGCCGTCTATCGTCACTCTCTGCCGACCGAACGCGGTCAGCCGCGCGCCGCGGTTAAGAATTTGTCCGGGGCCGGGCGTCTCGAGCGCCTGGCGCACGAGTACGTCGAGGTCCGTTTCCGTATTCCGCTCGACTTTAGCCACCATGAACGCTTTGCTGCTGAACGGACCATAGTTGAGCCGCGCCGCGGCCGGCGAATCGGGACTGAGAGTCCGGCAATCGGCGCAGTCAATGCTCAGATAGGACCAGCCCTGCCCCACCTGCCAGCCCGCCGGATATTGCAGCGCGTAACCATTGATCGTATCGGTCAACGTCTGACTCAACAGCGGAATGGGGACGCGAGGGAAATTGGCGCGATAGGCCCAGAGGTCGTCCCAGTTCGACTGACCATAGTAGCCGACCGCATTGGGCGCGGGGCGACGCGATTCGCGGATGAACTGAGTCTGGCCGGTCGAAATATTCGCAGCCACGAGCACCATGTCGTCATCATCGCGCTGAACATAGTACAGGATCGCGCCATCGTCGCTCCAGATGGGCGCATCCTGGAAGGCGTCCACTTGATTGAGCCGCGCGTGCCTTCCCGTTTTCGGATCGAGGAGATAGACGCGGCGTTTCAAGATCGCGGGATTGTCAAACCTCATCGAATCTGCGAGGTCGGGCGCGGTGTCCGCGGCGCGCACCGCCGCGTACGCGATCATGTCGCCCTTTGGCGACCACGCGACGATGCCGGGAATCTGCTCGGTCTTGCTCACAACGGTCGTTACCTGTCCAGGCGAGAGAGTGAATACATTCAGCCACTTGTTGGTTTGCGCGGAACGATAGCCGCCCGCGGTAAAGGCCAGGGCCGAGGAATCCGGCGCCCAACTGTGATATTTGGGATTCAGCAGCGCGGCATCTGCGAGAAGCGTGGTCTTGCCGGTTTCCACATCAAGCGTCCACAACGCGAGACCGTCGGCCTGCATGGAAGCGCCCAACATTCCGACCCAGAAGAGCAGATTGCGTCCATCCGGCGACCACTCGCCAAAGATTATTTGCTCGGGTTCATAGCCGCCCGACGGCAGAGGTGGAGCGGGAGACTTGAAGACAAGTGTTGGCGTGATGGGGCGACTATCCTGAATTTGGACTTGCCACATCTGCACCGGCGCGGTAGCTGTGATGCTGCCCGACGATGCGATGAAATTCGTCCGCACGAACAACAAGCGGCGGCTGTCCGGCGACCATATTGCCTTGTTCACCGTGCTGCCCGACGGCAAGATGCTAAAAGTCGTACCGCTCGCGCGTTGCAGATCGAGCATACCCGCGGTCGAATTCACAACCGCGGTCCACTCTGCATCAGGCGAAACAATTCGCGCAATGAGCATATCGGTTGTCGGAGTAACCGTAGCAGTGGCTGTAGCCGTCGCGGTTGCGGTCGCAGTCGCCGTGCTTGTACTGGTGGCCGTCGCGGTTGCGGTCGCAGTCGCCGTGCTCGTACTCGTGGCCGTCGCAGTTGCGGTCGCGGTGCTGGTCGCGGTCGGTGTTGACGTAGATGTCGCGGTCCGTGTGGACGTTGATGTTGCCGTCGCGGTTCGCGTGGGCGTGGCCGTCGGAGTATTTGTCAGGGTCGGCGGCAAGGTTGGAGTGCGCGTCGAGGTCTGGGTAGAGGTCGCGGTCGCCGTTGGCGTCACCGTGGGGATGGCCGCCCATGAGAGCTTGACCCGCGCGCTGCCGGTATGTTCATAGTATTCGATGGTCAAGGTATGGATGCCGGCGAGAGGCAGATCAACCGTGTACGCCGCGCCGCCGCTGCCTTCACGCCATTGATCCGTGAGCATATTGCCGTTCAGATAGAAACGCATGCCGTCGTCGGACTGAATCGAAAAGCGATAGACGGCCGTCGCAAAGTTGACTTGGCGCGTCCACCGCGCGGAAAAATCGTCGGCGGGCAAGCCCGGCGCGGGCGATTGGAAATCCCAAGCAAAGTCAACCGCGGCGTCATCGCGCACCAACGCGGGCGCGCCGGTCAGATTTCGATTCGACCAATACTCGCCTTTCCAATTGGCGTATGACGGCTCGGGTACCGGTTCCCACCACACGCGCATGATCGCATCGCCCGAACGCTCATAGTATTCGACGCGGACCGCGTGCGTACCGCGCACGAGCGCGTAATCGGCGGTCACCTCGCGCGGCGTGCCATCGCGCCACTCGTCCAGGATCAGTTTGTCGTCTATCCACAATCGCGCGCCGTCGTCGCTCCGCAAATGAAAGCGGTAGGTACCGGGATCGAATTCGATCGTGCGCGTCCAGCGGGCTGAGAAATCGTTGCTTGAAATGCCGGTTCCCGGCGAGCCGCCGCCCCAATTGAAATTGATCTCAGGGTCGTTGCGAACCAAGACCGGGTTACCGCCCAAAGCGACATTGTTCCAATATTCGCCGCGCCAGTCGGGATAAGGCGGCAGCCGCTCCCACCAAAACTGAATCTGCGCCGCGGCCTGGTTGTCGAAATACTCGATGCGGACCAAGTGGCCGCCTTCGCTCACGTTTCGGTCCGCCGAAAAAGTCGCCCCGTTGGAGTCGTGCCATTGGTCGAGCAGCAGTAGGCCGTCTATCCACACGCGCACGCCGTCGTCGCTCCGCGCGTAAAAGCGATAGTTGCCCTCGGCAAAGGAAAGGATACGCGTCCAGCGCGCGGAAAAATTATCGGCGGGCAGCCCCGTTCCCGGAGGGGATTGCGCCCAATTGAAATTCACCGCCAAGTCATCGCGCACCAGCGCCGGTTGTCCCGAGAGGTCGCGGTTGGAATAATACTCGCCGCGCCAAGCCGTGATCACCACGACCGGTATCGCGGTCGGCGAAGGCGCGGGGGTCGCAGAAGCCGCCGGGACCGGCGGCGCGATGACGGGCGTCGGCGGAACAAAGCGGGTGGGCGTGGGCGATGGGAGCGCGGTGGGGAGCGAAGTGGGGGTTGGATCGGGTGTGCGCGTCGCAAAGGGAACGAGGGTCGCGGTGGGCGTGGGCGTGCCATCCCAGGGCCAGCTGCATCCGCTGATCGCCGCTCCCAAGATAACCAAGAGCATGATTGGCCAGAGCAATTTGCGCGTGTTCATTGTCAGCACTCGATTGCAATTCTACTCTATCTATGATTCTGTATAAGTTCGTACTTTCACAACGACAAAAAAGGGAACCGGACAAGCTGGAATTAACCGACGCACCGATTCCGCCGTTTGGATGGTCAGTGAATCAGCTCCGGCGTGTCACCCGCACCTTGTC
>JACQYF010000098.1 GCA_016208315.1 Chloroflexota bacterium | reverse complement strand
GTCCTCAACGGCAAGTACACCGGCGGCGCGGGCCCGAAAAAGGACATCAACATCCAGATGCTCTATCACACCAAGGGTTCGTTCTTGCAGAGCCACGTCGGCCAGGCGAAAGGCATCCAGGCGATGCGCAAGGTGGAATTCGCGGTCTGCCAGGACTTTCACCTTACGACCGGCGCCCGCTATTCCGACCTCGTCCTTCCCGTGACGCACATGTGGGAGCGCGATGGCTATGTCGTTACGCCGAACCGTGAAGCGCTTTTCTGGGCGAGCAAGGTCGTCGAGCCGCAGTTCGAAGCCAAGGACGACGAATGGATTGACTGGGAACTCGGCAAACGCCTCGGCGTCATCAAGGACAGTGATACACCCGAACTCCCGCTCAAGCAGCGCATCTTTAACCAGATCGCGGGCGCTACCGTTTTGAAAGAGGACGGCAAGACGCGCGAGCCGGTCGTGACGATCACCGAACAAGACCTCAAGGACTTGGGTGTCACCGGCAAGCCGCAGACCGGACGCATTCCCGTCAAGGAATTTCAGGAGAAGGGGACGTTCCAGGTGCCGCGCAAGCCGGGCGACAACTATGGGAACATCTCGCTCCAGAGCTTCCGCCAAGACCCGGTCAAGAACCCGGTCAAGACCGAAAGCGGCAAGATCGAGATCCACTGCCGCACGCTGGCGAAAGACATCGCCGCGTTGGGCTGGACCACCATCCGCCCGATTCCCGCGTATCTCCCGCCAATTCACGGCTACGAGACGACGTTCGCCGACTGGGAGAAAAAGATAAAGGGCGAGTATCCGCTGCAACTATTCAACAAACACTATTTGCGCCGCAGCCACACCGAATTCGATAACGTTCTCCAACTGCGCGAGGCGTTCCCGCAAGAGTTCTTTATGAGCCCGATTGACGCGGCGGAACGCGGCATCAAGCACGGCGACATCGTCCTGATTCGCAGCCAGTACGGCAAAGGGATTCGTCCCGTCTACGTCACCCCGCGTCTCATGCCCGGCGTTTGCATACTGCCGCATGGTGCGTGGGTCGAAATGGACGAGGCGACGGGCATTGACAAGGCGGGTTCGGACAATAACATCGAGGGAGGTGTCCCGACGGTCGAGGGACACATGGGGTTTAACAGCCAAAACGTTCAGGTCGAAAAGTACACCGGATCCATCGAACTGAAACCGGACGCGCTGTGGCCTCAGCGCATCCCTCTGAAGGGAGCATAAGCGATGGCGAAACAACTAGCGTTTCATATCAATTCGAGCCAGTGCGGAAATTGCAAGGCGTGCCAGATCGCGTGCAAGGATAAGAACAACTTGCCCGTCGGCATCATCTGGCGGCGTGTCTGGCAGTACGGCGGCATGCACTGCGAAAACCCCGCGTGCGTCAATGCCTGCCCCGCGGGCGCGATGATCAAGCGCGCGGACGGTGTGGTGCTCGTCAATGCCGACCAGTGCGTTGGCTGCCGTTATTGTGAATGGGCGTGCCCCTACGGTGCCCCGCACTATAGCGAAGCTAAAGGCGTGATGACCAAGTGCAACTTTTGCGAGGATTTGCTCGCCAAGGGCGAGAATCCCGCGTGTGTGGACGCCTGCCCGATGCGCGCCATCGAGTTCGGCGAGCTCTCCGAACTGCGCGCCAAGTACGGCAACGCGATGGACGTCGAACCGCTGCCCGCCAGCTGGATGACCCAGCCCGCAGTCGTCGTCACCCCGCACAAGCACGCGCAAGTGAGCGGCAAGGGCACGGGTCACATCCTCGATTTGGTGCAGGAGGTTTGAGATGGAAATGCGAGAATGGGCACTGATTACGTTCACGATCCTCGCCCAGATGTCCGTCGGCGCGTTCCTCGTCCTGGGCGTCGTCCACTTTTTCTCGAACCGCAAAGCCGGCACTGAGCAAGCCGACGAACTCTCCGACCGCGCGCTGGTCGCGATTTTCCCCGTGCTCGCGCTGGGCTTGCTGGCGTCGCTCTTGCACCTCGGCAATCCGCTCAACGCCTACAAGGCCGTCACGAATCTC
>JACQYF010000110.1 GCA_016208315.1 Chloroflexota bacterium | reverse complement strand
GCTGATGCACGCCGGTGGCATCTTTTTCAGTCCCACGCGCTACCAGCCCTATCGCACGTTGGAACGGCGATACGTGAATCCCTGGGACAAATCTTGATTCGTAATTCGTAATTCTGGCATAACGTCTTGGTAACAGTGACGGAACTAACGATGGATTTGCCGATACCCGACATTCGAGAAGACGCCACGGCGAACGTGGCTTGCCATCCGGCGAAAGATAAAGACCTGAAATGGATCGCGCTGCCGCTCGCGCGCGTGCCGAATTGGCAGCAAAAGGCGATTGAGAAATTCGCGGCGCTGCTGCGCGAGTACAAATCGCTCCAGGTCTATATGGACATTTGCGCGCGCTGCGGCGCGTGCGCGGAGAAATGCCAGTTCTATCTGGGCACCGGCGATCCGAACAATATGCCCGTCGCCCGCGCCGAGTTGATGCGCTCGGTCTACCGCCGCTATTTTACGCCTGAGGGGCGGATGTTCGGTGCGGCAGTGGACGCGTACGATCTCGACGAAGCGATGCTCAAAAAGTGGTACACCTATTTTTACCAGTGTTCGGAATGCCGCCGCTGCTCGGTCTTTTGTCCTTACGGCGTAGATACGGCCGAGATCACCTGGGCGGCGCGCGAGATCATGGCCTCTATCGGCGTCGCGACAAAGTACGTGACCGAAGTGATCGCCAAAGTGTACCAGATCGGCAACAACCTGGGCATCCCCCCGCCCGCGTGGCTAGACAATTGCCAGTTCCTCGAAGAGGAATTGAAAGCCGAGACTGGCAAGGATATTCGCGTGCCGGTGGACGTGGAAGGCGCGGAGGTGTTGCTCGTGCCCCCGTCCGCCGACAACTTTGCGAACACGAACACGATGATGGGCTATGCCAAGCTGTTTCACGCGCTCGGCGTGTCGTGGACGACGAGCACGTATGCGAACGAGGCCGGCAACTTTGGCTTGTTTTTGAACTATCCGAGCATGAAAAAAGTGAATTGCCGCATTCTCGAAGGGGCGCGGCGGCTGCGCGTCAAGCGCGTCATCTGGGGCGAATGCGGTCACGCCTGGCGCGCGGCGCTGTACACCGATACGCTGAACGGCCCGCTCGATTTCCTCGAGGTGCCGCATCCTACGCATATATGTCAGTATACGCTCGAGATGCTGCGCCGCGGCGCGCTGAAAATTGACAAGTCGGCGAACGACGACGTGCTGGTCACTTATCACGATCCGTGCAACCCCGCGCGCGCGGGACAGCTCCTCGAAGAGCCGCGCGAGATCCTGCGCGCCTGCTGCAACAAATTCGTCGAGATGCGCGGCGATACGATTCGCGAGCGCACGTTCTGCTGCGGCGCGGGCGGCGGTCTGCTCACCGACGAGATCATGCCGATTCGCATGTCGGGCGGCAAACCGCGCGCCGAAGCGTGCCGCGCGACCGGCGCGACCTTCATGGCGACCATCTGCGCGATCTGCAAGGCGCAACTGCCCGAACTGATGAAGCACTGGAAAGTGGAGTGCGCGATCGGTGGAGTCCACGAGTTGCTGGGCAAGTCAATAGTTTTCTAGTTTTTTAGTTGGCTATCCTTGAACCAGGCAACCATCCAACCACTAAACTTGGGGAGACATGCGTAACATCCTAATCTTTATTTTTCTGCTTGTCCTTGCGCTGGCGCTGTTGGCGTTCGCGCAGCCGCGGGCCGTGCAAAAGCCGGTCAAGGACGGCGCGGGTCCGCTCGCGGTGAAACTTGATCCGCGGCTCGTCGCGCCCGAATATCACAGTCCGATGGAATGGTGGCGCACCCACCACATGGACGCGGTCACCCGCGGCGATTTCGCGGAAGCGGATTGTCTGCACTGCCACGACGCAACCACGTCGTGCAATAATTGTCACAGCTATGTCGGCGTGAGACAAATAGAGCAAAAAGATTAGCGAAAATTCGTGTGGATTCGCGGATAAATCTATGGCTATGCAAACTAAACCATCCATCTTTCTCTCCCGTCGCCAATTCATTTTTACCGGTATGCTGTCCGTTGCCGCGGCCTGGGCGGGCGCGCTCGCGCAATCCATTCTCTTCCCGCGCGCCTCTGCCGCGCAAGCCGCCCCCGTCGAATTGGCTCCGACCGAATTGCCCGTCGGCGCGGCGAAACAAATCACCTACGCGGGCGCGCCGGCGCTCGTCACCCGTTCGCAAGACGGCGTGCTCGCGCTCTCGCTCGTCTGCACGCACCTGGGTTGCCACGTGCAGTGGGACGCGGCCAAACGCCAATTCTACTGCCCGTGCCACGACGGCAAGTTCGACGAATTTGGCGACGTCGTCGCGGGGCCGCCGCCGCTGCCGTTAGAGCGACTGCCCGTCAAAGTTTTGCCGAACAAGATCATCGTCGGAGACGCGGCATGAATTTACGAACGACGAACTATGTATTACGTATTGCGGGTTGCCTGATGCTGCTCTTTCTTTTTGCCCTCGTTCTCTTGTGCGGCGCCCCGCCCGCGCGCGCGATGCCCGAATACGCGGCGCGGGTGGGCGAGCCGTGCGCGTCGTGCCACGTCAGTCCCGCGGGCGGCGGCTTGCGCAACGTGCGCGGCCAGGCGTGGATCGCCAGCGACAAACCCGCGCTGGTGCCTTCGACTGCCGACGCGCTCAAAGCTCTGGGCTTGCAACTGCCCGCCGATATGAGCATCTACACCGACGCGCCTTCGTCCATTCCGACTCCCGCGCCGTTGAGGTTGCGCTTGGACAAGTATCGGCCATTGCTCGAACGCCTCTTTGACTATGAGGGAAATTGACGCCATGCCGCTAAAGATCACCCGACGACAATTTCTAACGTACAGCGCCGCGGCCGTTGCGATTGCCGGCATCGGCTGGCGCGCTACTAATGACACGACCTCGTCACTCGTCACGCCGCACGCCTCACTCACCGCATCCCTCGGAGAAAAGATCGTCCCTACGGTTTGCGCGCTCTGCGCTTCAAGCTGCGGACTGACTGTGCGCGTCGTCAATAATCAAGCCGTCAAGATCGAAGGCAACCCGCTGCATCCGATCAATCAGGGTGTTTGCTGCCCCAAAGGTCAAGCCGCATTGGAAGTGCTCTACAGTCCCGAGCGTCTGCGCGCGCCGCTCTTGCTCGACCGCGCGACGCGGACGCGCCAGGAGATTTCGTGGGACGCCGCGCTCGACCTCGCCGCGGCGAAAATGCGTGATCTGCGCGCGCGCGGCCAGGCGCAATCCTTTGCGTTTCGCTTTGGCGAAACGCGCGGTCAAATGCGCGCGCTCATCCGGCGCTTTGTCGCCGCGTTCGGTTCGCCCAATGCGCTCGAGGCATACGACACCGACGCGCAAGCCGCGCGGCTCGCGATGTTTCTGATGCAGGGCGTACACGATCTGCCGGTCTATCAATGGGAAAACACGCGCTACGTCCTGGCTTTCGGCGGCAGTTTTCTCGAAGCCGGCCGACACCTTTTGCCCGCGCTGTCGGGCGCGGGCTTTATGCGGCGCAGCACGCCGCGGCGCGGCAAGTTCGTGGTGATTGATCCGCGTTTTTCCGTCAGCGCCGCCAAAGCCGACGAGTGGATTCCGCTGCGGCCCGGCACGCTCGGCGCGTTCGCGCTCGGCATCGCGCACGTGATGATTCGCAGCAACCTCTACGACGAAAAATTCGTCCGCGATTTTACGTTCGGCTTTGACGATTTCAAGGACGACGCGGGCGCGACCCATCGCGGCTTTAAGAACCTCGTGCTGGAAGAATACACGCTCGACCGCGTCGAGGCGATCACGGGCGTGCCTTCGGGAACGATTGCGCGGTTGGCTGGCGAATTCGCGGCGAGCCGCCCGGCCGTCGCGCTCCTGCCGACGGGACGCGCCGCGCTCGCCAGCGGCAACGCGCTCGCCAGCGCGATGGCGATTCACGCGCTGAACGCGCTCGCGGGTAGCATTGACGCGCCGGGCGGCGTCATCGTCCAGCGCTATCCCAAGTTGGCGGATTTTCCCGCGCAGAACGCGATCACCGGCGAGCGAGTAGACGGCGCGGGATCGCGCGATTTTCCGCTCGCGCTCTCGGTCGCGGGGCCGCCGCGGTCCGCGCCGAGCGTGCTCTTTCTCTACAACGCCAATCCGGTTTTCGATCACGCGTCCGCCGACGCGCTGGCGAGCGTTCCATTCGTCGTCAGCTTTTCGCCGACCCTCGACGAAAGCGCCCAAGCCGCGGATTTGGTTCTGCCCATTTCTACTTTTCTTGAATCGTGGAGCGATGCTTACGTCGAAGGCACGGGCTATGCCGGGATCGCGGTCGGGCAGCCCGCCGTTGCTGCGCTCTACGACTCGCGCAGCGCGGGCGACGCGCTCCTCGCGCTCGCGCAGCGCATCGGGGGCAGTGTGGCTGCCGCATTGCCATTTACCGATTACGAATCCCTTTTGAAAAATCGCGTGGCAGGTTCGCAAATCAAATGGGATGATTTGACCCACAAAGGCGCGTGGTCGCAAATGGTCTACTTCAACGCGACGCCGGGCAGCAAGGTGTGGAACGCGGAAATTGTCGGACGCGACCGCATCAACGCGCCGCGCGACGGTCGCTTTGATTTCTTTGCGCGTGAGATGTTTTACGCCTTGAAGAGCGCGGGCATCGCGCCGCGCGACCGCGACTGTTTGCCGCATTTCGATCTGCCCATCGCGACCGCGCCATCGTCCGAGTTTCCATTTCTGCTCACGCTGCACGAGACGATGACCCAGCCGCGTGGGTGGAGTGGTATCGTTCCGACGATGCAAGAGATTTATGGGCTGCAAGCCGGCGTGCGCTGGGACAGTTGGGTCGAGCTGAACGCACGCGCCGCCGCGGCGCTCGGAATCAAGGATGGCGACTTGGTCTGGGTCGAATCGCCGCGCGACAAACTTCAGGCACGCGCCAAGTTGACACAAGGGCTGTGGCCGAATGCCGCCGCGATGCCGCTGGGGCAGGGACATCGCACCCGCGTGGCCTGGGGCCGCGAAACGCCGCGAGACACCTCGGTCGGCGCGAACGCACTGGCGTTGTGCGCGCGCGAAACGGAAAAGTGGTCGGGGCTGGCCGCCGGCGCGCCCACGCGCGTCAAGATATACAAGGTCGCGTAGGGGCAACCCTTGTGGTTGCCCATTCGGAGGGTTCATGCGCTGGGGAATGGTCATTGATCTGGATAAGTGTGTGGCGTGCCAGGCGTGTACGGCGGCGTGCCGCATGGAAAACAATACGCCCATCGCGGGACCTGAACAGGCGGAGGTTGGCCGCGCGATCTTGTGGAATGAGGTCATCCCTTCCGTCGAGGGCGAATACCCGAACGTCAAGATGCGGTTTGTCCCGCGCCCGTGCATGCACTGCCAAGACCCCGCGTGCATCAAGGTCTGCCCCGTGCAAGCGACGTACAAGAATGAGGAGGGCATCGTCCTGGTAGACTATGACCGCTGCATCGGCTGTCGGTTCTGCACCGTCGCGTGCCCGTACACGGCGCGCTATTTCAACTGGTACGAGCCGTACTGGCATCCCGCGCTGCGCGCGCATCTCAACCCCGACCCGCGCGTCGCGCCGCGACCCAAAGGCGTCGTCGAAAAATGCACTTTTTGCGTCCAGCGTTTGGACAAGGCGCGGCAAAAAGCCACGGACACCGGCCGCGTCTTTCAGGCATCCGACTATGTTCCCGCGTGCGTCGAAACCTGCACGGGGCGCGCGCGCTATTTCGGCGACCTGGACGACCCCGATAGTTTGGTCGCGCAACTCGCCAAAAACCCGCGCGCCTATCGTTTACTCGAAGACCTGGGCACGCATCCCAAAGTCTTTTATTTGCGCGAAGGATAGCTCAATTAATGTCTGACCAATCGCAACTCTCCGCTCTGGAACGCACCGTATTTCGTCCGCTGCAAAAGACGGGCGCGGGCTTTTGGGCCGTCTCGCTCGCGCTCGGCGCGATTTTTCTCGCGGGCGCGTACGCCTATCTCCAGCAGTTGATCAACGGCTTGGGCGTAACCGGCCTGAATCGTCCCGTCTATTGGGGCATCTATCTCACGAACTTTGTCTTTTTCATTGGCATCAGCCACGCGGGCACGCTCATCTCTGCGATCCTGCGCGTGACTCAAGCGGAATGGCGCCGTCCCATCACGCGCATCGCCGAAGCGATCACCGTGTTTGCGCTCGTCCTGGGCGTCTCGCAAATCCTGCTCGACATGGGACGCATTGACCGCATCTTTAATTTTCTCTTCTACGGCCGCATCCAGTCGCCGCTGGTGTGGGACTTTGTCTGCGTCGGCGTGTATCTGCTGAGCAGTCTCACGTACCTCTATTTGCCGATGATGCCCGATATGGCGCGCCTGCGCGACAAATGGACGGATGCGCCCAAATGGCGGCGAGTGCTGTACACTGTCCTAGCTCTGGGTTGGCGCGGCAGCGCGGAACAATTCCGCCGCTTGGATAAAGCCATTGCGATCATGGCGATTCTCATCATCCCGATCGCGGTCTCGGTCCACACAGTCGTGTCGTGGGTCTTTGGCATGACGTTGCAGCCGATGTGGCATTCGACGATCTTTGGGCCGTATTTCGTCGTCGGCGCGATCTTTTCCGGCATTGCGATGCTCTTTATCTTTATGACCCTCGTGCGCCGCGCGTGGCATCTGGAAAATTACATCGGCGACAAGCAGTACAATTTTCTCGGCTTGCTCCTCTTGGTCATGAGCGCGTTCTGGGCGTACTTTACACTGTCCGAATATCTGACGACGTATTACGGCGCGCTCGTGGACGAGATGAACATCGCCAACGCCAAGATCTGGGGCGACTTTAGCGCTTACTTTTGGGCGATGGTCGTGCTCAACGCCGTCGTGCCGTTCGCGATTCTCTTGTGGCGGCGCGGCCGCACGCCGGCCGGCACATTCATCGCGTCGCTCTCCATCGCCGTCGGCATGTGGCTGGAGCGTTTTACCATTGTCGCGCCGAGTCTGACGCGCCCGCGCCTCGCGTTCCAGTGGGCGATCTATCAGCCGACCTGGGTTGAAGTCGCGGTCACAGCCGGTTCCCTCGCGCTCTTTGCGCTCCTGTTCTTTTGGTTTTTCAAATTCTTCCCAACGATGGCAATGTGGGAAGTGGAAGAAGGCATGACAATAGTCAGTAAACAGTTAACAGTAAACAGTCAACCCGTACTGTCAGACTGAAAACTGTTCACTGTTGACTGCTGATTGTTGGCTGTTCACTGGAGGCACATGGGATACTGGCTTATCAACACGGCCGGCATTGGCGGGCTGCTCGTCGTCGTCGTCGGTTTGGCGGTTCTCGTCGCGTACGCGCGCATGCTGCGCTGGATTCACGACGGCGCGGACGTGGGAGGGGAAGGCGATGGGCGTCATTAGACCGGCACTCGGCATCACTTTCGTTGTGTTGATCGGTGTAGCGCTTGTGCTCGCCGCCGCGCCCGCCTTTGCCGCCGATCCGCCCGCAACCGCCGATCTCGCGCGCGCCGACCACTATTGTATCGCGTGCCACAGCGCGAACGACGCGCGCTTGGCGAATCCGTTCGCGTGGGATGGGCGCATTGCGCGCGCCGCGCTTTCGCCCTGTCCGACCGTGCGGCAACTGCGCCAAGAGATGGCTTTTACCGACGATGCTTTCGACGCGATCCGCAACGGCGGTATATCGGATCTGGAGGCGCGCCTTCTGGCACGCGAGGAATCGCTGCCGCGCCTTCTCGAAACGCCGTATCGCACCGTTGACGCGGGCGTGAACGACATGCGCGCGTTTCGCTATCAATTGAACAAGACCTACGCGCAGGCGCAAGCCGCGCGGGATTCTTACACGATGCAAGTGGTTCTCGTCGTCGGCGTCCTCGTCACGCTCTTTCTGCTCGCCTCGCTGGCGTGGGGTTTGTGGAACACGCGCCACCTCAGCGTCCCGATCTTTCGCGGTTTTCGGATGGGCATCGGCGCGTTCGTTTTTGTGCTCATCGTTTTCGCGGTTTTCGTGTTGCCGCTGTTCAATCCGCCCGCGCAAAGCGAGGCCGCGACCGCCGCCGACCTGGAGCGCCAAGCCGCGCTCGATACGGCGACGCGCGCGGCGGTCAGCGCGGAAAATCTGTCGGCCAAGGCGTGGC
>JACQYF010000109.1 GCA_016208315.1 Chloroflexota bacterium | reverse complement strand
CATGCCGAACCCGGTCGTCAAGCCCACCAGCGCCGATGGTACTGGCGGCACGCGCCGCTGGGAGAGTAGGTCCGTGCCAGTCGGGAGTCTTTGCAGATCAAAGAGAATCGCGTTCTCATGACGAGAACGCGATTCTCTTTTGCGATTCATCTCCCTTTGTAAGACATCAAACCGCACAGGAGTAATCCGCTATTCCGCATCCTATCCGCTGATTCCCACCCGATCCATGACTTGTTTACTCACGGAGCGGATCCCGTTCATGCGGCCCTTTTGCCTCTTCACCACGAGTTGTCCGCGATTTGAAAGTTCCGCGGCTCGGCTGCGCGCATCGCGCGACAGATCTCGCGCTTGGTGTTGCAGATGCCGGCTGGTCTCGCGCCCTCGCGACCAAGTATCTTGTGCGGTCTCGCGCGCGTCCTCGATCAAGTCCAGCGCCTGATCGCGCAGATCGTTCGTCCGACGCAGGAAAAGCTTGCGCGTCTTTTTGCCTGATTGCGGAGCCACGAATAGCATCGCGGCGCTTGCGGTCAACCCTCCGATCACCAACCCGGAGATAAAGCTGCCGACCTGACTGCCTCCATTTCCTTTGTCGCCTCGATTGAACATCTTAAATCCTCCTTCAGGGATTTGAAATTTCTCTGCCGAACCAGAGAGGCCCAAGCCGCTAATCGAAAGCAAGAATTCCGCCCCACTATCTAAAACTCAGTACCCAACCATTTCGTTACATCGTAAATCGCGTAAGAAAACCGTATGAGCTCGGGAGGCCCTATTGACAGGGTAGAATCTTTGTGCTACAGTGTAACTGCCTAAATGCCACATAGCAGGTTACGACAAACCTGGGCCCGGACAGCCCTAGTTGCGCGGAGGAGGCGCCTTGAAAGAGCAAATGACCAAAACCGAGCTAATCGAAAGGTTGCGAACCGAACGGGCGCGGTGGGAGGCATTGCTGGACGCGGTCGGCGAGACGCGGATGATGGAGCCGCTGTGGGCCAACGGCTGGTCTACCAGGGATCTGATCGGCCACGTCACGTACTACGAACGCTGGCTGCTGAACTGGCTTGAAGCCGCGGTGCGCGGCCAAGTCACCGTTGCGTCTCATCGCGATCTGCTCGATGTAGATCAGCGCAATGCCTTGATTCAAGCGGAGAACAAAGACCGCTCGCTGCCCGACCTGCTGAAGGATTCACGCTCTGTCTTCGAACGTCTCTTGCAAGTGGTGCAGCTCTTGCCCGAACACGACTTGCTCGACCCACATCGCTTTGAGAGGTACATCGTTCCTTTCTGGGAAAAAAGTTTGCCCCTTTGGGAGTGCATTGCCGGCGATTCTTACGAGCACTACCGTGAGCACATCCCGTCCATTCGCGAGCTGGTAGAGTCACAGCCCGTGTTGGAGCCATCGCTCCGCGCGTAACTCGAAGCCGATCCAAGAATCACGACGAGGACCATACTGTGTCCTCGTTTTCATTTTCGATTTGCGTCCAAACCCAAGTCTGGCGTATAATGCGGTTTCGCAGAGTGCTGGCAAAACCCAACAAAACCAGTTAGGAGATCAATCACGATGCGCCTGGGCATTGACTTTGGAACGACCAACTCATCCATCGCCCGGTTTGACGGCAACTCGCTCCACCGCTTGGAGCTGGATCCGGCCAACGACAATTCGCACGTTCTGCCGTCGCTGATTTACATTGATCGCAAGCACGCCAGCGTCGTCGGCACGCCGGCTGCGACCGAATACTTGAAACGCGAGACCGGGCGCGCGGTCAGTTGGGAAAAACGCAACGTCGGCGAAATTGATTTTATGGGCGGCGACATGTTCTACGTCGAAACCGTTCACATCATGGTGGACGCCGCCGCAGCGGGCCGACTGTTGCAATACGTCAAGACTGGGCTGCGCGATCCGCAATACGAAGGCACGCGCGTCTTTGACCGCTTTTACACGGTAGACGAATTGATCGCGATTCTCCTGCGTTGGCTCAAACTGCGCGCCGAGCAGGAGTTTGGCGAAGAGAGCCATGAGGTCGTAATCGGTCGTCCCGTCCGATTCTCCGACGATCCTGCCGTCGCGGATCGCGCCGAAGAAATCCTTTTCAAGGCCGCGCGTTGGGCCGGGTTTAACGATATTCGTTTTGAGCTAGAGCCAATCGGCGCGACCTACTACTATCACCGTTCCGCACCAAAGCGACAAACAGCTTTGGTTTTCGATTTTGGCGGCGGCACGCTCGATCTGACCGTTGCCGAACTTGGCGGCAATGTCCCGCCGAACATCCTGGCGACTCACGGCGTCCTGGTCGGCGGCGACGATCTCGACCGGCGAATCATGAAATCGCTGCGACCGTACTTTGGTGGGACGAACAAAGCAGGGACAAACGCGGTGCCCGATTACTTTTTGGACCCACTCGACAACTGGCAGACGATGCCCATCCTCTCGCGTCCGGCCCAGTTGAAAATGATGGACGATTTCAAGCGCGCCGGCGCCAGCCCGCGCGCCATCTCCGCTTTGCGAACTCTGGTGACGCGCAATCTCGGCTTTACGCTCTTTCGCGAGATCGAACAAGCCAAGAAACGGCTGTCGGACAAATTCATCACCCCGCTCGATTTTGTCTTTGAGGATATTGACATCCACGAAACGATTACGCGCCGCGATTTCGAAAAGCTGATCGTGGAAGAAATCGAAAAAACGGAGGCGGGCGTTCGAGAGACGTTGGCCCAAGCGCGGTTGGAACCCTCGCAAATTGATGTGGTGCTGCGAACCGGCGGCACGTCGGCGGTGCCCGCGTTTACGGCGCTCTTGGAAAATATCTTTGGCGAAGAAAAACTGGCGCAAATGGATTTGCTCACTTCGGTGGTGGGCGGTCTAGCAATCATCGCGTACGAAGGGGGCGGACACAAATCGCGCTGTGAGACCCGTTACGATTTGGAACACACCCCAGTGCCCGGCTCGATCCGCGCGCGGAGCACGAGCGCCTACGATCGCTACCAGTTCCGCATTGGCGCGCAATGCTACCGCGACCATGCGTACACCTTGAAGCGCATCCTGGTCGAATTGAGCGGGCTGCCGGCGATTCGGACTGCTCAAGAGGACAAGAATTCAGCGTCGAAACTATTCCTGCAATTCGAACTCGCCCAACCCACGCGTGTCTACATCGCCTTCGACGCGACGACTCACAGCATTCCCAATTGGCTGCGTCCCTTCAAAACTCACATTCGGCAGATCGAAGTTGACCAATGGGGAACCGAACGCCAGCTACGCTTGTACTATAAGGATTTCCCCGCGGGCCGCGTGCAGCTTGGCGGCAACCGCGCCGCCGGACAACGCGGCGACGTGTTTATGAACTATCTCGTCGTCTTGCAGGCGCAGAAATGACACCGTACTTCTCCGCGCTTGTCCGCGCTCGTCCGCGTCCCATTTGTTTTTCACGCGGCTGCGAGCGTACTCTCAAGCTCCGCCTCTGTCGCCGCTTCGATCCTTACCGAGCAGATTTTGTATTCGGGAATCTTGGCCTGCGGGTCGAGCGCGTCAATCGTCAGCACGTTGGCCGCGGCTTCGGCATAATGGAACGGTATGAAGATGACCCCGCGTGACGCCTTCTCCGTCACCCGCGCGCGCAGCACAATCGAGCCGCGGCGCGACGACACGCGCACTGGCTCGCCATCGCGGCAGGGAATGCGCGGCGCGTCCGCGGGGTTGATCTCGACGAGCGGCTCGGGCATCGCAAAGTCAAGCTGCGAATTCCGCGTCAGCGTGCCGCCGTGCCAGTGGTAGAGCACTCGCCCCGTCGTGAGTATGAACGGATACTCGGAATCCGGCTCTTCCGCGCTCGGGCGATAAACGAGCGGAAAGAACTTGGCCCTGCCGCGCGGAAACGCCGTTTCGAAAAGAAACGGCGTGCCCGGGTGATCGCGAGTGGGCACGGGCCATTGCAACCCGTCGCCTTCGAGCCGGTCGTAAGTAATGCCCGCGTATGCCGGAACCAATCGCCCCATCTCTTCCAAAATCTCCGATGGATCGCAGTAATCCCATTGCGCCGACGGCTGACGGCCCAGTTTTTTCTCCAGCCGCATCGCCAGGTTGCACACGATTTGCCAGTCCGCACGCGAATCGCCCAGCGGCTCGAATGCTTTACGAACGCGCTGCACGCGGCGGTCGGTATTCGTAAATGTGCCGTCCTTCTCTGCCCAACTTGCGCCGGGCAGAATCACGTCGGCAAAGCGGCCCGTTTCGTTGATGAACAAATCCTGGCAGACGAGAAACTCCAAGTTCTCAATCGCGTGGTACGAGTGCCTGAGATTCGGCTCGCTCATTAGCGGATTTTCGCCCATGATAAACATGGACTTGACCGCGCCGGTGGCCCACGCTTCCGCGATTTCCGTGGTCGAAAGGCCGCGCTTGGGCGGCGGCGTATGGCCCCACGCGGCGCGAAATTTGGCGACGACCGCCGGATCGTCCACTTTTTGATAGCCGGGATAATCCCACGGCATCGCGCCGGCGTCCGAAGCGCCTTGCACATTGTTCTGCCCGCGCAGTGGATTCAGCCCCGTTCCTTCTCGGCCTATGTGTCCGGTAAGCAACGCAAGGTGAATCAGCGCCATCGCGTTCTCGGTGCCGTGCGAATGTTCGGGGATGCCGAGCGCCCAGTAGATCGCGCCGCGCTTGGCGGTCGCGTACAACCGCGCCGCGCGGATAATGTCGTCTCTCGGAACGCCGGTGATGCGCTCCGCCAATTCGGGCGTGAACTCTTGCATGGATTTCGCGAACGCCTCGAAATTCTCTGTCCGCTCGCGGATGAATTCTGCGTTGTAGAGTTTCTCTTTGACGATCACGTGCGCCATCGCTGAGAATAGCGGCACGTCGGACCCTGGGCGCTGGTTGAGCCACAACGTCGCGAAATCCACCATCTCCACGCGGCGCGGGTCGGCGACGATGAGCTGCGTGCCGTGATGCTTGACCGCGTCTTTCATTTGCAGCGCGATGATCGGATGCGTCTCGACGGTGTTCGAGCCGGTGATGATGGCGACGTCGCATTGGTATATTTCGCTCGCGGTATTGCTCATGGCGCTCGAGCCCAGCGCGAGTTGCAGCGCGACGACGCTGCCTGCATGGCAAAGGCGCGTGCAGTGATCAATGTTGTTCGTGCCGATGACCGCTCGAAACATTTTTTGGAGCGCATAGTTGTCTTCGTTGGTTGCCTTCGCGCAGCAAAAGACAGCGGTCGCATCCGGCCCATGCTCCTTGACCGTTGCGGCGATTCGGTCGGAGACGAGTTCGAGCGCTTCGTCCCACGTGGCCTCGCGCCAGTCGTCCAGGTTTGCAGGCGTGCGGGGGTAAGGGCGGGGGTGAGGGCGGGGTGACCCCGCCCCTACAGTTTTGCGAATCAATGGCTTGAGCACGCGATTCGGATGATAGACGAAATCCCAGCCGAAACGCCCCTTGACGCAGAGATTGCCGCGGCTGACGACGTGATCGTAAGGCGTAGTGACGCGCAAAATCTGGTCGCCCTGCAGATGCAAGTCAAGGCGGCAGCCCACTCCGCAAAAGGGGCATGTCGTTGCCGTTACTCGTTCATCAGCTAACATGCTCGCCTTTCCTCTGCTCTCTCCATTTCCTGATGTCGCCTGCATGAATCGCGATATGACTGGCTTCCTCGCGCAACAGCCCGCGCAGGGTCGAACGGTATTGCGAGTTTGACCATTGCGATGGAAATACCCTTTTCAGATCGTCGTCGGTCAGTGTGGGCAGTAACTCCATTAGCTTGCGATAGTCCGCTTCCAAGTCCGAGCACAATTGTTCGCGAGGGACATCTCTCAGCCGCGCGGCTTCGCGGCGATTAAAGTACGAATACGACGGGGAGCGCGGCGAAGCCAGCCGTCTGCGCTTTTTGTACGACTCGACGTGCCGCACGTCCAGATGCACGTAGCTGAAAACGTGCCCGACGATGTCTTTCAATCGCCACTGGCGATACACCGGCAACTCATAGTCTGCGTCGTCAGGTCCGGCCAGCGCGTCGTTCCATTCTCGCCACGATTGCTCAAAGCGTTCGACGAGCGTGACCTTGAGTTTCATCTGCGCCGACTCTCCAGCCGCGAGCGCCGCGTCAACTCGCTCAGATCGCGGCCCGTCTCGACCCAAAACTCGCGCTTTGGTTTTAGCGCGCCGGTGGGACACGCTTGCACGCAGTTGCCGCAGTAAACACAGGTGCTTTCAGGAATCGGCCGCTCGAAGAATGTGGCAATGCGCGTCTCAAGTGGCAATGCGCGTCTCAAAGCCGCGGCCCGCCCGGTGAATCGCGAATGTCCACTGCACGTCCTCGCCGCATGCTTGCACGCATCGCCAACAGAGAATGCACTTCGAATAGTCGCGAACGTAAAACGGATTGTCGTCAAGCAGCGGCAGATCGCGGCGCTTGCCCCCGCCGAATCGTTCCGGCTCGGCCCCATATTTGCGCGTGTACTCGAGAATCTCGGTCGCCTGGCTCACATCCACCGCACTGTGCAGCAATTCGAGAATCACTTTGCGCGCCTGTTGGACACGCGGCGTATCCGTACGCACGACCATGCCGCTTTCGCACGCGCGCGAGCACGCCTGCGCCAACACACGCGATTTCTCAACCTCGACCACGCACATCCGGCAGAGCGAAGGCGGCGAGAAATGCGGATGATAGCAGATCGTGGGTATCTCTTTAGCGAGCTGCTGCGCCGCCTGCAAAATCGTCGTCCCTGTGGCGACGGTGATGGTTTGATTGTCTATTGTTAGCGTGATGTCGCTCATCTCGAATCTTTCGGCCACCGAATCACACAGAAACACACAGAATTGGTTTGGTATTTCTCCGTGTGATTCCGTGTGGTTCCGTGGCTAAACAAGCTGCTTATCCAGCGCGCTTAGAATTGCCGACGATGCCGTTTGCCCCAAACCGCACAGCGACGCGTCGCGCATGGTCGCACCGAGGTCGCGCAATAGACCTTCGAGGTTTCGGAAACCTCGAAGGTCTTTCACGATTTCAAACTGCCGCTGTGTCCCAATCTGACAGGGAAAACACTTGCCGCACGATTCGTCTTTGAAGAACCGCGCAATGCGAACCAAGACGCCGTTCAAGTCCGCCGTATCGTCCATCACGATGATCGCGCCCGATCCCAACGTAGCGCCGATCGCGTTGAGCGATTCGAACGCGAGGGGCACGTCAATCTCGTCTGGGCGTAGAAACACGCCGGCCGCGCCGCCAATCAAAACAGTTTGCAGCGTGCGCCCTTCGCGCAGGCCACCCGCGAGATCAAAGATCACATGCCGCAGCGGCGTGCCCATTTCGATTTCGTACGCGCCGGGCCGCTGCACCTGGCCGCTCACGCAAACCATTCGCGTCCCCGGCGATTTCGCCGTGCCGTAGCGGCGGTATTCGTCCGCGCCGTTTAGCGCGATGAAGGGAATGTTCGCAAACGTCTCGACGTTGTTGATGACGGTCGGACGATTGAACAGTCCGGCGTCAGTGGGAAACGGCGGCTTGACGCGCGGCTCGCCGCGTTTGCCCTCGATGGATTCGAACAGCGCGGTCTCCTCGCCGCAGATGTACGCGCCCGCGCCGCGGCGAATCTCGATGTCGAAATCAAAACTTGTGGTGAGCAAAGTCGAACCATCATCTCGAAGAATGCGCGGGCCGAGCCAGCCGCGCGACCGCGCCACGTCCATCGCTCGCGACAGGCGTTCGTACGCGATTGGGTACTCGCCGCGCAAGTACACAAAGCCGTTGGTGCTGCACGTGACGAATGCCGTAATCGTCATCCCCTCGATGACGCGAAACGGGTCGCCTTCCATCAGCAAACGATCCTTGAACGTGCCGGTCTCCGACTCGTCGGCGTTGCAAATGACAAAGCAGGACGAGCGGCGGTACGGTTCGGGCACGCTCGGCGGCGCGGGCCAGGGCTGGACGATCTCGGCTTGTATCGCCAACTCGCGTTTGATGCCGGTCGGAAACGCCGCGCCCCCGCGCCCGATCAGCCCGGACGCTTTGAGGCGCTCGATCGTTTCGCCCGGCGGTATTTGGCCGACGACTCGGCGCAGCGCCTCATAGCCGCCGCGCGCGATATAGTCGTCAATGCTTTCGGGATTGACTACGCCCAGATTCGACGAGACTACTTTGGTTTGCATCAAAAGACCCTATCCGCGAATCTCGCGAATCAGCGCGAATTAGGAAAAAAATTTAGCGGAGATTCGCGAGATTCGCGGATGCTTTATTTCTCCAACAGCTTGCGCAAGTCTTCTGCCGTTACCTCATCGTGTACGTTGTTGCCAATCGTCAAAACCGGCGCGTGATCGCAGTGGCCGAGGCAGGGAACGATTTCCAACGTGAACGCGCCGTCCGCGCTCGTCTCGCCCGGTTGAATTTGCAGATGCTTGGCAACGGCTTGAATAATATTCTCACTGCCCGCGAGATAGCAGGGCACATCGTCACAAACTCGCACGATCGTTTTGCCGACCGGATGCGTGTACAGATGCGCGTAAAAATCGGCTACACCGTACACTTCGCTGAGAGGAACATTGAGCGCGTTGGCGATTCGGGTGAGTGTTTCGGGGCCAAGCCAGCCGTGCGCCTCTTGCGCCTCGATCAGTACGGGCATCAGTCCGGATCGGCCAACGGGTTTCCAGCGTTCGAGGATCGAGGAGAGCGAGTCTGACGAAACGTCCGAGAAGGAATTCGCGGCATCCATCATACACCTTTGTCGAGGTTCAAGTGCGCGGGATTATCGCGCACTTGAAATGGACTGACAAGGGGTGGTGCTCTGATGGGCCGACTTGACAAATCGGTACATTTCCGTATAATTCAGCCATGAACAAAATGGCGACAAGAGACCACGCGAGCAATGATATTTTGGCTATGTTAGGCACGGTTGGACACACGATAGGCAGTCATCACGATATGGTTCTCAAGAATCACAAACTTTCCGCCGCCAAACTGGGCGTGCTCCGCCAATTGATACTCGCCGGCGAGCCGCTGCCGCTCGGACAGCTTGCCGCGCGCCTCACCTGCGTCAGGTCGAACATCACGCAACTGGTTGATCGCCTCGAGCAGGATGGCTTTGTCAAGCGGCTGCCCGATTCCGACGATCGCCGCTGCCTGCGCGCCGCCATCACCGAGGAAGGTCGGCGTCGCTATGCCGCCGGCGTCAAAGCGCAAGTGGAAGTCCAGCGCCAATGGTTGGAGAATCTGTCGGCGCAAGAACAAGCCGAGTTGGCGACGCTGCTCGCGAAATTGAGGAAGACCAAATTGTAAGCATTTTTGGCAGAGACAGTTCCGACTGTCTACGAGATTTTTCTACGGCCGCAGCCAAAATGCTACTGCGGCCGTTTTTATTGGTCGCTGTTTGAAGCTGGAGAGGAGAGAAGAGGATGGACAGAAAAGTGACGATTTTTGAAATTGACGATGCGTTGACTCGCTACTTGCAAGAAATCTCGCAGACGCCGCTGTTGACTGCCGAACAGGAAGTCGAACTCGCCAAGGCGATGGTCACAGGGCGCCGTGCCCGCGCGCGCCTGCATCGCGCGCAGGCCAATTCGACCGAGCGCAAGCGCCTGGCCGCCATCGTCCGCGAAGCCGAAGAGGCGCAGCACAAACTGATCGCCGCGAACTTTCGTTTGGTGATTTCGATTGCGAAAAAGTACCGGAACCGCGGCCTGCCCTTTTCGGACTTGATCCAGGAAGGGAACTTGGGGTTGATGCGCGCGGTGGAAAAGTTCGACTACAAACTGGGTTTCCGATTCTCGACCTACGCGACGTGGTGGATTCGCCAGTCGGTCACGCGCGCCATCGCCGACCAGGGCCGGATGATCCGCCTGCCCGTTCACGCTTCGGACAAGGCGAACAAGATCGCCATTGTCTCACGGCGGCTGGAGCAGGAATTGGGACGCTCGCCGACGGCGAACGAAATCGCGAGCGAACTGGGCACCACGACTCACAAGGTCGAGACTCTGATCAAGAAATCGCAGCAGCCCTTGTCGCTCGAGATGCCGCTGGGCGAGGAAGGCGACCTCACGCTGGGTGATTTCATTCCCGATGAAGCCACGCGCTCGCCCAACGAAACGGTGACTCGTCATCTCCTGGGCGAACAAGTCCGCGATGCGCTCTCGGTCTTGACGCCGCGCGAAAAGCAAGTGCTTTCGTTGCGCTTCGGGCTGGACGATGGCCAGGGCCGCACGCTGGACGAAATCGGCGATGAGCTGGGCTATACGCGCGAGCGCATTCGCCAGATCGAAAAGAAAGCATTGCAGAAACTTCGCCATCCCCAACTCACCGAAAAAATGCATGGATATCTCGAAAGCTGATGGGTGGGATGTTAGCCCAAAGTAGAAATGTCCCCTTTCTCCAAAATAGAAATGTCCCCACTTCCTGTGGTATAAGGAAAGGATGATTACCACTGGAAGGGATTGGAGAAAGTGAGCGATATTCTACAAATGAGTCCAGAAGAAATCAG
>JACQYF010000061.1 GCA_016208315.1 Chloroflexota bacterium | reverse complement strand
AATAAAAATAGGAGGAGCGTCAATGGCGACTGAGATCGTTCTATTGGAAGGCGTTCGCACGGGGTTTGGCGCGTTCGGCGGAAGCTTGAAGGATTTGAGCGCGACCGATTTGGGTGTGATCGCGGCAAAGGGCGCGCTGGAACGCGCGCAAGTTGATCCCGCGTGGATTGATCACACGGTCTTTGGAAACGTCGTCCAAACCAGCGGGGACGCGATTTACCTGGCGCGGCATGTTGGACTGAAGGCAGGTGTGCCGAAGGAAAAACCCGCGCTCACGCTGAACCGGCTGTGCGGCTCGGGACAAGAGGCGATTGTAACGGGCGCGCGGATGCTGCTCACTGGCGAAGCGGATTTTGTTCTGGCCGGCGGCGCGGAATCCATGAGCCAGGCCCCGCACATCGTCCGCGGTGCGCGGTGGGGAATCGGTTTTGCGGCGGCGACGCAGTTTGAGGATATGCTCTGGACCGCACTGTTGGATTCGTACACGGGAATGCCCATGGCGATCACTGCCGAGAATCTCGCCGAGCAGTATCGCGTGACGCGCGCGGAACAAGACCATTTGGCGCTGCTCAGCCAGCAGCGCGCAAAGGACGCGTGGGACAAGGGCCGGATGCAGGATGAGGTCGTGCCGGTGCCGCTCAAGGATCGCAAAGGCAATGTCACACTGTTCGCCAAGGACGAAGGGATGCGGCCCGAGACGATGCCGGAAGCATTGGCAAAACTCCCCGCGCGTTTCAAGAAGGAGGGCACCGTCACCGCGGGCAACGCGTCGGGCATCGTAGATGGCGCGGCGGCAGTGGTTGTTACCACGATGGATCAGGCCAAGGCGCGCGGGCTGAAACCACTCGGACGGTTGCTGTCGTGGGGCACGGCAGGTGTCGAACCGAGCGTGATGGGCATTGGGCCGGCGCCGGCGATTCGGATCGCGCTGAAAAAGGCGGGACTGGCGCTGCGCGATATGGACTTGATCGAGGTGAACGAGGCCTTTGCCGCGCAGGCGCTCGCGGTCTGCAAAGAGTTGGAAGTTGGCATGGAGCGTTTCAATGTCAACGGCGGCGCGATTGCGATTGGGCATCCGCTGGGCGCGACCGGCGCGCGGCTCACGCTGACGCTGTTGTACGAGTTGCGGCGGCGTGGCAAGCGCTACGGCATCGCTTCGATGTGCATCGGCGGCGGGCAGGGGATCGCCGCGGTGGTTGAGGCGCTGTAACAGGTGGTTGGGTGGCTAGATGGTTAGGTGGTTATGTGGTTGGGTGGTTGGGTGGTTTGATACTTTCCCTGCCACCTCTTTGTTTATTTGAGGACAACCTGATCTCCGACTAGTTGCCCCGTGGCATCGAAGACGGGCAATCGCGCGCCGGTCGCGGGATCGTACATTCCAATTCGGATTTGAACGTTTTGGAGGTCCGAGGGGAGCGGAATTTCGTAGAGGTCGCTCAAGTATTCGCCGGCGGCCCAAGTTGTCGTCGGATTCGACCCATCGCCGGGGACCTTGTCGCTCTGCGCCCGGATTTCGCCGCCGGCGTCAACGATGTGCGCGAAAACCTTGTACGACGCTTGCGTCGGCGCGAGCGCCTGCCAGTACAGGATAAGCGTGACCCTTCGCGGCTGGACGTTGACATCGTATCCGACCAACCGCGCGAAATCGCCGACGCGCGCGCTCAATGCGTGGGAGGGCGCGGGCGCGCCGAAATAGCGCGGGCGACCCTTGACTTGAATCGTCGCGATCTCACGGCGGATGCTGTCGTGCCCGATGACAATACGGTACTCGCCATCCGCCAAATTGCCGGGCAATGTGAACGTCTGTGGATCGCGCACCAGCTCACCCGCCTTCCAGCGCGAACGAGGGTACACAGGCGAGAGCGGTGATTCGAAAACGACCTTGCCGCTCGCATCTTGGACTCGCAGCGTCGCCGTCCAATCCGCGGTCGTTAACCGCGCGGCGCGCCAGAATAGAGTGATGGCTACCGGCGCGCCGGGGCGGTCCGGCTTGTCGCTCAACTCGTAGCCGACCAGTTCGATACCATTGCCCATGTCCGCGGAGACGCGGCGAGCGATTGCAGCGATGTTGGGCTGTGCGGGCGCGATGACATTTACGAGCGCAAGCGCATACTCGTCCGATCCCTGTTCCAGTCCGAAGCGGTAGATTCTCAGTCGTAACGCATACTCGCCGGGCGGTGTGCCGGCGGGAATTGCCAACCCAATTCGCTGCCTCCCTTTTTCGATCCCGCGATCATCCTGTGCCCACAGGTTGCCCGCGGCGTCGAGCAAGCGCAAGCTCAAGTTGGTGTTGACAGGCGCGACGTTCCAATCAAGCAAAACGCGGAGAACATCGCGCCCGGCGGCCACGGGTTCGGGCGCGACGCCCCAACCGTCCAGCGGCCCGATACTCTGACCCGCGCGCGGCGGATCGCTCGCGCGCGTAAACAGTTCTAGGCGCGTCGTGCCAAACCAAGTGTCGAGCACGAGATAGTCACGAGGTCGCAAATATGTGTCGAGCGAGTCTTCCAGAATGCGGCCGAGCGTTTGGAGCGCAGGCAGCCAGACGCGCGGCTGCTGCTCCAACAGCGTATCCACCTCGCGCCGCATTTGCGCCGGGTTGTTGATCCAGCGATCGCTCGGCGCTTCGACGACCGTCAGCGGCGCGCCTTGATAGTAGGATTCGAGATACCCGATTTGCCATGGATAAATCGCCAGGAAATTATCGCCGGGCTGCGAGAGCTTTTGCATATCGGCGATGAGGGGACGATAGTCGTCGTCGGGATAGCGCGGCATTTTGTAGAAATCATAGAGCGACGCGCCGGCAAGCATCGCGGTCAGCAGCAAGGGCACTGCGCCCAAGATCGCGCGGCGATTCCAGAGCGATTCGATGCCTCGCGCGGCGAGCAAGTAGAACGCGGGCGCGGCGAGCAGCAGCAGCCGTTCGGTCCGAATCGGGTGGAAGGGGTAGAGGAGGTTGACGGCGTAGGCGAGCGCGAGCGGGACGATGAGGTAAAGTGAGACAAGGAGGGTGGAGTATGGGAGTATGGGAGTGTGGGGGAGATTCGAGTATGGGAGTGTGGGGGTATGGGAGTGCAAAATTCTCCCCGTCTCCCCCTCTCCCGCTCTCCCTCTCCCAACAACGCCAAAGACAACCAGCGCGACCAGCGCAGCGCTGCCCCACGCGAGCCATGTCCACGCGGTGAGGTGGCCGACGGAGAACGCGGCGAGGTGTTGCGCGAGAAAGGTGATCGGATCGAGCGGCGCGTATGCCTCGTGGGAGACTTTGCGCGTGACGTAATCGTAAAGTCTGGGGCCGGCGTAAATTACCCAGGGCAGATATAGCAGGGCAATGGCGAGCCAAGCGCGGAGCAAATGAGCCAATGAGCCAATGGGCCAATGAGCCAACGCGGCCGATCGGGAGCGGAAAACTATCGTTAGCGTGACCAGTATCTCGAATGCAAGGACGAAGGCGGCATAGTATTGGGTGTAGAGCGCGGCGGTGGTGACGAGGATGTAGAGGGTCGCTCCTCGCAATGACAGGTTGTCAAGCAATCGGATGAACAGATAAACGGATGCAAGCCCAAGGAATGTGACCAGCCCGTACATGCGGACTTCTTGCGAATAGTAGATGTGCAGCGGCGAGAGCGCGAGGAGCAGCGTTGCTAGGAGCGGGACGCGCGTGTTGGGAAAGAGCTGGCGCGCGAGCGCATACATGAGTGGAATCGTCGCGACGCCGATGAACACGGAGAACCATCGCGCCGCGATTGCGCCTTGGCCGAGAAAGAACATCCACACTTGGAGCAAGGCATAGTAGAGCGGCGGATGAATGTCTATCGCCGTGCGCTCGAGCATCGTCGCAAAATCGCGCGTGGCGAAAAAGACACTATAGCCCTCATCCCACCAGAGCGGCTGAAATTCCAAGCGTAGCACGCGCAGCCACAGACCGGCGAGCGTGATCGCGATGATCGGCAGCGCATGGCGGACAGAAAAAGAGCCGAGTGACTGGCTCGGCTTGGTCGTGAATGCAAGCATTCCTTCAGTGTTACCGTGGATTATATTGGAAATAGTAATTACCGGGTTGCGGAAAATCGGCCCGAAAATCGGCCGAGAGCGCGGTGCGATCCGTTTTTGATCGTATGACACGAACGATGAGCGGCAGTTGCCCACGGAGTTCAGTTACATCAACCTCGGCGTTGGACCGGTACCGGCTAGACACTTGGCAATTTCCGTCCAAGGTTTCGGTAAAATCGTTTTCCATGGACGGCTCAGACGCCTTGAGGAATGCGCCATCGGATCCAAATACGCCCATGACGTAGCCGCCGAGCCATGCGTTCGAATTCGCGGGATTAAAGCGCGCGGTAAGCTTCCAGTAGGGCGCGGTTGGCGGCTGTGGGCAGAAGAACGCGTTCGCAAGCACGACCGGGAAGGATGGCGCGGCGGGCGGCTGAACGACGGGCTTGGCTGTCGGCGGTCGTGCGGTAGCAACCACAGCCGGCCGCTTGGTCGGCGTAACAGTAGCAACGGGTGTAGCGGTGTCCGCGGGAGTTGGGGAGTCGGCGGGCGTGGCGGTAAAAGTGGGGCGCGGCGTAAAAGTGGGGCGCGGCGTTCTAGTCGGCGTAGCGGTCGCATTGGCGAACGCCGCGAACGTTCCGGCATCGCATGCCAGCAGCGCCGCCACGACGACCAACGCGCCCAACACGTAGGTGGCGCGATTTTTGTTCAACGAGTCAACTCCTTTCGAAAGCTCGGCGGCATTATACGATGGAGGCAAAATCTTGGCAAATTTCGGGCACGTCTGCTATTGCGTTGGCGACGATTCTATGCTAAGATATTGCCGTGCCACTAGAAAGAGGTGAAGAGTGGTTAGTCTCCCTCCCGAATTGGCAGCGAAAGTAGAGCACGCCCCGAATGCGCCCGTGGATTTGATCGTCCGTGTCAAGGACGATCCGTCGGCGCATGTCCATGAACTCGAATCGCTGGGTTGGATTGTGCGTCGCACGTTTTCGCTGACTCCGTCCGTGGCGATTAAAGGGCCAGCGTCGGCTTCCCTCGCGCTCGCGAATAAGAACTGGGTGCTCGCCATCGAAGAAGATAAACCCGTCCATACCATGTAGTTGATTGACCCCATGGAGGAATTGCAATGCCGGACCCATCAAAGATCCATCCAAACCTGGCCGGACGTGCGCAATTGCGCGCGCTCACCGCGACCGGCGAACCGCCGCAGTTGCCGATCATCGTCAAGTATCGCGCCGGGACTCTGGGCGTCGCGGCCGCCGTCGAAGGAGTTACGGCGACGGCGCATTCCTATCGCCTGATTCCGGCCTCGGCTCACACGGCGACGCCGGACGGGATTGACCGCTTGAGCGAGCGCGACGACGTCGAGGTGATCTGGTACGACGAACCTGTCCATACTCTGCTCGAGCAATCGGTGCCCCTTATGGGCACGCCCCAAGTCTGGGAGCACAACCTTCGCGGGCAGGGCATGAAGGTCGCCATCGTGGACACGGGCATAGACCCCAATCATCCCGACTTTGCGAACCGGATCGCGCAGATGAAGGATTTCACCGGCGAAGGCCCTGCCGATAATCACGGGCACGGGACGCACGTGGCCGGCATCGTCGGCGGTTCGGGGGCGGGTAGCGACGGCCGGTTCAAAGGCGTCGCGCCGGAATGCACGTTTTACGCGGCCAAAGTCTTGGCCGGCAACGGCTCGGGCAGCACCAGTTGGGTGATGGCCGGCATCGAATGGGCCGTCCAACAAGGCGTTCACGTCGTCAACATGTCGTTGGGCAGCGACGAGGCGTGTGATGGCACCGATGCCCTATCGGTCACGTGCGATGCGGCCGTGGCGCGCGGCATCGTGTTGTGCGTGGCCGCGGGAAACGCGGGCCCCGGACCTTCGACCGTTGGATCGCCCGGCTGCGCCAAGACGGTGATTTCCATCGGCGCGACGGACAAAGAAGACCAAGTCGCATCGTTTTCTTCGCGCGGCCCAACCGCCGACGGGCGCGTCAAGCCGGACGTCTGTTTTCCCGGCGTGAATATTGTCGCGTGCCGCGCGTCGGGAACGAGCATGGGCAGTCCGATGAACGCGCTTTATACGAGCGCATCGGGGACTTCGATGGCGACGCCGCACGCGGCGGGCGCGTGCGCGTTGATTTTACAGGCCCAGCCGGGTCTATCTCCCCAACAGGTCAAAGACCTCTTTATGAATACGGCCCGGAATTTGGGACTCGACCCGAACACCCAGGGCAAGGGGCGCGCCGATTTGTTTGCGGCTTACCAGAGCGCGTTAGGCGAAACGCCCACCCCGACGCCACCATCAACCCCTCAGCCGCCTACTCAGCCCGGTGGTTGCCTCGAAGTCATTCGCACATTGTTAGGTGGAAGATAGGGAATCAGGCAATTAGGCAATTAGTCAACTAATTGACCATACTGTCGCCTCAAAGGAGAGCAATCATGGCTGGTGTCACTTACGATCATGTCACCAAGCAGTTCGGCGATGTCAAAGCGGTCAACGACCTCACGATTGACATCAAGGACAAGGAATTTCTCGTGCTCGTCGGCCCGTCGGGCTGCGGCAAGACAACCGCGCTGCGGCTGCTCGCCGGATTGGAAGAGATCTCGGCCGGCAACATTTACATTGGCGAGCGGGTCGTGAACGATGTCGCGCCGAAAGACCGCGACATTGCAATGGTGTTCCAATCGTACGCGCTCTATCCCCACATGAGTGTGTACGACAACATGGCGTTTGGGTTGCGGCTACGCAAGACGCCCAAGCAAGAGATTGACCGGCGCGTGAAAGAGGCCGCCGACATTCTGGGCATCGGCGCGCTGTTGACGCGCAAGCCGAAGCAACTTTCCGGCGGTCAGCGCCAACGCGTCGCGCTTGGGCGCGCGATCGTGCGCGAACCAAAAGTGTTTCTTATGGACGAGCCGCTTTCGAACCTCGATGCCAAGCTGCGCGTCCAGACACGCGCAGAGATCAGCCGCCTCCACGAACGGCTCGAGACGACTTTTATCTACGTGACTCACGACCAGACCGAAGCGATGACGATGGGCTCGCGCATTGCGGTGATGAAGGACGGCGTTTTGCAGCAGCTTGATACGCCGCAGAACTTGTACGACTATCCCGTGAACACCTTTGTCGCCGGCTTTATCGGCAGCCCCGCGATGAACTTTTTCGACGCGACCTTGACCGGCACGCGCGAAGAGCCATGTCTCGACACGGGCGCGTTCAAACTGCCCGTGCCCCCGGACTCGAAAGAGAAACTGGCGAACTATCTTGGCAAAGCGATCGTCATGGGCATTCGCCCCGAAGACATCCACGATCGCGATCATACGCCGGGTGGCTTGAATGGTGCGCCGGTCAAAGCCAAAGTGGACGTGATGGAACCGCTGGGCAGCGAGATCAACCTTTATCTGCTAAGCGGCGACAAGACCTACGTGGCCGTCGTGGACCCGCGCAGTCAAGCGCGTCCCGGCAAAGAGATCGAAGTGATGATGAATCTCGACCGCTTGCACCTCTTCGACAAGCAGACTGAGCAGGCGCTCCGGTAATTCGTCAGGCGATACCAAAACCACAGGTACACAGGCCCTCACACCTGTGTACCTATTTTATTGTCGAGGGACCATGGAAATCCGTTTGGCCGATTTGCACGACCTGAATGCCTGTCTGGCAATTGACGACTCGTTCGAGACGGAATATGTTTGGCAGATGGACGAACAAAATCGTCCGGGACAGATCGCGGTGAATTTCCGTGTCACGCGTTTGCCTCGCCCGATGAGGGTCAGCGACGTCATTCTGGCCGACAGTGTCATCCACGATTTTCAGACCGGCGGAATGCTGTTCGTCGCGGACGACGATGGGGTTTGCGGATTCATTGACGTCGTGGCACGCGAGTGGGAACAACTGATGTTCATCAACAACTTTGCCGTCGCGCCGGCCCATCGCCGCAAGGGTGTGGGCACGCGCCTGATGCGCGCCGCGCTCGATTGGGGCCGCCAACAAAAGCTCCGCGTGGCGATACTCGACACCTCGACGAAGGACTATCCCGCGATCTGCTTTTATCAAAAGCAAGGGTTTACCTTTTGCGGGTTCAACGACCACCTCTATCCGAACCGCGACATTGCGCTATACTTTGCGATCAATTTACACTGAGCGATTTTTGACTTGTACGCCAATAGGCGATATACTTGATTCAAAGTGAGAAACGGTCAAGTAATGTCGCTTGACCACGCCTCCAGAGACATAGGGCAGTGACGAATGCTTCGCCTGGAACCATCAGGTGGAGCATTTTTTGTTTGTCGGCGTATGATGATCATCTATTTCTTTTACGGATTGTCTTTTGGCGGCCTGGGCCTCGCGGCGTATCTCCAACTACGCCGCGAAGGTGATTTGCCGCTCAAGAAGGAATTGCCGTGGCTGGCCGCGTTTGGGTTTGCGTGCGGCGCGACGGCTTGGGTGGACATGTTCCTGATGAGCGGCACTACTCAAGACCTCCACGAGTCCTTGACGATCCTCAGAATCATATTGCAGCCCGTCACGGGCTTGTTGTTGATCCGCTTCGGCTGGGGCACGTTAATGAGTGTAGGGCCCTTACCGGCGTGGACGATCGTCATCCCGGGCCTCCTCGTCGTGCCCATTGCCTACGTCATTACTTACGCTTCCACGACTTTTATTACCCCCTCGCCGTTGGAAATCCCCATAGACATCTGGTCGCGTTACTTGCTCTACCTCCCCGGCAGCATCATGGGCGGACTTGGCTTTTTGCGCCAGTGGGACATGCAGCGCAGGCAAGATTTACCCGACGTGGCGCGGCTGATGCTGGGCGCGGGGTTGGCGTTTTTGTTGGAGGCGTTCGTCGTCGGTCTCGTCGTTCCGGCCGCGCCGTACGGCCCGGCTTCTTACTACAACTATGACCGCGTAGCCACCAACGCGTTTAGCGGCGAAGGGAATGTGAGCAAGGGCATCTTTGGCCTAACCGCCTGGCTCGACTATGAGCAGATTTTGCAGACGACGCATCTGCCCATCGAATTTTGGCGCATGGTCTCGGCCATCGGCGTTACATTTTTCGTGGTCCGCGGCCTGGGCGTTTTCGACGCGATCCAAAAGCGCCGCATGGCCGCGCTCCAGGCGGAACGCGACCGGGCGCGCGAGGATGCATTTGAAGCGCAAATCGCGGCGCGGGAAACGGCCGAGCGCTGGACCGAGGCGCTGGTGAACATCAGCCGGCGCATCGCCGAATTGCACGACATTGACGATATTCTGCTCTACATCGTCGCGAACACGCGCGAGTTACTCGCGGCCGATTTCGTCGGCTTGGCGATCGTCAACGGCAGTTCGACCGTCATGGAACTGAAATGCTGCGCGCTCACCGGGCGGACTGAAACGGTGGATTCCGCGACGCCGGTCGAGAATCCTTTGATCGCGAATGCGTTTCGGACGTCCACGTCGTACCGGTCCCAGAAAGCTGAGCGGGTAGAGAACCTCCGCGGCGCCTGTTTTTTCTCCGACCGGCCCGCGCGCGCGCTCGCCGTCGTGCCGCTCGATCTGGATAGCCACCCGATCGGCGCGTTCTGGATCGCGGGCTTCCAGCCGCAGCCCTATTCCGAAACTGATCTCATCTGGCTCGAGTGTTTGGCCGATCAAGCGGTCATCGCCATCAAGCACGGCCTGATGACCTCGCAACTGCAATCGCTTTCGATCACCGAAGAACGCGGCCGCATCGCGCGCGAAATGCACGACGGTCTCGCCCAAGTGTTGGGTTATTTGAATCTGCAAGTTCAGACTCTCGATGCGCTCCTTCAGCAAGGCAAGACCGACAAGCTGAGAACGAAATTGTCTGAGATGCGCGAGGCCGTTCAGGTGGCGCACGCCGACGTGCGGGAGAATATCCTCAGTCTGCGGACTACCCTCGCCAACGAAAAAGGGCTGATCCCGGCCATGGCCGAATATCTGGAAGAGTTTGGTATTCAAAGCAAAACCGATGTCCAGTTTGTCAATTTGCTCGCGGGCGATGCCGATCTTTCGTCGGTGGCCGAGGTCGAACTGGTGTGCATTTTGCAGGAAGCCCTCTCCAACGTCCGCAAGCACGCGGGCGCTGAGCACATTGTCGTGCGGCTGTCGAAAGAGCGTCTCGCCGGGGACGAGCACATCCGTTTGGCGATCAAAGATGATGGCGTCGGCTTTCAAGCGGGCGCTTCGAAACGCAGTTTTGGATTGCAGACGATGCGCGAACGAGCGGCGAGTGTGAGCGGCAAACTGGTCATCAATTCGGCGCCGGGGCAAGGCACGCAAATCGAGTGTTGGCTGCCCTGCCTGGCGCCCGAAAAGCTGAACAAGAAAAGTTTGGTCCTGCAATAGGAGCATCGCGCGATGAATCAAAGGGAATGGGCCCTGCCGGTGTATACGATCCTGCTCCAACTCGCGACCGGATCGCTTTTGGCGCTCTGGGTCATTCGCGCCATCGGCGCCAAGGTTGGAAGTGAAGAGATGGATCGGATGGTGAGCCGATTGACCGCCGTCATTTGGGGCACGCTCGTGGTGGCGATGGTGGGGGCGCACTTGCATCTCAGCCGGCCGTGGCTATCTTTTCTAGCCCTGCGCAACATCGGTTCGTCCTGGCTGAGTCGTGAAATCTTTTTCACCGTGTTGTTCTTTCTCGCCTTGTCGGCGCTGGCTGCCTTGCAATGGTTCGTGCGCGGTTATCCGAAATTGCAGACGATCCTCGGCTGGGCCGCCATCACGTGTGGACTGGTGAGCATTTTTTGCATGTCCGTACTTTACCTGATGCCCACTCAACCGGCCTGGGACTCGGCGTTCACGATCATTTCTTTTTTTGCGACGACCGTGCTCCTCGGCGCCGTCTCTGTGCCCACGATGCTCGTCCTGGAGTTGCGCTTCTCCGAACTGCGTCAACCGGACGCGCAAAACGTCCGCCCGGCGATGATCCGGCCGGCCCTGGGGTGGTTCGCGGCGATTGCCTTTGTACTCATGCTCGTCTTGCTGATCCTCAATCTCGCGCAGATTTTGTTGCTCCAGAGCGGTAACGAACTGGCGCGACTTTCTTTACAGCTCTTGCTTGGCCTATACCGACCGTTGTTCGTGGTTCGCCTCGTGCTGCTGCTGGTCGGCGTGGGCTGGCTGGTTTTTACCGTGCAATTTTTTCGGCAGCGAGTCAAGAAAATCACGGAACTGATGCTGCCGGTCTATATGGCGTGCTTGTTGGTGTTGGTAAGCGAGATTCTGGGCCGGTTCCTTTTCTACGCGATGCACATCCGTCTCGGACTGTAATCGGCGTGAGGAAATCTGCGATGGCTATTAAGCTTTTGATTGCCGACGATCATACGCTCTTCCGCAAAGGGTTGATCGGCCTGCTGGAAACGCGGGAGGATTTGGTCCAAGTGGTTGGCGAAGCCGCGACGGGGCGGGAGGCCATTCAACTAACCGAACAACTGCGCCCCGACATTGTCTTGTTGGACATTTACATGCCCGAAGGCAATGGCCTGGAAGCCCTGCAGGCGCTCAAAGCGCGGTCGCCGAAAACGCAGGTAGTGATGCTGACCTCGTCGGAAAGCGACGTCCATTTGTACCAAGCCGTCCAACTCGGCGCTTCGGGTTATTTGCTCAAGAACCTCGATACCTCGCGGCTCTTTGAATTTCTCGGCGGCGTCATGCGCGGCGAGGCGGCGATGACGCCTGAGATGGCCTCGCGGCTCTTGAAGGGCATTGCCAAACGGTCTTCGGACCCCGACAAGGGCGAGGAGGCGTTGACCGAGAGGGAGTTGATCGTCCTGCGGTTGGTGGCGGTGGGAACCAGCAATTCCGAGATTGCGGAAAAACTGTGCATCTCGGTCCATACGGTCAAAACGCACATCCGAAATATCCTCGATAAACTGCAATTGGAGAACCGCACACAGGCCGCCAACTATGCGATGGATCGGGGCCTGCTTGCTCCCCGGGCGTAGAGCTACAAGCCCGACAAATCACCCATTAGGATTAGCCGACATCGCTCCAAAGGAGGACGAGTTGGCTTGGCATTCATTGTATAGTCTAGCGTGAACAAATAGTTCGGAGGAACATGACTATGAGCAACGAGGATTTCCTGATCAAAACATTGAACCGTACGGCGCTGACAAGGCGCAGCTTCCTGAAGTGGAGCGCGGTGCTGGGCGGCACGGCGGCCTTGGCGGCGAATGGCCTCAACGCCGGTTTACAGATCACGCAAGCGGCTCCGGCCCCGGCGCCCAAGGAGGGGCAATGGATTCCCGCGGCGTGCTGGCACAACTGCGGCGGGCGCTGTCCGATTTGGGCGTACACCGTGGATGGCACGGTCGTGCGCGTCAAGACGGATGACACCCACGCCGACAGTCCGGACTTTCCCCAGCAACGCGCGTGCGTACGCGGCCGGTCGCAGCGCATGCAGATTTTCTCCGCCGACCGGCTCAAGTACCCGATGAAACGCAAGAACTGGGCCCCAGGCGGCGGGAAAAAAGAATTGCGCGGCAAAGACGAATGGGTCCGAATTTCCTGGGACGAGGCGCTCGACATCGTCGCGAGCGAGATCAAGCGCATCAAAGACAAGTATGGCAACACGTCCATCTACGCGATGGGGAGCGAAATTACCCGAACCCTCTCGCTTGCCGGCGGCTATGTCTCGAACTATGGCAGCACCTCGCGCGGCGCGTGGCGTTTGGGACAGCAACCCATTACCGGCACGACGGCGCAAAGCGAGATCAACGATCGCTTTGATCTGCAGAACTCGAAACTGATCGTGATGTGGGGCAACAATCCGGCGTGGAGCGCGGCCGGTTTGCCGCCCTATAACTTTTTGCAAGCCAAGCGCGCGGGCGCGAAATTCATTTTCGTTGACCCCTTCTTCAACCCGACCGCCGGCATCCTGGCGGACGAATGGATTCCGATTCGCCCCGCGACCGACACGACGATGCTGCTGGCGATGGCGTACGTGATGCTGACCGAAGACTCGCCGCAGAACCGGCTGATTGATTGGGATTTTCTCAACCGCTGCACCGTCGGGTTCGATGCGGAGCATATGCCCGAGGGCGCGGATCCCAAAGAGAACTTTAAAGACTATGTGCTCGGCAAGTCGGATGGACAGCCCAAGACGCCGCAGTGGGCCTCGCAGATTTGCGGCGTGCCCCCGGAAAAAATCCGCTCGTTCGCCATTGAATTGGCGCAGACCAAACCGGCCAACTTTTTGTTCGGCTGGACATCGGCGCGGCTCGAAAAAGCGCAGCATGTCTGTTTCGCCGTGACGAGTGTCGGCGCGATGACCGGCAACATGGGCATTGCCGGCGGCGCGTTCGGCATCAGTTGTCACAATGCTGCGTCGAATGGCGGCCCCTCGCTGGTCAGCGCAGGGAGCGCGGGTTTGCCGGCCGTCAAGAACAATGTCACCGTCCAACTATGCAGCAACGAGCACTGGGACGCGATCGTGAGCGGCAAGTACACCCAGGGCAAGGGCGGCAAAAAGGACATCAACATCCAGTTGATCTATCACGGCGGCAGTTCCAAGCTGAACCAAACGAACAATATCGTCAAAGGCATCGCCGCGCATCGCAAGGTCGAATTTGTCGTGACGCACCAATACGGCCTTAACACGAATGCCAAATATTCCGACCTCGTTCTGCCGATCACGTCCCCCTGGGAACGCTTGGGCATGTTCAACGCCGGCAATCGCGAGATTTTGCTCTGGGCGAGCCAAGTCGTCAATCCCATGTTCGAAGCCAAGACCGATATGTGGATCGCCGCCGAGGTCGCGAAACGATTGGGCTTGGATGCGAGCCAGGTGCAACCGTTCTCGGAAGCGCAGCAATTGTTCAATCAATTGGCTGGCGCCAAGGTGATCAAGCCCGATGGTTCTGGCATGGAACCATTGGTGACGATCACCGAGGACGACATCAAGGCGATGGGCGTTACCGGCAAGGCGCAGCAAGGGCGCATCACGGTCAAAGAGTTCAAGGAAAAGGGCGTTTACCAGGTGGCTCGCCAAAAGGGCGACAAGCTGACGTATATCCACAACAAGGCGTTTCGCGACGACCCGGTCAAGAACAAACTGGGCACCAAGAGCGGCAAATTATCGCTCCACAGCAAAGAGCTGGCCGACTTGGTGACGAATGCCGGCTGGAACAAGGGCAATCCCATTGCGATCTACGAACCGCCGACCGCCGGATACGAAGCGACCTTCGCCGATTGGAAGAACCAGATCAAAGGCAAGTATCCTTTGCAGTTGACCAACATTCACTATTTGCGCCGCGCGCACTCGTGCATGGACAATGTGACCTGGCTGCGCGAAGCATGGCCGCAGGCGATGATCATCAATCCGACGGACGCGGCCGAGCGCGGCTTGAAGCATGGCGATACGGCGCGCGTGTTCAACGACATCGGCTCGGTGCTGCGCCGCATCTACGTCACCCCGCGCGCGATGCCTGGAGTCGTGTTCCTCGGCGAGGGCGCGTGGGCTGATATGGACGAAACCGGCAACGACCGCGCCGGCGCGACGAACACCCTGAGCGGCGATTACGCCTCGGGCCCGGACATCGAGTCCTGGCAAGCGTGCGTCGTTCAAGTGGAAAAGCATAACAAACCGCTTGAACCCGATTACAAGTGGTCGCCCCGGGTGGCGCTATAGGAGGTATGGAAATGGCAAAGCAATTGGCTTTTTATTTCGACGGGACCGCTTGCATCGGATGTAAGACTTGTCAAGTCGCGTGCAAAGACAAGAACAATTTGCCGCTCGGCATCAAATGGCGCCGTGTGGTCGAATATGCAGGCGGGAGTTGGGTGAATCAGGGCAATTTCCGAGTTCCGAACAACATCTTTGGCTACTATGTTTCGCTTGCCTGTAACCACTGCGAGAACGCGGCCTGCGCGAGTGTCTGCCCGACGACGGCACTGCACAAACGCGCGGACGGCGTGGTGGTCATCAACGCAGACCAATGCATCGGCTGCCGGTACTGCGAATGGGCCTGCCCTTACGGCGCGCCGCAGTTCGACGAAGCTAAAGGCGTGATGACCAAGTGCAACTTTTGCGAGGATCTGGTCGCGCAGGGTAAGAACCCGGTGTGCGTGGATGCCTGCCCCATGCGCGCCATCGAGTTCGGCGAACTGAGCGAATTGCGCGCCAAGTACGGCAGTGTCAACGCCATCGAGCCGCTGCCTCCTGCGAACTTGACCAGCCCGGCCCTCGTCGTGACGCCTCACCGGAACGCGCAGGCCAGCGGCAGAGGCACCGGTCAGGTCTTTAACCTACCCGAGGAGCTTTGAGATGGAAATGCGTGAATGGGCGTTGATCACATTTACAATTCTCGCCCAAATGTCTGTCGGCTCGTTCTTGGTGTTGGGCGCCGTTCACTTTTTCTCGAACCGCAAAGCAGGTGAGAAACAAGCCGACGAACTGTCCGACCGCGCGCTGCTGGCGATCTTTCCGGTGCTGGGGCTAGGGTTGCTCGCGTCGCTCTTGCACCTCGGCAATCCGCTGAATGCCTACAAGGCCGTTACAAATCTGGGCAGTTCGTGGCTCTCGCGCGAGATTCTTTCCGGCGTGCTGTTTGCCGTGGTGGGTTTTGGATTTGCGGTGATGCAGTGGCGCAAGTTAGGCAGTTTTGCGCTGCGCAATGCCGTCGGGTGGATCGCCGCGCTGATCGGGGTCGCGCTCGTGTTCAGCATGGCGATGGTATACTCGCTCCCCACTCGTCCAAGCTGGAACCTGTTCACGACGCCGCTCTCGTTCTTTGTCACCACACTGCTCTTGGGTGTGTTGGCGATGGGCGCCGCGTTCGTAGCGAACTACTGGTACGTGCAGAGAACGAATCCCGGCTGCGCCGACGACCAATGTAAACTGCTGCGGGAATCGCTGCGCTGGCTGGCCGTTGGCTCTATTGTGCTCCTCGGCGTCGAGTTTGTCGTGATACCCTTGTCGCTGGCAATGCAGGCGGCGAGTGCGGCCGGAGCGAGCGCAGCCATGCTGGTGGGCACGCACGGCGCGTTGTTTGCGTTGCGATTGGCGCTCGTATTCGTCGGCGCGGGCATCCTGGGAGTGTTTCTGTACAAGACGGCGCTTGAGCCAGGGCAAGAACGCGTGATGGGCGTGCTCGCGTATTCCGCGTTTGTCCTGGTGTTCGTCGCCGAGGTCGCCGGCCGGTTTCTCTTCTACGCGACCTCGATCAAGGTCGGTTTGCAATAGCATGCTTTTTAGGTGGGTGATTGGTTGGTAGAGACGTTGCATGCAACGTCTCTACCAACCAATCACCCACCTAACCATCCAACCGCCTAACTATCGAATGCCTGTCAAAATTCCTTTTCTGGCTGCGATTGTTTTCGTCGCCGGCTTGTTCGCCATCTCCGGTAACAGTTCTCCCTCCGCCACGTTTGCCTTCGCTCCCACGCCGCAGCCCACGCCTCGCGGTGGGCGCATCGCCACCGCGGCCGAGTTGCAGTTTGCTCGATTGGAATGGACGCTTTCCGCTCACGCGAATACCTTTGACGACGGCATGGGCGCGAATACGACGTGCGCGCGTTGCAAATCGCCCAGGAACTGGGACCCGGCCGCGCCCGCGGCGCAAGAGGCATTCAATTGCTCGGCGTGCAAGCGCATTCCGGGCGCGCCCCGGCCCGATCTCGCCGGCGGCATACCCGTCGCGCCAGGCGAGTGGAAACACATCGGTTGCGACATCTGCCATCAACCGGTCGGTAATTCGTACTATACCGCGTTGGCCTATTGGAATAACGCCGGCCAACAGTATGAAACGGTCCAGGATTCGACGGAATTGTGCGCGTGGTGCCACGAGGGCCAGCATGGTTTCCACGTCGTCGAGGAAAGTAAGTCGTCGGTCGCGCACGACGGCTGGGAATGCACGCGGTGTCATGGCGCGCACGGCAAACCTGCGGCGTGTACCGACTGCCACAATCCAAAGACGGGACGTGGCGCGACGGATCACGACCTTCATCCGCAAGTCAATTGTACCGCGTGCCACGACGCGGGCGGGTTGAGCATTACGCTGGAGACTGAGCCCGGCTCGCGTCACCGGGGCACGTATGTCCCGCTGCGTTTCGCGCATACGCTCACGGCGTGGCCCTCGCACGATCTGGTAACGGCGGTGGATTGCAAGCGCTGCCAGGGGGCAGGCACAAGGCAGGGGGCAGGCACAAGGCAGGGGGCAGGCACAAGGCAGGGGGCAGGCACAAGGCACTGCCCCTACGAACTCGCCGCCATTAGAGGTCAATGATGTTACCATTTCATGTCACGCGAATACTTGCGCTCGCGGCAGTTCTCACATCGAGCGTAATCGCGTTAGCCGGGTGTCAGCCCGCTAACACTCCCGCGCCCACGCCGACCCAGGACTGGAGCGCGATTCGTCAGGCGTGGCAAAGCAGCCAACACGCGAATACCTATGACGAGGGCAAAGGCCCAAACACCTATTGCGCCCGCTGTCACTCGCCGCGCAATTGGGACCCCGCGGCGAAAGTTGACGACATGCCCAACTGCGTGAGCTGCAAGTTTTCGTTTGATCCGGTCATGCGCGTGGCGCGGAGCAATCCACCGGTGGCCAAGTCCGATTGGAAGAACATCGGCTGCGAGATTTGCCACAAGACGCAGAATGGGGTCACCGAGCAGCAAGTGGCTTGGCTGAACGCGGCGACCGGGCAGTATCAAGTGGTAGCCAACACGACCGAACTGTGCAGCAAGTGCCATCTGGACAATGATGTGCTGCGCCACAAGCGCGACCTGGGCGATGGCGCGCATAAAGACTATGCCTGCATACGCTGTCACAATCCCCATTCGACCAAGGCCAGTTGCACCGCGCAAGGATGTCACGCCGATGTGTTGACGGCCAAGCCGGTCCCCAGGCACGATCAGGCGCATGCGACTGTCACGTGCATCGCATGCCACGATTCATCCGGGTTCAAGGTCGGAATCGAAAAAGCGACCGGGGCCTGGATCACGTTTCGCACGACCGAGTTGTTGGGCCGCTCGACGACCGCGCCCTATCAATCGCATCGCGTGGGACACGCGGTGGACTGTCTAAAATGCCACGCGCCCAATAACCCGTGGGGCCTAAAGCCCGTTCAAGGCACGGGGCAATGAAGTACGGGTATGTCGTCGCCATTGCGCTTGCCCTGCTACTATTCGCCGAGGCCGATCCGCGCGCGTCGGCTCAGTCAAGCCAACTCTCGGTCAACCTGCTTACTCCCGCGGAGAACGAAACCTTTTACGCCGGTCCGCAATCGCTGACCTACAGCTTTCCTGTGAATGGCTGGGTCACGACTGCAAACCCGGAGCCGACTCTCGTCAAGGTGCGCCTGGAAATCATCTCCGGCAGCCAAGTGGCGAATACCCTGACGACGCGCGCTCAGGACGACGGATCGTTTTCCTTCGACGTGACGGTGAACCCATTGGGGCCTTCCGGCGATTTTACCCCCGATCAAAAAAGTTGCAGCTTTTGTCATTTCATTTCGGATGCATCGCTGCCGCGTGGACAAGTGCTCTTGCAGGTCACGGCGACCGAGCCGAATGGAAACCAAGCGACGGCCAAACGTAACATCGTCGTTGACCATTCCGGCTATGCGACTGTGCCCGTAAAAGTGGTTCTGGCGGACAAACCCGAGCAGCCCGCCCCGAATATCCCGGTGTCCGGCTCGACACGTTTGTATCTCTGGCGCACGCGCTATCAGGTCGCGCTGACGGACGCGCAAGGGCTGGCTCAAGTGCGCGTCGAATCGCTCGCGCAAGCGCCCACGCACTATACGTTTCGCGTCGAGCCGACGGTCGTGGATGGGATGCTGTACGAAAGCGTGGCGCCGGCATCGGCGACTCTCGCGCCGGGCGCGACGACAGCGCCTGCGATCACGCTCCGCGTACGCGGCCGCCGCGGGCAGATTAATGGGTCACTAAACCCGAAGGGTCTCCCGGACCCTTCGGGTTTCACCGTACGCGCGATCCGCGTGCCGGATGGCATGAGTTATTCGACGCCGCTTTCGCCCGATGGTACCTTCGCTTTTAACGACCTGCCGATTGCCGAATACATCGTCGCCGCCGACGCGGAGGGATATACTAGTTTGAGTCAGCGCGTGAACTTGGCGGTTACACCTGATGCTGGCGTCAGTTTGCCGGTGATCGCAATTCACGGGCATACGTTGCGTGGCGCCGTTCGAGACGTAAAGGGTAACGCGTTGCCGTTTGCCTGGATTGCTGTCGAGCAGGCCGGGTTGACGCACAGGACAATGCCCGATTCGGGCACATTCAGTTTGTCGGGACTCGACTTGACGTCAGCGACTGCTGTTAGTTCTGCGCCCGGCTATTATCATCAAGCGCAAGCGGTGTCATTTCTCAGCGCGAGTCCCTCGCTCGATTTCGCGCTTATCCGCCGGCCCGAAACTCGGAGCATCGCGTGCGGCAGGGGCGACATCATCGTCCCGCCTGAATCGCGTGCCAGTATCGAAAAAGAACAGATCGTCCTCGATTACGGCTGGGTGTGGAGCGCGGGCGAATGTCGCGAACACCGGATCGTCGTCGCGGGAACCAACGTTACTCTGTCGAATGCCCGCTTTGCAATCGAATACTTGCCCGATGTTTCGACCTGGCTTTACGTCCACAGCGGAACGGCATCTGTCGAGTCGAGTTCGCTCGCCAACGTCGTCACCGTCCGCGGCGGCGAAATGCTTGCGCTGGCGAATAACACTCGGTTAGCGCCGGCGCCCTATGATCCCGCGGCTGTCACCGCTCTGACTCGAGCGGGCCCATCGCCGATCTTGCTAACTTGGGAGCCAACGTTAGAGGCGCGGCTGCGCGACGGTATGGCGCAGACGGGCATTGGCTTGGCCCAGGCAACGGCGTTGATCACCTATTCGCTGATTGCGATCCTATTTGTCGTCGCGCCCCTGGTGATCCTAGTCTGGTGGTCAAGGAATCGCTGAGGCAATTTGACCGGGTTTTGACTGCTTTTGGACTAGAGAGTGTTACAACTGAGGAAAAACTATGATAGTTGACGAATGGCAAATCCCAAACGTGAACCTCGCGCCTGACCCGCGATGCGCAAGCCAGGTTGCCTCTGAAAGCGCTTTCCCGCGTAACAACGATTTCGACTCCCTCGGTCACTACCGCTACGTCTTTGACAACGTGATCGATGCCATTTTCGTTCACGACCTAACCGGCCAATTTCTCCAGGTCAACCAAGCGGCGTGCCGGCAACTCGGCTATTCTCGCGACGAAATGTTGACGATGACGGTGCAGCAACTCCACAACCCGGAGGCCGCAGTGCGCTTTGACGGCAGCATGCAACAGCTACTCAGGGAAGGCAACCTCCTCATCGAGCGCTCTCATCGGCGCAAAGATGGGAGCTTTATGCCTGTGGAAATCAATGCCCGGCTCATCGAGTACAAAGGGCAACCCGCGGTGTTAGGTGTTGTGCGTGACATCAGCGAACGTCGCCGCGCCGAAGCCGAGATCGAGGAGCAAAATCGCAAACTTGGCGAGTTGGCGCTCCAGGCCAGCCAGCGCGCAAAGCAATTGGAGGCGATTACCGAACTGGTTCATATCGTCAGTTCGGCGCGATCCCTGGATGAAATGTTCCCGGTCTTCGCGGAGCAGACGCGACGACTCGTGGACTATGATCGGATCTCGATCATCTTGTTCAATGCGACGACCCGACAGTTTATCATCCGCCTGGTGTTGGACGAGTCTGGCAATGGACCTCGGCAGGGAATGGCAATGCCATGCGATGAGGCAATGGTAGATTTTATGCAGAATACGCCTCAACCTATCCTTTGTCCCAATCCGCACGCGCCCGAGAGAAATCTAATTGGGCAGCGGATGGCAACTCAGATGGGCGTGCTGACCTCGATGTCACTGCCGTTGATGATCCAAAATCGGTTCCTGGGCGTCCTCGCCCTCAGCCGCCGCCGTGCGCCAAACTTTCTGAGCGCAGATGTGCAAATGCTCTTGCCGGTGGCCAAACAACTTGCGATTGCCATCGAAAACGCGCGGCTGGAGGAACAAATCAAAGTCATGGCGATCCGCGAGGAGCGCGATCGGCTGGGGCGGGAAATGCACGATGGGCTGGGACAGGTTTTGGGTTCCATCGCATTGCGCGCTTCGACGGCTGTAGAGTTGCTGAGGCAAGGACAGACCGAGCGCGCCCAGGCAACGATGGAAGAGCTGGCAAGTCTCGCCCGAGTTTCTTGCTCCGAAGTGCGCGAGGAAATTCTCGGCTTGCGCACCGCTGGGCATGCGACGCTCGAGTTGGAAGCGGCGCTGCGGGAGTACCTGCGCCACTACGAGCACGAATGGGAGATCGCGTGCGAACTGCAGGTCGGCAATGGGGGCCTGAAAATTTGCCATCTCCGCGGGGAGGCGCAGTTATTGCGCATCGTCCAGGAGGCGATGACCAACGTTCGCAAGCACGCGCGCGCCAGCCGTGTCGTGCTGCGAATGATTCGTGAAGGGGAATCGCTCGTCACAACCGTGGAGGACGACGGTTGTGGTTTTGACCCCGACGTGCGCAGAGTGGATCACTTTGGCTTGCTGACAATGCGTGAGCGTGCCGAGAGCGTCGGCGGACAGTTTCGTGTGGAGAGCGCGCCGAGCCAGGGGACGCGCGTCATCGTCAGCGTGCCTTGTCGCGAAATCCAGGAGGACCCGCGATGAAACCGATTTCCGTGCTGCTGGTGGACGACCACGCGTTGTTCCGTGAGGGCTTGGCAGGGCTATTGCGCTGCCGTCCAAATATCGAGGTGGTGGGACAAGCGGCAGACGGCGGGCAAGCAGTTGCGTTAGCGCGCGAGTTGATGCCGGACCTCATCTTGATGGACGTTCGCATGGCGGGAATGGACGGATTGGATGCGACTCGGCAGATCAAGGCGGAGATGCCGGATGTGCGCGTCGTGATGCTCACGCTGTCGGAGAACGAGGCAGACCTGTTTGAAGCGATCAAGAGCGGAGCGCAGGGTTATGTCCTCAAGGATGTGCTACCAGAGGAGTTGTATCGTTTCATCGAGGGAATATTCGTCGGGGAAGCGCCCATCTCCGGAGTGATGGCTAATAAAATGCTCGGAGAATTCGCTCATCCGTCGCCGGCTCAACAATTGGACGAATCGAATCAGGAACAACTAAGCGAGCGAGAACTTGAAGTGCTGCACTGTCTCGCCGACGGACTGACGAACCGGCAAATCGCCGAGAAATTGACGATTAGCGAACATACGGTCAAGCGCCATCTACGCAACATCTTGGCAAAACTGCACCTTCAAAATCGCGTCCAGGCCGCGCTCTGTGCGTACAAGCAGCGCGGAAGCAAACCTCGCCAGTAGCGTCGGCGCCTTCTATCGGGCTGGTGCTACTTTCGGATCACTGGGTCACCCACGGGTGACCCTTTTTGATTACTGGCGGATTGCCCTTTCGATACGCTCAAAATGCGCCTTCAGGGGACTGACAGACGGGCTACCGCTTGTTATAATTGACACAAATCGCTCATAGGCAGTCAAGTAATCAATGCCGATATCCGGACAGCGGGTCCTTATCTTTTCCAAGCCATTTCTATTCGCCCGCGGTTTAAGTCGCCTGATAGAGGAGAGTGGTCTTATCGTGGTGGGGTTGGAATCTCGTACGGATGACGCACTCGCGCACATTCAGAGGTTGCAGCCAGACATCATTATCCTCGATGACACGGTTTTATCGCCGCTGCTGTTGACCAGTTTGTTGGATTGTGCCCCCACCGTCCGAGTCATTCGCCTCGGGTTAGAGGGCAATCTGATCCGAGTCTACGACAAACATCAACTGAATGCAAGCCACGCCCAAGATCTTGTGAACATTCTCAGTGTGCCGCAGGAACCAAGTGGCTCGCAGCGGAAGGAGACGAAAACTGCGAGATCAAGCGAAGGCGAGCACAACGAATCGTTCAGGTAGGCACAAGAAGGGACAGGCACTGGTGGTGGCCTGCCTTTGACGAGGGTCCTTCTTGTGCCTACATGACAGAATTTGCTTTGGCTCGCATGGGGACATTCACCAATATCTAATGGCGGATAGATTTGCCAGGTGGGGCATGCGTGGGTTCCTGAAGAGGGGACAGCACACCGAATTGTGAGAAGGGATGGTATTAACCTGTTATCCAGGGCGCGGTATGCCTGATCGTCTCTCTCAAGGTCAACAAAATCGAAGGAGATTTTAGATGTCTGAACAGAACAAGTTAACTCGTCGCGATTTCATCAAGGGCGCGGCCGCCTTGAGCGCAAGTGTTGCCACAGCCGGGCTGTTAACCAACACCGCGCAAGCCGCGGCACCGATTCCCACAAAGTGGGACAAAGAAGTTGACGTGGTGGTTGTCGGAGCCGGTGTTGGAATGGCCGCCGCAATCGAAGCGAAAACTGCCGGGGCGGATGTGGTCGTCGTAGAGAAGGGAGACCACGTCGGAGGCCTGTGGATGACCGCCGGTGGCAGTTGCTCGATGGGTGGGAATAATGTCGTGCAACAAAGGGACGGGGTTAAAGACGACGACGAAGCGTGGTATCAGGACGAGATGTGGGCTAGCGAATATCGCGGTCAGCCCGAAATAATGCGCGCATTGATCGCGCGAGGCGCGGAGACCATCAAATGGATGCAAGACCTCGGCATCGTTTGGGCGCCTATCGCCGCCGGGGTGCTGCGCCCCCCCATCAAACGCGGAGTCCAGCCGGCACAAGCACCGGGCGTCTATGCCGGTGGGCTGGGCACACCAAACAGTGGTATTTGCTGGACCCAGGTATGGGAGAAGAAACTCAAGGCGCAGGGCGTTCCCATTCTCCTGAAACACAGAATGACGCGCATCTATCGCGACGGCACGGGACCTGTGGTTGGCATTGAGATCAAGAACGAGACCGGAACCATCAACGTCAAAGCCCGTAAGGGAGTCATCCTCTGCGCCGGAACGTGGACAGACAATAATCGGATGGCGCAGGCATGGGATCCACGAATCGTCGGGCCTGATACATACGGAGATGGTGGGACCCCAGCCGATGGGAAGCTGTATGTGGACAGTTCGGGCGACGGTCACCTGGCCGCCGCAGAGGTCGGGGCTGGATTCAGCGACATGTCGTTTGTGTCTTACATCTATCTCTTTTACGGCTCCAGGTCGTACTGGGGATGGGGAGCGGACCCAGTGGACTGGACGACAAACAAGAATTACGCGGCGGGAAAGGGCTTGCCCCGCACTGCAGATTTCTTCCAGCGTGTCATTTTGGTGAAGAACGACGGCGCGCGCTGGATCAATGAAGCAGAAGGCGCCAAGCCAAGCGTACCTGGACGTGGTGGTTGGTCAGAGTGGCCAGAGTGGCCCTACACGTCCGGCTACCTGAGTCTGCCACAGCCGCGCAATGTTTGGGCTGTCGCCGATGCGGACACCGCTGCCGCGCTAAAGTGGCCCATCGAAGACATGAAGAAGGCGAATCCGAAGGTGGGACTCATGTTTGACCCGGCATGTCTGGCTATTGCCGACAGTCTTGAGGAACTTGGCAAAAAGATCGGCGTTGATCCAGCCAAGTTGCAGGAAACGATCAACAAATATAACGGTTTCGTTGACGCTGGCAAGGACACTGACTTTGGCAAGCCGATGCCCCTGAGCAAGATCGCAAAACCGCCGTTTTACGCCGCCAAGGCAAGCGTGATACGCCACACCCAACGCAATGGACTTCGCGTCAATACCAAATCCCAGGTATTAGAGCAAGCTGATCAAATGAATGGTCAGAAAGCCGTTTCGATTGACCAAGAAAAGACGATCCCCCACCTCTATGCCGCAGGTGAGTTGGGAAATGCTCTCGGGTGGCGTCGCGTTCACAACAGTCTCGGACACTATACAACCGCCGCTCGCATCGCCGGTGAGAACGCCGCCAAGGAGACAGGTTTACCCTCGATTTAAGAGTAACAGAGCAAAGTGCACAACAGGGGGTTGGCGTACGCCAACCCCCACCGCAGGTTGGTCTTTGCAGTAGAACCATCATCATTAAGGAGCGGCTCGTGACAAAAGAAAGTCAGAAGCACAAGACGAGCGCGTCTATGATTGAGCCAGCCCCGGCTGCGCTCTACGCCGGCAGCGACATGGCGCTTAATGTCCAGGTCTCGTGCCCTTCCAACTGTAATCTTCAGGGCAGCAAAGTAACGATCACCTCTGATGACGGTGCAGCCATAAAGGAAATTGAACTAGTCTCATTCGGTAGGCCAGCAAATGAGACCGATGAATTCATCGTGAGGGCGCCGACCAAGCCAGGTGAATACACGTGGACAGCTGTCTTCGCGGCGCAGGAACAGGAAGGCGTTCTGCATGAAGAGTGCTCCACATCGTTCTCGTTTGTTGTCAAGCCCCACACGACAAGCATAGCAGTTTGGGATGTGCCTTCTCCAATCGTATTCAACACCAGCTTCACTATCAAGGTCGGGGTACAGTGCTCTGCTGAGTGCGAGCTAGCGGCCAAAGAGGTCGCAATCCATGATGACACGGGAGTAAGAGTGGCGACGGGCACACTGGGTGATGCTCCGTGGTCGGATACGGGCGCTCTCTACTGGGCGGAGATAGACCTCAAAGCCCCGAGCGTGGAGGGATACTACACGTGGGAGGCCAAGTTTTCCAAGCCGGACATGGAACTTGGGCATGAAGGATCTTGCTACCCCTTTGGCTTCAGAACTGCAACGCAACCCGATCATGTAGTAACAGTAGAGGTCCTCGACAAAGTTACAAAGACCCCGATCAAGCGCTCTGATGTGATACTTCACCCGTATAGGGGTTACACCGACGAGCGCGGAGTGGCGATGCTGACGGTTCCCAAAGGGGATTACGAGCTCTACATTATGGCGGCTGAAAAGCAGTCCTTCCAGACAACTCTCAACGTTGCCGGTGACGTAGCCGTCAGAGCGGAACTCTTGGTTGTGCCCGTTGAGGACACGAGTGGCTAACTATAGTCAGGAAAACTCAAAAACAATGACCAAACAATCTGCAAGTCTCTGTATCTGCGCATGGATTCTTTGTTTGACGTTTTTGTTAAGCGGGTGCTCGCCTGCCCCCACGCCTACTGCCTTGCCCACTATAACACCTACTCTGTTGCCGACGGCAACGGTCACCAAGTCGGCGACGCCGACCCCGTTGCCCACTACTACACCAACTCTACCACCCACCGCGACTGCCACCAAGGCGCCGACGCCAACCGTCCCGCCGACGCCTTCGCCTACCAAGCCGCCCGCGGCAACCGTCGCCGCAGCGGTGAAGGCCGCGGGGGTGGCAAAGGACATTTGCCTATCGTGTCATGGACCGTTCGATAAACTCGTGTCTGCGTCCATCAATTATCTGTGGCCTAACGAAAAGAAGGCGACGCCCCACCGCTACGTCCCTCACATTTCGAGGGACATTCCAGAGTGCAGCAACTGCCACCCACCGCACCCGCTGCCCCCGAGCGCGAGCGATATCACCGCTGCGGTCAAGGCCGCAAATCCTCAGTGGTGCTTCACCTGCCACCACACAGGTGCTCTGGAGTGTGGGACCTGTCACGAGATTCCGGAAGCGACCGCAACTCCCAAGCCATGACCGAACTCGGGCTGAGAATCCCTGGGCGGATCCCGACCGTGAGAGGCCCAATGTGTCTCTACCATGAGCGCGATTCGTCCCGCTCCTCGCGCATGTAAGGTGCCAGCGCGTTAAGAACAAAGGCACGACGAATGTAGAGTGCGACGAGAACCCTCTTCGCACTCTTTTTGTTTGCCTAAAATATCGCGCGACAGGCACAGGCGCGCTCACGTTCTATATGCAGTATCAAAGTGAGAAAGGAGCATGACCATGTGCTATGACCTTGACGCGCGACCACCTATCCCGCCGATTTCGGGCGCGGCGGGAGATGGGCAGGATATTGTGATCACCGCGAGCGATGGCAACCGCTTCTCCGCGTACATGTCGCGTTCGCCTCAGCCCAAAGGGGCTGAAGTCCTGATCTTTCCCGACGTGCGCGGCTTGCACGCATTCTACAAGGAACTTGCGCTGCGCTTTGCCGACATCGGCGTTCCCGCGCTCGCGATTGACTATTTCGGGCGCACGGCGGGAATCAGCCCGCGCGACGAGAATTTCGAGTACCGCACCCATGTGGACCAAATGCAGATGCCCACGTTTCTCAACGATGTCGCGGCCGCGCTCGCCTATCTGCGCGATCAGAACAAAACCGCGCGCGCGCCGTTCATTGTCGGCTTTTGTCGCGGCGGCGCGCTCGCTCTGTTGACCGGCGCGGAGAATTTCGACCTGTTGGGCATTATCGCGTTCTATCCGGGGATGAGCCGCCAGATTCCCGGCAGCAAGGGCACGGTCCATGAGCAGGCAAGCAAGATTCGCTGCCCCGTTCTCGGACTGTTTGGCGGCGCAGACGCCAACATCCCGGCAACCGATGTCCAAAAGCTGGACGAGCAGCTGGCTGTCGCGGGCGTCAAGCACGAGCTTGTCACCTATCCCGGCGCGACGCACAGCTTTTTCGATCGCCGCGCCACCGAATTTGCCGAGCAATCGGCGGACGCATGGAGGCGGGTGCAGAGCTTCATAACGTAGCGAACACGAAAACCGCGAAACGACGCGAAAACCGCGAAAGGTTGTCCTTTCGCGGTTTTCGCGTTTATTTCGCGGTTTTCGTGTTCCAAAGGTCTTGTAGGACAAAGACCTACAAGCATTTCAGACGAGCACTGATTTTCCGATCCTGTTCAGGATGTCATAATCGGGACGTACGAAAAAACTCGACCTAAGGTCAGCACTGGGGCCGACCGAGGGTCCGGAGGAGTATCGTCCCAGAATGAACAAGACCGTCCTGCTCGGAATGCTCGGTTTGATGCTCGTCGTCTTTCTGACTCTGTCGGCTACAACGTTCGCCAGCACGCTCCACGCGGACGAATTGCCTAGCACCCCTGACCTGGTTATCGCGGCAACCCTCAAGCCCTCTGCCGATTCATTCGTGCGCAACGACTATCCCAATACCAACTATGGCAGTTACCCCGAAGTGCGCGCCCAGTCATCCCCGCTCTTGATCGGTTACCTGAAATTCACCGTGTCGGGTCTGACGAGTCCGGTGACCAAAGCGACCTTGCGTCTGTACTCGCTCCGCGCGGTCAGCAGCGGTTACAAGGTCTATCGCGTAACCAGCAACTCGTGGAGCGAAGGTTCGATCAACTATAGCAACTCGCCCGCGCTGGGTAGTTTCATCGGCGCGTCGGGCGCGGTGAATGCCGATGACTGGACGTCGGTGGATGTGACGTCATACGTTACGGGCAACGGCACGTACAGTTTTGGTTTGACCGATCCTAGTAGTACGATGATTCGCCTTGCTAGCCGCGAATCGTCTAGTAGCAAACCCAAGCTCGTGATCGAAACCGGTTCCGCTTCCATCCCGCCTCCTACGCCGGCTCCCAATCCGACGAGCACGCCTGTGCCGCCACCGCCACCCACCAATTTGCTCTGGTCGGCGAACATGGAAACGGGCGACCTCAATCAGTGGAACAACGGTGGCGGCGAATTCAACAGCGGCAATGCCGACTCGGTCGCCTCGCGAGATGTCGCGCGCAGCGGTTCGTGGAGCGTCAAGATGACCGCGACGACGCCGCCCGAAAGCGGCACGCGCTTGTTCCGCTGGACCGAATCGCGTACCTACGGCTCGCTCTACTACAGCACCTGGTTCTACTTCCCGCGGAATTACTCTGCGCCCAATTACTGGAATATTTTCCAGTGGAAATCCAAAGTGAACGACAGCATCATTGACCCCTTCTATGTCCTCAACGTCGGCAATCGTGGCGATGGCAGCATGTACCTCTACCTCTACGATTGGCAGCGGAAAAACTCGGTCGGTTCTGCCTCGATCAACGTGCCGGTCGGGCGCTGGATGCATATCGAAGCATTCTACAAATGCACGCCGGACAACAATGGACAGGTCACCATCTGGCAAGACGGCACGCAGATCATCAACCACTCGGGGCGTTCGACGCGCTACTCGAACGGCGATTGCCAGTGGAGCATCAACAACTATTCCAGCTCGCTCAGCCCCAGTCCCGCGGCGATCTACGCCGACGACGCCGCCATCAGCCAATCCTGGATTCCGTAACTAACTATCAAGGCACTGTCCCCAGGGACAGTGCCTTGTTCTTATGGAGGTAGTCGCCCACGGTGAGCCGAATCGTTTTGCTTGGAGTCTTTCTGTTTGCTGCTATTGTACTCTTCAAATTTTCCAGTCCCACTTCTGCAACCTCTCTTATTCCGACTCCAACTTCTTCTCAGCCGAATATCCTCTTGCCAGCCGCCACCTCCAAAGTGTACTTGCCATTTGTGAGCGTGCCGCAAGCGTCCGCGCCGCTTCCGAGTGCGAATCTCCTTTGGTCGGCGAGCATGGAAACGGGCGACCTGACTCAATGGAATAACGGCGGGGGCGAATTCAACAGTGGCAATGCCGATACCGTCGCTTCCCGCGACGTCGCGCGCGGCGGCTCGTGGAGCGCCAAGCTCGTCGCGACCACGCCGCCTGAAAGCGGCACGCGGCTTTTTCGCTGGCATGAGTCGCAAACTTACAGCAGCTTGTATTACAGCGTCTGGTACTACTTTCCGCGCAACTATTCCGCGCCCAACTACTGGAATATCTTTCAATGGAAGTCCAAGATCAGCGAAAGCATCGTGGACCCCTTTTACGTGCTCAACGTCGGCAATCGCGGGGACGGCAGCATGTATCTCTATCTCTACGATTGGCAGCGGCGGAACAGTGTGGGATCAGCTTCAATCAACGTGCCGGTAGGGCAGTGGATGCGGATCGAGGCATACTACAAATGCGCGCCGGACAGCAGCGGCGCGGTGACGATTTGGCAGAATGGCACGCAAATCATCAACCACTCCGGGCGCTCGACGCGTTATTCGAACGGAGATTGCCAGTGGAGCGTCAACAACTATTCCGACTCGCTCAGCCCAAGCCCCGCGACGATTTACTCCGACGATGCGGGTATCAGCCAATCGCGCATTCCGTGAAGGAGTTGTCCGCGAATCACGCGAATCCGCGCGAATAGAAATGAAATATTAGCGGAGATTCGCGCGATTCGCGGATAAAAATACGGCCGTGCGCCTCGTTGGCTTTTCGGCGAGCAAGCGCACCGACTCGCCATCGCGACGATAGCGCAGGCCGCAATCCGCACAGCGCGTGGTCGGGCCGTCGAATTTCAAGGGTAGGCCGCATTGGCAAACCCAGCCGCGGCGGCGCGCCGGGTTGCCCGTGACCAACGCGTAAGGAACCACATCTTTGGTGACCACCGCGCCCGCGCCGACGAGCGCATATTCGCCAACCGTTACGCCGGCGATCACAACTGCGCCCGCGCCCAAGGATGCTCCCTCTTTGACTCGCGTCGCAACAAGCCAACTATGACCGCCATATCTCTTCTTCGCTTGAGCGAGGCGTGGAGAGCGGGGAAAGCGGTCATTCGTAAAGGAGACATGCGGTCCCACGAAAACGCCATCCTCGAGCACAACGCCGTTCCACACCATGTTCCCGTTCTTGATCGTGACGTTATCGCCGATCTTGGCCCCCGATTCGATAAAGCAATGCTCCCCGATGTTGCAGTTTACCCCAATGGAAGCATCAGGCATGACATGCGCCAAGGCCCAGATGCGCGTGCCCGCGCCAATCTCGCGCGTTTCGACGATTGAAGCTGGATGGATAAACACGTCACTCATTTCCTCTCTCATAGCGCTTTGCGCCTCAACGCGAGTTGTGCTAGCAATGGCGCTTCGATCAGCGCAGGCAGGAGATCATCGAACGCGAAAATCGCGGATTCCAGCGGGCGCTGAAAGGAACGGAGATAGCCGCCCAACGACAATCGCCCTTGCCGCATTTCTTGCGCGACTGCGGCGATGTCGGTTATACCGCGCACCCAATGCAATCCGGCCGGCACGCGCGTCTCGGTCACCGGCTCGCCCTGCATCAATTGCCAGAGCAGATAAGCAAAATCGCCGCCGAAACGCCGGCCCAGGGTGTGCCAACCCCAGACGCGCGGATTGATGTCGAGCAGTTTGTATTCGCCGTCGCGCGGATCGCGCTTGAACTCGATCTCGACCAGTCCCGTGTAGCCGAGCGCGGCGAGCAGCGCGCGCGATATTTTTTCCACTTGCGGCTGATCCACACTTTCCACGAACGTGCTGGAGCGACCAAAATCTGTTGGGTATTGCCGCGTGCGCCGCGCGACGATGGAGACCAACGGTTCGCCATCTTTGCACAGAGCGGCATACGAGAATTGCGTCGTGCCATCGCCAGGAATCATCTCTTGCGCCATAACCAAATCGCGCGGCACCATCGCGGTCGCTTGATCGTAAAGGTCCAAAAGGGCCGCGCGGTCGCGCGCCTCCCACGCCTTGTCGTGGACGAACGAGTTAAAGCCCTCTTTGATCGCGGGTTTGAGAATGACGGGAAATGGAGCGTGCAGATTCTCGAGGTCGGCGCGCTCTTGGGGATAACAAGTCCATGGATACGCCAGATTCAAGTCGGCCGCTAGGCGATACGTGAGTCGCTTGTCGTACGCGTAGCGCAGCACATCCCAAGTTGGCACTGTGAGTTTCAAGCGCGCTTTTAGAACTGCATGGTGGCGCGAGAGAAGGGCTGCGGCCTCGTCGCCCGTCGGGATAACCACCCAACTGTCGAGCGAATATTGCGCGCAGAGGGCGAGCAGGAAATTCACTTGGTCGGTTTCGGGCCAGGGTAGCGAACGCGTGGCATAGCGCGAAAAAGCGGCGAGGCGATGATTGTCCGTGAGCACCCACACCGGGATGCCGCGCCGGCCAAGACTGCGCACCACGCCCAGCCCGCGATAATCGCCGCCGATGACGATGGCCCCACCCCTAGTTCCCTGGACCGATTGTCTCTTCACTCTCATCGCCGACTATTCGCCGAGTGAGTTCACGCGCCGCAAACGCGGTGCCGGAAACAAAACGCATCAACGGCCCAAAACTTGCAGCCGCCGGCGCGCCGATATAGTGCAAACCCGGCGCCGATGATTCGAGGCCGCGGACGAGCCGCGGATAGCCACCTTCGCATCGAACCGCCGCCAGCAATTCGGGAGCGCTGAACGGCAGGCGAGTAATGTCTACGCGATAGCCCGTGCCGAGCAAGATGTGATCGGCCCAACGCTGCGTCCCATCGTCGAGCGTTACGCGCAGCCGGTGATCATGTTGAACCATCGAGACGATGTGACGCCCGGTCGTAATCTGAATGTCGCGTACGCGGTGCTCGAGCCAGCCGGCTGCCGCGGGCCGGATTGCGTGATAGGCAACCCAGGGTTGCAGATGGCGCGGCAGGCGCCTGAACAATTCCGGCAGCGCAACGATCCAATTCAGAAGAGGCGGGCCGACATCGGATGGCGGGTAGAAAATATAGCGGACCGGTTTGGGCAGCAGCCGGAGCCAATCGGTGTGTCCCAACCAGTGTACCTTGGGCGCGCGCACGATCACTTGAACCTCCGCGCCCACTTGGCGCAGCAGCGCTGCCGACTCGACCGCGCTCTGTCCGCCTCCGACGACGATCACTTCTTTGCCCGCGAATTGCCGCAGGTCGCAATGCTCGGAACTGTGTGAGACGAGCGCAGCCGGCAAGCCGTCGAATTGTCGCGGACGGTACGCAAAGCGTGCGAGGCCGGTCGCGATGACGACGCGCGACGCGTGGCGTGAATCGTTGTCGTCAAGCCAGAGGCGAAAGCCGCCCGCGGCGCGTTCGATGCGCGTGACCTGGCGCGGATCCAGATCGGGCGCGACTTGCGACTGAAACCACTGCCCGTACTTGCAAAAGCTCTCAAGAGTCAGCGGTTTGGACAAGGGCGTGTTGACCTTGCGGGCGAACGCGTCCAGGGTCAACGCGTGGCGCGGGTCCGAAATGCACGACGCTTCGCGCGGCGAGCGCAGCAGCATCCCCATCGGCATGTGCTGTCGCCAAAACTCCATCGGCTCGCCGAAGATGATGGTTTCAACCCCGGCCGAACGAAGATGCGCCGCGGCCGCCAATCCGTACGGGCCTGCGCCCACAATCGCGACGGGGTGTCTTGTTGTCGTCATAGCAAGTGCTCGACTAGGAACAAAGCGGCCCGTTTCCGGGACCGAGGCGCGCTTTACTGATGACGGCATCGGCCGCGTAGATGGTCGCAGTGCTGGGACGAATCTGATCGGTATAGTTCGATAGGCCCCATTGAATATTGTCGGCTAGCGCGGTCTCGACGCCGTTGAGGTCATAGAGCTTGACGCCGTCCTGCCAGACGATGATCTGGCCGTTCTCTTCCATGGAACGGCGATAAAATACCTCGACGTGAACCCAGCACGCGACCGGAATGCGCTTGGCCGGCTTGACGAGTTGGTTGTTATAGGACTTGCTATTAATGTCATCCCACAGATAAAAGCGCATATAGCCGTCGGGTAGATTGCCGACATTCAAAACCCACGTGGGCCGGTTCGACTCGCTCTTGGATTTGAACTGGAATACATTCCACCATTCGTCGGGGTCGTAGAACTGTGGAAAGTATAGCCAGACACTATAGTACGCTTCGACGGGATTTTCGCCCCAGCGAAAGATGCGGGCGGCCTGCTCGCGTCCATTTGCGTTTGAAATGGTCAGGGCGATCGCCGGATTGCCATTGTGCTTGATATTATTGGCGAGCGTCACGGTTCCGGTTCCCGAATTAAAGATTCCCCCGCCGTCATCCGCGCTCCACTTGGCGAGCACATCCGCGCCAGCTCCGCTTGTCCATAGGATGGTGGATTGCGGGCCCGCCGGGGTGCGAGGCGCGGGGGCAGTGAGTTCCAAGACGATCAACGTCAGTGCAATGCCTGCAAAGAAACCGGTCAAACCGGCCAAGAGCAAGGCGAACCGATATTCGAGTTTTTGATCCATTAGTGTCGCACCCAATTCTTTGGATTGACCAGATTTCGGGCGATGTCGTAGCCCTTTTCGGCCAAGGCCATTCTCCACGGCGAGTATATCTTGCGATACCGCCCAAAGTTCACACGTTCACCGCCGAATTTGCGTTTGAAATCTCTTACGCCGTAGGGTTTGTAAGGCGACCCCGCGCCGCCAAAGTCGTAAAGCACATAGCCGTGCTGTTGGCCCCATTCGATGCGATGCCAGGTAACGACTTCAGCGGGATAGACCGAGACCATCCGTTGGACGCCCCAGTACCATTCATAAACGCGCTGTTTGAAGAGCAGGACGACGCTCGCCCCGATCGGCTTGTCGTCGAGACGCGCGATAAAAACGCGCAGCATGTCGCGCGGCCCCAAGACCTCTAGCCCGCAGCGAAACAAGCTCTTGTCCGCCAAGGGAACCTGGGCGCGTGCATAGCTTGCCCGCAATAAATCGTACAGGATTTCCACGCCTTGCTCCGTGGTCTCGTCCGCGATCGCGACGCCGCGCTTGAGTCCGCGGCGAATGTTCGCACGGCACGAGTTTGTCATCGCGCGCCAGAGTTCATCGCGCGGCTTGGTGAGATCAATCAGGAAATTCAGATACTCTTCGAATTGATAGCCGCAGCGCTCGAGTACCGTTCGTTCGACCCCGGCCGCATGGAGCGGACGCACCTCGGCGAATAGCGTCTTGTCGCGCATCTCCGCTTCGTGTTCTCGCAGCAAAACGGTCAGGGCTTGTTGGCCCACCTCGTCTTCGCGGCACAGCGGCTCGGCATAGAACAGGGCGCGCGAGCCGAGGCGTCCCAACGGGTCGGGCAGGGTTTGCACGCGCGCGCTCAACAAGAGCGCCGCGACCTCGCCGGCTGGATCGAGCGCCGCCAAAAAGCTCGGCGCGTAGTTCACCGTGCCGCGATAGACCTCCATCATCCAACGCGTGTGGAAGATGCTGCCTTTGGGATGCCGGCACACGAATTCATCCCAGCGCTTTGGATCGAGGGTACGAACGACGGTAAATTTATTCATTCTTACAGGTATAGAAATCTCGAGGCATAGTCCACGAGACTGAGCGCGTCCAAGTCCCCGCTCACGCACAGCGCGCTCTTGGCTTCGTTGGGCCAACGCCAGAACCGCACCAGCGGCGCGGGCGAAGACTCGATGTGGGCGATGAGTTGGACCTCGCTCCACGCGCCGGCGGATTCGTCCAGGTAGATGCTGCATTCCGCGGCTTGGCCGCCTGTTTCGACAATATAGCCCTGGCCTCTTAGAAACGAAACCGTTTTCGCCGGCAGCGTTGGAGCCGCGCCGACGAATGGCCGTGCGGCGTTTTCAAGTGTGAGCGTTCGGCTTTCGAGTGTTCGATACGCGCCATCCCACGGATGACTCGGTTCGGACAGTTCGAGATTGCGCACGAGCACCGTCGCTTGATCGGAGCAGTCAAACCGGAGACGCCGTCGCGGATGTCGCGGGTTCCCCGACGATTCCGAAGAAATGTTGACGGCAAAGCATGATTTCTCCCACCACCATCGGCTCACATCCTGGAGACGCGTGACCCACACGGCGGGTTGCAGATGCCGCGCTTGCGTGAGCACGGCATCGAACGCCGCGACGCACTTTTCGAACGACTCGGGATGAAAGAGGATGACGAAGAGTTCTCCGCGGGCGTGGATCGCGTGGAGCATCTCGGTCCACGCCAATCGGACGCCCTGTTCGCCTAATTTGAGACCATCAACCAACTGCAAGTCATCGGGCAAACTGATCGGAATTTCGAGCAAGTTACCTTCGAGCCACGGCGTAGCAATCCGGTCGGCAGCCGACTGAGGGCGATAGAATTCGTCGAGCCGTTTGAATAGAATGTTGGCCTTGCGCCGCGACTGCTCGGGAACGACATCCCACCAGATCGCGTCGTTGCTGCTGTATTTGAACAAACCATCCGCAATGGCCTCGCGCACGCCGTCCTTGCAGCTCAAATACGGACAGCGGAATCCCTCAAACTGAATGCCATGCTGCGCGAACGATGCGGCGGCTCGCCGCATGTGCTCGCCGACATCTTGCCGCGCCAGACTGCGAAAATCCACGTGGACCTGTCCGTGGACCGCCAGCTCGACGCCCATATCCTGCAAGTCGCGACAGAATTCGGGATTGTTGTCAACGACGCAGCTTGGCGTGGGCAGCGTCGGGCGGCAACCGTATTGCGATAGGAATCGAATGCAATCCAACGTCCTTTGTTTCGCCCGGCCCGCCGTCATTCCGTATCGTTCCAGCAAAGCCAATAAACGCGCCACGATATAACGCCCGCCGCGGAAAGTGACCCAATAAACGAAACGTCGCATCTTGTCCCTGAGCGCCGCCAAGCGAGACTCGCGATCGGCGAGCACGGTCGCATAAACACGCAGGAGGTGTGGCACTGAATATTTCCAAGCCAACTCTGTTTCGATACGTTGGCGTCCCAGCGCGCCCATCGCGCGGCGCCGCGCGGGATCATCCATCAATTCCAGGCAAGCCCGCGCGAATTCCAATTCGTCCGTGTTGCGTACGTACCGGGCGGCCCCTTGCGCGGTAAAGCGGTGCTCGGTCAAGTCAAAGGCCACGATGGGCTTGCCCAATGCCATATACTCCATCATCTTGACCATCGTCGAGCGATCGGTAAAAGGATTCGGCGGATCGGGGTCTACACAAATGTCGGCTGTAGACAGATAGCGGCCCAAGTCCTCGTCCGAGACTCGACCCGTGAACCAAACGTATCGTTCGATCTCCAATTCCTTCGCCAGCGCTTTCAGTCCCTCCCAAGCATCGCCTACGCCGACCAGCACGCAGAAAAAATCCGTGCGGCCCAAATCGTAGACCAGGCGATGGAGCGCGCGCAGCAAGTAATCTACCCGGTCGTGGAATCCGATCACGCCGACGTAGCCGATGATGGTCTTGGCTTTCTTCCGCAACTCCGGGTCCGGCGCGACGGGGCGCAAGCGCTCCAAGTCGGGGCCGTTGCGGACGACGGTGACGCGCGCCGCGGGCACCCGCGCGCGTTCGAGCGCGACGGCCCGATACGACTGATTCGTGACGATGATGTGGTCGGCAAACCGGCAGGATAGATTCTCAAAAAACACCAGCAAGTTGTAAACGGCGCGCCGGCTTTTCTCGCCGAACAAGACCTGGTACATTTCGGGGGCCAGGTCGTGATGGTCGTAGATAAAGCGCTTGCCCAGCAGCCGGTAGAACGCGCCGATAAACACGAAAACGTCCGGCGGATTCGTCGCGTGGATGACGTCAAAACCCTCGCGCCACAACACGACCCACGACAGGACAAACGCGGCAATGAGCGAATACGCGTATTCCCACAGGTAGCCGAAGAAACCGTCCCCGGGCGGCGGCGGCGGAAACCGGTAGACGTGAACCCCGTCGAGAACCTCGTGCCGTGCGCGGCCGCGCGCGGATGGCGAGATCAGCGAGACGTGATAGCCCGCGGCGACGAGCGCCCTGGAGATGTTGACGACGCGCGTGTCGTCCGGGTAAGATTGATTTTCCAGCAGGACGAGAACGCGTTTACCGGCAGATGCCATGATAGTCACTCTTTTGGATGACATTAGTGAGGATTCGCGGAGACTCGCGGATCAACTCGTGTGTTGCCGTCGCGCGACAGCCGCGCGTAGAGCGCGGCGACGTTCGCGGCGGAATGCGCGATGCTCAGCTCTTGCGCCGCGTGCCGCCCATTCGTCCGCTGCCTGGCTCTTAGCACGCGCGCCAGCTTTTGCGCGATATCCTCCGGATCGCGGGCCACGATATAGCAGCCGTCGGTATCGCCGATGACTTGCGCGACATCGCCCACATCCACGGACACGATGGGCAAGTTGCACGCCAGCGCCTCCCGAACCGCGCCCGGCGCGCCTTCGGAGTCGGACGTGAGCAGCAGCGCGTCGCAGGCGTTCATGTAACGAATTGCATCGCGGTAGGGCCGATCGTAGACGACCAGCATCTGGACGTCGGGCAACTCGCGCTTGAGCAAATCAACCGCTTGCTGCGCTAAATCGAATCGCTTGACTTGGCGCGCCGGATCGTAAGGGAATAGCACCAATGGCGCTTGCAGAGGCAATCCCAGTGCTCGCCGCGCTCGATCCTGCGGCTCCGGTTTGACCAGGTCGGTATCAATTCCATAAGGGATAATGTGGCTGCCCGGACAGGCGAGCTGGTGTTGCATATCGTCATTCATCACGATCACGGCGTCCGCGCTTTTGGCGACCAGCCGGCCCAATAATCTCTTGGGTCCCGAGCGTGAATACACATCTGAGCCACGAAACGTGACCACGACCGGACTGCGCCACTGCATCTTGGCGACCACGCCGCAGTAGCCGTAATGGGCATGTATGAGGTCGAACCTTTTCAAGACCTGGACCGACCAAAACACCTGCCACATCGCGCGCGCGTATTTCAGCTTGGGCGCACCTTTCGGGATATACAGGACGTTCACATCGTGGCCCAAGCGCTGCAGCGCGATCTCTTGCTGTTGAATGCACGGGCTGTCGCCAGGCGTCTCGGCGCTCGGGTAGCGATTGGTGACAAACAAGACGCGCATCATCGGTTCCCCTGAGTTTCGAGCAGCAAGTGATCTAACATCATGGCAAGGTTCCTCGGATACGAGCGCGTATCGGCGAGTACGCCATAATTCCGCCGCGAGAAAAAGCGAAAGCCGCCGTCGGCGTTCTGCTGCGACAGAACCTGTTCGAAGGCGCGGTCGGCAAGGCGGCGAAAATCGCCAAGGCCCAACGTGGTTGCCCGGCTGAGCGCGGCGCCTAACGCCGCGGTGTAATAAAGCACTTGAGGGTTCTCGTGATGACAATCGTAACGCGCCATGTTCGCCGCCGAAAGTCCGTGCGACAAATACTGCGCCGATTTTTCAAGTATGGGCCAGACTTGATCGTCGCCGGTGATTCGATGGTATTGCGCCAGATCGAGAAACTCGAAAGAGTTGTATTGGTAGCAGATAAAGTGCGGTCTGGCGCCGCCTTCCGACGTTCGGACCGAGTAGGGCAGTTCGCCGCTTGGCATTTGAACCTGCTTGAGGAAAGCAACCATTTCCCGGCAATGCTTTAGGTACTTGTTATCGCTTGTAACCTGCGCCAATTTCCCAAAGGTCAGTAACGCCAACGTCGTATTGTTCGGGACCATCCCGCCCGGCACATTCGAGAAATAATTGACCGCAAGTATGTTATCGCTTCCCTGAAACCCGGTCTCCTCGATCAGATACCGCCGCCACTTGAGCGCGCCCGTCAGAAACGATTCTTGACCCGTGCGCGCATAGCTCTCGATCAGGCCCAACGCGGCAAAGCAACCCTCGACCGTTGCAATGCGTTGCTCCCACTCTGGGTTGGGATACTCCCAATAACCCTCTGGGCATTGTCGCGCCAGCACGTACGCGGAGCACGATTCGGCAATGTGGCCGTACTCCGGCTTGCCGGTCAAATCCAGCATCAGCCAATTTGCCATGATCCAATAGCCCTGTGCTTGCAGGTACGCATAGTTGTCGGCCCACCGTATTCTGTTCAAATAGCTCTTGACGAATCGGCCCAGGCGGGCATTGAACCGGATTCCCACATCGGGACCGATCAGTGCTTGGCCGTCCCAATGCGCTTGGCGCAAATAGCCGTGCAGGCGCTGGGCGGCGTTCAGAAGCGTGTCGTTCGGAATTGACATTTTAGTATGGATACACCAACCGCGTCACTGGAATCGTCACGCTCTCCATGCCGGTCTCGTCGGCTGGATTGCGCTGAATACCTTTCACTTCCGATTCGCCCAAACAAATGCGGACCGGCTGCCGCACGGGCACGTAGAACGTGATGCCCTCGAGTTGCCGAATCGCTGGGACCGTCCTGCCGAAAACCGGGTCGTCAAGGCAATCAATCTCGATCTCGACCCCGTCTTTGTTGCGTTTCGTCCAGCGCAAATGCTTGAATGCGTTGTAGTAGGTCAAGAGCTTGGAGGTCGTCGTCACGTAAATTTTCCCCGCGCGGTATTCGTTTTCCAGATGTCGTAGCGCGGCTTGCGTTTCCGGCGCGATCACTTGCCGACAATCCTTGTTCTTGCCCAAATGTGTATAGACAATCGTAAAGCCGCCGACCGATTTGAGCCGGTCAAGCACGCGCCGCGAGATGACGTGCGCCAACCCGCGGGAGGTCGCGCCCTGCGGAACGTCGTTTGGATGATCGCAGTAACGAATAAACTCGTGAATCTGCCGTCCGTCTTCCAGTCGAGTCGCCCGCGTCAGTTGATTCGACCGGTGCAAGATAAAACGCTCGTCGCCGCGCGTGCCCAACGCCCACTTGCGCGCTTCTTTCAGTATGCTGAGCGCGGACGACTCCGGATGCCGCGGATCGAAAACCGTCGCGAGATACGACCTCGGCCGCGCGGGCGATTGGCCGATGACACGCGTAGACGCGCCCAGCCAGGCAAAGCGGACGCCGTAATCGAGGAGCAGATTGGCATGATAGAGATTCGAGTTCGGGTCGTCGCCGCGACATTCCCCAAACATGTATTCGAATTTGCGGCTCAGATTGCTGGGCGCGCCGTAATGATTGACCCACACTTGGATTGTGCGATCCAGCTTGGCGAGCATTTCCAATCCGCACAAGACCTGGTCTCGCCGCACAGCCGCATCGCCGAAGGAGTGCAGGCAGTCCACATAGCCCGCGGAGATAAAGTCGCGAATCGCGCCCCGCGCTCGTTCGTCGCCGCCGAAACACGAAAAATGATTTTGGTCGTCGTAAAAGTAAAAGCTGTTGCCGATCTCCAGACCGACCCCCTCGCCCATGCTGGTCGTCTGCTTGGTGTTCAAGAACCGCTGAATTTCCAGAAACTCGTTCGTATCCTGCGTGTCGTCAATGTCGCTGCAAATCGCCAGCGCGGCCTGGTAGGGATAGGGAAAGCGGCGTAGGGTGATCTGGTTTTCTGTTCGCGAGACTGAAAGTCCCTTTGGGATTCGCGAGATTCGCGGATGGCTTTTTCCGGCGACCGCCCGTTGATAAACCGCCAGCGTCTGTCGCGCGACCACGGCGGGCGCGCATTCGGCATCGAGCTTGCGCTTGCCATTTGCGCCCATGTGGCGGCGCAGTTCCTTGTCACGCACGAGCCGCACGATCGCGTCGGCGAGCTGCCTTTCGTCGCGCGGTGGTACGAGGTAGCCGGTTCGCCCATCTTCGACCATCTCGGGCAGGCCGCCCACGGTGGTCGCGACGACGGGTTTGCCGAACGTGTATGCCACGGGAATTACGCCGCTCTGCGATGCCTCGACGTAGGGCAAGACGACGACGCTCGCGCGGCGAAAATATTCGGCGCGCTGCTCTTCGCCGATATAGTCGTTGTGGACGATAAAGCGATCGGGATGCACCATCATCCGGCGGTAGCGGCCAAAATCATCGCCCTCGCCGGCGATCAAGATGCGCGCATTCGGGACCTGCTCCGTGATGAGCGGTTCTGCGCGGATCAGGTATTCCAACCCCTTGTATTCCCAAATGCGCCCGAAAAACAGGATCAGATGGTCGTCTTCCTTGATCTCGCTTTTCGCTTGCTCGTCGCCCAACGCGATATGCGGGATGACGTGAACCGAATTCTCCGGTACGCCCACTTGCGCGACGACTTGATCGCGCACGGCGCGGCTGTGGACGATGACTTGCGCGGCGCGACGATAGCCCAGGTTGATGATCGCCTGCGGCGTTTTTTCCGCGCCGCGATCGCCGACGTGATGCGTTGGATCGTGAATCGTCAACACCAACGGGTATTTGAGCAGCGGCAACGCCAGATCGAACCACAAATGCCAATGCTGAAAGTGGACGACGTCCGGATCAAATTCGCGGATGTATCTCAGAATCGTTCGAATCGCCCGCATCTGCGCGAGCGGCTGGCGGAGCCGCGGTTTGTCAAAGGGCCGAAACGTGACCGCGCGATCCAACCGGGAGACAAACGGCGCGCTCTGGCTCTCCGGCAGCAGCAGCAGCACCTCGGCGTCGCGGCTCAGCGCGCTGGCGAGACGAATGCAGTATTCGCCGAAGTCGAAGGAGACAAGGGCGACCTTCATACCTCACCGCCATCCCTCTCCTGTAGGGGCGGGGTCACCCCGCCCATGCTTCGCGCATCGGGCAACCCAAAAGGGCGGGGTGACCCCGCCCCTACAGGAGAGGGGGGAGGGGGACAGAGGCGCAGCCACGCGACGCTCATTTTCAACCCCGCCTCCAAACTCGTCTGCGGCTCCCAGCCCAACACGTGGCACGCCTTGTCCGCGATATAGATCGCGCGGCGGCTGTACAGATTTTGCAGCTCGCGCGCGGTCGGCGTGCTCTTGACGAGCCGTTTCAGGTGGCTGACCATTTCATCGGCCCAATCAAAGCGCCGCCTAATTTGCCCGATGGGTTGATCGAAATGATCGCGGACGTTTTTGGACGACGAACGGATCAGATCGGTTGCCGCGGACTTGACTCTTGAGCGCGACGAACTGGCCGCGCGCAACTCCGGCAGCCCGAGCGCAGCGTTAAGCGATTCAAAGTATTGGTTCCAGGTGACCACTTGCGGGCCGACGATGTTGAACGCTTCGCCGACGGCGCGCGGGTGCGTCAGCGCGATCACGATGGCCGAGATGAGATCGTCAATATAGACGAGGTTGCAGATTCCATCGCCGTAGCCGTCGTAGGTCGCCCAGTTGCCCGATTGCAGCCGCGCGGCCAGGTTCACAGTCCACGTTTCGCTAAAGGGACCGTACACGATGGAGGGCCGAAGCACGGTGACGGGCAGTCCTCGGCTCGAAAACTCCCAGCACAGTTTTTCCGCGTCAATTTTCGAGTCGGCGTATTCGCTCCCAGTGTATTGATAGCCGCACGTCTCGGCGATGTTGCCGCTTGCGTTGCCGTAAACTTCTGCGGTGCTCAAGTGAACCACGCGCTCGACCCCCGACCTCTGGGCCGCGGCCAACACGTTCCGCGTGCCCTCGACCACCACCACGCGATTTCCCACCGCGCAATGAACCACGAGATCGGCCCCCGACATGGCCAGGGCGAGTTGGTCTGGGTCGAGCACATCGCAGGGCACGATTTCGATGGGCCAGCGCGCCAGCCGCGCGGCGTGCGCCCAATTTTTGATTCCCGCGCGCACGCGGCCCAGTTCGCTGAGATACATCGCCTCGGCTACCCAGCCGCCGATAAAGCCGGTCGCCCCGGTCACTAGTACTGTTCTACCCCCCATCCCTGCTCTCCCAATTGTCGTACCACGGCATCCAATAGCGGGTCGCGCGCTGATAACATTCGTCAATGAATTCGAGCGAGTCGAGTACCGCCCGCGCGGGCACGAGCGGCTGCGCGCGTCCTTCCACAACGTCAATGAAATTAGCGACGAGCCGCGTGGCAAAATCATTGTACGTTTTCTCCGGCGCGGTCAAACGAATCAGTTTCGCCTTACCTGATTTCGATTTCACCTTCAGCGCCCACCAATCCTCGATGCCGCTTTCGATAGCTCCACTCTCGCCGACAACGCAGTACCGGTTCTCCAGCTTATTCAACCAATTGAAGTGCGCTTGACCGCGGCACTTGCCGCGCTCGAACTCGACTGACGCGACGCCCTCCACGCCGCCAAAGGAATCGTTCTCCGACTTGACGAGATTCGGTTTGCCCCCCAACCACCAGCAGATGGCATCCAAACCGTGCGCCCCGCGGTCGAACAGCACGCCGCGTTTTCTTCCCTTGAAATAAAAGCCCGATGCCGTCGGCCAATTGAATCGCTCGCCGTCCACGTACCGCAGCGCGACCGGCTCGCCGACTTCCCCTTGCGCGATCAGTTCTTTCACTTTCGAATACGCGGGGAACAGCCGGCGGGTATTGTTCACGGCCAGTGTCACACCCGCGCGTTCGCTCTGCGCGATCATCTCTTGCGCCTGCGACGCGGATTCGGCGAGGGGCTTTTCGCACAGCACGTGCGCGCCCCGGCCCAAGAAATCCATCGAAACTCGATAGTGCAGTTGATGCGGCAGCGCGACGATCGCGCCGTCCACGCGCTCTGCGATTTCGTCGTAATACTGGACGCGTTGCCCGACGTTGAATCTCTCGCCCAGTTCTTGCAGCCGTTTCGGATTGCTGTCCACGAGAACGAGAGTTTGAATGACGGCGGGGAAACGCGCGAGGGCGGGCAGGTAGAACATCTCGGCGATCGCGCCGCAGCCGATCACCGCGATTCGGGGGGCTTGCATCATCGTCGCCATCGGTTACTCAGCCGTCTTTCTATTATCCGCGAATCCTCGCGGACGGGGTTCGTCCGGCGAATCCTCGCGAATGTCATTGCGAGCGTTTTTCCCTGGCACCGCCTGCCAGGGCAGGTGTGCGAAGCAATCCCCAATTCGCGAGTTGGAGATTGCTTCGTCGCGATCCTTCGACTCCGCAGCAAAGAACGCTGCTCCGCTCAGGACGCTCCTCGCAATGACAGAGAGATTCGCGGATAGTTTTGCTGCCATTCTGCGAAACAAATCCATATCGCCCTGCGAAGGCACGCGCAGCGCAAAGAGCAGCAGGATGTAGAGCGCGGCGATGGAGGTGACGAGCAACGGCAGGTTCAGGCCGCTATCCCGGAGGGCCGTCGCAAAGACGCCTGTGATTCCCGCGGCGAGAGCGATGCGCGTGATGTTCGACAGCGTTTCCCTCGCACGCGCAGTCCCGAAAACGAAGAAAAAGTAGAGCAGGAACGCGGCGAACATCGCGAGCAAGAGCGAACCGGCCGTTCCCACCGCGCCCCACTGGGGAATCATCCAGAGCGAGACCGCGAGATAGACGGCGAAACTGATCGCGGCTACTTTCAGACTGGTCGTTTGCTCGCCCCGCGCAAAGAGCGTGAAACTCAGGAACGGATTCGTAAACCGCAGGACGAGCACCCACACGAGCACGCGCAGGATCGGGACCGACTCGGCATACGCGTCGGTGTAGAGCAGCCGGATGATCGTGTCGGCGAGCACCGAGATGAGAATCGCGCCGGGCAGTACGAGCGCAAGCATGTACTTGACCGACTGCTCCGTAACGCGATGGATTGCGTCGCGCGATTCTTGGAATGATCGCGATAAATACGGAAAGATGGCGTCCCGGTAGCTGCCGGCGAAAAGGCCGACGGGCGTAAGGATGCGGTCCGCGGCGGCATACGGGCCGACGGCGCGTTCGCCGTGAAACAGCGAGAGAATGATGACGCCGAGACTCAGGAACAGGGTCGAGAACCAATTTTCGAGCGCAAAGACGCGCCAATCGCGCACCAGTTGCTTCATAAATGTCCAGTCAAAATACCAGCGTAATTTCGCCACGCGGAGGTGCAGCGTCGCCAAGTAGAATCCGACCATGACGCTGCGTGTCACAAACAAAACAACGAACAGGGCGAACAAACCGTGACCGGCAAAGAGCGCCCACAAGCTCAGCGCCGTCCGCAAGATATTTTCGATTATAGTGCCGACGGTCACGTATTCGGCTTTTTCAGCCGCGATAAACGCGCCCTCGACCAATGCTGCGCCGGCCGCCGGGAACAGCGCGAGCGACGCGAGCCAGAGCGCCAGTTCGGTGTCGGACGCATAGTCGAAACCGCGACCGAGAATGGCAAGCAGAGTGGTTGACGCCAGGGCCAGCCCCGCGACCAGCGCAAACGCGGTACTGAGATAACGCGCCGTCCACTCGACGCGCTTGGCAATCTCGCGCGTGATGACGATCGCCAATCCGGTCGAAGCTAAGCTGAGAAACAATTCGAAATAGCCGCGCACCAGCGCGTACTTGCCAAAGCCCTCCACGCCCAACACGCGCGCGGCGAAAATCGTAAACACGACCGTGAAGGCGACGATGCCCATTCGCGCCAGCGAAAGGGCAAATGTGTTTTTGGTGATCCGAATCAACGCGCTGGCTGTCATCAGTCTCCGGCTGCCTCCAGATTGGAAATCGCCGTCACGAGCGCGGCGACTAGCCACAGCGATTGGATTTGCGGGCGGCTGTTGAACACGTCCACAAACATGTGGGCCATCTGCCCAACCACTCCCAGCGCGATCGCCAGGCCCAACGGCGACAGCAACCGGTCGCGCCACTGCCAGGTTCGCCAGCCGCGTCGAATCGTCATCCACAGAAACGCAAGAAAAGCGAGCAGCGCGCCAATCCCCGTCTCCGACCAGACGAGGAGGTATTTGTCGTGAATGGCATAAATCCACGCGCCCGCGAAATCCGGCGTGAGGTAATCCCGCATCGCGACGACGATGTTGTTTGACCCGACTCCAAGCACGGGGTGGTCGCGGATCACGTCGAACGCGATCTCGGCCAAGGGAATCCGGTCGTAGGCGCTGATCTGATTAAACGCGCGCGCCGTCACCGCATCGCGAAAGAGCACGCCGACGAAGAGCGCCAAGCCGATGATTGCCACCGGAATGGCGGGCGATATCCAGCGGCGTCGCCAGGCCAAAAAGCACAAGATCAGGATGGGCAGTCCGCCGGCGATCCACCCGCCCCGCGAAAAAGTGAGAATCAGGGCGATGCTGCCCAAAACGAGCGCGAGCGCCGCCAACCACTTTTGGCCTTTGCCGAGGGGCGTCAACAAGACGCCGAGGGCCGGCGCGAGCAAGAGACTGACGTAACTCGCCGCGAGGATCGGCGAACCGACCGTGCCGGCAGTGCGGAAAAATGTCCCGGCGACGCGGCCCGCTTCAAGGTCAACGCGGTTAGCGAGATTCCCCAGTTCGAAGCGCAAGCCAAGCGGAGCGAGAATCATTAGCACGCTTTCTAACACCAGACAGATGAGTATGATCGTCACGAGGAAAATCACGTCCTCGCGCGTCCGCACCGTGCCGACGATGTAGATAAACAACAGCAGTGTCTGGACGAGTAAGAAAACTTCAAACAGCGCAAGCGACGTATTCCGCGCCGCGAGGATCGAGAGCGCGGCAAATCCGACGTAGACCGCGAGGGGCGCGCCAGGCCCCAACCATGCGCGTGGTCGGGCTTGTGATTTGGCCTTGCTCAAGAGTTTGCCGATCCACAGAGCGTACAGTACCGTCAGGGCCACCGTCGTCGCCGAAATGTTCAAGCCACCCAGCGCGCCGAACTCGGCCTCGGCCGGGTGGTAGAACAAGTGAATATCCATTGGAAAGGCGATGTCGAAGATGATGGCGGCAAGCAGCAATTTCCGCACGCTGCCAACCATCATCGCGACGAACGGAAAAACAATCGCCAGCACGACAAAAGGCGCCCACAGAGCGGGTAGATACGGAATGAAAATCGCGGCGCTGCCGAGCGCGACGCCGACCAGGGCGGCCATTACAATTTGGCGTGCCGCCCGGTGGCTCGGAGCAGGTCGTTCGATTTGCTGATTCGCTGTTCCAACGGTCATGGCATTACTGTATTTATCCGCTTGTCAATCACCTTGCCGCGTGGCGCGACATACGGTTTCTCCTGCGCGGGTTGTATCTCGTGGGCAACCTCCAAGGGCGCCCCGCGGCGCTCGACCGAGCGATCAATGGCCTCCATGACCTGCACTACATCGCGCCCGGCCCAGCCGTCGGTCAGCGGGCGCTTGCCGTCGCGAACACATTCGACAAAGTGCAGGCATTGGTTCTTGAGCGGTTCGCTCGTCTCGATGGCAGGGCTGACAATATCGCCATCGCGGATACGGAGCTGGTATTCGTCAAAACTGGTTGCCTCTTCGACCGGGGCGACGCCTTTCTCGAAAACGCGAACGCGCTCCACCGGATGGAAATCGTTGAACACGATGCGCCGGTCGCTGCCGACGACGACAACCTCGCGCACTTTGTAGGCGTCGGCCCAACTGACTTGAATGTGCCCGACGACATTGGACGGATAGCCCAGGGAGATGAACCCAACATCCTCGCGGCCGTTCCGCAGCACTTTGGCGCCGACCGCGCTGACCCACTCGGGTTTGCCGCCCAGCAAATAGTTAAAGATCGAGATGTCGTGCGGCGCCAAATCCCAGAGCGCATTGACGTCGTGGCGGATCGGCCCCATATTGGTGCGCCGCGCATAGACGAAATAGACGCGTCCCACTTCGCCGCGCTGGATGTAATCCTTGATGGTGCGGACCGCGGGGTTGTAAAGAAAGGTGTGTCCGACCATCAGCACCAGCCCGCGCGCTTCGGCCCGGCGCGTCAAATCTTCGGCCTCAAGGACCGTCTTGCTGATCGGCTTTTCGACCAAGACATGCTTGCCCGCGTTGAGGCAGCGGAGCGCGAGGGCATAATGGGTGGTCGCGGGCGTGGAGATGACGACCGCGTCTACGTCTGGTGTGTTAAGCGCCTCTTCGAGTTGGGTCGTCAAGCGAATCGTGGGGAAGCGGCGTCCAACTTCATCCAGCCGTTCCGGGCGCGTGTCGCAGACGACTTGAATGCGCGCCTGGGGCAGTTCCGATAGCACGCGGACATGATTGATACCCCAGTAACCGCAACCCAAAACAGCCATTCCGATTTGATCCCTCATGGTTACTCGTTTCTCTCCTGCATCCATTTCCAACTCACCCGGCGCCGCGTCCGCTCAGAACTGCTGGGATCGTGAGAAACAATATTTTGATATCCAGGGCCAACGACTGACTGCGAGCATATTCGATGTCGAGACGAACCATCTCGTCAAAGCTCAATCTACTCCGTCCCATGACTTGCCACAACCCGGTGATGCCGGGCCAAGCGCAAAGCCGTTCCCGATGCCAAACCTCGTAATTGGCCGTCTCGTAGATTGGTACGGGACGCGGGCCCACCAGACTCATCTCGCCGCGGAGCACGTTGAATAGCTGCGGCAGCTCGTCCAGACTGCTCGTACGCAACCAGCGGCCCACGCGGGTGATGCGCGGATCGTCGTTCAGTTTGAACGGCGCTTGTTCTCCGTTCGTGGAAGGTAACTGACCGTGAACAAACGCTTTGACGTGCGCCTGATGGAGCGATTCGTCCGCGTTGTGGACCATCGAGCGGAACTTGAGTACGTAAAAGTGGCAAATGTCCCAGCGCAGCGCGCCCCCGGCCCGGGCGAGTCGCGCTCCGACGCGTTTTTGGCGAAACAAGACCGGCCCGGGAGAATCGAGCTTGATGAAGATCGCGATGAGCAGCATCACGGGCGACAGAATGATGAGCGCCAGCCAGGCCAAGCAGACATCCAAGCCGCGCTTGGTCGCGAAATATAGTCGTCGGTTTTCGAGCGAGGGGGAGGATTGGGCCGGTCGCGAGATCAGCGTGTCAAGATTCATCCGTTTCCCTCGCGCGGTAGGCGTAATAGCCGTACGCTTCGCCCGGCTCGGCGTGGTTGACCACCACGTCAACGGATCGCGTTTGAAGGTCTTGCAATTGCTGAAAGGCCGCGCGGACCGGCTCGCGTCGCGAGTGTGCGCGCGCCACGATGAGGAGGACTTGATCCACTTGCGGCGCAAGCAACGCGGCATCCGTCACAGGCAGAAACGGCGGGGTATCGAGCAACACGGTATCAAAGCGCACGGTGAGTTGTTCGAGCAGGGCCTGCATCTGCGTCGAGCCGATCAGCTCCGCCGGATTGGCCGGCACGGGCCCGCTCGGAATCAGCCAAACGCCCGGCACGCGCGTATACTGCATCACGTCGTCGGGCGTGGCTCGGCGCTGCAAGATGTCACTCAAACCGCGCGCGTTGGGGATGCTGAAGATCCGGTGCAAGGCCGGCATCCGCAAGTCAGCATCCACGAGCACGACGCCGCGGCCCGCCTGCGCTAGCGTGCGCGCCAGGTTCGCGGCAATCGTAGATTTGCCGTCGCCGGATTCGGCGCTCGTGACGAGCAACCGCGTCGGCGGCAGGGAATGATCGTGATGCGCGATGTTGGTTCGCAGCCGCGCCAGCGCCTCGCCTTCGGGCGTGTGGCTCGAGAAGAAAACGCTCCTGCCGCGCCCGCGCACTTGAGGTATCCAACCAATCGGGGTAGCTTGAATCGTTTCGACGATTTGTTCCGTCGTCGTCAGCGTGCTGTCCAGGTTCTCAAAGAGAAACGCCAGACCGGCGCCTCCGATCAGCCCGACGAGCAAGCCCAACCCCAAATTGAGGGCGATATTCGGCTTTGATGGGTAAAGCGGCGGAATCGCGGGATCGGCGACCGAAATCGTGTTGGCTTGGGTGGCTTGGAGCAGCGTGGCTTGTTGATACTGCGCGAGTAACCGGTCGTAGGTATCTTCTCTGGCCTGCAACGTGGTCCGGGCCGCGCTGATCCGTTCCGGGTTGGGCGGCACCTGGACGAGCAAGGCATCATAAGTCCGGCGCGCCAGGTCCACTTCGCCTTTGGCTTGGTTCAGTTGGGCGTTCAACGTCTGATCCGCGGCCTTGCCGATCTGCGAATAACTGGCCTTGAAATCGTCAATCAAAAGTTGGGCGAGCGTATTGGCCGCGACGGCCGCCCCGGCTGAGTCGTCGCCCTCGACCGACAATCGCATCAACTCGGTATTCGCCGGAATGTCCACGTGGACGGCGGGCGGCTGGATCAGATTAAGTTTTTGCATCAACTGGGCCAAAATTGGTCCGCTGTTTGCCAATTTGGAGTAGGTGTTCATCAGCCGGTCCGTATAGGACATGTCAAAGGCGCGCTGGTCCAACGCCGGGCCGATCGTCGTCGTCGCGATTCGAATCGTCGTCGTCGCCGTATAATTGATCGGCATCAAGAGCGTAATGATCAGGGCGATCAACACGGCCATGGTGGTTGTGGTCAAGATCACCCACTTGCGTCGCCAAACGACCGCCCCATACTGCCTCGCGTCCATTCCTCCTCCCCTATCGCAGGCGCCGGCGCCTGAAAAGCAAAACGCACTGATTCCGCTCGGCGGGATAGTGCGCTGCAATGACGATGCGGTCCCGTCGAGCACATGACGGCACCGGATTCTAGTCGTCATTACAATAGCACGATTGCCGTTTCAAAATCGTTGCCTGAGCCGCTCGACCCGCATAAAAAAACGAGCCGCTGATAGAATTTCATCGGCTCGTCCCCGGCGTCGTGCCTTGCTCCTACCATGAATTCGCCACGCGCAAAACCTTGCGGCATTTCTCTTCGGGGCCGCAACATCCGCTGTCCATTATAACGATGGCGAGTCACCGTTGATACGGCCTACTCACCTAAAGTTGGGTATCACTTGGCAGGGGGCGTCGTTAATTCATAGGAGAGACGGGCGGAGAGTGTCCCGTGTTCATATTGAAAAACAGGAGAATCAGATGGAGGCAAGACAAATAATCGTATCGCCTACCGGGCCGTCCAATTCCGGCCCAGTGCCGGTGAACCGCAGTCTGGTGATTCGGACGCCGACAACCTATGAAATCCGAAACGGTGAAACGCGGCTTGTGCCCAGCGCTTGCGAAGAATTCTCGTCGCAGCAAGCGTTGGCCGTATGGACCGAACGCCTGGCGCCTTCGATCGCCCGCGCCCTGCCGTCGCCGGAACATACGTTTACGCCGCTGTCGGTCACCGTAGAAAGGGACGAGTTCTATCGCCAGGAGGTCCCGGACGGGCAAGCGCACTGGGCGAGCGACCTGGGGACGCGCCGGGTTCGTGTGGTTCGCCGGCGCGTGGTCATGTTCGGGATGGTGAGGGGCTAAGAGTTCTCCAGCACCTGTTTCAACCGGTCGGGTCGGTTCGTCATGATCGCGTTGACGCCCAGACCGATGAGTCGCCGCATCTCTTCGGGATCGTCCACGGTCCAGGTGTTGACCGCGTACCCTTTGCTCTTGGCCCAATTGACGAGTTTGGGTGTAACCATGGTATACTTGGGGTGCAGCGCGCGGGGATGCGCGATGGGACGCAGCCACGCGCGCCGCAAATAGATGGGCAGGTTGTCCGCGTACAACAAACCGCGCGGCAAGCGCGGACTGCAATTCGCCATCCGGTTCAGGGCGAACGGGTTGAAAGACGAGATGATGACCCGATCGCGCATCCCCGCCTGTTCAACGACTTTGGCGACGACCTGCTCCAACCCGTCGCTTTTCAACGTCACGCTTTTCAATTCGATATTGACGATGCCGTGCCCGCGCACCGCCTCGAGCACTTGGGCCAGCGTGGGAATCTGCGCGCCGCGAAATCTTGTATCGAACCACGAACCGGCGTCGAGCGTCTTGACCTCGGCGAGCGTCATCTGCTTGATCGGTCCGTGCCCGTTTGTCGTCCGGTCCACGTTGTCGTCGTGAATGACGACCGGGATGCCGTCCTTCGTCAGCGTGACGTCCAGCTCGATGCCGTCGGCGCCCATCTCAAACGCGCAATCAAATGCGGTGAGCGTATTTTCCGGCGCGACTGCGCTCGCGCCGCGATGCGCGAGAACCAGTGGTTTCATAGTCTCCTCGATGCTATGCTGCATCTCGTGTCTATGCGGCTTCGGGCTGTTTTTCCTCGTCAATGAGTAGCGGTCGGAGTAAGTAATCCAGAACCTCTGCCTGCATGCGCTCTATCTCCAAGCGATAGCTGCTGGAAAGCGCAGTGAACTCTTCTGGCTGCGCAGTGCGACGAAAATTCGCCAGCCACTGTTGGAATTTCATGATTCGCTCTTGTGTCACCCGAAGTTCATTTTCACTTGCGATCACTCTGTTTCTCTCCTTGTCTGGTTAGGCGAGCGACCTTGCGAAAAAGCCCTGTAGTCAAATTTCACTACAGGGCTTATTTTACGCCGATTGCACTGGAAATCAAGAACGGTCATTCTAGCGAGTGCTCGGAGCGAAGCGGAGACTGACGCTTGGACTTTCAATTTCCCTGTTTGTCTACGCCAGTTTCGTCCCGTCGTTGCTGCAAAATTTCGCGCCCGGTGGATTTTCGGTGCCGCAGGTGGGGCATTTGACCGAGCCGGTCAGCTTGGTGCCGCAGTTGTTGCAGAATTTCGAGTTGGCCGGATTCTCGGTGTCGCAGTTCGGACAGCGGGTCATCGCCGCCGCGGGTTTCGCGCTTCCTTGCGACTGGAACGCCTGCGACATCATCCCGGCCATCGCCGCGCCCAGCCCCGCGCCCGCGCCCAAGCCCATGCCCGTTTCCATCGCGCCGCTCGCGCCGCCCGGTTGATTGGCGGCATCGCCCATCGCGCGCGCGGCCTTGAACTTGAGGTACTTGTCCATGTCGCCGAGGGCGCCCATGGACGCGCGCTCGTCAATCGCGCGGGCCGTGTCCTCGGTCGGCGTGATCGCGTTCACATAGAGCGCCTTGAGGTTGAGGCCCATTCGCGCGAAATCGTCGGCGAGCTGCGCTTTGGTCGCCGCGCCGATTTCGTTATAGAGCGACGGCAAATCCAGCACCGATTTCCTTTGCTCGCCCAGCAGGTCGGTCAATTTGGTGACGATTATGCCGCGCAAATAGTTTTGCAGCACACTCGACGTGTAGATGCCCTGCTGGCCGACGATGCCGTTGACGAACAACGACGGGTCTTTGACCTGGAACGCCGACGTGCCGAACCCGCGCAGGCGTACCATCCCCAACTCGCTATCGCGAAAGACGATGGGTTCTGGCGTCCCCCACTTTTGATCGAGAAACTCGCGCATGTTGACGAACACGACCTCGGCGGGAAACGGCGATTTGCCCATCGTCGCCAACCCGATGATGCTGGCGAGGACCGGGATATTGGCGGTCGTGATCGTGTGCCGCCCGGGGCCGAGCACGTCGAGCGCCTTGCCGTCGCGGAAAAAGACCGCCGTCTGGCTCTCGCGCACGATGACTTGCGACCCCAGCCGAAAATCGCCCGGTCCGCCTTCCGGCTCGCGATGGACGATCTCATTCCCGGTATCGTCGAGAAACTGTACGACATCAATGATGCGTGGCATGCTGGTCTCCTATTTCCCTAGCTTCTGCTTCAACGCGGCGAGCTTTTGGTCAACGTCATCGTCCGTGTCCAGCTTGCGGAACTGTTCGTCTACCGAGTCCTTTTTCATTTCTTCGGACGCGGCGGCGCGCGCCTCCTGCTCCTGGATCCGGCGCTCCATGTTGGCGAGGTCGGACGAATAATCCACTGCCGACAATTTGCCGGCCGCCGACGACATTTGCTGCTGCGCGGTGGCGCGTTTGGCGCGCGCGATCAACGCCTCTTTGCTGCGGCGCGCCTCGTCGTATTTCGCTTCCAGCGCGGCAAGATCGGTCTTGAGCTTTTGAACCGCCTTGCGCTGGACCTCGAGCTGTTTCTCGTAGATGTCGGTCTGGGCCTCATAATCGTCCTGGCGGCGCAGCGCTTCGCGGGCCAGATCGTCCATCCCTTTCGTCACGGCCAATTCGGCTTTCTTGCCCCACTCGTCCACGTTCCGCCGCGCGATGTCGAGGTCGGTCTGGATCATTTTTTCCTGCGCGATCTGCTCGGCGACCTGGGCCTGGCCCTGGCGCAGCGAGTCCTCCATATCGCGCAAAATCTGGTTGAGCATTTTCTCGGGGTCCTCCGCGTGGTTCAACAGGTCGTTGATGTTCGCGCGCAAGACTTGGCTCATACGATCAAGGATACCCATTGTGTCCTCCTGAATTACCAATTACTAGTTGCCAGCTGGCAACTAGTAATTGGTAATTGGTAATTGGTTTATCGCCGGTAAACTCGTAGTTCACTGGCATCAACTGCTTGGCCCGCCATTGTGCGGGTCTCGCTTCCAAAATCCTCGACCCACAGGTGGCTGCCTGCGTCGCTGCGGTAACGCGCGTAATTTGCCGAGCCGCGTTTCGTTCCCCCCGCGCCCTCGACGCTGACGTTCGCGCTGCCCGCATCGCCGCGCACGAAGGATTGGCCGTCGTATTCCAGCGTGTCGGGTAGCGGCGAGCGTACGTCGAGCACGATCTCGTCGCACACCGCCAGTTCATTGCCCGGGCCGACGCGCAGCCAGCGTTTCTGTCCACCGTCCTGGAGCATCAAAGCCCAAAACGGCCCGCCGGAGATCGAATAGACAAGTTTCCCGGCGACCAGATAATCAGTTCCGCCGAACGAAACGGCGTCGCGCAACTTGAGATTGCCCAGCGCGACGAGTTCGGCGGGCGGCGCCTGCTTCGCCTTGAGCGCGTCCAGCGGCGACGGCGGCGGCTCGAGCGAGGGCTTTTTCCCCATCGAGAGAAACTGCTCGCGCTGGTCGAATTGCGCGTTCAGTTTGTCCAGCAAATCAGCGCACTCGCCGATGGCGTCTTCCACGCCCACTTTGGTTTTCAACGCGCCCGCGACCTTGTCCATCGCGGTGGTCAACGCCGCGACCCCGTCCGCGAGCGACGCGTCAAACTGCGTAAGCTGATCGAGATCGCCCTCGACGATTTGCCCCGCGTCGAACCAGCCGGCGTAACCGCCCGGGGCGGTCTGCAAGCGCGCGATCAGTCGCAGCAATTTCTGGTCGAGGTTTTCGATTTCGGTAATGTGTTCGAGCGGGGCTTGGCGCGCGATGCGCCTGAGCCGCGTGTGCGGCGCGTCGTACTTGGCGGCCAGTTGCCGCCGCACGAGCTTGTCCGCGTCGCGCCGCCGCTCCTTCGCCTGATACCCGACGTATTCGGGAATCTGCTGCGCGATCTCGACGATGCGCTGCTGAATGTTATCCATAGTGGAGTGTCACCTCCTTGCCGATGATACTCTTTTTCGATCCAAGTCCAAGTCTTTCAGAATCCTGCTAACCCTTCGCTTGAGCTTTGGCAAATCCCGCTTCACGACAGTCCAAGTCAATGGCATATCCACGCCAAAATACTCGTGGATGAGCACATCCCGCATTCCGGCAATTTGCTGCCACGGAACTTGAGGATACCGCTCTCTCAACTCCGCTGGGATGTTCTTGACGGCCTCACCGATAATCTCGATCCTGCGGATCACCGAGTCTTGAAGTTGCGGTGATGCCAGGAATTTTTTCTTGGTGACTCCCAGCGTATAGGATTGAACCAACTCAATGCTTTCGATGATGTGTCCCAAGAAAAGCTGGGCGTCCCTTTTCATAGGATTGCGACCTGTTCACTAAGGATGGTGTCGCGAATTACTGGGTGAAGCGACCGGTAGGTTAGGACGTCGACCTTGCGCTGCGTCTTTTGCTCAAGCTCCAATTTCAAAGCGACCAGGTCGAGGAGACTCTTTTCTCCGCTGAACTCTACAAGTACATCAAGATCGCTGTGCGGGCCGGCTTCGCCACGCGCAAAAGATCCAAACAGAGCGGCCCGCACCACGTCGTGTTGCCTGAGAATAGGCCGTAGTTTGCGCCGAAGGCGAGCGTTTTCTAAAGCGCGAGCGACAAGCCGGGCTTGTGATACTTTGGAAGCACGCTTGGCTCTCCGCTTTTGAGCATATTTCCCCCGAACCGCACCCTTGAGCAGTTCGCGCAAGTTGTATTCCGGGCGAAGGTCATCATTCATTTCATTGCGCGGTTTTTTCTTCATAGGCATTCCATTTTGAATTCCAGGTCACGAGGCCGGAATGAACAACTCCACCCCGCAATACGGACATTTCACGATGCCCTTGCCAACCGCTTCGCGTTCGCCGCCGCAGTTGGGGCATTTGTTCGACTGGACCTGCGACAGGTCTTTGGAGTAAAAGACGCCCTCCTGCCAGTTGATGAATCCGCTGAACAGCCCTTGATTCACCAATTGGTAAATCATATCCTTGAGCTGATCGCGTGTCAACCTCATTTCGATGGCCGCGTTCGCCAGCGGAACCTTACCCTGCGATTGAATCATCCCCAGCAGTTTTTCATGCTTGCGTATCTCAGCCATCTCCTTGGCCTCGTGCCCGCCGCGGATAAACAGAAACGTTCCGATGCCGCCCATGATCAAAAGCGGAATGACGCCGAACAGCGCGATGCCCAACACCGCGCCGGCGGTGCTCACACTCGGCCCCTCGCCCGCCGCAAGAGCCCCCACACCGACAAATAACGAAACAACCCCGCAAATCGCAAGTCCTGCCACAATGAGAATAACGCCGATGATGCGACCCACATTTCCTCCTATCCAAATCCCGACGATCCGCCGCCGCCGCCCCCGCCGCCGCCGCCCCCGCCGCCGCTCCAACCGCCGCCGCCACCCGAACTGGAGGGCGCGCTATTAAAGACCGACGCGGTCGAGTCGAGCATCGAGAACAAACCGGCGCTCATGACGTTCAGGCCCGTGAACGCGCGGCCCGCGGCGCTATCGAGACTCGGCATTTGCCCGCCGCTCGATTTGCCGCCGCCGCTGCTGCCGCCGCGACCCGTGCCAAAGTCTGGCCCGCGGCGGTCGCGATGATGCGGATAGCCGCCATAACCGATCGGCGGATACATTTCGTACCAGGTGGGCGCGGGCGTGTCAATGTTGGCAAACTTTTGCGTCCAAGATTTTTCCAGCCCAAAACAAATCGTGTAGGGCAAATACTTGTCAAAGAGGTGCTTGGCCTCTTCGAGGTTGGTGTACTTTTCGATATTCTCGAGATAGCGCTTGAAGGCGATCCACTTGGCTTTCTCGGTAGCGCCTTTTGGCGAGCGGCGTGGCATAAAGGGGCTGAGGACGACGAGACCCGCCGCGGTGACAATCAGCGAGACGGCGGGACACCAAGCGAGATCCGAAAACTCGGAGAATATCGTGAACAAGCCGAAACCGACGCAACCGAAGATGAACAGCGAACCCACCCCCAGCGCTGCATACTTCATGCGGGTCGAGTTGGGGTTTCCGGAAAAGAATCCGAGTTTCGTCACCTCGTCGTACATTTGCGTTTTCAACTTTGGAATCGCCGTATAGAATTTCTCTTTGAGGTCGGAAAGATCGCGCGTCGTGCGCCCGCTAAAGATGTGCTGGATCAGCGTCTTTTCGTAGGGGCGCAGGTTGGTCGTATCGCCCACAAGCTCAAAGCTATAATCGCGATTCGATCCAATGCCCAAAAAGCCGGGCGTCTCGCGTTCGGTCATTTTCAAGACGCCGCGGCGCGCCAGGTCAACGATCGTGGCGATAATATCCTTCATGTCGGCTTTTTCGTCAATGAGGGTGCCGACCATCGCGGGCGGGAAATCGTTGGGCGGCGCGCTGGTTTGCGCGACCACGTGCGCGGGCGCGTCGCGGCCCTTCATGAACCAGAGGAGATAGAGCGCGAGCGGGCCGAGCAGCAGCAGAATCGCCGCGACAAACAGGAATCCCAAATTGAGGATCGGTTTGATGGCGGCGATCTGGTCCACGCCAGCTTGCCATCCCGGCGGGCCCGCCGTAACGACGCCGTGCGGAAATTGCACGCGGATCTCCAGGCCCTCGCCGTCACTCAGATTGCTCGCCGTGAAGAGAGCCGTCTGCCCGTCACGAATGCTGGCGTTGCCGCTGCCCGTCGTTACCGCGGCCTTGAGCTGATCGGTTGGAAACGCGGCGGGCAAGTGAACGGTGATCGTCGAATTCTGGATGGTATAGCCGTGGTCGCTCTCGATGATGTTCCACCAGAATTGGTCGCCGCCATCGTAAATGCGAAGCGCGCCGTTCAGGGTGTAGCGCAGATTAAACGTGCGCGTCTGGTTGCTCGTCGAAGGGAAAAACCACTTGACGAACTGCTGGCCGCTCTCCTGGTACACCCGAAAAGTGTTCGCCGATTCGCTCGAACTTTGCTGAAAAGCCCGACCGCCCTCCGAGACCTGAAACCCGCTTACCGAATCTACTTTATTCAGGTAGATGCCGCGGAACGCAAAGGTGAACGATCCGCCGATGAATTGGACTTGCCAGGTTTCGTTGATCTGGACATCGCCGTTCGTTTGAATCGTGACGTCAATGTCGCGGCGCGGCACGACGACGCTTTTGCTTTGCGCCTGCGCGCTGCCGGCGAGCATCAAAAAGACGAGGGGAAGCAGCAAAAGGAGTCGAATCGCACGCGAGTTCTTCATATATCCCTCCATTGGGGCGATCGCGTTCTTGAGGTGGCTGACGCTATTATAAGTCAAATCGCGCCAAAAGAAAAATACCCTTTTTGACATCTCGCGCGGCAAATGTTATGATACCGTCCGTTCAACCCGGAGGTGTTTCAATGGAGTTTGGTTTTCTTCAAGACCTTGTCGTGCCCGAGCAGACCAAGATTGCGATGATCGTCATGGACGGTCTGGGCGGACTGCCGCTCGAACCCGGCGGCAAGACGGAACTCGAATCGGCGCACAAGCCGAATCTCGACGCGCTGGCCGCGCAATCCATTCTCGGTCTGGCCGATCCGGTTGGCCCCGGCATCAGCCCCGGAAGCGGCCCCGGGCATCTCGGCATCTTTGGTTACGATCCTACGCGATTCACTATCGGCCGCGGCGTGCTGGAGGCGTTGGGCATTGATTTCGAACTCGGGCCCAACGACGTCGCGGCGCGCGGCAACTTTTGCTCCGTAGACGCGGCCGGTAGTTTGACCGATCGCCGCGCGGGGCGCATTCCCACCGAGTTGAACCGCGAACTGGTTGAGATTTTGCGGACGATTGAGCTTCCGGGCGTCCAAGTGTTTGTCGAGACGGTCAAGGACTATCGCTTTGTCCTCGTGCTGCGCGGCGAAGGTCTAGGCGACGCGCTCAGCGAGACCGACCCACAGCGGCTCGGCGTGCCTGCGCTGCCGGTCAACGCGCAGAGCCGCGACTCGGAGAAATCGGCGGCGCTGGTGAACGAGTTTATCGCGCAGGCGCGCCGGCTTTTGGCCGACAAGCATCCGGCGAACATGATCCTCTTGCGCGGCTTTGCCAAGCATCCGGCGATGCCGACATATAAAGAGGTCTTTGGTCTGAACGCGGCGGCCATCGCCGTCTATCCGATGTATCGCGGGTTAGCGAAATTGCTGGGCATGAAAACGCTGTCGGTCCCTGGCGAGGCGATTAGCGATGAGTTCACCGTGCTCGAAAAGAACTGGAACGATTTTGATTTCTTTTATCTCCACGTCAAAAAAACTGACTCGGCGGGCGAAGATGGCGATTTTGCGCGCAAGGCCCACGTCATCGAGGAGCTAGACGCGCAGTTGCCGCGCTTGCTCGCGCTCAAACCCGACGTGGTCGTCGTCGGGAGCGACCATTCGACCCCCGCGCTGCTGAAATCGCACAGTTGGCATCCGGTCCCCATCATGCTGTACTCGCGTCACTGCCGCGCCGACAACATCGCCGAATACGGCGAACGCGCGTGCGCGCGCGGGGGGCTGGGCCGCTTGCGCTCGAAAGACCTCATGCCGATTGCGCTGGCGAACGCGCTGCGGCTCACGAAATTCGGGGCATAGACCCGAAGGGTTTCCAAAAACCCTTCGGGTCTTGGGAGACAATATGCGAATAGACCGAATCGAACTACGCCTCATCAAGATGCAATTGGTCGCGCCCTTTGAAACGTCTTTCGGCGTCGAGGTGGACGAGCAACACATCATCGTGCGCGTGGACGCGGAGGGTGTGACGGGCTGGGGCGAGTGCGTGGCTATGGCCGACCCGTTCTATTCCTACGAGACGAATCAAACCGCGTGGCACATTCTGCGCGATTACCTGATCCCCGGTGTGCTCAAACAGAATATCGCGAACGTGGATGAAGGGATGGTCGGCGGCTCGCGCGTGCGCGGGCACAATATGGCGAAGGCCGGCCTCGAATTCGCGCTGTGGGATTTGTTTGCCAAGTCGCGCGGCGTTTCGCTGTCGGAAATGCTCGGCGGCTCGCGCGAACAGATCCCGGTCGGTGTAAGCGTTGGGCTGCAATCGTCGCCAAGCGAATTGGTCAAGAAGGTGGCCGGTTACCTAAGCGCAGGATATGCGCGCGTAAAAATCAAGATCGCGCCGGGGCGTGATTTGGACATGGTCGCGGCGGTTCGCAGGGAATTTCCCAAAATCCTCTTGCAAGTTGACGCCAACTCGGCTTATACGCTCGAAGCGGTCAATCTCTTTCGCGCGATGGACGGGTACGACTTGCTCTTGATCGAGCAGCCCCTCGGCTATGACGATATTTACGATCACTCGAAACTCCAGCGCGAGCTCAAAACGCGCATCTGCCTCGACGAAAGCATTCATACCCTTGCAGACGCGCGCGCGGCGTTGGAATTGCAGAGCTGCCGCACCATTAACATCAAGCCAGGGCGCGTGGGCGGATATGCGGAGTCAATTCGCATTCACGATTTGTGCGCGGCGAGCGATATGCCGGTATGGCACGGCGGCATGTTGGAATCGGGGATCGGGCGCGCGGGGAATGTCGCGCTGGCGTCGCTGCCCAATTTCAAACTGCCGGGCGACATTTCGGCGAGCAAGCGATATTATACCGAGGATATTGTCGAGCCGGAGTTTGAGGTGGCGGCGGATGGCACGATGGCGGTGCCGACCAAGCCGGGGATTGGCGTCGAGGTTGTAATAGATCGGTTAGACCGTGTAACTGTTCATCGGCAGGAATTTGGCTAGTTGTAAGCCCGTTGTCCGGGTGGCTTGGGCCACATCAACCTTCGGATGAGAAAGTGATCGGTGGGGTTTGCCCCGACACCCGTCACTTGTCACCCGTCACTTTAAGGGAGGCGAACATGGAATTCGATCCGCGTCTGACTGCTCTGGGTATTTCCGTTGAGGCAAATCCGAACGCATCCTGGGTCGCGAACATCGTCAAGTATCAGGATGTCAACGAGGCGGGCGGCAATCACCACATCTATTTCACGGTGCTCGACGCGGCGGGCAAGCCGGTGCCCGGCGCAACGTGCGTGGTGGACTGGGTCGGGCGCGATCCGTCGGAAGACCCGCCGACCAAAGTGGTTACCGACACGAACGGGCAGACCAACGTGCCCATCTTTGCGAACCTTGACATCCACTTGCTCAACGGTCCCTACTTTGCCTTCGTCGAGGACCAATCCAAGAGCGATGTCGTCCGCGGGATGGGCTTGCCCGAAAAGCATCACGTCAATTTTCTCTTGACTTTCGGCCCACGGTCGGAGCCGCCGCTGACGCTCGAGCAGAAAGTCATCTCCGTCGCGAAAAAATTCACCTGGATGCCGATCAACACCGACGCCGCGCTCTACAAATTCGCGCAGGCGCAAAACCTCGGCTACCCGCAGACTGACGAATTTGAATTCACGTTCGGCGACGCGGGCTACATCGGCCAAGTGTTCAATCTCGGCATCGTGTACGTCAAGAAGGGCGACTGGGGCAACGTCAAGTTCGTGAAGAAACCGGGGGAGTGATTTAAGGTCTTGTCATTGCGAGGACGGGTTTTGTCCGAAGCAATCTTCCTCCTTGAATCGGCGTTCCCGGACAACAAGGAAGATTGCTTCGCGAAAACCACTCGCAATGACAACATCACCGGAGGGAGTGGTCGCGGACAATCGCGGCCAGCGCCGCGATAAACTCGGGCGTGGCATTCGGCGACGCGATGCGCCGCAATTCCAGTCCAAGTTCGCGCGCGCGTTCCGCGCATTCCACGTCAATGTCGTACAGCACTTCCAAATGATCGGCGACGAAGCCGATCGGGGCGATCAACACGCGGCGGGGTTTCTCCGCCGCGATTTCCTCTAGCGTATCGAGAATGTCCGGCCCGAGCCATTTTTCACCCGTGTGGCTCGCGCTCTGATACGCAAAGCGCCACTGTTTCAACCCGACCAGGGCCGCGACGCCCTCGCACGTCTCGCGCAATTCCTGCGGATACGGATCGTTCGACTGGACGATTCTTTCCGGCAGACTGTGCGCGGAGAAAATCACCTCGATGTCCTCCCAATTCGCCGCGCCAAATTCCTTTCGCGTCCTTTCGAGATTTTTCGCGACCGCTTGCAAAAAGAGTGGGTGGTCGTTCCAACTCTCGACAAACGTGACATCCAGCGCGGCATTCGATTTCTGAACCGCATCGCGCACGCGCTGGATGTAGCCGTCAATGCTGAACTTGCTATAGTGCGGCGCGAGCGCGATGGCGACCACGCGCCGCAGACCCTCGCGCGCAATCTCGTCTACGGCCTGCGCGATGTACGGATGCCAATGCTTCATGCCGATGTAGACGCGACAGCCATCGCCAAGCTGCGCCTGGAGGGCGCGGGCCTGCGCGCGCGTAATATCGAGCAGCGGCGTGCGTCCGCCGATGCGCTCATACCGCGCGATCAACTCTTTCAAGTTTTCCGGCGACGGCTTGCGTCCACCGCGAATATCGGTGTAATACGCCTCAACGTCGTCAAGCGCGTTTGGCGTGCCGTACGCCATTAAGAGGACTGCGATTTGCTCCAAAGTTTACCTCAGAGTTTCAACTACAAAACTGTGAACTATCTCGACTAATCGTTCGACGTTTTCAATCGGCGTATTGGGCAAAATGCCGTGCCCCAAGTTGAAGATGTGGCCGCGCCGGCCGTCTGCTTGCGACAGGATTGCGCGGGTCTGTTGCTCTACGATTTCGGGCGCGGCGAGCATCACGGCGGGATCGAGATTGCCTTGCAGCGCGATGTCGCCCAGCCGGTCCCACGCTTGGTCGAGGGGCACGCGCCAGTCCAGGCCAATCACCTCGCCGCCTGCCTCTTGCATCAGTTCGAGCAGCGTGGCCGTCCCGGTGCCAAAGTGAATGCGCGGCACGCCGGTCGCGGAAAGCGCGTCGAAAATCTTTTTCGAGTACGGCAGGACGTAGGCGCGATAATCGCGCGGGCTGAGCGCGCCGACCCACGAATCGAACAACTGCACGGCTTGCGCGCCCGCGCGAATTTGCGCGAGCAGGTACGCGCTGACGCTCGCGGCGAGTTTGTCCATCAGCGTGTGCCACGCGGCCGAATCGCCGTACATCAAACTTTTCGTCCGCAGCAAGTCACGCGAGGGTTTGCCCTCGACGATGTAACTGGCGAGCGTGAACGGCGCGCCCGCAAAACCGATAAGCGGAACCTTGCCGTCGAGTTCGCGCCGCAAGAGCCGTATCGCTTGCATCACGAACGGTACGTCGCGTTCCGGCTCGACCACGCGCAAATTCTCTGCGTCGCGTCGATCGCGGACCGGATTTGCCACGATCGGCCCGACAGAATGCTTGATCTCGAAATCCACGCCCATGCCACGCAGCGGGATCATAATGTCGGAAAAGAGAATCGCGGCGTCGAGATCGAAACGCCTGAGCGGCTGCAAAGTGACCTCGACAGCCAGCTCAGGCGCGCGGCACATGGCGAGCATGTCGTATTTCTCGCGGAGGGCGCGATACTCGGGCAGGTAACGACCGGCTTGGCGCATCAACCAAATCGGCGTGCGGTCAACCGGCGCGCGGCGGCCGGCGCGCAGAAAGCGGTCGCGCATTATTTGCGGTATGCCACGAGCGTCACGCCGAGATTCTTTTCCAGTCCTTGCAGGCACTCGAGCTGGCTCACATTGAGTTGCGCGGGATTGAGCGCAACAGACTGAAATGCCAGGAGGTTGATCGAGCCGAGCGTCGGCTCTGCCTCTTGGATTTTCTTGAGCTGGTCGTCGCTCAGGTTCGCCAGTTTATATGCTTGGTTTTCCATTGATTCCTCCTTGTAGGTCAAGTTAGCAACTTGACCTACGCTATTTGTTCCGCCACCCGTTTGCCATCCTCGATGCAGTCGGGAATGCCGACGCCGTGGTATGCGCCGCCCGCGAGAAACAACCCCGCGTGCCGCGCCGCCTGCCGCTCGATCTCCGCGACGCGTTCCGCGTGACCGACCGCGTACTGTGGATTCGCCTTGTGCCAACGATACACCTTGGTCAATACCGGCTGTGCCGTAATGCCCATCATCGCGCGCAATTCGTCGCGCGCCATCTGGGCGACCGCCTCATCCGCTTCTTCTGCGAGATGCTCCGCATGCGCCCCGCCGATAAATGCGCGGACGAGCGCGTAGCCGTCGGCCGCGCGGTGGTTGAACTTGGTGGACGACCACGAGCACGCGATGATCTTGCGCTTTTCGCTGCGCGGCACGACGAAGCCAAACCCATCGAGCGGATGGGTCAACTCGGCGCGCTTGAAGCCAAACGATACCGTCGCGGTTGAAACGTACCGGATCGTCCGCAGCGCGTCGGCCAGCCCGCCATCAAAGCTCTGGACGACGTCGGCGGTCGCGTAGGTTGGCGTGGCGAATACCACGGCATCTGAGTCGAGCGATGCTCCGTCGCTTAGCGCCACACGGTACCCGACTGACGCGCGCGTGATGCCGACGACTTGGCGATTAGAGATTAGGGATTGGGGGTCGAGGCGCGCGAGAATAGCGTCTACCATGTCCTGCAAACCACCGCGCAAAGTCATGAACATCGAGGTCGCGGGCTTGCCGTTCGATTTGCCGTTGGCCGCGCGCCGCTGCGCGATCACGCCGCGCAACAAGCCGCCGTACTTTTTTTCCATATCGAGAAAGCGTGGAAAGGTGCTCTTGAGACTGAGATATTCGGCATCCGCCACGTAAATCCCTGCAATCATCGGCTCGGCGATGCGGTCGAGCGCCTCTGAACCGAGACGCCGCCGCACGAAATGCGCGAGCGATTCGTCGCCATCGTCGCGGCGCGGCGGGATGACGACGTCCATGCCCATTCGGACTTTGCCGGGCCACGAGATTAGTCCCGATTTGACGAACGGCATGATCCGCGTCGGAATAATCAGCATCACGCCGTCCGGCATGGCGCGCAGTTTGCCGCGGCTCCAGACGAACACTTTGCGACCCGCGTCGTTCGTGCCGATCAGCTGATCGCCCAAGCCGAGCGCGCGGCACAATTCGAGCGCGGCCGGCTTGGTCGTGAGAAACGAATCGGGACCGCCTTCGATCACAAATCCTTTTTCCTGCGCCGACACAATCTTGCCGCCAAAATACGGCGCGCTTTCGATTAGCTTGTATTCTGCTCCGCCGCGTTGTTGCAGAAAATACGCGGTCGCGAGTCCCGCAATACCGCCGCCAATAATCACTACGCGTTTCATCTTTTGTCCGCTATCCCAACAGCGCCAAAGTTTCTGGAACCGACCGGTACACGCACGTAAAGATCGGCGTATCGCGCAAGGTGAAGCGCCGCGCCTCGGTGTCGCGCAGCGCGATCACGAGCTGCTGAAACGCATCCAAATCTTCCGTTTCGTATGAGACGATAAACTCTTGGTCGTCCAGCCCGGTCGAGTAGACGAGCAATTGGCGCACTTTAGGAAACTCGTGGCCGATGCGCATGTGCTCGTTCATCATCCCTTGCCGCGCGTCCTTGCTCATCAAATACCACTCGGTCGTTTTCGAAAACGGGTAGACGATCAAATAGCGCTGCCGCTCCTGCTCGAAAATGGCTTGTTCCTGGGAATCCTGTCGCCGCACGTAGGTCGAAGGGCGAATCAATCCGATTAGGGAATGGGTCACTTGCAGATACTTGCCCAGCCCGGTCAACAACAAACGGCCGAGCGATTCCTGCAAGCGGTCAGGCCCGTCGCTCATTCGCCACAGGAATAGGTCCGCGCCGGTTTTCAACCCGAGTGTGCTGTACGCGTAACTCTTGATGCCGTCGCCGGATTCTAGTTCTTGCGTCAATTCCGCTCGCCCGCGGCGGCGTTCCTCTTCCGGTAATCGTCGCCACGCGGAATCGGTCTTGAGCGCCAAATATTGAACGAATCGAAAATCACTTACGCCAGCCATCGCGCGACGTCCTTTGCAAAATAAGTAAGAATCATATCCGCGCCGGCGCGCTTGATCGCGGCCACAATTTCGAGCGCGACCTTTTGCTCGTCGAGCCAGCCATTGCGCGCCGCGGCCTTGACCATCGCATACTCGCCGCTCACGTTGTACGCCGCCAGCGGGTAGTCGAACTGATCGCGCACGCGGCGGATGACATCCAGGTAGGCGAGCGCGGGCTTGACCATGACCATATCCGCGCCTTCCTCGATATCCAACGCGACCTCGCGCAGCGCCTCGCGTGCGTTCGCCGGGTCCATCTGATACTGCCGCCGGTCACCGAACTTGGGTGGCGAGTCCGCGGCCTCGCGGAACGGGCCGTAGAATGACGAAGCGTACTTGGCCGCATACGCCAGGATAGCCGTGTCGGTAAATCCGTGCGAATCCAACGCGGCGCGAATCGCGCCAACCTGTCCGTCCATCATCGCGCTCGGGGCGACGACATCCGCGCCGGCCGCGGCGTGCGAAACGGCGGTCATGCCGAGGTATCGCAACGTTTCGTCGTTATCAATCGCGCCATTGCGGACGATGCCGCAGTGCCCGTGCGACGTGTACTGGCACATGCACACGTCGGTCATCACGACGAGATCGGGGTTGACGCGCCTGCAGACGCGAATCGCTTCTTGAACGATGCCGCGCTCGGCATAATCTTCTGAGCCGACCTCGTCTTTGACCGCCGGAAGGCCGAACAAAATGACCGCGGGAATGCCTAATCCGGTAATCTCGTCAATCTCTGCTTGTAATACATCCAACGATTGGTGATACACGCCCGGCATGGACGCGATCTCCTCGCGCACGCGTGTGCCGTGGACCACGAAAAGGGGATAGATCAAATCTCGGACGCTCAATTCCGTCTCGCGTGCGAGCGCGCGCAGCGGTTCGCTGCGCCGCATCCGCCGCGGGCGAACGCGGGGGAAATGCGGCGAAGGTGTGACGTCGGTTCGCGTTGCAAGTTCGATTCTCTGTTCAAGCATAGTTGGATGTCCTTTGATAAAACCTCACCATCGCCGCGACCAAGCCATCTACCGTGTGCTCGCTTGCCACCGCGTCCACGCGCCAGCCGAGAGCGCGCGCGGTTTCCGCCGTCACCGGGCCGATACAGAACACGGCCGCGCGCCCTAGGTCGCCGATCTTGCCGTCGAGCATCTCGGTCAAGTTTCGAACGGTGGACGAGCTAGTAAAAGTGATGGCATCTACCTTGCCCAACTTCACGTTGCCGGCGGTCGGCAGCACAGTACGGTATGCGTCAACGTCCATCACCGCGACGCCGCGTTCCGCCAGCTTTTCGGCCAGCACATCCGAGGCCAGGTCGGCGCGCAAGAGCAGGGCGCGCTGCCCGCGCACAATGGGCAGTTCCACCGCGATTTGCTCGCCGAGAAACTTCGTCGGCACGAACCCCACGGTCAGCCCGAGGTCTTGCAAGGCGCGCGCCGTCGCCGGCCCGATCGCCGCGAGCTTTGCCGATTCAAACGCGCGCGGGCTCAAGCCCAACGAGCGCATCCGTTCGGCGACGAAACGCACGCCGTTCACGCTCGTGAAGACGACCCAATCGAAATCATTCGCCGCCGCAAGCGCGCGGTCGAGTTGCGCAAAATCGCTTGGCGAAGCAAACTCGATCGCGGGATACTCGACCGGTTCGCCGCCGAGCGCGCGAATCTTGTCGGCAAATGCCGTCGCCTGTTCGCGGGCGCGGGTGATGAGGATGCGCTTGCCGCGCAGGGGTGACGCAGCGCTTGGGCGCGTTAATTGCGCCGCCAGATGCGCGCCTAACGTTTCTGCCTCATTGGGCTTGCCGACGATTTCACCGCGCGCGACCCGCGAACCATCCGCGTCGGCGATCACGCCGCGCAGATACAGTTGACCGTCACGTACTTGTGCGTACGCGCCGATGGGCATTCGACAGCCGCCGCCGAGTGCGCGCAAAAAGGCGCGTTCGGCCGTCACTGCTGCGCGTGTTGGCGCGTGATCGAATTGGGCGACAACCGTCGCGAGCGCGGTATCGGCGGCCCGAACTTGAACGGCGAGCGCGCCTTGGCCGGGGTCGGGCAACACTTGATCGAGAGATAGGTATTCCGTGATCTCTCGCGCGCGGCCCAAGCGTGTAACGCCGGCGACGGCGAGCACGATCGCGTCGTAATCCTCGCTTTGCGCTTTATGCAAACGCGTGTCCACATTGCCGCGCACCGGAACGATCTGCGCGTCGGGCCGGAGCGCGAGCACCTGAGCCGCGCGCCGCGCCGAGGACGTGCCGATGCGCGCGCCGCGCGGCAACTGCATCAGCCCGACGCCGTGCCGCGAGACAAGGCAATCACGCGCATCCTCGCGTTCCGGGATGGCGGCAATTATCAAGCCGTGCGCGATTTCGGTCGGCAAGTCCTTGAGACTGTGAACGGCAAGATCAATTTCGTGGGCCAGCAGCGCATCCTCGATTTGCTTGGTGAAAGCTCCCAAGCCGCCGATTTCGGCGAGCGGACGCGCTGGCTCTTGGTCGCCGGCCGTCTTGATTGTGCGGAGTTCGATTTCGAGATCGGGCGCAACGCGCTGGAGCGCGGCGATCACAAAGCGGGCCTGCCATTGCGCGAGGGCGCTCCCCCGCGTGCCGACGACGATCTTGGATGTTCGATTTGCCATTGGTCCGCGTATTCAAAGTCCGGATGGAAGGTCGTGGCCGTCGTTCGTATCTAGCTCAAAGAGTTCCCGCAAGGTTTCCAAATACGGCTGGCCGTCGCCGCTCTGCACCCGTTCCTTCAAGTGAATCGTCGGCGCCGCGAGCAATTTGTTGACGATGCCGGTCGAGAGACTCGCGAGCACGTTGCGGTCGCGCGCGCTCAACTGCAAGTGTCCCAGCCGGCGCAGCGCCTTGTCGAGTTCGGCGGCGCGGATTTGCTCCGCGCGTTCGCGCAAATCGGCAATGACGGGCGCGGCGCGGCGTTCCGCGAACCAGCGCCAAAACGTGTCGGCTTCCTCGGCGATAATGGCGTGGACCTGTTCGACGGCCTGCTCGCGGCTGGCGCGATTCGCATCCACAAGTTGTTGGAGATCGTCAATATTGTACAGCGCGACGCCGGGCATTTGCGCGACCCCTGGATCAATATCGCGCGGCACGGCGATGTCCAAGAGACACAGCGGCCGGTCTGGACGAACGGCCATCGCCGCGCGAATCATATCGCGGTCGAGAATGATGTGCGGCGCGCCCGTCGCGCTAATGACCAGGTCAGCTTGGCTCAGCACGCGCGGCAATTCATCGAAGGTGATCGCGTGCCCGCCGATTTCGGCGGCCAACTGGCTGCCATGATCCACGGTGCGATTCGCGACGATGATCGTGGCGGCGCCGTCGGCCGCGAGGTTCTTGGCCGCGCGGCGCGCCATGTCGCCCGCGCCAATCACGAGGGCCGACAGCCCGGACAGGGCGCCCAAATGCCGGCGCGCGAGCGCGACTGCGGCATATCCGACGGAACTGGCCCCTGCGCCGATCTGGGTCTCGGAGTGGGCGCGTTTTCCAACGTGAATCGCATCCTTGAACAGCTTGTGCAGAATGGGCCCGATCGTCTTGTTCTCCGCGGCTTTTCGGTATGCGGCGCGCACCTGGCCGAGGATTTCGAATTCGCCCAGGATCATCGAATCAATGCCGCTGGCGACCGCAAAGAGATGTGCCACCAAATCGCGCCGGGTGTACGTGTAAAGGAAATCGGCGGCGCCGGATAGAGTCTCCTGCGCGGCAAAGAGTCGGCGGAGCAGCCGCTCGGCCTGGCCGGCGTGCGACGTGACGGTGTAAATCTCGGTGCGGTTACAGGTGGAGAGGATGAGACGTTCGGAGAATACGGCAGTGGTCAGGTTGCTCTGCAAGCGATCAAGAGTTTCGTCTCGGATGCACGGGGCCGACGCAATCTGCTCTCGCACTTGAACCGGCGCCGTCGTATGGTTCAATCCCATCATCAGGATTTGTGAATTCACTCGTACTCCAGGTACGCATTACGAAATACGGAATAGTGCGTATTGCGTGTTGCGTATTACGTGCTGCGTGTTGCGTCATTTGAACTAGCGCGATTCTATTCCTCTCTGTCGGCGGTGTCAAGGGTAGGCATCCAAGATGGCGAGGAGAATCTCGTCGAGGAAGGCGCTGACGCGTTGGAACAGCTGGGCGTCTTCTTCGTCGCCGACTCGCGAGCCGATGTGGGCTTCGAGGATCGTTTTGAGTATCAGTTTGCGAAAATAGATCGTCGCGCGTGCGGCATTCCCGGCCGAAAAGCCGCTGGCGGCCAGCGTGCGTCCGTATTCGCGCGCGACGCGGCCCCCTTCGTCCAGCAGACCTTCGCGCTGGTCCGGCTGCTCGACAAAGGTCACCACGCAAGTGAGCAAGTGCTGGCCGAATTCGCGCTGCCGCGCGCGTTCGGGACTGTTCGGTTTTGCGTAGAGGTGTTGCAGCCACGTAGAATGGCTGATTGGATGTGCTTGCAATTCCTGGCGCACAAGGCCGAGCGCGTTTTCGCTCAACGACGCCGGCTGGTTTGCTTGCCGCTTGCGCTGCTGCTGCTTGAGAAAAGTTTGTAGATCGAACGCGGTAAAGCGGCGATGGCCGCCGGGAGTGCGATAACTGGGCAAGACGCCGGCATCAGCCCATTCGCGCACCGTGCCAATATGAACACCAAGTAACCGACTGGCTTCCTTGATCGAAAACCAATCGCGTGACGCCATCTCGGTCACGCCAACCCTCCTTCAGGTGATATTGAAAGAAAAAGGGCGATTCTTTCGTCGGCGAATCGCCCCGGTGATCTACGGTGATTGTTCTTCCACCGCCCGCGGCAGGGCGAAGTAAAAGCGGCTGCCTTTGCCCTCCACGCTTTCGGCCCAAATACGGCCGCCGTGCAAGCGGATGATTTCTTTGCTGATGGCAAGACCCAGGCCTGCGCCGCCGAGATTGGAATCGTCGCGGCGAACTTGGTAAAAACGATCGAAGATGCGCTCGAGTTCTGCCGGGGGTATGCCAATGCCCGTATCGGCCACGCAGAATTGGACCTCGGGCCCCGATTCACAGGCGCTGACCGTAATGCTGCCGCCGCTAGGAGTGAACTTGATCGCGTTCTGGAGCAAGTTCGTGAGCACCTGGACCACGCGCAGCGGATCGGCGCTCACGAGGGGCAGACTATCCGGCAACTCTGTTTCCAACTGAATCTCTTTTTCCTTCGCGCTGGCGGCAAATGCCTGGATGGTGTGGTTGATGATGCCCGATGGACGCACGGCTTGGCGTGTGATATGGTAACGGCCCGCCTCCATGCGCGAAAGGTCAAGCAGATCGTCAATCATCTCCGCCAGGTGATCAAAGTTGTCGTTGATGATGCGCAGATAACGGCGCATCTCCGTCGTGACCTCGCCGCCGCTGCCGGTCTCGATCAGTTCGAGATAGCCCTTGGCCACGGTGAGCGGATGTCGCAGCTCGTGCGAGATCATCGAAAAGAACGACGCCTTCATCCGGTCCAGTTCCTTGAGGCGTTCGTTCGCGCTGCGCAGTTCGTCAATGTTCCGTTCGAGATGGCCGGCATACTCTTGGAGTTGCTGGTTGACCAGTTCCAGTTCGTGAGTCAGGCGGAAATTTTCCTGGCGCAGGCGGGATTCGGCGATCGCGCTGCGAACGACCTCGCGCACTTCGCCAGGATCAAAGGGCCGCTTGTTGATGATGTAATCGTTGACGCCGCGCCGCATCGCCTGGATCGCGGTCTCTTCGGAACCGTAGGCGGTCGTGAGAATGACAGTAGTCTGCGGTTGCTCTTGCTTCAAGACCTCGAGCACTTCAATGCCCATCATGCCGGGCAGCACGAGATCGAGAAGGACCAGGTCGGGCTTGTCCGCGCGTGCGCGCTGGAGACCGGTCTCGCCATCCGCCGCGGACGATAACTCATAGCCATCGGGGCTGAGGATGTCGTAGAGCACCTCGATGTTGTGCGGCGTATCGTCCACGATGAGGATGCGCCCTTTGTTAGCGTAGTTATCGGTTCGCATAGGCAACCCCTATACTCGACCAAACCAAATCGGAAAAATTCCAGCAAAACAAAACGCTACGCGAATTACTTTTTCGCGCGACGCGCACTCCGATCTTTCTTTTCGACCGGCAGATATTTGTCGAGCAAAAGGCCCAGGGCCCTGCGCGATTTCGGCGGGACGCGATCGCGCGCCGTAATGATGGCATCGCGCAAAGCGGTGGGGCAGGGGCAATGCTCGCGGGCGGCAGGAATGTCGCTCACCGCGTAGCGCACGATGCGCTTGCCCATCTCGGCATTTTTTAGCAAATTCTGTACAACCATTTCGACGGTGACCGAACCATGTGAGGGATGCCAGGTATCGTAATCGGTCACCATCGCAACGGTCGCGTAGCAAATCTCCGCCTCGCGCGCGAACTTGGCCTCGGGCAGCGCCGTCATCCCGATAATGTCCAATTTCCACTGCCGGTAAACTTCAGACTCGGCTTGCGTCGAGAATTGTGGGCCATCAATGACGAGAAACGATCCGCCCTTGTGAACGCGCGCGCCCGCCTTTTGCGCCGCGCTGTTGAGCACCGCGCTCATCTCGGGGCAGAACGGCTCGGCAAACGAAATGTGGACCACCAGCCCCTTGCCGAAAAACGTCGTCGGGCGGTTCTTGGTTCGATCGTAAAGCTGATCGGGAATCACGATGTCGAGGGGCGCGAAATCCTCGCGCAAACTGCCGCACGCGCTCAAGGAGATGATGCGCTCGACGCCGAGCGATTTGAGCGCATAAATGTTCGCGGCCACAGGCACTTCGGATGGCATGATGCGATGGCCGCGACCGTGCCGGGGAAGAAAAGCAACTCGTTGGTCGTTCAGATTTCCAAGGATGATCGCGTCGCTCGGATCGCCAAAGGGAGTCCTGACCTTGACCTCTTTGAGCGCAGTCAGACCTTCCATCTGGTAAACGCCGCTGCCGCCGATTACGCCGATCGAGGCATGTTCCATTCCCGTTTCTCCTGAAGTGAAAGTACAGAGTCGGGCGCATTATAGCGTATCCCGGTCAGAGGGTCAAGAAATGGGAATTCATCACATGCTAAGCACGCGTTCCAAACGGCTTTGCAGCATCTGCTTTGGCGCCGCGCCGACCACGCGATCTACCTCGCGGCCATTCTTGAAAAAGATGAGCGTTGGAATGCCTTGGATCCCCAAGCGACTCGCGTGCATCGGATTCTCGTCCGTGTTGACTTTGGCGACGCGCAGCCGTCCGGCGTACTGGCGGCCCAACTCTTCCACAATCGGCGACACCATGCGGCAGGGACCGCACCATGGCGCCCAAAAATCCACGAGCACGGGCAGGGGCGATTGCAGCACCTGCGATTGAAACGTCGCGTCGGTCACGACAACCGGGCCGCTGCCGTCGCCGGCGCTCGCCTGCGGCGTCTCGACCGGCGCGCCGTGCAGCGCGATGCTCGGGCCGCTCGCGGCCGCGGGACGCGCGCCGCCGAGCAAGAAATCCAAATGCGCGCGCACCGCGTCGGCATTTGCGGCTCCTTCGATCCGCGCAACCTCGCGCTCGTCGTGCCAATAAACGAGGGTCGGCGCGCGAGTCAAACGAAAGCGCGTGGCTAGAATACCCTCTTCGGCGTTCTCGACGCGCACGATCAGCGCGCGCCCGGCAAAATCCCGCGCGAGCGTTAGGAGCGTTGGCTCTAGGGCGCGGCATGGTTCGCAATTCGAATCGGAGTATCAAAAATCGCGGACATTCGGCCTCCAACTGATTGCAATGAGGATTGACGATTGGGCTAATTGGGCATCCAATGGGGAAAAAATTCAAGGCCGGGGGAAGTCGGTTGGAAACCCGACGGCTAAATCAGGTGGAAATCCGATGGAATCGGATTCAGACGCAACCCGATTCATCGGGTATTCACCTATTGAGGCGGACGATTGCATCGTCCGACCGCGTAGAACCGACTCCGCACGCGGACTGCAACCGCGAGCGCAACTGCAAACGCGCCTGCGAAGACAATGCTCAGCACTACTTGACCTGTTGCCAGCGCAGTCGTTGCGCTGACTGCCAAGCCGCCCAGGACGAACGCCGTCAGAAAGAATGAGGCGGGGGTCGTCCAACGATTCCATGCCGGTACGGTTCGCAGGCGATAGACACGCGACATGCTGTAAACCAGCGCTAAGCCGATCAACGTCGCTGCCCACGCAAGCGCTTGGCGGTTTTCGTCTGTTCCCACGTCAAGCGACTGTAACGCCGTGAGGATGACAACCGCGCCCGTGAACAAAACGGTGAATAGAATCTCGCGGCTCAACCACGACGAGCGAAGATTGGCAAAGGCGCGCCAAGCATTCGCCGGCGTGCCGAGGTGAAAGAGCGACGCGATCATCGCGAGTAACATTGTCAATGCGATGACAGGCGCCATGTTCGCCCAAATGTTCAAGACGAGGGATGTACAAAATGCTCCGACTGCGGTCTGCGCGAGCAGTGTGAACCAAACGAGCGCGTGCTCTTGCGTTGCCTCACGCTGGCTCACTTCCTCGGCGTTGCCAACGCGGGCCGGCTCGCGCGCGGCGCGTTCGGCTTGGCTGTGTGGTTTGATGACGAGCGCCGGCTCGGTCAAGTGCGTGTCGGGCAGGGGGAAGATGACGCGGCCATCGCCATGCCTAGCTTGAAGGTCACGCAGGTCGCCAACATCCAGCACACGCAGCGGACACGCCGCGACGCACGCGGGCGGCTTGCCCACGTCAATATTGTCCGCGCACAGCGTACACTTGGTCATGCGGCCCGCGCCAGCATCGTACTGCGGCGCGCCGTAGGGACACGCCCAACTGCAATACTGGCAGCCCAAACATTTGTCGGACTCGAGCAACACGATTCCATCGCCGCGCCGGTACATCGCCTGCGACGGGCAGACCTCGACGCAAATCGGCCGCGCGCAGTGGTTGCAGGCGAGCGAGAGGTTGTAAGCAAAGACATCCGAGACCCACGCGGGCCCGCGGCGCGTCCAACCGCCGCCGGTCACCTCGTACACGCGTCGCCACAAGATGCCGACCGGCAGATTGTGTTTGTCTTTGCACGCCGCCTGGCACGCTTTGCAGCCGGAGCAAGCAGACGAATCTAAATAAAAGGCGTTTTGCGTCATAAGCTGTTTAGCCACGGAATCACACGGAAACACAGTTTTTCCTTTCTGTGTGTTTCGGTGTGTTTCTGTGGCTGATTATCTACCGTAGCACACTTTCGAAAAGGTTAAAGGCCAAGCCCGAAATCTCGGCCAGTGTGTTCGAATCTATCTCCGGCACTTGTCTCGGCGGTGGAATTTTCAAGGTTTGCTCAAGCGATGTATCCGGCAGAAGTTCAAACGACCAGGTCACTTGATCGTTAGACGTAAAAGGCAGCGAGAGAAAGCCATAGAGCGTCAGACCCCACAGGCGAACGTCGAAGGAACGGTCAATGGCGAGGTTGATGGTCGGGTTGCAACCCGTTCCAATGGCGCGCGGAAAGAGCACGTAACCGACCCCGCCGCCGCGCTCGAAATCGAGCGGCGTGGTAAACAGCGGCGCATATTGGCTCGTCGCGGCGATGGCTTGGCGATTCTGGTTCACGATGGTCATGCTTTCGTTCAGCGGTGAGAATTTCACCAGGAGCGACCGGTCGCTCGGGCCGCGCAGAGTGAGTATGAATGGGAACGCGTTTCGAGCATAAAGTTGCCGGTCGTACTCGATTAAAAGCTCAGGGCGTTTCTCCGCTGGCACTCGCTCTCGCACCGACCTATCCAGCGCGATTGCCTCGATTACCTGCGGGCTGAGATACGTCAGATAGAATCGCACTGACGGCGAGCCAACGCGCGGCAGGGTTTCGACTCGAGTCCAGCGCCTGATGACATTTTCCACAATCCCGCGCGCTTGGTCGGGCGAATCGGCCAAGTTGGCGCGTATCGTCGCGGGATCGCGCCGCGCGGGGTTGCACGGGATTGGCGTGGCCGTCGGGAACGGCGTAAATGTCGGATAGGGCGTGTAGGTTGGGATAAGAGTCGGCGTCGAAGTCGCGGTTGGAGTCGTCGTCGGCGTTGGCGAGAGCGTCGGAGTGAGAGTCGGGGTAAAGGTTGGCGAAAATGTTGGCGTCGGCGACGGAGTAATGGTAATTGTTGGAGTGTGTGTTGCCGCGGCAATCTTGATCCAATCAGTTGCCACACTCGCGGCGAGCCAACCAAACACCACGACCAAGACGATCAAGAGCAGGATCGCGACCGGCAGGGCACGCGGCCCAAGCTCGGTCATTGCGACCGCTCCACTTGAACCATCGCCGTGTGCTGCGCGGTGGCGAACGCGAGCGGCGTCCAGCGTTCCGACGTGAGCACGTTGATATTGCCGCGGCGGTCAATCCCATTCTCGTCCGGCGTCCACCACGCGCCCTCTGGAATATCTACCACGCCCGGCATGACCCGATTTGTGACGCGGCACGGGAGCACGATCGCGCCGCGCGCGTTATACACCTTGACCGAATCGCCGTCGGCGATGCCGCGCGCCTGCGCTTCAATCGGATTGATGAACACGCGCTGCGGGAATGCCTCTTCGAGCCAATCGTTGTTGTCGTGGGACGAATGGACGCGATGGAGCGTGTGGTGGCCGACGGCTTGGAGCGGGTATTGCTGCGCTTCCGGCCCGAACGGACTCTCCCATTCCGGAATGTATTTGGGCACCGCGGGAATTTCCGCATTGTCCATCGAGTGCAGTCGCTGAGAGAATATTTCGATTTTGCCGGACGGAGTATTCAGACGATGCGCGTCGGGGTTCGCGCGAAAGGCCGCGAAAGCGATGGCGGGTTGGGTCACCGGGTTCGCGTACACGCCGATGTTCGATGATTCGAACTCGTCGAGCGAAGGCAGATTGGGGAAACGCGTCGCGCGATAGCGCGCAAGCATCCATTCGACCCAGGCGCGCTCGTCGCGGCCCTCGGTGTACGCATCGCCAATCCCAAGCCGCGCCGCGATCTCGGCGCAGATGCGATAATCGCTTTTGCACTCGCCCGGCGGCTCGACCAGCTTGGGCTGCAAGAGGACTTCGTCGCCGTATTTCCAACAGTCCTCGACGCCCCACATTTCGAATTGCGTACACGTGGGTAGAACGATGTCGGCAAAACGCGCGGTCGGCGTGAGAAAGTTATCCTGCACGACGATGAACTCGACCAGGTTTTCATCGCGCAAGATCCGCGCCGAGCGATTGACGTTGGCATGCTGGTTGATGAGCGTATTGGTCGCGACCGCGTAAATCAGCTTGATGTTGTTATCCAGTTTCTCCGCGCCGACAATGCCGTCCGCGCGCGTCATCTCTTTGCCGCGGAGCACCGCTTCCGTCCACAGGAAAACGGGAATCGTCGCTTTGACCGGATTATCGCCGAGCGGAAAAACGTTCCAGAGCGCGCCGCCGTCCGGCGCTTGCAATGCCATCCCGCTCGCCCAGCCGCCCGGAACGCCGACGTTGCCGGTGATCGCCGCGAGCACGCAGCCCGCGCGCACCACCTGCTCGCCGTACGCGCGCCGCTGCATCCCATATCCCTGATACAGCACGCCGGGCTTACATGTCGCGTACTCGCGCGCGATGCGCGTGATCGTTTCGCGCGGCACGGCGGTGATCGCTTCGGCCCACTCGGGTGTCTTGGGAGTTCCGTCGCGCATGCCGAGCACATAGTCCGCGTAGCTCTCGCCGCCTTCGGATGGCATTTGGCTTGAATCGAAACCGACGCAGTGCGTGCGGACGAATTCCTCGTCATACAGCTCTTCGGTGATCATCACATACGCCATCGCGCTCATCATCGCGACGTCGGTGCCGGGGCGAATCGGAACCCATTCGTCGGCGAGACTGGCCGCGCTGAGCGAGTGGCGCGGATCAATGCAGACCACGCGCGCTCCGTTTTCGCGCGCCAGCTTGATAAAGTAATCGCTGTTCGTGCCGTCGCGCATTTCGGCGGGGTTCCAGCCCCACATCAAAATGTATTTCGAGTTGAGCCAGTCCTGGCGCTGGTTCCCCGTTTGCAGCGTGCCGTAAACGTAAGGCGTCGCGATGTTGATCGCGCCCCAACTGTACGAGTTGTAAAAGCCGAGACAGCCGCCGAACAAGTTCATGAGGCGGCGCGCGGTCTGCGAGCCGTTGAGTTGATTGTGACTGCCGGTGCCGTACGGAACGAAGAGCGCGCTGTTGCCGTAGGTCGCTTTGACGCGGCGCATTTGCTGCGCGACCGTGTCGAGCGCCTCGTCCCAGGAGATGCGTTCGAACTTGCCTTCGCCGCGCGCGCCGACGCGCTTCATCGGATACAGCAATCGGTCGGGGTGATACTGGCGGCGCAGATACGCGCGCCCGCGTACGCAGGCGCGCAATTGCGGCGCGGCCAGCGTGTCGGGGCGGTCGTCCGTGTCGAGGCGTGTGATCACGCCGTCCTGCACGTGCGCGATGAGCAGGCAGCGCCCGCCGCAGTTATGCGCGGGGCAACCCACGCGGACGAGGCGTTCGGGGGCACTCGCCTTTTCTACGAGCTTACGCGGAAACAGTTTCATTGGGGCTATTCTACCTGGATTGGGAGAGAACGTCAAAAGAACACAACAGCGAATTGAGGAAATACGAATAGACGACGATTCGTTTTTCCTCAATTCGCTGTTGTGTTATAATCCGCAGCTACAATGCTCGCAAGGAGACCACATGCAACTGACTGGAGCGATCATCGGCCTCGTGACGTTATTCCTGATCGGCTTTGGACACGCCTGGGTCAAGTGGCTATTGCGCCATTTTGGCGTGCTGAGTTGGATTCCCGTGGCGATAATCGGCGCCGCGCTCGTCGTCGCCTCGCTATTCTTGTCTGATGTGGCTCTCTCGGCAGTGGCGGGCATCGCGGGTTTTACGACGCTGTGGGGCGCGCACGAAGTGGTCGAGAACCGCGCCAAGTTCGAGTTCAAGACTGAATAATTGTCTCAGGAGTAGCGCATGTCTGACGAATTGAGTCCTTCGATTCCGAAAACCGCTGTTTTGACCGTCCCACGACAGCGCGCTTGGCTGTGGCAGCCGAATCTGATCGTTTTCGTTTCCAGTGCGTGCATCATGGTTCTAGAATTGGTCGCGGGGCGCATCATCGCGCCGCACGTCGGATCGTCGTTGTACACTTGGACGAGCGTGATCGGCGTGGTGCTCGCCGGAATCAGTCTGGGCAATTATTTCGGCGGGTGGCTCGCCGACCGTTGGGCTTCGCTGCGTGTTCTCGGCAGCATCTACGTGCTCGCGGCTCTCGCGTCCGTCGCCATTCTTTGGGTGGATCAAATCAATCGCGTCACACCCGAGGGCTGGCCCATCGTGGCCGAAGTGGTCGCGATGACGACCGCGCTGTTCTTCGTGCCTTGCACGATTCTGGGGATGATTTCGCCGGTCGTGGTCAAGCTGACGGTGAGCGATCTCGCCAAGACGGGCAGCACGGTGGGCAAGATTTACGCGGCGGGCGCGCTCGGCAGCATCGTCGGCACGTTTCTGACGGGCTTTGTCCTGATCGCGTGGTATGGGACGCACACGATCGTTTGGGGCGTCGCGCTGTTACTGCTGACGATGGGGCTGGCGTTTATCTTGGCGGGGCGTTGGCTGACAATTCCGATTGCGATAGTGCTCTTAGCCATGCTGTCCTATTTGGCTGCCGATCGAAACTGGCTGCGTACGCCGTGCGTCCGCGAGACCAATTATTATTGCATCAAGATCAACACCGACGCGAATGAGGGCGAGTCGGTGCGGCTGCTGGTACTCGACCACCTGGTTCACAGTTTTGTAGATTTGAACGATCCCACGCACATCGTTTACGGCTATGAAAAGATGTACGCCGAGGCCGCGCAGTACCAAGCCGCGCGTAGGGGCGGGGTCGCCCCGCCCCTACGCGCGGCGATGATCGGCGGCGGCGGCTATACGTTTCCGCGCTATATGGAGGCGATTTATCCGACGAGCGAGATGGACGTGATCGAGATTGATCCGGGCGTGACGCAGGTCGCGTTCGATTTGCTGGCGCTGCGTGCTGATACGCGGCTCAAGACGTTCAACGAGGACGCCCGCATGTATTTCGCGCAAAAGCCGACGACGAGTTACGATTTGGTTTTCGGCGATGCGTTCAACCACTTTTCGGTGCCCTATCATCTGACGACGAAAGAGTTCAACGACGATGTCCGCGCGTGGCTCGCGCCCGGCGGAATGTACGTTATCAACATCATTGATGGGCCCTATGGCGAGTTCATCCGCGCCTACGTCAACACCTTGCGGCAGACCTTTCGCTACGTCTACTTTTCACCCGGCGGCGATGGTTGGCGGCAAACGCTCCGCACGACCTTTGTCATCATCGCGACCGATACGGAACTGGACGTGGCCGCGCTGAACAATTTCGACGGCGGCGACGACGATGTGCTGCTGGCGCGCACGCTCGCCACGGAAGAGGATACCAAGCGATTGCTGACCGAAGCGCCCCCCGTGCTACTTACCGATCAATACGCGCCCGTGGACAATATGCTGGCGTCCGTCTTTCGCGAAGAACTACGAAAGTGATCGCCTCTTGGCTGATTCCCGACAACCCGCCCTCTGCGCCTAGCTGTTTCGTCATTCCGTCGTATGCGCTGAAGAATCGGACATTGCCGACGCGGCCTACCTGCGCGCAGATCGAATTGGCGGTACAGTGGTGGCAGAAATATCCAAGCGCGAAAATCATCATGTCCACCGGCGATAATCAGGGGCTGGGAATTACGAACGCCCAGGTGATGGCTGAATACGCCATGCGCCTGGGCGTTCCGCGTGAGAACCTGATTGAAGAGGATCGCTCGCGTGATACGTGGACGAACCTGTTGTATTCGATGCAGATCATCAAACAGGAAAACCTAGCGCCCCCAACGCTCGTGACACTCGATCTATACACGCGCCGTGCCATCGCGACCGCGCGTAAGCAGGGCTGGCGCGATTTCTATTGGCTGTCGGTTTTCTCGAAAGGCGAACCCGCGTACGGAACCAAACGCTTTCAAACCCACTCGCGTCTCACAATCTTTGGCTATGAATTGATCGCGATGCTGTACAGCAAGATGGTAGGGTGGGTGTAGGTCTCATATATCCCCCAGCACGTCCTCCAATCCTCTTTTCCACGCCTCATCCAGCGGCATAAAACTGGATTCTGTGAACCCTTCGTTGACCTTCGCTAGGTATTCGCGTATCTCGGCTTGCGGCGCTTGTTTTTCCACCTGGTGGATTTGCTGAGCGACCGACTCGATCAATTTGTGGCTGGAGCGTTCGAGGTCGGAGAGGTCGAGGCCGAGTTTGAACATGTGGTTAAAGCGGCGCATGATGTCGTACCACGCCTTCGCATCCTGTTCGACCGTCATCGTCTGCAATTGCGGCGAAAGGTCGCTGAAATCATACATGGGCACGAACGCGTAAAAGGACAAGTATTCCACGTTCCGTTTCTCCGCCGCATCGGCCAGATACGAGCCGATGCTGACCGGCCCCTCGTAGTTTGAGAACTTGACCGCATACTCGGCGAGTTCTTCTTTCAGCCGCGGCAGACTGTACGTGCACGTAATGTCGCGATCCTTGTCGTAGGGCACCGGTCCGTACACGCCCCCGACGACGGCGACGCGGCGGACGTCAAATTCCTTGACGATGTTGAAAAACGCCTCGGCATAACGCGTCATGTTCATGTGCGGCTCGTCGCCGACGAAAATCAACAGCCCCTTGCGTTCGTTGCCGGAAAAGTAGATTTGATTTTGGTGAGCGGTCAACTCTTGGCGATGGCCGTCTACCAGTTTGATCTCGGGTCGCAAAAAGCCGTGCGTGCCCGGAAGCTGGAAGAGATAGAACGGGTCCGATTTGACCTCGCCGATCTTGCGCGCGTGCATCTGCTCCACGAGATACTCGGGCAAGCCGGACGACGTATCGCCCGCGTCCGCCCACTGCCGCCAACCGGCAATCATGTACACTTCTTCCGACCGCGGCCTCTCCGAGAATTCCAGCAAATCATCCATGAGCGTCACCTTCCACGTGGATTACGAGCATCGCCATATCGTCGAATTGTTCGGCGGTCTGCGCGAAATTCTTGATTGCGGCAAACATCCCGGCGCATAAATCGGCCGGCGACGCGCGCGGCTGCGTTTGTAGAAAACTTGCGACGCGCTCGGCGCCGAACCGTTCCCCATCCGGCGCGACCGCATCGCATAGCCCGTCGGTGTAGAGCGCCAAGCGGTCTCCACCTCGCAACGCGATGCGTTCCTCTGTCCAGCTCACTTGGCTATCGTCGAGGAGTCCCAGGAATGTTCCTCGGCCCAAGAGCAGTCGCGTCTCGCCATCGCGGAGCAAGATCGGCGGTTCGTGCCCGGCGCGAACATACGTGAGTTCGCGCGTTGCCGTATCCACGACGCCGTAAAAGACTGTGACAAACATATCCGGCTCGCCCAATTCCATTAACAGGCGATGGACGCTTTGGACGACCTTGCGGGGTGAAACCTCGCGCCGCGCCTCGGCCAAGAGCAGACTGCGCGTCAGCGCCATAAAGAGCGCGGCCGGCATCCCCTTGTCCGATACGTCGGCGATGGCGAACCCGAAATGCTGCGCGTCGAGCCGAAACACATCATAGAAATCGCCGCCAACGCGGCGCGCCGGCTCGCTCTGCGCCGCAAAGGCATAGCCCGGCAACTCGGGAAAGCTCTGCGGCAGCAACCGCTGCTGCACCTCGCGCGCCAACTCGAGCTCGCGTTCCAAACGTTCTTTCTGGACGAGTTCGATCTGCGCGGCTTCCAAGCGCGCGACCTTGTCCCGGAGGGATTCGATCAGACCCGCGCGCTGGATCGCAATGGCGGCTTGGTTGGCGAACGTCTGCACCAACGCGACCTCGCCGGGCGTAAAGCGCGCCTTGCGCGTCGTATGCACGATCAACAGCCCGACCACTTCATTCTGCGCGATCAGAGGAACGCGCAAACCCGCCCGCAGCTTGGCGCCCTCGACGTCGGCGCTGCGCCACGGTATGCCGGGCGGATGACCGTCGTAGGACGCCGGTACCATATTCGCCGCGCCGAATACTTGCATGGCGTCCAGCCGCTGGTGAACGAGCGCCGCATCCCAGCCGCTAACGGAAAGTATCTCCGCCATTCCGTCGGACTGCAACAGATACAGAATCGAACGATCCGCGCCGCATAGTTTGTAGGCAAAGCGATTGATCCGATTCGCCAGGTCGTCCGGTTCCGTCGTCGTGATCAGCGCGTGCGCGATGTCTTCGAGCGAGATGAGCGAATCCGTCTTTTGCTTTAGCACGCGATTCGCGGCCTCGAGTTCGGCCACCTTTTTCTGTAACGCCAGATTCGATGCGCTCAACGCGCGTTCGCTCGCTCTCAGCAGGAGAAACGTGCGATGGAGTTGATCGGAATTTCGTTCTGCATAGTCGTCGAACCAGATCTCGCCTGCGTCGGCGAGCCGCAGCGCGTATTCTTCCATCGCCAGCTCACTGCGTCCGGCGCGGAAAATGTCATAGATTGCGAGATCGCCCAAGCGTCCGGTGTTTTGGCAAGTCGAACAACGGCCCGGTTTGAAAAACGTCCCCTTGACCGCCAGCCCCGCGTAAAGGCGGGTGAGTTCTCTCAGGCGATCTGCATCCACGGACGCCGGCTGCTTGCAGTTGGAACACAGCTTGGGCAACCGATCCACGGTAACGATCCAGCGGACCGCCGCCAGCAAATCATCTCGCACGCCCAGGTCGAGGAGATAGCGCGCGACGTCCGCGCCGCGAAAGACGCAGTTGACTTGAGTGAGGACGCGGATATTGGCGCGCGCCGCGTCGAGCGCGAGAGGCGCGGAGTCGGTATTCAACTGATCGAGGATAATCGTCTCGGGGCGCCGCCGAATCGCCGCGTTCAATTGTTCGGCATAGGTCAGCGGATATTTGACGAAAGCCCATTCCACTTGACGGCGCAGCGAGCTCGGAATTCGAACGGCGTCTTTGCTTTCGGCCACCACGATCGCGCGCCCGTTGCGTTGACTCATCAGCATCTGACGCGCCAGGATGCCGAAAAAGGTTGATCGCCCGCTGGGCGAATAACGGAGCGACGACCAAGCCGTCGCGCTCGGATCGGGATCGAAGCCGGCGACGAGAACCAAGCCCGGTTCGTCTACCACGAGCTGCTCGAGGAGCGCATCTACTTGAGGCAGGTGGAAGAAATCTTTTAGCTCGAGCATGGTTCTCCGAATCAGCCATCCAGAAACCGGCGCAATAATGCGGAATGGTCGTCGTCCCCGTATCCTTGGGCGATAAGCTGTTGAAAGAATTCATCTACTTGCCAAGTGATCGGAACCGCCGCGCCGCTCTGGCTCGCGATGTCCAAGGCGATCTGCAAGTCTTTGTGATGGGTGCGGACACGCGCGCCCGGGACGTAATTTCGGTCGAGCATTCGCTGGCCGTGGAGTTCCAAGATGCGGCTTGCCGCAAACCCGCCGAGCAGTGCTTGACGAACACGCGCCGGATCAACCCCCGCTTTCGTCGCGAGCGCCAATGCCTCGGCGACCGCCTCGATCGTCAGCCCGACGATAATCTGGTTGCACGCTTTCGCGATTTGTCCCGCGCCCGCGTCGCCCACCCGCGTAACGTTCGAGCCGAGGACGCGCAAAATCGGCAGAGCGCGCTCAAACGCTTCCGGCTTGCCGCCGACCATGATCGAGAGCGTCGCTTTTTCCGCGCCGACCTGCCCGCCCGAGACCGGCGCGTCGAGCACTTCGACCCCTTTTGCTGCGCCGAGCTCGGCCAATCGCCGCGACAGATTGGGCGTGGTCGTGCCCATGTCAATCACCAGCGTCCCGGGCGAAGCGCTCGCCAAGATTTCAAGCGCGACCTGCTCGACGGCCGGCGGATCGGGCAGCATCAGAATGATCGTCCTGCATTTTTGAGCGACTTGCGCAGGCCCTTCGGCCCACTCGGCGCCAGCGTGCAGCAATTGTTCAGCACTGGCGCGCGTGCGCGTAAAGACGATGAGCGGGTGGCCGGCGCGAAGCAAGTTGCGCGCTATGGGCTGCCCCATGATTCCCAAACCGATAACACCGATCGTTTTTGTTGGCGGCATACGAGTCTCGAAGATTGGAGTTGGAGACAGTATAACCGGGAGTACGCGCCGCGTCAATGGCGGCAAAAAAGGTTTATCCGCGGATCTTTGCGAAGATTCGCGGATAACGCGCAATTCTCGGAAGAGGAAGAGCGGGGACGGTGGCGGCTATGGAACAAACTCGTACGCGCCGAGGTCGGTCTTGGCGCCTTGGGGTCTGCTCACGTCGTCGTAATCGAACGGTGGGAACAGGCCCGAGTTTCGCCCCGCGTCCACGGCCGGGGAATTCGCGAGGAGATGATAGTCGCCGCCGGCCGCATTCACGAATCCCGCGGTCGAACTGGAACCCGTCAGGTTGTTGAAGACGGTGTTGGCCGGCGCATTGATGGCGGTACCACTTGTGTTCACAACGATATTGTCAAAGATCTGCGCGCTCGTGCCGTTCGCTTTGACGCCGACCGTCCCACAGCCGACGAGTGTGTTGTTGTAGATTTGCGGATTGCTCTCCGCTGCGTCAATGCATGAGGTTTGGCCGCCGACGACAATGTTGTTGAAATATCGCGTTCCGGGATTCGCTAACGGACGCCCCGTGGCAATCCCTTCGAGAATGGCCGCCACATAATTGTTGTAAACCTGGCCCACGCTGGTCGCCAGTTGAATCCCCGATTCGTGCTTGGATACGCGGCGCGTGCCCGCGTTGCGCACGATATTGTGATGCACTGCAACGTTCTCGATGCCCACTTTGACCTTGATGCCGTCATAACCCGTCTGCTCGACGAGGTTGTAACTGATCTCGACATTTCTCATTTTGCCCAGTTCGTCATACGGTTTTTTCTGCGGCTCGGTGCCGATGTATAGGCCCTCGCCAAATGTATTCAAGATATAGTTGTGATGGGCATAAAGACCGGAGACGATCTGGCGGTCGAGCGGATGAATGGCTATGCCGCGCGAATTGATTTGCGTGGACGTGTCGTGGACGAGAACGTGGTCAATTTCAAAGTCGTGTACGTCGGCGCCATTGGTATCAATAATGATCCCTTTATAGCTGTGATCAAACTCGATCCCACACGCTTGCTCGGTAGGAGAATACTCGGCGCCGCACTTGTCTTCGACGCCGGCGCCAGTCAGCCGCACATACGAACTGCTGAGGATGCTGAGGAACGCGGTCGAGCCGGTGAATTTGACGATGCCGCCCGAGTTTTGAATCGTGATCGGGCTGCCGGCTGTTCCATGAAGGTTGAATATTTTAAGAATGCCCCGCGATCCCGCCGGGAGACAGAGCGTGTCGCCCGGTTTGACATTGGCATAGTTGCCGAGGCCGTCAACTTTTTTGAGCGTGGCGGGAATGGTATAGGTGCAGGCGTTAGCCGCGGAGACGGTCGGCGTGCCTACAAACGTAATTCCAGGCAAGACCAAACCGATCAAGAACGCGGAGAGTATAACGAGCTTGCCAAGGAATTGCCAAGGCATGGTGTCCTCTCTTCTGCAGGCAGCTCCTGCGCGTAATGTTTGGTATTCGAAGCAAATGACGATTAACGTGCGTAAAGAACATCAACTCGGCGGGCGCATGTTTTGCTCCGCGGACCGTCCGGCATCGCCCCGCTTGGCGCGCGAGCGCGCGCTCAAGTCCTCAGCCAGCGCTTTCGTGCCGTTCTGAATGAACTGCTTGCCCACGCTGTCAATGAGCCGCTGCCCCACACTCGACAGCGCGCCGCCCACGTTGCCCGTGCCCAAATAGGCGAGCGTCGTCTGGTCGCCCTGGTCGGTCAGCGTCAGTTCCATCTCGCCGCTCGTCCAATTGCCGCCGCCTTTGCCATCGCCCCGAAACTTGACGTACTCGGGGGCGCGCTTTTCGAGCACGATGATCGTGCCATCGTATTTGCCCTTGATCATCGCGACGCCCATCGTCGCCGTCGCCTCGTATTTGTCCTCGGCAACCTGAACGAAACGCTCGACCGTAATCCCAGGAATCTTGTTGAGAATCTGTTTCAACGCCTCTACGTCGAAGAAAACTTGCCAAACCTCTTCACGCGTCGCATCCACCGTGACCGTGCCCTGTAGTTTGAGTGCCATGCGTCTCCTTCAAGTGGACAGTGAACAGTCAACAGTCAACAGTCAACAGTCAACAGTCAACAGTCAACAGTCAACAGTCCGTTCACTGTTCACTGTTGACTGTTCACTGGGTTCGCGTCGAACTGCTCCTTACATCCTACGCAGCAGAAATAATATTTGTGTCCCTGATACTCGGTAACGTAGCGCGCGCTGGCGACCTCGACGGTCATGCCGCAAACCGGATCGGCGGCCTCCTCCGCGACGATGGATTCGGCTGCGGCGATGGCGTGCGATGCCTCAACCGCTTCTGGCATCCAGCGCTGCCGCCGCAGTCGAATCATCTCGGCCAGGATGCTTGCCGCGATTTCGTCCGGCGTGACCGCGCCGATGTCAAGCCCAGCGGGCGCTTTGATACGCGTGATCTGCTCGTCGCTCAGGCCGCGCGCGCGCATATAGTCCACGCGCGACGCGAATTTCTTTTTGCTGGCGACAAATGCCGCGTAGGGCGCATTACTGCGCGCCGCCGCGAGGAGCGCCGGTTCGTCGTCGTGGCCCTGCGTGGCGACGAGAATGAAGGCGACCGGATGGATCGCGGGCAATGTAAATTCCGGATCGTTGGAGAGAGAATCCGCGTCGGGGAATTGCTCGAGCGTTGCCGCAGGGTCAACGACATCCACTTGCCAGTTCAGCACCTTGACGAGTTTGGCGAGCGTGACTGCGACCGGCGAGTTGCCGAGCAGAATCATTTGTGGACGCGGCAAAACCGGCTCGACGTAGATTTCCAAAGTGCCGCCGCTGTGACACGTGATCGGAAATTCCAAGATGCCTTCTTCGACACCGGGTGTTACCGTAGGGGCGATCCCTTGTGGTCGCCCAGTAGGGGCTTGTGGTCGCCCAACTGCGCCGCGGCCACGCAAGCGCAGGAAACGCGGCTGCGCCTCGCGGATGACCTTTTTCGCTTCGCGAATCACCGTGTCCTGCGCGCAGCCGCCGCCCACCCAGCCCTCGAGCGAGCCGTCGCTTTTGATGATCGCCTTGTCGCCCGGCTTGGCCGAGATCGGCTTTTCCACGCGCACGACGGTCGCGATCGCAAAGGATTCGCCGGCGCGGTTCAGTCGGTATACTTGCTCAAGTAGGTCAAATCCCATAACGTCACGCTTTCGACCTTGGTTCTATCGTCGCTTGGCCGATACATTACTGATGAGCCAACCCAAAAGCCCAAGTGCAAATGCGGTGAGAATCGCCGCCGGCAATCCAAACTGCAAATCAGCGCGGGATGCCATTAGCGCGCCGATGACGAGCGCCACCAAAAGGATCAGGATTTTCGTCTTCAAGGTGAATAACGGTCGTCTGACCATAGTTTCGACTATCCATGGATTGGGGCAGGCGTTCCGCCGGGAACGTTACAGCGAACGTTCCCTACTCCTGCCCCAATCGCACACGTTGCCCTCACGCTTGCGCGGCGAGTTCGTACCTTTCCACAACCGGTGGGGCCGCAAAGAGCGCACCGAATTTGGCAAACTGTTCTTGCAGATAGCCGCTAGCTTCATTTGCTTTCATATCCGCTTCGGTCTCCCACACGGCCACCGACACACCCTTGCCGGTGTTCCGGTCGGTCATCAGCATGATGCTCTTGAATCCCTTCTGGCGCTTGGCCGCGGGCACAACCGAGTCCTGGAAGATGCGGACGGCTTCGTCCAGTTTGCCGGGCTGAATTTGCACTGTGGCGATTCTGGCGTACATGACGTTGGCTCCTTTCAGCTCATATTCACTACGCTGCCCTCGGTTATGCTATCCTCGACCGTCTGCGCGCCATCGGATCTCTGATAGATGGCCCTGGCCCACACGTCCTCCGTGTGGAGCGTTAGCCAAGGCGTTGTTTGATCCGCATCGAGGTAATCGTTAAAGATCACCGCCGGAGCATTTGGGTCCCGGCCCGGATCCCAGATCACCCACAAACGGCTTTCGCCGTAATTGTTTTTGAAAGCGGCATTTACGATAGCCATCGTTTTTCTCCTGTTTAGTCGCTTGCGTTGTTGTCGGTATGAACGTGGTTGGTCTCGGCGCTGCCAACGTGGTTGACACATATCCAGTCGTCGCCGTTGCGGTCGGCGTCCGTGCCGATGTGGTGATGTTCGTGGTGGTCGTCATGGTCCATCGCGGGATGTAGTTCGAACCCATCTGGACAGCGACCAACCGGGTCGGCGGCTGAAACCGCCGTGACGGCCACGGTCGCCAGCATCAACACGAGCAGCACTAGCACGAATCGTTTTCGCACAGGCCATACTCCTTTTTCAGCGGATAGATAGCGGAAAAGCGGATGAACGCGCGCGCTATCCGCTAATCCGCTACGCATCCGCTAAAGTTACAGTGCGACTCCATGATCGTTCAGAATCGCCCACAGCTTCGGCGGCGTGATGGGGATGTCAATGTTCGTGATGCCGAGATGTGACAGCGCGTCTACGACGGCGTTCGCGATCGCGGGCGGCGCGCCCACCGTCGCGGACTCGCCGACGCCTTTCGCGCCGAACGGATGATGCGGCGAGGGGGTGACCGTCTTGTCGAGTTCCCATTTGGGCGTCTCGACCGCGGTCGGTATGAGATAGTCTTGGAACGTGCCGGTCAGATTGTTGCCGTTTTCGTCGTAGACGATTTCTTCCATCAGCGCGGGCGCCATACCCATCGTCAGCCCGCCGTGAATCTGTCCATCCACGATCATCGGATTGATGATGTTGCCGCAGTCGTCCACCGCGACAAAGCGCCGAATCTTGACTTCGCCCGTGCCGCGATCAATGTCCACCGCGCAGATGTACGCGCCGAATGGGAAAGTGAGATTCGGCGGATCGTAATAGTCCACCGCTTCGAGACCCGCCTCCATCCCTTGCGGATGATTGGTGTACGCGGCGAACGCGATCTCCTGGATGGTCTTGGCGTGGTCGGGCGAACCCTTGACGAAGAACTTGCCTTTCTCCCATTCCAGGTCTTCCTCGCTCGCTTCGAGCAAATGCGCGGCGATTTTCCGCGCCTTTTCGCGAATCTTGCGCGACGCCATCGCAGCCGCCGCGCCCGCGGTCGGAGTCGAACGCGAGGCGTAGGTGCCGAGGCCGTAGGGCGCGGTGTCGGTGTCGCCTTCTTCCACGGCGATGTCGTCTTCGGGGATGCCCAACTCTTGCGCGATGATTTGCGCGTACGTCGTCTCGTGCCCTTGCCCTTGCGATTTCGTGCCGAACCGCGCGATCACCTTGCCGGTCGGGTGGATGCGAATCTCGGCCGAGTCAAACATCTTGATGCCGAGGATGTCGAACGTGTGCGACGGTCCGGCGCCGACGATTTCGGTAAAGGTCGAGATGCCGATGCCCATGAGTTCGCCGCGCGCGCGCTTTTCGGCTTGCTCTTTCCGCAGCGCGTCATAGCCGATGATTTGCTTGGCTTTGTCGAGCGCGCCTTTGTAGTTGCCGCTGTCGTATTCCCAGCCGAGCGCGGACTTGTAGGGAAATTGTTCCGGCTTGATGAAATTCTTTTCGCGCAATTCCGCGGGGTCCATGTTCAATTGGTGCGCGAGAATGTCCACCATGCGCTCGATGGTATGCACCGCTTCGGTCACGCGGAACGAGCAGCGATAGGCGATGCCGCCCGGCGGCTTGTTGGTGTAAACGCCATCCACGGACGCGTACGCCTTTTGGAAATCGTACGAGCCGGTCGCAATCGAAAAGAGACCCGCGGGGAATTTGGACGGGTTGGCCGCGGCATCGAACGCGCCGTGGTCGGCAATCGTATTGATCTTGAGCGCCTGAATCTTGCCGTCTTTGGTCGCGCCCAGTTCGGCGTGCACGCGGTAATCGCGCGCGAACGAATCGGCGATCAGGTTTTCGGTCCGGTCTTCGATCCATTTCACGGGCTTGCCGGTGAGGACCGAGGCCGCGACCGCGAGCACGTAGCCGGGATAGACCGGCACTTTGCCGCCAAACCCGCCGCCGATGTCCGGCGAGATGACTTGGATCTTGTGTTCGGCCAAGCCGAGATGACCGGCGACGAGCGCGACGACCGTGCGGATCGCGTGCGGCGCTTGCGTCGTCATGTACAGCTTGAGCTTGCCTTCGACCGGGTCCCAACTCGCGACGCAGCCGCACGTTTCCATCGAGGCGACGTGAATGCGCGGAATGTAAATGTCTTCCTTGACGACCACATCCGATTTGTTCAACTGCTCTTGGGTTGCTTGCTGGTTGCCTACTTCCCAGTGCCAGATGCGATTCGATTTTTCCGCGCGGTCAAAGCGAATGACCGGCGCATCGGGTTGCAGCGCCTTGACTGGATCAACCACCGCTTGGAGCGGCTCGTAATCTACTTCGACCGCCGCGACGCCGTCCGCCGCGTGATAGCGCGAGTCCGCGATAACCGCCGCGACTTCTTGCCCATAGTACATCACGGTATCCACCGGCAAGACCATCTGCTTGTCGCTCATCAGCGTCGGCATCCATTCGAGCTTGTAGGGAACCAGGTCTGCGCCCGTGATGACCGCGGCGACGCCCGGAGTCTTCAGCGCCATGTCTTTGTTGATGCTCTTGATTTTCCCGTGCGCCAGGGGCGCGCGCACGATGTCGAGCCAGAGCATGCCCGGCAAATTGATGTCGTCAATGTAACGACCCTGTCCACGGACGAAACGCGCGTCTTCCTTGCGTTTCACCGAGTGTCCCATGCCATGTGCGGTAGCCATCTTACTGACCTCCTCCGCCGTTCCCCGCGCGAACGGGTTCGGCGGTTGGCTCGGGCGGAGTCACAGCCGGTTTTTCCACGGGCGCTTGTTCAGCCGCGTACATCTTTTTCGCCGCATATTTCACCGCGTTGACGATATTCACATAGCCCGTGCAGCGACACAGGTTGCCCGAGATCGCCCAGCGAATGTCCTCTTCACTCGGATTGGCATCCTTGTTCTTGGTCAAAAAGGCGTAGGTGGTCATTTGCATGCCGGGCGTGCAGAACCCGCACTGCAAACCGTGTTCCTCGTGAAAGCCCTCTTGAATCGCGTGCAGCTTGCCGTCCTGCGCCAGTCCCTCGACTGTAATCACACGCGCGCCGTCTGCCTGCACCGCGAACATCGTACACGATTTGACGGCTTTGCCGTTGAGGACGACCGTACACACGCCGCACGACGTGGTATCGCAGCCGACGTGCGTGCCGGTCATGCCGAGTTGGTCGCGCAGAAAATGCACCAGCAGCAGGCGCGGCTCAACCTCGGCGGCATATTCGGTGCCGTTGATGATTAGGTGGATTTTTTCCATAGTCTCCTCGCTTTGCAAGTCTGGGCGTGTGGGCGTGTGGGAGTAGATGCCCCCCATACCCCCATACTCCCACACTCACTTGGCTCGCTCCATCGCCTTGATGATCGCGCGCATCGTCAGCACCCGCACCAGATTGCGCTTGTATTCCTCCGAGCCGCGCAAATCCGCGCCGGGTTGGCTGTCCTCTTGCGCGAGCTTGGCGGCTTGCGCGATCGTTGGCTCGTCCGGCATTTTGCCGCGCAGCAAATCCTCGGAGCGCTTGACGCGAATCGCGGTTGGCCCAACGTTCGTCAGCCCGATCCCGATTTGTTCGATCTGGCCGTCGGCGGTGAGCGACAAGTGTACGGCGACGCCCGCAGTGGCGAAATCGCCAACTTTGCGTTCCATTTTCACGTAGGCGCTGCCGTTACGCATTGTGGGTTTGGGAATTCGGACCTCGGTGAGGATTTCGTCCGCGGCGAGCGCGGTTTGGAATAGCCCGAGGAAGAAATCGTCAATCGGGATGACGCGGTCGCCCTTAGGGCCGGTCGCCACAACCTGGGCGCGATAGGCGAGCATCGTCGCGGGATGATCGTTCGCGGGATCGCCGTGCGCGAGGTTGCCGCAGAGCGTGGCTTGGTTGCGAACGAGCGGATCGGCGATGACGCGCGAGGTTTCGCGCAAAAGCGGATACCTTGCGCGAATGATCGGCGCGTCTTCCAGGTCGTTCTCGCGGACGGTCGCGCCGATGCGGAGCCAATCGCCGTCTTCGCGAATATAGCCGAGGCCGACGATGCGATTGATGTCAACGAGCAGCGGGGGTGTGGCGAGCCGGAACCTCATGAGGGGGATGAGACTTTGCCCGCCGGAGAGAATTTTCGCGTCCTTGTTCTGGCTCAAGAGCGCGATGGCTTCGGGGACGGTCTTGGGCGCAGCATACTGAAATTCTGCAGGTATCATCTGCTTACCTCCTTGGGGATTGTTCGGTCGTCCAGTACGCCAATGGGGAAATAACTAAACGTATAACGTCCCTCAAGCCGAAATGTTACTTGCTAATCCCCAAATACCGCGCGCCTTGCTCGGCGTTCGAGAAACCAGAGGAGATAGTTCGAGGAGATCGCGAGGATCGAGACGGCCACGGCGCCGGCGAGAATCTTGGAAGGATGATTCGTCGTCACGCCTTCGAAGAGCAGCGTGCCCAACCCGCCCGCGCCGACGTACGCGGCAATCGTGCCGATGCCGATGATCGAAATCGTGGCGAGCCGCATTCCGGCAAGGAACAACGGCAGGGCAAGCGGAAACTCGACGCGCCAGAGCCGCTGCCAGCCGCTCATCCCCATCCCCTTCGCCGCTTCGATAATCCACGGGTCAATGCCGGTCAAGCCGACCACGAGATTTCGCACGAGCACAAGCTGAGCGTACGCCACCAGCGCGACCATCGCGGGCGCAGCGCCCAGCCCCAGGAGCGGGATGAGGAGCACGAGCAGCGACAAACTGGGTATCGTGTAAATCACGCCGAGCACACCGAGGATCGGATTCCTGAGCCACCGGATGCGCGTTGCCGCCAACCCGATGGGAACTGCAATCAGCAGCGCGATGGCAAGGACGATGGCGCTCAATGTGAGTTGCTCGCCAAAGAGGCGGGCGACGGTGGGGAAATTGTTGAATAGATATTCCATGTTCAATCGCCCCGAATGGCCGCGCGCAAATCGTCGAACGTGATCTCGCCGCAGACGTGGCCCTGGTCGTTCAGCACGCGCAAGCGTCCATCGGGGCTGCCGAGCAAACGCGTGAGCGCGGTCCGCAAATCATCGTCGAGAGTTACGGCCGGCGATGCTATTCGATCGTGCGCGGTCACTTGTTTCTGGCTCGCGGTCAGAATCGAGCCAACACGCATCAGACTCAGGCGGCGGAGCACATTCTCTGTGCCGACCAGCTCTCGGACAGCAGTTCGTCCTGCAAACGCGCGCGCGTGATCGCGTCCAGCGCGCCAAAGGGTTCATCCATGAGCATGATTTGCGGGTCGGCGGCCAGCGCGCGCGCCAGGCCCACACGCTGCTGCTCGCCGCCGGAGAGTTGGCGCGGGTAGCGCGCGCGGTAATCCCTCGACAAGCGCACGAGATCGAGCAATTCGTCAATCCGGGCGTTGATCCGCGCGCGGTCCCATTTCAAAAGCTCGGGCACCACGGCGATGTTCTGCGCGACGTTCAGATGTGGAAACAAGCCCACTTGCTGGATGACGTAGCCGATGCGCCGCCGCAAATCGGTGACCGGCAGATCGTGTACCTCGACGCCTTCGACAAAGATGCGGCCGCCGGTCGGCTCGTACAGCCGGTTGATCATTTTCAGCAGGGTCGTCTTGCCGCAGCCGGAAGGACCGAGGATCACGACGAAATCGCCGCCCTCGACCGAAAAACTCACTTGGTCAACGGCGGCGCGCGGTTGGTTCGCAAACTGCTTGGTGATGTGGTCACAGACGATCGCAGGCATGAGGCGGTAGGGGCGGGGTGACCCCGCCCCTACTTGGTCAACCCTTTCTCTTTCAGGAACTCGCCTGCCACCGCAGCCGGTTCCTTTTTTGCCGGCCCATCTACCTGCCAATTCAGGCCCGACATCACAGCGTCCGTGAGGAGTGGCGCGAGTTTGTTCAATGCGTCGGCGATCTGCGGGTATTTTTGCAGCGTGTCCATGCGGACGACGGGCGCGATCTGGTAAACGGGGAATACGCCTTTGTCGTCTTTGAGCAAAACCAGGTTGTTCCCTGCGATGTCGCCGTCGGTACTAAATGCCACCACGACGTCAATCTGCCCGCTCAACAACGCTTGATAGCGGAGACTGCCCGTGCCAAGCTGCTTGATCTCTTTGAACTTGAAACCGCTATGGGTCGCTTGCAGCGCGGGGAGACTGTCCTCGCGCGAAACGAATTCGGCGGGGCCGCCGAGGATGAGTTCGGACGCCTTGGAGGCCAGATCGGAGTACGATTTAATCCCGTACTTGCTCGATCCTGACTGCGTCATCGCGAGGGCCTGCGTGTCGTTGAATGGGGCCTGCTGAAGCCAGGTCAATTTGAACTGCTGTTCGTACTTGGTCTTGACCGTCGAAAAAATCTCGTTAGGGTCTTTGAGCGGTTTGTCTTTCAACACCGTGAGCAGCGCGGTCGAAGTGTACTCGGGGTAGAGGTCAATATCGCCTTTGAGCAAAGCCGCGTGGGCGACCGGCGTGCCGCCCAGGTTGATTTTTCGCTCGACCGTAAAGCCGGCCTGCTCGAGCAATTGGGCGTACATGTGGGCGACGATGAATTCTTCGGTGAAATCTTTCGAGCCGACCTTGACCGTGCCGGATACCTTGCCGGGCGCGCTGGGCGTCGGCGAAGCGCACGCGGCGGTGACCCAGATCAGGAAGATTGCCGCGAGCAGTGCGCGTTTGGGCATAGTGATGGGTCTCATGAAAAAAACTCCTTTTGGGCATAAACCCAAAATCAAGTGACAGCGACATCGTCCTGAGCGTAGCCGAAGGATGCCGCTCTGCGGCCGAGTAGATATTCCAGCAGCGCAAGGACTGCCTCGGAACCAAGCGCTAACAACGCGACCGGGATCGCGCCCACGAGCATGATGCGAACATCGTACAAGGCAAAGCCGAGGGTGATAAAATCCCCCAGCCCGCCGCCGCCGATGAATGTCGCCAGCGTCGCGGACGAGATGACTTCGACCGCGGCGGTGCGAACGCCGGCGATGATCGCGGGCAGCGCCAAGGGCAACTCGATGCGCGACAAAACTTGGGGCGGCGCCATTCCCATCCCGTACGCGGCTTCGATCGCGGCAGGGTCAACGTGGCGTATTCCGGCGTATGTGTTGACAAGCACCGGCGGAAACGCCAGCACAACCAGCGCCACAAGCGACGGCGTGAATCCCAAGCCCAGATACGGAAGAGCCAGAAACAAAATCGCCAGACTCGGCAAGACGCGCAGCGAGTTAAAGACGTTAATGACGACTTGCGCCAAGCCCGCCCGGCGTGCAATCCAGATTCCGAGGGGTAGGCAAACGATTAGACTGATGGCTAGCGCGGTAAGACTCAACGTCAAGTGCTGCCGCGTCGCGTCCCAAAACCGCGGCTGATTCTGTAAGAAATATTGAACCGCGCCAAGAATTGCTTCCACGTTTGCAGATCAAATCATGTTTCTACCGGGACCTGATCCACGAAGCACCACATCCAGTCTTCGTCCGGCTCAAACGAGCGAATGATCGGATGGCCGGTCGCGTGAAAGTGTTTGGTGGCATGCTTGTTCTTGGACTCGTCGCAGCAGCCGACGTGACCGCACGTCTGGCACAGGCGCAAATGCACCCACTCGTCGCCGATCTCCAAACACTCTTTGCAACCCTTGCCGCTTGGCGTAACCTTGCGGATTTGATCGAGATGTGTACAACCTTCGCTCATGCTTGTCCCCTACAGCGACGACAGATATTGATGGACGAACTGCACGGCCATCGCGCCATCGCCAACGCCGAATGCGATGCGTTTCGTGGACCCGTGGCGCACATCGCCCGCGGCAAAAATGCCGGGCACGCTCGTTTCCAATAGAAACGGGTCGCGGTCCACTTTCCAGAACTGGGCAAAATCCGGCGCGTGTTGTACCTCGGCGCCCGTGTAGATAAACCCTTGCTCGTCGCGTTTTACCAGCGTCCCCAGCCAATCCGTACGCGGCTGCGCGCCGATATAGATGAAGAGCGCCGCCGCGGGCACGGTCTGCTGCTCGCCGGTCTGTTTGTTCGTTATGGTGATGATCTCGAGGCAATTGCTGCCGCGCGCCTCCGTCACCACGGAATGGTTCTGCACACGGATATTCTTGGTGTCCCGGATTTGCCCGATCAGATATTGTGACATGCTCTCGACGAGCGAAACCGCGCGAATGAGGATCGTCACGCTGCGCGCGAACCGCGCCAGATACATCGCGGCCTGGCCCGCCGAATTGCCGCCGCCGACGATGAACACGTCCTTGTCGCGACAAGCCATCGCTTCCGTATTCGCCGAGCCGTAATACACCCCCGCGCCGGTCAATTGCTCCAAGCCCGGAATGTCGAGACGGCGATACGAAACACCCGTGGCGATCAAGAGCGCGTGGCAACTCACTTCGGAGTCGTCGGCCAGTTTCACAAAGCGATAGCCGGTCTCGACGCGTACGCCCGTCGCGATTTGCGGCGTCAGAATCTCGACGCCGAAACGCGTCGCCTGCGCGATCGCGCGGCGCGTCAGATCGCTGCCGCTGAGGCCCGCAGGAAAACCCAAATAGTTCTCGATGCGCGCGCTCATGCCCGCTTGCCCGCCCGGCGCTTCGCTTTCGATCATCAACGTCTTTAGCCCCTCCGACGCGCCGTAGACCGAAGCGGAAAGCCCGGCGGGGCCGGCGCCGACGACGATCAGTTCGTAAAAGGGTTTGTTGGCCTTGACGCGCAAGCCGACCTTTTCGGCCACCTGAGCGATGGTCGGCCGGACGAGGTGCGAACCGTCGAGGAAAAAAACAATGGGCAATTCCGCGGCGGTCGGCGTCGTGGATGCGCGGATGGTTTCGAGCAAACGTGGCGCTTCGGGGTCGGTCTCGACGTCGAGCGAGCGATATGGGACGAGATTGCGTGCGAGGAAATCCTTGATCTCGTGAACGTGGGGCGATAAGGGATAGCCCAAAACGCGGACGCCTTCAAAGGCCGGGCGAAAGTTGGCCTGCCAGTCGTCGAGCAAATCTTGCAACACCGGATAAAGATTCTCCTCCGGCGGGTCCCACGGTTTAAGTAGGTAATGGTCGAGCTTGACCTCGTTGATGGCCTGGATCGCGGCGTTCGTATCGGCATACGCGGTCAGCAAGACGCGCTTGGCGTCCGGATAGATTTCCAGCGCCGCGGCGAGGAACTCGACGCCCGTCATCTCGGGCATGCGTTGATCTACGAGAAATAGGGCCGCGGGTTCGTCGCGCAGTTTCAAACCGCGCAGCGCTTCCAATGCCGACTTGCCCGAATCGGCGGTAACCACGCGATATTCCTGTCCATATTTGCGCCGCAGGTCCCGGCCAACGGACTGGAGCACTTGAACATCGTCATCAACGGCGACCATCACTGGCTTGACCATCTCTACACTCTCCTGGTTAGAACTATGGCGGATTATAGTTCTCAACTTGGCGATGTGTCAAGCGGTATTGTGCAGTTACACAAGAGCCAGTGAACAGTGAGCAGTGAACCGCGAACAGTGAGCAGTGAACAGTGAACAGTGAGCGGTGAACCGTGAGCAGTGCACAGGGAACAGTGAGCAGTGAGCAGTAAGCAGCAAACAGCACTGTTAACTGTTGACTGTGTACTGGTTACCGGACACTGGCTACTTGTGGCAAACCGCGCACGGCTGGCCGCCGCTGCCGCGGTGTCCCCAATTCACGTTTCGCTTCTCCCCGTCGGGGCTGACTACTTGGGACTTGGCGTCCACAACGTAAATACTCCAAGTGAACATGCCATAGCCCAATCCGGCATCTTGATTCAACTGCAACTTGCTCTGCTGCCCGGCATCCAATCGCTTTTCCCAGGTCGCGCTCTCCTGCCGTTTAATGGCGAGTTCGTAATGATCGCCCTCGCGTTCGAGCGCAACGCCTTCCCATTCAAGGACGAGCGCCACGCCTTGAATCGTCTGCCCCTGTTTTGGCTCACGCAATTTGATCGAGGGATAACGCACCGCCGGTGTGGGCGTCCGCGTGCGCGTCGCGGTGGCCGCGGACGTCGGCGTTCGAGTGATCGTCGCCGTTGGCGTGGGAGAGGGTAGGGGGGTGCGCGTACGCGTCGGCGATGCGGTCGCAGAACTCGTAACGGTCGGCGTGGCAGTGCTCGTCGGCGCGTTGGCTGTTTGGGTCGCAAAGGCGCGCAGCGCGACGAGCGTTGCGGTGGCGTTCAGGTCCGGCGTCGGCGTGGGCGTCGGCGTTGGACTGCAGGACACAACCATGAGGACGACCAGCGCGGTGATAGGCGATACGATCTTGATCATTCAACCTCCCTCGGAAAAAATGGCAACGACAACAACATCCACGCCCACCACAAGCGGCGATGGAGCGTGTGCCACACCTTGACGGCCTGCGCCTGCTCCGCGACGTCTAGCGCGTGTGGACTGTAGCACGCGCGAATATACATCGCGCTCAGCCAGCGCAACTCAGATTCAGCAGATTGGAGCGCATGGCGATTCTTTGCGATGGTCGCCAGGCGCGTCGCGAAACGCGCGGTAATCTCATCGGGCGTGTCCGCCACGGCGACGGCAACCCCCAAGCGCGGCGCGAAACGAACCAGGCGAGCGTAGATCGAGTTGATGGCCGCATTGGGAGCGGCAACCCGCAGCCGCCAATCGTCTATGACCGACCATGCGAAACCGGCTAGAACGAGCAACGCCAATGCCGCGGGCAGCAACAAGAACCTGCGATTGTCACTTGCCTGCAACTCCTCCGACAAACTCAGAGTGGGCTTGGCTTTAGACGGATCTTGATCGAAAATGGACGTGTCGTCCGGAAGAGTCGTCGCCGCGCGGCTGCTCGTCGGCTCGAACTCGATCCAGCCATAATCCGGAAAATAAATTTCGGCCCACGAATGCGCGTCGGCTTCGGTCACGACATAGCCCTCGTTTTCGGCCTCGTAGCGTCCCGGCGCGTAGCCCACGACCAGGCGCGCGGGCAGGCCCGCCGCGCGCGCGAGCACGACCATCGCCGAGGCAAAGTAATCGCAATAGCCCTTTTGCAGATCGAAGAGAAAATAATCCACGACATCCCGGGACGATGGCGGCGCGGGTAAATCAAGCGTGTACGCAAAAGCATGCAAATAGGTTTCGAGCGCGCGCGCGCGGTCGTAAGGCGTGCGCCGTGATGCGGTGAGGTCACGCGCGAGCGCGAGCACGCGCGGCGGAACGTCGTCGGGCAGAAACAGATAACGCTCGGTGACCCATTCGGGATAATGACTGCCCGCTTGCTGCAACTGCGCTTCGGTCGCGATTGGCGTGAGCGATTCGGCGCGATAGCTCGTCGCTTGGATACTTGCGCCAAACGCATCTTCCGCCGAACGCCATGCGACGGCAAAATCGTGGTCCGCCGTTATGAGCACGCCGGTTGCGTAGAGCAGCCCATTCCCGTCTCCGACGAATTGGATCTCCTGGCGCACGCGGCAATAGCCCACGCCGTCATGTGGCACCGCGATTTCGCCCGCGCGGTAATTGACAGTGTCCGTCGCGCTTGTGAACCAGCCGCGCCCGTTGTAGCGATCGTAGGTGCTCGCGCGCCAATAGGACGGACCATCGGCATTCGTGCGAACCAAGAGCGCGACCTGTTTCGAAAGCTCGGGCCCCGCGCCGATCAAATGCTCGCGCGGCAAACCCGGCGCGAGGACCGGATCGAACGGCGACGGCGGGGCCGGCTGGATCAGCAGCCCAAGCGAGTCTGGCAAATCACTCGCCACGCCGACGCGTGGTTCGAGCATATTCTGCGCCCAGCGCGCAATCTCTTGCGCCGAGATGGACGGCGCGAAGACTGCCGCAACAATCAAAGCGAGCGACAACGGAATCGCCGTGAACATCACATCCATGTGAATGTCCTCCGCGACGTCAATCCCCTCCCGCGCCCACCGGCTTTCGCGGGCGCGGTGTACAACCAGCGGCATCAGCACCAGCGTCGCCGCAAACAGCGGAACCAGATACGCGGCGCTTGAGCGCGTATAGGCCAACATGGCCGCCAAAAGCGCGGTCCCCGGAAGCAGCGCCTCGAAGGGCTGCGCGCGGCTGCGCGCGGCCCAGCCGGTCCAGATCGCAATCGCCCAAAGCAAAAAGCTCCAGACCAACGCGTTTGCTACGGGATCGAATGACGGCTGTCCGTTCAGTATTTGCTGTGCCCAATCGGAAAAGCGAATCAAGACGGTCGCAATGTCATTCCAAACGGCTGTCAGCGCGCTTAAAAGCCGGTCCGTGTTCGGCAACGCGACGCGCGGCACATTGGGAGAGTAGGGAACGTTCGCTGTAACGTTCTGAAGAACGTTCGCCGTAACGTTCCAAATATCCCACGCGAGCTGCTCGAATGCGCGACCCACGGCAAGCAATTTGCCGCCAAGCTGTCCAACGCGGCCCAGAATAATTTCGATTCCGACGATGCACCCGACGACACTCGCGAGCCAGCCCGGCAACGGCGATTTGGCGAGGACCCACCCAAGCATCAAGCCGGCGAGCGCAGTCGTGAGCACGAGCCAAACATCGAAACCGCGCAGGATGCTCTGCAAGCCGACCGTGAGCGACCCCAGCGCGAGAGACAAAATCGCCAGTATGGCAATCGTCTCTGCGCCCGCGTGGCGCGCAAGCCAGCCCAATGTTCGGCTCACGTCAGAACCTTCCAGGCCATATCGCGCGGCTTGCTTTTCAGAATCGCGCGGCCGCGCGGCGAGACGTGCCATTCCCAATGGCCGCGCCGCCCGGGCCGCATTTCGGGGCGGTCGAGCACGTCGCGCGTGATGACGTGATGCGCGATCTCCAAATCGGCGAGCGCCGCCAGGGTCGCGCGCACATCTCCTCTGCCGCCGAATGAGCCAGGATCTAGCAGCAGCACGGTCGGCACGATACCTCGCCAGCGCAGAGGCAAGACGGTTTCAATCCAATCGCCTTGCGCCGCGGGCGTGATAATGATGAGACTGGAAACTCCTTTGAGAGATGGATTGAGTTGGGACAGTAAATTCGCCAGCGGCGTACGGCCCGGAGAAACGAGCGCGAGCGCGCGGAGGATTTCCCAGCGGCGCGCTGGACTGTCGCGCGGGGGCATCCACTCTAAACCTTGATCGCCGCACATCAGCAGGCCAACCTGGCGCTTGGCGCGCAGGCCGCGATCCGCGAGCGACGCCGCGAGAATCACGCCATGTTCGAGGGTCGAGTCCTGCCCGTGGCCTGCTTGAACGCGTTGATCGAGATCTAGGACGATCCACCAATCGGCCGAGGTCGCACGGTCGAGTTGGCGCACAAAGAGCGCATCACGGCGCGCGGTCGTCCGCCAATGAATTTGCGACTGTCCATCGCCCGGCAGATATTCACGCACGCCGGCCGCGTTCACCGTGCGCTCGAAGGCATCGCTGCGCTGGCGACCCGCGCCCGCGCGGCCGCCGGAAGCGATTTCGATTTTGGGGAGCGGCACGATAGGCGGCATGACCATCAGGTTCATCCGGGCCGGCAGGTCGAGCGTAACTGTGTAAATGCCGAAAGGGTCGCCGGCGCGCAGCGTCGTCGGTCCAAGTGTGTACGCGCCGCGGCGCGTGCAGACGCCCGTGACGGTCCAGGAATTTTCGGCATCGCCGCCGATGCCGGTTGCGCGCGACGCGACATAGCCCGGCAAAGTCGAATGGTCGCGTACCTCGACCCACAGGGCTGGGGCCGCCGCGGTGTTGGCGAGCGTAAAGCGTTCCTCGAGCACGTCGCCGACCTGCGTCCAGCCAAAGCGCATCTCGCGCGTCAAGCGCAAGCCGCGCGCGAGCGAACGCGACCACAGATAGGCGATCAACCACGCGCCGCCAAAGCCGACCAACAGAATCGTCCAGCCCTGAAAGGCCCAAGTCAGTTGCAACACGAACAAGATGACGACGATCACAGGCAAAGCGCGCGAATAAAGTTTCAATTGAGCGTTGGGCAATGAGTACCTCGATTGCGGGTTTGTAGTTAGCGACGTAGCGTACTTTGCGGAGTCGCGTCCGCGCGCGAAGCACGGCACTCCGCAAAGCCCGCTGCGTGCCGCACTACGAACAAGGTGTGTTTATTATACGTCTGGTTTGCGTTGGGCGCATTTTTGCACTTACGCGCCAATCGATGTATAATCTACTCACAATGAGCACATCAAAATCACATCGCTTTCCTCTGCTCGTTCTTTTCCTCGCCGTTGTCGCATTTATCTTGCTTGCCCCCGTGCGTATTCCACCGGCGACCGCGCAAGGCCCTCAGGTTCAAGGCCCATTTGTTGGGCCGCCGATCATTCCCGTGTCCTCTGTTCGCGCGGGATTGGGTCGGGCCCAAGCGCGGCCGCCGGAGCAACTCGACTTATTGCCCCCGCAGCGCCGAGCGCAAGCATTTGCCCCGGCCCTGTCGCTAACCGATCCGGTGCGCCAGTCTCGCAAAGCGATCACGCTGATGCCCGCGCCGATCCAAAATTTCGAAGGGCTGAGTCGGATCGCATGGGGCGCGGGTTGGCCCCCGGACCCAAATGGCGACGTGGGCCCGAACCACTACGTCCAGGCGGTAAACATCTCGCTGGGTATTTTTAGCAAGACGGGTAGTCTGCTCTACGCCAACACGTTCAACGGCCTGTTCGACGGAACTGGAACGCCGTGCGATACGACCAACCGGGGCGATCCCATCGTGCTTTACGACCAACTGGCCAATCGTTGGATCGTCACCGATTTTGCGTTTGCGAGTTCGGCGGGGCCGTTCTACCAGTGCATCGCCGTTTCCAAAACAGGCGATCCGGTTTCGGGCGGGTGGTGGTTCTATGCGATGGTCGCGGACAGCCAGCTCTTGAACGACTACCCCAAGTTGGGCTTGTGGCCCGACGCTTACTACATGTCCGCGAACATGTTCCGGCTCTCGACGAACTCGCTGGTCAGCACGCGCGTTTGGGCGCTCGACCGTAATGCGATGCTCAACGGACTGCCGCTCACTCCGGTTTCTTTCGATTTGCCCTGCGGCGCGACTTGCTATCCTTCGCTGCTGCCGAGCAATTTGCGCGGGGCGCTGCCGCCGAGCGGCTCTCCCAATTTCTTTGCTTCCATTGACTCGCCGAATATCTTGCATCTTTGGAAATTTCACGTGGATTGGACGTCGCCCGGCAATTCCACCTTCACGGGCCCAACGAATCTAACCGTAGCAAACTTTGCGATGCCGTGTAATGCGGCCGCTATCTTTGCGTGCGTGCCTCAGCCGGGAGTCAGCCCGTTCGACTGGGTGGATGGACTGGGCGACCGGTTGATGATGCAGCTTCAGTATCGCAACATCGCCGGAACCGAATCGCTCTGGGCCAATCACACGGTCGCCACTAGTACAGCCGTGGGCGTGCCGACCGGCATTCGGTGGTATGAAATTCGCGACCCCAACGGCTCGCCGAGCATCTATCAACAAGGCACATTTCAACCGGATGCCAATTATCGCTGGATGGGCAGTCTCGCAGTGGACCGGGTCGGGAACATGGCGCTTGGATACAGCGTATCGAGCACCAGCTTGTATCCTTCAATTCGATACACGGGGCGACTTGCGAGCGACCCCCTCGGCATTCTCGGCCAAGGTGAAACCTCGCTCGTCGAAGGGACCGGTTCACAGGTTGGACACAGCAGTCGCTGGGGCGACTATTCGGCGATGACGGTGGATCCGGTGGACGACTGCACCTTCTGGTACACCAACGAATATTACGCGACGACCGGCGGCAATTGGCAAACGCGCATCGGTTCGTTTGTGTTCCCGTCCTGCCTTCCCCCTCCAGCCCCGCCCGCTACCGTTGCGCCGACTCCCAGACCGCAGCGCTGTGACGACGCGTACGAACCCGACGACTCGGCCGACCTGGCGCACACGATCACGACGCCGCAATGGCACAATTTCTGCGTGCCGACCGATCAGGACTGGGTCAAGTTCAAAGCGCGCGCGGGCTGGGTCTATCACATCAAAGCGGACACGCCAACCAACTTCCCGACCGAGCCGCGCATCGAGCTATACGTGAACGGCAATCTGATTGCCGCGAACGATCACTATTTTGGGAACATTGCGGAGATTTGGTGGTGGAATAATATCGGGGACGTGACGGGCTATGTGCGCGTCACCGAACTCAAGGGCCGCGCCGAGGGTGGCAACAGCCAGTACACACTCTCGCTAGAGGAATTTAAGGACAAACCGTAGCAGAATGGTGGTTAGATGGTTGGGTGGTTGGGTAGTTGGGTGGTTGGAAGCTAACTTCGAACCACCGAACCACCGAATCCCCAAGTCAGATGCAGAACTTGTTCACAACTTCGTACAGCACCCGCGTCCCGAAACCGAGATTCGCGACACTCACGCGTTCGTCGTGATTGTGCCCCAGCCCCGACATCGCCGGACCCTCGTACCGCATCGGCACAAAGCCATAGCATTTGGCGCCCAACTTGCTCACGCTTTTCGCGTCGGTCCCGCCCGTAATGAGGCCGGGCACGACGGCGCCTTGCGCTTGATCGGCGATCACTTGACTGATCGTATCGAACAATGGGGAATCCGGGTCGCTTTCCAGCCAAGGCAATAGGGGCGCAAAGTCAATCTCAATCTCGTTGCCGACGACGGCGCGCACCTCGCGCTCTAACGAGTCGCGAGTCGTTCCGGGCAAAATACGGCAATCCACATCGCATTCCGCTTGCGCCGGAATCACGTTGATTTTGGTTCCAGCGCGTAGAATGGTCGGCGTCGCCGTATTATGCAAGCTTGCCGAAAGGCGGCGCTTGGCCGGCTCGCCCAGCGGCAGCGCGGACATGGCGCTCTCGTGCATGATCGGGTCTAGCACATCGCGGAGGATTTCGGAGGTACGATTATTCAAGCCGCGCGCCAGCGCCTCAATGTGCGCCCGCGCGGTTTTCGTTACGTGGAGCGGCAGCGGCGTCTCGACCAATTTTACCAGCGCCTTGGACAGCGCGAGAATCGAATTCCGTTTGGGCGGCTGCGACGCGTGTCCCGGCTCGCCGCGGCCGCGCAGCGTAAAGCGCGACGAGCCCTTTTCCGCGGTCGAGCAGACGAAGAAGGACGTGCCGTCCAGTTCGATGCAGGTCGCGCCGCCTTCGTTGATCGCATACTCGGCTCGAATCAGCTCGGGGTGATGATCCGCAAGCCAACCCGCGCCCATGCGTCCGCCGGTTTCTTCGTCCGCCGTCGCCATGAAAATCAGATCGCGTTTGAGCGTGATGCCGGCGCGCTTGACCAAGAGCATCGTCATCAGTTCCATGGCGACCATCTGCTTCATGTCGGTT
>JACQYF010000090.1 GCA_016208315.1 Chloroflexota bacterium | reverse complement strand
TATGAGCGAGCGGGGCTGGTGAGTGAAGCGGTGCCGTACCAGGTGCGGGCGGGGGATGCGGCGCGGCAGCGGTATGCGAACGAGACGGCGATCGGGTATTATCGGCGGGCGTTGCCTCATCTCCCCGAATCCGAACGCGTCGAAATCCTGCTGCGACTCGGACACGTCTTGGATTTGATCGGCAAGTGGGACGAGGCGGAGCAACAATTCCATCAGGCATTCGATCTTGCCCAGCGGTTGAATAACGCGCAGCAGCGCGCGCAAAGTGAAAAAGCCCTGGGCGAACACTTGCATCGCAAGGGCCAGGATCGGCTTGCCCTGCTCTGGCTCGAGCGCGCCCAACGCGATTTCCAGGCGCTGAACCAGACGAAAGCGACCGGCAAAGTTTACGAATTGATGGGCATCATTTACGATTTTCTCGGCGACGATCCGCGCGCGCTGAGTTATCACCAACAGCGCCTCTGCATCGCGACGGAGCAGCACGATCACTATGGCGTGTGCCTCGCGCTCGGCAATATCGGCCAGGTGTATTGGCGACAGGGAAATTATGCGCGCGCAATGATGCTGCACGCGCGGCAATTCGAGATGGCGCGGGAGAACGACGACCGGCACGGGATGGCGCGCGCGCTCACCCAACAAGGGATGGTCGCTCATGATCAGGGGGATTACGCGCACGCGCTGACGGCGTACCATGCCGCGCGCGAGATCGCGGTCCAGATCGGCGACCGCGTCGCGATCGGTTACCTGGCGGGGCACAACGGGCGGGCGCATTACGCGCAAGGCGATCACGCGCGCGCCCGGGAACAATTCCAGCAGCAATTACAAACGATGAGCGAATTGGACGCCCGGCGCGGCGTCGGCCACGCGTTGTGCAACTTGGGTTCGCTCTACCGCGCCGAGGGGGGCTACGCGCAAGCCCGCGCGTGCTTGGGCAAGGGGTTGGAGATTGGGCTTGAAATCGGGGACCGGCGCATCGTCAGTTGTGCGCTGGCGGAACTGGCCGCGACCTTCGGCGACGAGGGCCAAATCGAAGCCGCCGAACGCCTGTCCGCGCCGGCGCTCGCGCTCTTGCGCGGCATGAATATGCCGTATGCGTTGAGCGAGCATCTCGCCTGGCGCGCGCGCCTAAACTATTCGCAAAAGTGTTTTGCGCCCGCGGCGGAATTCAACACCCAGGCGCTGCGCGTGGCGCGCCAGATCAATCGCCAAGAGATCGAGTTCGACGCGCGGGTGCTGGATATTCTCTTGCGTTTCCGGCAGAATCGGATCAAGCGCACGCAGGCGATTGACGCGCTGGAGCAATTGGCGCGCGATGGGAAACAGGACCAAGAGCAAGCGGCTTGTTATTATCAAGTATGGCGACTGGACAGTGGGCGGCGGCCGGCGCAAAAGAATGCGGCTAAGCTGTATCGGAAATTGTACACGCGCACGCCCAAGCAGGTTTATCGCCAGCGTTACGAGGAACTGACGCGGTGTCCCCTCAAGCCGCCGGCGCTTGCCGATCTGCCTGAGATCGCCAAGCGCACGACCATCAACGTCGAGCTACTGCGGAGGCAAGCGACCGCGTTGACAGAAGCGCCGGATTAGTCTCTCGGCACGGTGCGGCGGCGGGAAGTGGAGATGCTCCGTTTGGGCTCCAAAGCGTGCTCGGCGCGTCGTTTGCCATTGTGCCGCTTGCGCGTGCCCAGTTCGGGGAAGATGTTGGAGATGAATTTGACGATCGTCGGCCAGTCGCGGAAATAGTGCGTTTCACCGTTGTGCACGTCTTGGATCCTACCGCGCCATTCGGTCTCCTTGTGGTTTTGCTCGTCGTTGAGCACCTCCTGCCAGAGCTTGAGGATAAAGATATGCGCTTGTTCGGAATGTTTCAGCTCTGCCATTCGTGTTCCTTGTGCCGTCCTTTTTAGGCCGAAGGGGATAGTGTTGCGATAGTCGGCAATCTCAGCATCACGATAACACAGGTGGCGTTACAAAATCGTTTCGCCGTTGCGCCGCAGCGTGACGCGAACGCGGCTTGCCCGCGCGGCCGAGCGGTACAGCGTCCGCGCCAAAACCGTCAGCGCAAATCCTCCAAACATCGCGAGGTACAGATCCGGCGTGAGAATCGCTAGGGATTCCATTAGTCCACCAGCCGATTTTGGACGGCATAGTGGGTTAGCTCGGCATTGTTCTTCATTCGCATTTTCTCCAACAGGCGCACGCGATAGGTGCTGATGGTTTTGACGCTCAACGACAGTTGACCGGCGATCTCGGACACGGTCTTGCCGGAGGCGATCATCCGCAAAACTTGGTGCTCGCGATAGGAAAGTTTTTCCGGCCCAGCGTGAGGGTCTCCCAAGTCAAAGGCCAGTTTTTCGGCGAGTTCGGCGCTGACGTACTTGCCGCCGTTCATGATTTTTTCAATCGCCTTGGCTAATTCCTCCGGCGCGCTGTCTTTGGTGAGATAGCCGGATGCGCCCATCTTGAGCGCGCGCACCGCATACTGATCTTCAGGATACATGCTCAGTACAAGGACGCGCAGTTCGGGATGCGCGTGGTGCAATTCGTTGAGCACATCCAAACCGTCGCGGCCCGGCATACTGATGTCGAGCAGCACCAAATCCCAGTTCTCCTTGCGCGTGAGTTCGAGCACCTCTTGGCCGTTGCAGGCCTCGCCAAACAGCACCGGATCGCAAAACGCGCAATCGTCATTCACCAGTTGCTTCATGCCTATGCGCAGCACGGCATGGTCGTCCGCGATAAGAATTTTGAACATGAAATCTCGTCTCCGGTCGCGCCGATTGACACGGCGACGTCACTGGGGATTTTAAAGCCGAATAGCAAATCAAGGGAAGAGTCAAACCAGATGACCGAGGAGGTCGGACGCTCGCGGGTACGAAGCAAGGGCAAACTGTGAAGCAAGAGTGCGGTGTGCGGTCCGAGCGCTGGCAACCTGCTGGCTCGGCAATCGAACGCATCCACAAAGAACGGGCAGCGATGCTTTGAACGTCCGTATTGTACGGAATTGTGAGTTTCTGTCAAAATTCGAGTAGGCCCGCGTTCCGTAGGGGCGGGGTGACCCCGCCCCTACGGAACGCGTTTTTTTCACAAGCGTTTCGCCGGCGTTTCGGACGCGTGGTCACGGGCATTCTACTCCAGTACCCATAAAGGGCGGGGAACGATTTTGTAACGCGCCCTGTGTTATTTTGATGGCATCCTATATCTCGGATAGGAGCGGACAAGCCAGACGACGATGTTCGCCTTTGGATCACAGCATTGCATGCACTACACGGGGCGATGGAACCCTCTTACGATGGCCGTATTTTGCGGTGGCTTGCCTGGAACAGGACAAGTCGGTGAACCGGCCGCATAACCATGTGGCCGGTTTTCTTTATTGCCCCGCCAATCACACTAGGAGAGTTACAATGTTGACCGACAAGTTCTCCCTTGCTCCTTCTGTGAGCGTAACTGTAAGCGTAATCATACCGGCTTTGAACGAGGCGCAAAACTTGCCCTTCGTCCTGCGGCGCATACCCGCGTGGGTCGGCGAAGTCATACTGGTGGACGGCCACTCGACTGACGATACCGTGCGCGTGGCGCGGGAGGTGTGGCCCGACATCCGCATCGTCACGCAAGACGATTGCTGCAAGGGCGCGGCCTTGCGCCAGGGCTTTGCCGCGGCGACCGGCGACATTATCGTGATGCTCGACGCTGACGGCTCGACCGATCCGTCCGAAATGGGCATGTTCATTCGCCTGCTCCGCAATGGCGCGCATTTTGTCAAGGGTTCGCGCTTTCTCCAGGGCGCGGGCACCGCGGATATTTCTCCGCTGCGGCAGTGGGGCAACCTGGGGCTGACCCTTCTCGTTCGGATTCTCTTTGGCTGTTCATTCTCCGATCTGTGCTACGGCTATATCGCGTTCTGGCGCGATCTGTTGCCGGTGCTCGATCTCGACGCGGACGGTTTTGAAATCGAAACGTTGATGAATCTGAGGGCCCTGCGGGCGCGCCTCAAGGTGGTGGAGGTCCACAGCTTTGAAGCCCGGCGCCTTTCCGGCCAGAGCCACCTGAACACGTTTCGCGATGGGTGGCGCGTGCTGCTGACGATTCTCAGAGAACGCTTTGCGCCGGCGCGCCGCAACCTGGCCGGGTTGGACGACGGCGAAGTGTGGACCTTCCCCCAGCCCATTCAAGCGCCAACCCGGAACGCAGTGCTTGGCGGAATGCGATCCGACGCGGGGATGACTCGATGACCCCCGCCGACGTCTCGGTCATTATTTGCACCCACTCGGACGCGCGGTGGCAATACTTGGGCCAGGCCGTGCGGTCCGTTCAAGGACAAGACCTGGTACCGCGCGAGATCATCGTGGTAGTTGACCACAACCCGGCTTTGCGGGACCGAATTCAGCGCGAATTCCCGAACGTGCGCGCCGTCGAGAATCGCGAGCCGAGAGGCGCGTCCGGCGCCAAGAACACGGGGGTGGCTGTCGCCGTCGGCAAGTTTGTGGCCTTTCTGGACGACGACGCGGTCGCCGACCCGGATTGGTTGGAACGTCTGATGCAGGGCTTGAATCGCGCGGAGGTGCTCGGCGTTGGCGGCATGACCAAGCCGCTTTGGCCCGATCGGCGGCCGCGGTGGTTTCCCCGCGAATTCGATTGGGTCGTGGGCTGCACGCATCGCGGGACGCCGGGGACGGGCGCGCCGGTTCGCAATCTCATCGCCTGCAACATGATCGTGCGGCGCGAGGTGTTCGAAGCGTTCGGCGGCTTTCGGGACGGGATCGGCCCCAATGCCGGGCGGGCCCTGGGCTGTGAGGAAACGGAATTTTGCATTCGCGTCAATCAGCGCTCGCCGCGGAAAATATGGCTGCAACAACTTGAAGCCAAGGTTTATCATCAAGTGCCTGCAACTCGCACGACCTGGCGCTACTTTATGCGGCGTTGCTATGGCGAAGGAATTTCCAAAGCGTTGATCGCCGACCTCGTCGGGACCCGCGCGGGCCTGGCGTCCGAGAGGCAATACGTCGCGCGGACCTTGCCGCTGGGCGTGCTGCGCGGCATGAGCGATCTGCTCTTGCGCTTTGACCTCGGCGGCTTGGGTCGCGCGACCGCGATTGTGCTGGGCCTGACCGCCACCACGTTCGGGTACGTCAAGGGCCGGCTCTTATCCGCGAATCTCGCGAATCCCGCGAATGTTTTTGGAACGCGGCCCCCGCAAAAAACTGCGGGGTCTTGGATCCGCTTCGCTGCGTCGCTTACTACGAACAAGCACGCACGGAAGCGTTCGTAGTAAGACGTCCCGAGGCAGCGAGGGAAGCGCACTTTGCGGAGTGTCGTCCTGTGCGACGAGGAACGCGACTCCGCTTCGCTGCGTCGCTTACTACGAACAGACCTATTTGGACAGAGCAATCTTGAATCCTCTACGCGTGGTCATGGTTAGCGCACGCTACTTGCCTTTTATGGGCGGCGTGGAAAATCACATCTACCAGGTCTCACGCCGCTTGGCGAAACGCGGCGTGGACGTCACGGTCCTCACCACCGACCCGCAGAACCACTGGCCGGTCGCGGAGGAGGTCGAAGGGTTTCACGTGCGCCGCGTCAGAGCATGGCCGGCGAATCGCGACTATTTTTTTGCGCCGGGTGTCATGGATGTTCTCCAACGTGAACGCTGGGATGTCGTCCATGTTCAGTCCTATCACACGTTGGTCGCGCCGATGGCGATGGCGGCCGCGCGCGGCGCGCGTATTCCATACGTCGTCACCTTCCACGGCGGCGGACATTCGTCCCGTGTGCGGAATGCGGCCCGCGGACTCCAGTGGCAATTGCTGCGCCCCTTCTTGGCGCGGGCCGCGCGCCTGGTGGCCACCGCGCGTTTTGAAATCGGCTTGTATGGTCGCGCGCTGCGCTTGCCGGCGGAGCAATTTATCTACAGTCCCAATGGCGGTGACATCGCCGCCGACCCGCGGCTCGCGAACGCGACGCCTGATCCGTCTCTGCTGATCTCGGTGGGACGGTTGGAGCGCTACAAGGGCCACGACCGCGTGATTGCCGCGCTGCCGCACGTGCTCAAGCAGCGCCCCGATATTCATCTGCGTGTTTTGGGTGGCGGCCCTTTCGAGAAACAACTGCAAGACCTCGCGCACAAACTGGGCGTGGCAGACCGCGTTGAAATTCGGGGTGTGCCGCTGGCCGAACGGAACGCGATGGCAGAGACCTTGTCACGCGGGGCATTGGTCGCGCTGATGAGCGAATACGAAACGCATCCCATGGCCGCGATGGAAGCCATCGCGTTGCGCCGTTCCGTGCTGGTCGCCGATACGTCCGGTTTGAGCGAGCTAGCGGAAAACGGTTGGGCGCGCGCGATTTCGTTGCGTAGCTCGCCCGAACAACTGGCGGCGGCGATGCTCGACCAGTTGCAGCATCCCCACGTGCCCCCGCCGATCACCTTGCCGACGTGGGACGACTGCGCGAATGATTTGTATCAATTGTACAATTCGTTTATTCGTTGAGTATTCGTTGACACCATGCGACTCTTGTTGCTCTCCCAATTTTATCCGCCGATCATCGGCGGCGAGGAACGGCACACGCGCGACTTGGCCGTGCTGCTTGCGGCGCGCGGTCACGCGGTCGCCGTTGGAACCATTTGGCACGCGGGGCTGCCCGAATTCGAAGTGGATCAAGGCGTGCGCGTGCATCGGATTCGCGGCACCGCGCAACGCGCGCCTGGCTTGTTCAGCGAGGCGACGCGCTTTCATGCCCCCTCGTTTCCAGATCCCGAGTTGACGCTCGGATTGCGCCGCGTCGTGCAGCAAGAGCGCCCCGACATCGTTCACGCCCACAACTGGCTGGTCTATTCGTTCTTGCCGCTCAAGACCTGGAGCCAGGCCAAGCTGATCCTCTCCGTGCATGACGCGAGCGTCCGCTGCGCGACGAAGAAACTGAGCTATCGCGGCGAGCACTGCGCCGGCCCTGGGCTGTTCAAGTGTCTCGATTGCGCGCGTTCGCATTACGGTTTGCCGAAAGGCCCGCCCATCGTCTTGACCAATTGGCTCATGGGCTATGCCGAACGCGCGGCCGTGGATGCGTTTATCCCAGTCAGCCGAGCCGTCGCAGCCGCGAACAACTTGCTCGATCAAGGTTTGAACGTCAAGGTCATTCCCAATTTTGTGCGCGACGATATTGCCGCCGTACGCGCCGAACCGCATCCCAAGCTGCACGAGTTGCCGGTCGGAGAGTTTATGCTCTATGTTGGCGCGTTGGGGCGCTACAAGGGATTGAACGAATTATTCCGCGCGTATGACGAGCTAGACAATCCGCCGCCGCTGGTCGTCATCGGTTACACGATTCCCGAATCGCCGGTAGACACGACGAACCTGCCGCGCGGCATCACGGTGCTTCGAAACTGGCCGCATGAGGCCGTCATGCAGGCGTGGCAGCGCTGCCTGTTTGGACTGGTTCCATCCACATCTTTTGACTCTTGCCCGACGACGACGATCGAGGCCATGGCGGTTGGCCGGCCCGTGATCGGCACGCGCATCGGCGGCATTCCCGATCAGATCGTGGACGGCGAGACTGGTTTTCTCGTGCCGCCCGGCGATGTGGCTGCGCTCAAACACGCGATGGAACGCTTGCTCGCCGATCCGGCTCTGCGCGCGCGCATGGGCCACGCCGCCAAGCGCAAGGCGGTGGAATTTCAAGCAAGCACCGTCGTGGACCGCATTGAGCAAACGTATCGCGAGCTTTTGACGAGCAGTGATTTGGCCCAGGAAAACATTGCTGCAAGCAACGCCGTGGAGCTGGTCTAAGCCATGTTGGGTATTACGCAGGCCAGCGCGATCAGAGCCAGAGAATGGAACGGCTATGCGCTCAGAGAGGCGACCGGCCCACTCGCGCCCGCGCGCGAGATTTCGAATGTCGAAACCTGGGGCTGGTTACCGGCCATTGCGCTCGTCGGCGCGAACGGGCTGTTCTTGATGGCGCTAGCCAATCGGGCGGCGCGCTTTGAATACGACTGGGCGCCGCTCCTGATGTACGTGGGCTTGATCGTGCTGTTCGCGCCAGTGGCCGCGCGGTTGTTCGCGGCAGCGCCCGCGCGCCGGGAACGAATCGGTCTCGTAGTCACGCTGGCTGTTATCCTGTATCTCGTCAAGTTATTGCCCAGCCCGGCGATGTTTACCGGCTTTGACGAGTTGCTGCACTGGCACACCGCGCAAGAGATCGTTAGCAGCGGGCATTTGTTCAGCGGCAACTCGCTGCTGCCGATCAGCCCTCTTTACCCGGGTCTGGAAATTGTGACGAGCGCAGTGGTCCGCTTGACCGGCTTGACGATTTTTGAGGCGGGCGCGCTGGTCGTCGGGGTGGCGCGCGTGCTGTTGGCGCTCGCGCTCTTTCTCTTCTTCGAGGAGATCAGCCAATCGGCGCGCCTGGGTGGAATCGCCGCGCTGCTTTACACGACCAATTTGAATTTCATTACCTTTGACGCGCAGTACGCGTACGAGTCCCTGGCCTTGCCGCTGGGTGTGTTCGCCCTGTTTCTCATCGCGCGTCGTTTGCGCCAACACGAGACCCATGCCGGCGCGACTCTGGCGCTCCTGCTGACCATCAGCGCGATCGTCGTCACGCATCACCTGACCTCATTCGTCTTTGTCGCCTTTCTCGTCCTCTTGCTGGCGGCGGGGTTTTTGACGAGGCAATCGGCTGCCGAACGAATGGACATGGCGCGCATCGTGGCATTCAGTATTACGGCGGCCGTGGGCTGGCTGTTTCTCATCGCACCGACCGTGGTCTACTATCTCAGCCCGTACACCGTGGGCGCCGTGCGACAAATGGTCGGCCTGATTTTTAGCGAGGCGGTGACGCGGCCGCTCTTTAGCGATTACGCGGGATTGGGCACGCCCATCTGGGAACGCGCCATCTCGCTGTCTTCGGTTGCGCTGGTTCTGTTGGGCTTGCCCTGGGGATTGCTGCGTATCTGGCGTCGTTATCGCGGCTATTTGCGCCTGCCGTCGCGCCGGGCCGCCGCGCCATCCGATATCAGAATAGTCGCCTTGCACACGGGCGCCGCGATCATGCCGCTCGCGTTGGGCCTGGCGTCGTTGGCGTATGGACTCACCTTGCCGCTGCGTCTGCTCCCCAGCGGGGCCGAAGTTTCGGCCCGCTCGGCCGGGTTCTTGTTTCTCGCGATCGCATTTGTGCTGACTCTCGGCCCCGTGGAAAGTTGGCTTTCTCGCTTGGGGAGTTGGAAACGCAGCGCGGTGTTGACACTGTGGGCGACGATTCTGTTCACGGGCGGATACATCCTGGGCGCGGGCCCGCCGTGGGCGCGATTGCCAGGGCCCTACCTCGTTGCGGCGGACGCGCGTTCCATCGAGCCGGAGGGCATTGCCGCGGCGAATTGGGCGTTCAAAAAACTAGGCCCCGGAAACCGCATCGCCGCGGATCGCGTGAATGGCTTGTTGATGGGCTCGTATGGCTCGCAGCGTCCGATCAGCGACGTCGGCGATCAATTGGATGTCGCGCCGGTCTACTTTTCGCGCGAATTTGGGAAACAGGATCAGGCGATTCTGGACAAGGGCCAAGTCGAGTACGTGGTGGTGGATCGGCGCTTGAGCAAGGGACTGCCGCGGGTCGGCGTCTACTTTCAATCGGTCGAGCCGGGCGCGTACCTCCACAAGAACCCCATTCCGCTCGACGCGCTCGCCAAGTTCGACCAGCTCAAGAACATGAGTCGCGTGTTCGACAGCGGAGAGATTGTCGTCTATGAGGTTCTCAGACCCGGGAGGCCGAATGGCCGGCGGTAATTCGAAAGATTTGTACGCGGTCATTGCGCTCACCCTCCTCGCAATTGGGGGCATGCTCTTGGAGCCGAGCGGCGGTATCCGTTGGTCTCTGCTCGCGCTGCCGCTCGTGTTCATCCTGCCCGGCTATGCGCTTGCGGCCGCGCTGTTTGCCAAAAGCCATCTTGGATTTGCCGAGACGTTGGCCGCGATGCTTGGCTTGAGTCTGGCCGCGAGCGTCGTCGGCGGGGTCTTGCTCAATGCGACGTTGGAGGGACTGGATACGGTGCGGTGGACGATCTACCTTGCCGGCGTGACGCTGGGGGGCTGCGCCATCGCCGCGCGCCGCCGCCAGCGTGCGCAGATGGTCCCGGCTCGTCTAGTTCTGAATCTCGGCGAACTCTTGCCGTTGGTTGCGGCCATCATCGTGCTGGTCAGCGCAATTGTGATCGCCCGCGAGCCGGCGGCGCAGCCATCCGCCGCTTTCACGCAACTTTGGGCGCGACCCGCGGCGGTCCTGGGACAGACGGCGGTCGAGGTTGGCGTATACAATTCCGAATTCAAAAAGATGGAATACAAGCTCGAGGTTCGGGCCGGACCGGTGCTGGTCTATGAATCGGCCGCGATCGCGCTTGCGCCGGGTGAGACCTGGGAAAAGCTGCTCACTTTTCAATCCCAGGTGAGTGGAGACGTGCAGGTGCTGCTCTATCGGATGGATCAGCCGGACCAAGTCTACCGGCAAGCCGTGTCGCGGAGCAGCGTGCAATGAGAACGCGATTGGGCCAACTGTACGGCGCGATCGTCGTCAATGCCGGGTCGCTCGTCGGGACCTCGCTCGTGACGTCTACACTCGGGTTCCTGTATTGGTGGCTGGCCGCGCGGCAATTTTCCCCGCAAGCGGTGGGCCTGGCCGTCGCCGCCATCTCGCCGATGATGTTGTTGGCGAATGTCGGGATGCTGGGTCTGGGTACGCTCCTCATGGGCGAACTGCCGCGGTCGCGCGGGAACGCGGGGCCCCTCGTGAGTACGGCGCTCGTCGCGGCCGGCGGCGCAGGCATTGCGCTGGGGGTTGTCTTTGCGATTGGCGCGCCGCTCGTCGCGCCCGGCTTGCCGCTGAACGACAGCATCGCGACGGTTGCCTTGTTCGCCGTTGGGGTCGGTCTTGCCACGGTCACGCTCGTGCTCGACCAGGTGCTGATCGGGCTATTCCGCGGCGGCGTTCAACTCGGACGCAACACCGTGTTTGCCATCGCGAAGCTGGCCGCGTTGGCGGCGGCTGGACTGTGGCTTGCCGGCGCGGATGGGATGACGATCTTTGCGACTTGGACGTTTGGCAACCTGGTCTCGCTCGTCGCGGTGGCCGGGCTGGCGTATGGCAAGACAACTCTGCACCGGCCGCAGTTTGGCTTGTTGCGCCACATCGGTCGCAGAGCGCTTGTACACCACGCGCTCAACCTGGCGCTTCAAGCGCCCAGTCTAGCATTGCCCATTGTCGTAGCCGTTGTCCTGTCCGCGGCGGCGACCGCCTATTTTTACACGACCTGGATGGTTGCCAGTTTTGTTTTCATCGGGCCCTTTGCGCTAACGCTCGCGCTCTACGCGGCCGCTTCCGCCGATCCGACGGCGCTCACGCGCAAGATTCGGTTCACACTGGGAGTTGGCGGGGCAATTGGAGTGGCGGCAATTCTCGTCGTGCAGTTTGGGGCGGATCAGATGCTCGCGCTGTTTGGAGTGGAATATGCGAGTCAAGGCGCGGTGGCGCTGCGCATCATCTCGCTAGGCGTTTTGCCGCTGGTCGTCAAGGACCATTACGTGGCGGTGCGTCGTATTGGCGATGGGCTGGGCCAAGCGGCGCTATTCGTCACGGCCGGCGCCGTGGCCGAACTGGCGTTGGCCGCGCTCGGCGCGGCGGTTGGGGGTCTTGGGGGTTTAGCGGTCGGATGGGTAGCGGCGGTATTTATCGAGGCGGCGTTCGGAGCGCGGGTGGTATATCGCGCGGCGGTTCCGCAGACGACGGCTCCGCAACTCGCGCTATTTTCCGCGAATTACGCGAATCCGCGCTAATATCGCTACCGTATCACAAAGGGCAGATAAAGTCGCGCTGTACCGGAGCTGCCGCCGGAAGTCGCGCGCGCGTATTCAAACGCGCCGATGTCGGGCGATCCTCCCTGGGGCACGGAGTTTTGTTCGTAATCTATTACGTAACCAAGATACACGCCGCTGTTGATCGCGGGACTGGCCGACTGGAGGCGATAGTTGCCGCCGCTCACATTAACAAACAATGGGTTGCTCACTTGCTCGCCGCTGCCCAGCGGAAATCCAACCGTCGCGCCGCCGGTCATGTAATAGATATTGTCCGTGTGCGTAAAGGTGGATTGGGAAGAGACATTCATATTCGAGTAGACGATGTTATTGCGGAAGATGAATTGGGAGGCGGATAAGGTCGCGTAGGCGCAGTCAATCACTTGCCAGCCGCCGACCGCCGTGTTGACGATGGTATTGTTCTCGATCCGAAAGTTGTCAATGGTGCTGCCGAAGGTTCCGCCGATGTGCAGGCAAATAAAGTCGGCATAGTTGTTGTCGGAAATATTGTAGGCGACCCGGACGTTGCGAGCGACTGCGCCGCCCACTTCCATAAAACCGTTGCTGTTCTGGCCATAGTTGTTGTGAATGTAGGCGTTGTCGCCGTTGCCGTAGATCTCGATCACGCCGCCGTCGTACCCATAGTCGTAACTCGTGGCGCGGCAGTTGACGCAGCGATTGAACGAGACTTCGTTGTCGCTGTTCAGGATCAGAAAGCCGAACGCGCCGTAATCGTCATCGCCGCCCGGCGTGTTGACGACCATTTTCAGGTCGTGAGCGTAATTGTTGGTCACCAAATTGAACTGCCCGCCGATCGAGACGCCCATGCCGGCATTGGTGACTTCGATATTCTGAATTACGTTGTGATTGCCGCCGGCGACAATCTCGAGCGCGGCTTCGCCGGTGTCTTTGAGCAAGAATCCTTGAACGACCACCCAGCTCGAGTAAATGCGGATCGCGCGGTTGCCTTGGCCCGGGTTCGAGATCACGGGCGCAGCGCCGGTCCCATAGTCCTGAAACGTGATCGGCTTGCCTTGCAGGCCGGATGCTCGAATTGACATTTCGCCCACCCAGGTGGAGCCACGCTTAAAGTTGACGATGTCGCCGGGCTGAAAATTACGGTCGCTGACGTTTGCCAGAGATTTCCACGGTTTGTTGGAACTGGTTCCCGAATTGCCGTCCGAACCATTCACGCTGTCTATGTAATAATTGGTGGCTGCGGCTGACACGGACTGTGGGGATTGACCGACTGAAAGTAGGAACGCGAGGAATAGGATGACGAGGCCTAGTTTTCGAACGTTCAATGTACTCCTTTATACCGACCGAGACAGCCCCATGCTGCTCGACATTGAAACATCTGACGCCCTTTTAAAGTACACCAGAAAGGTGAGGGCCGAAAATAGTACCGTTGCCCTACGACGAAACTGTCGCAAGCCAACATAATATTTCGCCCGGTCGTGGTCTAAACGCCAAGCCGCGCCCGACCGTTACAACTCTGGAATAGGAACCGATGACAACCCAAATAACCCGCAGAGATTTCTTGAAACAAACTGTTGTAGGAGCAGCCGCTATTACGCTCAACCCACTGCAAGCCGCGCGTTCGTTCGACGCGGCGCTCGAACAAGAAACGTTCGCGGCGCGGCCGGGCCGTAACCGGATGGCTTTTGACGCGCGGCGATTCCAAGCGTTGCTGGAGCAAGAACCAAAAGCGATTCCCGACGACCAAATTCCAACGGCGTTCTTCAACCCCGGCTATACCCAAGCTCGGCTTGAAGAGGCATGGCAAAATGGAGACCTGGCGAACGGGTTCCCGTATGGGTTGATAGATACGCACACCCTGGGCGGGATGCCGGAACAAGCGAACGTTCACGTGGACCCGCAAGATGGCAGCGCGGTTTTGACCGTGCGGCGTCTCAAGGCGGCCGAGCGCGCCGAGATAGACGCGGTCGAATGGAAGAAGGCGCTGATGCTCGAGGGCGAAAACAACGGCTTGGATATGGACCTTTCGGTCGCGGCGTTTTGGGGACGGCTGCCCACCGACCTCCAATCAGTCGAGTGCACCATCACTTTGCCGGGACGAATCGTGACCGGCGACCCCGCGGTCGGCATGGTCGGCGTGGGCTGGACGTTGTGGACACTGCCGGACATCGAGCGGCTCGCGGCCAATCTCGCGAACCTGGGAGTATCACCTGAGGAGAATGCGCAAATCACCGCGCGGGTGTATAGCAGTTACCTGGAGGAGGACATCGCGGAGATGGGGATCGCGGAACCTTCGGTAGCGTGGGGTGATCCGTTGCTGCTGCGCATCATTGGGGGACACATGCTGTTCTTCATGGCGGGCCGCAAAACCCCCACGGCTAAAGCGCCGGTGGCCGACGTGATGCACGTGCTGCGTGAACCGCTGGCGATTGACGTTCCGCCGGGCCTCACCTACGCGACCATCCGCGGCTGGCTCGCCCAAGATGGAACGAACCAGGATCAGGCGCTCAAGCGCCCGCTGCGCGTGCGGATGGACCTCGGCGCGCAAGTTTACGACCCGACGCGCGACGCGATGGCGGTGCCGATCACTTTCCGCTTGAACGACCAATTGCTGACGCCGACGGCCACGCGTGATTTTCCCGGTTTTGAAGACGACAAGGGCGGGAACACGACCGCGAATCTGTCCATCTGGAGAATCCGAACCCGCCAGGGCGATTGGGTCACCATTCCGCGCAACTTTGTCATTGATTATGGCTCGATCAACCGCGCCGGATGGGTGCGGGGTGAAACCGACTCGGTGCGGTTCGGCAACGTCATCATTACGCGCCGCGCCGCGGCGCCGCACGAGTAGCGTTCCAGCCCCCGAGCACACGCCGGGCACAGAGAATTTCTAGTTTTCCTCTGTGTTCTCTGTGGACTCTGTGGCATACCTGCGCAGTTTCGTACAACTTTAAATCGTCAGGGAGGGAATCATGTCGCCAAGTTCGTCACAGCCAACTTCGTCCAATCCATCTACGCGCATCCTGGTTACCGGCGGCGCAGGATTTATCGGCTCACACATCGTGGATAAGCTGGTCGCGCACAACTATTCGGTCGCGGTCGTTGACAATCTATCCACCGGGGACCGGGATTTCGTCAACCCCGCCGCGCGCTTTTACAAAACCAGCATTCTCGACGAGGGGGGCCTGCGGCGGATTTTTGAAGCGGAGCGTCCGGATTTTGTCTACCATCAAGCCGCCCGCGTCAGCGTGCGCGAATCCATGCAAAATCCGGTGCTCTATGCCGAAACAAATGTGGTAGGGTCCCTCGTTGTATTAGATATGTGTCGCGAGTACGGCGTCAAAAAGATCATTTATGCCTCTACGGGCGGCGCGGTTTACGGCGAACCCCAATACCTGCCTGTAGACGAAGAGCATCCCGTCAATCCGCTCGATCCCTACGGCGCGAGCAAGCATCACGTCGAGCACTATCTCTATCTTTATCGAGCGAACTATGGATTAGAATATACCGTCCTGCGCTATGCCAACGTGTACGGCCCGCGGCAGGACCCAGCGGGCGAAGCGGGCGTCGTCGCGATTTTCTCCGAGCGCATGTTGACCGGGGAGCCGGTGACGATCAATGGCACGGGGGAGCAGGAACGCGATTTCGTTTTCGTGGAAGATGTCGCGGAAGCGAACTGGCGCGCGCTGAGCGGGGGCGATGGGCGCATCTATAACGTAGGCACCGGGATTGGCAGTTCCGTCAACTCGGTCTTTGCCACGCTGCGCGGCATCACCGCGTATCGTCGCGAGCCGGTCTGCGGGCCGGCCAAAGCGGGCGAGGTTTTGAAAATCCGCTTGGACGTGGACAAGGCGCACCGCGAACTCGGCTGGCAGCCCACGGTGACGATGGCGCAAGGGCTGGGCCGCACCGTAGAGTGGTTTAGGCGTGAGTTCGCCGAACGGCAACTCGCGTAAGAGAAAATTATTAAAAGAACGGGAGTATCGGATTGGCGCGTTTTTCGGTCGGAGCAGAAAAGAGGCGGGCCGGCCTTGTCATTGGCGCGGCGTTGACCCTCGCGACCATGTCCCTCATCGTGGGAATGCTGTGCGGCTTGACGACCGTGCTATTGCTCACTTATAGCCGAGCGGCGCAGCAGGCGTGCAGCACGAGCGGGCCGGCTTCGGGCGCGTACAACGTCACCGTTTGCATCACGGGCCTCGAAGACAATACCACCCTAAGCGGGGAAACACCGGTGACCATTTCGGTCTCGGTACGCGGAGAGGACCTCGCCGTCGAGCACGTGTTTTATGCGCTCGACGACGATGCGCGCGCGGCCGCTTTGACCGAGGACGGCAGTTTCGTCTTGACGACCGAGGAATTTCAAGACGGCGCACACGACCTCAAGATTTGGGTGCAGATGGAAGACGGTTTCGTTTCCGAACCGACCGGCATCGCCGTCGTCTTGGATAATGGCGGCACAGTCCAGCAAGCCCTGGAAGCCAGCCCAACGGTGCCGACGCCGCAAGCATTCGCCGCGCCGACGACCTCGCCATCGCCGACAGCCGGAACGACCACCCCGCTCCTCAATCCGGCGACCGCGCCAAACCCCTCGCCAGCCCAAGCCGCCGCGGCGACCGCGACCCGCGCGCCCTCAGTCCGCGCCGGCGCGCCGGCTGCGGCCAACACCCCGGTCCCGACCAATGCCGCGCCCGATCCTGACGATACGTCCAACGACACGGGTGAAACTTACGATCCGGATCCGTGCTTGGGCACAATCTATGGGACCGTCTACGTCAATGGCGTCGCCGCGCCGAACATAGACTTGATCTTGAACGACGCGGCGGGCGCGTTGTATGATTTCTACACGAGCGACGACCCGGACGGATATTTTGAATTCTATTACGTGATTGACGGGACCTACGTGCTGACGGTTGAAGACGAGACCGGCTACGATGCGAGCACGGTCTCTGTATCCGTGACGATGGCAACGTGCGCGGACTTGCAGCGAGATTTACGGCTCGCGAACGCGTCGGCGACCGCAACGGTAACGGCGACACCCACCGGCACGAGTACCGCAACACCCACCGGAACTACCTCAGCGGCCAGTACTGCGACCTTGACGCCGACCAAGACCGCCACCGCGACGGTAACGGGAACGCGGACCGTAACAGGCGCGCTCACCTTGACGCCAACCGCAACTCGAACGCCCACCCCGACTGGCACCGTACCATCGCCACAGGCAGTGACGAATACACCCACGGCCACGCGTACCGCGACCGTGACGCGAACGCCGACGGCTACAGCCACCGCTCAGAACACGCCAACCATGACCCCCACGCGGACCGCGACGCGCACGGCAACGGCCACGCGGACGCCCACGGCGACAAGAACGACGGCTCCCGCGGTTTCACTCGTGGCGGACACTTGGGTGAGTCAAGCCAACCCAACTACGATATACGGTTCGGGGGATTCGCTGCGTGTGGATGGCTCGCCGGATTCGCACGCCTACCTGCGGTTCACCGTTCAAGGACTGACCGGCAAGGTAACAAAGGCCACTCTGCGCGTTTACGCCAATAATGCTTCGGAAACCGGCTATAGCGTCCGCAGCGTGAGCGACAATACTTGGAGCGAGGGCGCAACGAAATATTCCAATGCCCCCGCAGTGTCCGTGACGGAGATCGGCTGGTCGGGCGCGCTTACGGCGGGGACGTGGACGACGGTTGACGTGACCGCGCTCATCACCGGCAACGGCACGTTCAATCTGGCCCTCGTCGCCGCGGGCCGGGGCGGCATGAGTCTGGCGAGCCGCGAATCGGGCGCGCGCGCGCCGCAGCTGGTCATTACAGTCAATTGACCACTCGACTAATTGCCAAAGTATGCCAGCGCCTTTTCCCCATCCATCACAACGTCCAGGTGGCGACCGTTGCATTCGGCGGGCACGTGGATGACTTTGACGCAATGACCGTATGGCGCAAATTCGGGCAGTAGATTCGCCAGATAATTGTTTGCTGCTTGCAAAAAAGCCGCGTTCAGGAAATCGGCCGGTTTGTCTGGGTAGAGCGCCAGCGGATAAATCTGCGCCTCGACCAGATCCTGAAAGAAATGCGTGCCGTACGAGGGCTCGGGTGTGATGCCCTGCTGCGTGACGGCCAACTCCACGATCAGCCGCGCGTTGTAAATATCCCCGTACGATACTGGAACCCCCAGGTCGCTGTTGTTCGAACCCCAACGGCCCGGCCCCATCAGGATGAAACTGTGCCCCTCCAAATGTTTGTTTAGCATTCCCACGATTCGCGCGATCAGTGTGCGATGTGCGGCGTGTGCCGTTCCGCGGTAGCAAGCCGGGTCCACAAAGACGATATACTCGATTTGGCCGACGTGTCCCTGGGGAACCATCCGCGTGGCTCTAAACAGTTCATCTTCGGGCGCTAGGTCGCCGGGCATATCGCGGACGCGTTCGCCCATGCGATGGGCTTGCGGGCGGCATTGGAGCAGGTGAAAAGTAAGACGCGGCGCAGGCGACTGCGCTTGAATGCCGATGACAAATTCCACATCCACGGGCACTTGATACTCTCGCTCCAAAGTCGAGAGCACGCCTTTGAGCAGGGCGGCCGCGTGGCTGCGCTGCAAGAGATTATCGAAAGTGAGTACCAAGCGGTCGGCAGCCAACTCGGGGCCGCGCGCAAAGAGAGGCAGAATCGTATCGCCGTGGTCAACGGAGCACAACCAAGCCAGGTGCGGATAATCGCGATCGAGCACGCGGCGCACGGGCAGGGTGACGAGCGCATTGCTCGCCAGGTCGATCAGATCCATCTGATGCTGCGAGTAATGCCGAATGTCCTCGGTCGAAATCTCCGGGCGCAGTGACGGATGGCTGAGCATGATGAGGCGCGGATAATCGTCCGCGACGCGCTCCACGGCCCGCGTCCCCAATCCGGCGACCAGACGCACGAAACCTTCCTCGCGGCGCAGGCGGCGATTCCACACGATCGGGCTGCGGCTGTACGCGACCCCGGCGAGGGCCGGAAAAAAATAGTGGTGGTACGTCTCGCCCTGTACCTCCTGGAGCAGAATCGCCATGCGCTCGTCATAGTCGAGCAGTCCCATCCGGCGGCGGTAGGCCAGCGCGTCGGGATTGACGACACTCGCGTAGGTGCGGCGAATGGCGAGCGTGAGATCGCGTAGGTTCTCTTTGAGCGTGCCCTGATTGGGGCAAAAGAAACTGGCATACTTGCCCGCGAACGATGCGCCGAAATTATCTTCCAGCCGGCTGGAGGAGCGGACGATGAGGGGCGTCTTCCCAGTCTCCTTTAAGATATCGCGCAAGCGGTCGGCGATCTCTTCAGGAAAGCGGCTGCGGACATAGGCCGCTTGCACCTGCGGCCACTCGGCGCGCGTTTGTTCCAGCGGTTTGTATTTCTGATCGAGAAACTCGAGGCCGTTCAGCGCGAGGAAATCGTACGACACGTTTGCGCCGACATAGTACGAACGCGGCACGCGGACTTGCTGGGCGATCGTGGGCGGGGCACCCTGGAGTATCTTCCAAGCCAGCCACATGCCCCCGGCTTTGCCGCCGATCTTGCCGCTGCCGATGCAGTTCGCGCGAATCTCTTTGAAATCGGCGGCCGTGAACCAATGCTTGGCGATCCGCACAAATTCGAGCTGGTCAACGATCAGCGTCTTGATCAGGACGACCTTGATCTCTTCCAGGTGGTGCGCGACCGTGGCGCGTTGTTCCGGCGGCAGCGCTTCGTACTGTTCGGCCTGCTTGAGTAAAAGGTCGAGCGGGGCCAGCTCGGGATTGAACGCGAGGACATCCTCCGTCGTGCGCCCGTTCCGCTGCGTGACCAACCCCTCGACAATCTGATGGAATAGATCGAGCGGCAAGTTGTGGGCGAAATAAAAGTCGGTGAGGTGATCGCGGGTCAACTGCAAGCGCTGTTCCCATTGGTGCGCGTCTTCCTGCGCCATCGGATTCGTAATGCCCTCGCGCTGTTGGGAGAGCACCGCCTTTTCGTGGACCTCGCGTTCCAGGCGCGCGGCCGTGATCACCCCGCGGCGATACAGTTCCTCGCGCATGCGATGTCGAATCTTGCGCGCCAGGATGGGGTATTGCGCGATGAGGAGATGGATGGAGAGGATGTTCGAGGATTCAGGCATCACGCCCATCCGCGCAGCCGCACGGCTTGAGCGACGCGATTGACGGCGACGAGATACGCGGCGAGGCGATTGTGTACGTTGTGCGTCTGGGCCGCTGCGTGTACCGCGTGAAAAGCCGCGGTCATCTTTTTATCCAGCCGCGCGTGGACCATCTCTTCGTCCCAGTAATAATCGTACGCGTTCTGCACCATTTCAAAGTACGAGACGGTCACCCCGCCGGCGTTGCACAGGAAATCGGGAATGACGTAGACGCCGTTCGCGTGCAGAATCTTGTCCGCTTCCGGCGTGGTCGGACCGTTCGCCAGTTCGGCGCTCAACTTGGCTCGGATGCGCCCCGCGTTCGCCTCGATGATAACATTCTCTAGCGCCGAAGGAACAAGAACGGTGATGTCCAGTTCGAGCAACTCCTCATTGCTGACCGGTCGAGTGCCGGGGAAGCCGATGACCGAGCCGGTCTCTTCCTTGTGCGCCATCACTTGCGCGTATTCCAACCCGGTCGGGCTGTAAATACCGCCTCTCGAATCGGAGACCGCGACGACCTTTAATCCAAGCAACTCGGTCCCCAGCTTGTGCGCGAAAGAGCCGGCATTCCCATAGCCCTGAATGGCCGTCGTTGCCCCCCGGAGATCAAGGCCGAGGACCTTGGCTGCTTCGCGCAGACAGTAAATACCGCCGCGCGCCGTGGCGTCGCCGCGTCCCGCCGAGCCGCCCAGCGCCAACGGCTTGCCCGTGATCACGCCAAACTCGTTGTATCCTTTCAAGAACGAGTATTCGTCCGCCATCCACGCCATGATTTGCGGCGTGGTGTAGACATCGGGCGCGGGAACATCTTTTTCCAAGCCGATGATGCGCCCCACCTGACGGATATACGCGCGGCTCAAGCGCTCCAATTCGCCAACCGACAATTCCTTGGGATTGCAGATCACGCCCCCTTTCGCGCCGCCCAGGGGGATGTCCACCACGGCGCATTTCCAAGTCATCCACGCCGCCAAAGCGCGGACGGTGTCAATGGTCTCCGCCGGGTGATAACGGATTCCGCCCTTGGTCGGCCCGCGCGCGTCGTTGTATTGAACCCGAAAGCCGTGAAAGATTCTGGTAGTCCCGTCATCCATTTTGACGGGCAGCGTAACGTGCAACTCGCGGATCGGCCAACGCAGCAGTTCGTGCAGCGCTGGATCGAGTTCCAGCACCTTGGCGGCTTCGTCGAGTTGCCGTTGGGCAATCTCAAACGGATTGAGATGCTCTTTATCGGTTGCCATGCAGTACCTCCTTGGAAAGTAATTCGATTCAGAATAGCAAAGGAACGAATCGGCGCGTGCTTTTCATGTATTCCGCATATGTCGCGCCAAACTTGGCGAAATTCTCAGCTTCCTCCGCTTTGGCTGTGGCGAAGAGCGCGAGAGTCGCCACAGCGACGAGCGCGATGGAAATCGGCGATACATCTTTGAGGAACGCGCCCCACGCCAGCCACAACAGGGAACTATAAAGCGGGTGGCGAACATAGCGGTACGCGCCGCGGCGGACGAGCGTCGTCGTGTTCTCGATATTGCCGCGCGGCTTGCCGATCACGCGCAGCAGGTAAAAGCCATGCAGCGCCAAAAAGCCGGACGCGATCAGCATCAGCCAGGAAACGATTTGGCGCGCGGAGAAGGGATCGTCAAACCAGTGGGCGACGTTGAGCAGGATCAACGCGAGAATGGACTCGAACGCGAAAAAGCGAAAGAAACCGTGCGAGCGCGGATCGCGCAGCGAAGGCAGCGAATAGGCGGCGATGCCGGCCGTGGCGATGATGAAAATGGCGATCTGGACCATTGCGGTTCCTCCGTGAACGCGCCGAGAAAGCCTAGCGGGTTACAGCACTATAACTAGAGTCAGTGCGCTTGTCAATGCGCCAACCTTGTCGAGATCAAGATTTGCTACTATAATGCGAACAAATGGACGAAAGGCGGCTCACGCCGATGCTGGCGCAATACCGGCAAATCAAAGCGCGTTTCCCCGATGCGCTCGTGCTCTTCCGTCTCGGCGATTTTTACGAAACCTTCGAAGCCGATGCGAAAGTCGCGGCGCGCGAATTGGAACTCGTCCTCACCTCGCGCTCGTTCGCCAAAGGCGTGCGCCTTCCTATGGCTGGAGTTCCGCATCATCACGTCAATTCTTACGTTGCCAAACTGATTGACAAGGGCTACAAGGTCGCGGTCGTCGAGCAGCTCGAAGATCCGAAAAAGGTCAAACGCCTCGTCAAGCGCGATGTCGTCCGCGTCATCACGCCGGGCACCGTTGTCGAAGACGCGCTGCTGCGAGCGAAAAGCGACAATTACCTCGCGGCGGTTGTTCGGAGTGTGGGAGTGTGGGGGTATGGGGGTTCTGTCTCCCATGCCCCCACACTCCCACACTTTGGTTTGGCAGTAGTAGACATCTCCACGGGCGAGTTTGCGACGACGCAGATCGAAGGCGGCGACGCGGAAGCAAAATTGCTCGACGAGTTGCAGCGCCTTCAGGCGAGCGAATATGTACTGCCGCAAGCGCTGGCGAACGACGAGGAGTTTGTGGCGCGTCTCAAATCCTTTCGCGCGGCGCGCATCTCGCCGATTGAGGACCGCGTGTGTGACGAGCACAATGCGCGCCGCGAACTGTGCGAGCACTTGGGCGCCACGACGCTCGCGCCCTTCGGCTGCGAAGACCTCCCGCTCGCCATCGCTGCGGCGAACGCGGTGCTGCGCTATCTGAAGGCGAATACCCCCACCCCGGCCCTCCCCCGTAAAACAGGGGAGGGAGAAACCGTGGCGGCGCTCCCACACTTGCAGCACCTTTGGACGTACTCGCTGGCCGATTACATGACGCTCGACTCGGCCACGCGGCGGAATCTGGAATTGACCGCGCCGATTCACGATGGCCGCGACCGAAACGCCGCGCAGCGCAGTCTTTTCGGCGTGCTCGATCAGACGGTGACGGCGATGGGCGCGCGATTGGTGAAACGCTGGATTCAACAGCCGCTCTTGGACCTGCCGCAGATTCACGCGCGCCTGGACGCGGTCGAGGAACTCCACCGCGACACCTTTCTACGCGAGGACCTGCGGAAACTCCTCGACGGGCTTTACGATGTCGAACGATTGGTTGGACGAATCGGTTTCGGCAATGCGAACGCACGCGATCTGATCGCGCTCAAACGCGCGCTCGTCCGCTTGCCGCAGATCAAATCGCGCCTCTCCCATGCCCCCACACCCCCACACCCAAATGGCTTGCTCTGCCAACTCGAACAGCAACTTGACGAATGCGCGGATGTGGCTGCCTTGATTGACCGCGCCCTCGTGGATGACCCGCCGATTTTCATCAAAGAGGGCGGCCTCATCAAGTCGGGCTACGATCCGACGCTCGACGAATTGCGCGACGGCGCGGCGCGCGGCAACGCGTGGCTCGGCGAGTTGGAGGAGAAAGAAAAGCAGAAGACGGGGATCAAAAGTCTGCGTGTGCGCTACAACGAGGTGTTTGGCTTTTTCATACAAGTGCCGCGGAGCGCCGGTCACCTGATCCCCAAGCATTACGAACGCCGCGCGACGATCACGCACGCCGAACGCTACGTCACGCCCGAACTCAAGGCGCAAGAGCAGCACATCCTCGCGACGCAAGACCGCGTCAAGGATTTGGAATACGAACTATTCGCGCAGGTCCGGCGCGAGGTCGCCAATCACTCGACGCGCTTGCAGACCGCGGCGCGCATTCTGGCGCAGCTTGACGCGCTCGCCGCGCTCGCGCATGCCGCAGCGCGCTACAACTATTGCAAGCCCAACGTGGACGACGGCGACCAAGTCGTCATTCGCGAAGGACGGCATCCGGTCGTCGAGCGGTTCTTGCGCGACGGAGAATCGTTCGTGCCCAACGACGCGCAACTTGAAGCCGATTCCCAGCGTGTGCTGATCCTCACCGGGCCGAACATGTCGGGCAAGAGCGTTTTCGTGCGGCAGGTCGCGCTGATCGTTCTCATGGCGCAGATTGGGAGCTTTGTGCCGGCCAATTCCGCGCGCATCGGCCTGACCGACCGCATTTTCACGCGCGTCGGCGCGAGCGACGATATCGCGCAAGGTCGTTCCACATTCCTGGTCGAGATGAGCGAGACGAGCCACATCTTGCGCCACGCCACGCCGCGCAGTCTCATCGTGTTGGACGAAGTGGGACGCGGCACGTCCACCTATGACGGCATCTCGCTCGCATGGGCGATTGCCGAAGAGATTCACAACCTCGTCGGCGCGAAAACGCTATTCGCGACGCATTACCACGAACTCACGCAACTGGAATCTGCCATTCCCGACAGCGCGATCAGGAATTTTACGATGGCGGTGAAGGAGCAGGGGAGCGAAGTCATTTTCCTGCGTCAAGTGATTCCCGGCAGCGCGGAAAAGAGTTTCGGCATTCACGTCGCGCGGCTGGCGGGGTTGCCGGAGCGTGTGGTGGAGCGCGCGGAAGGTGTGTTGCGCGGGTTGGAGGAGAGCAGGGGCGCGGGGGAGCGCGGAAGAGGGTATGGGAGTGTGGGAGTAGAAGAAGGGGAGAACGTAGGGGCAACCCTGGTGGTTGCCCAAGAACGCGCGGTGGTGAAGGAGCAGAAGCAGTTGTACGACGCGCGGGCGGCGATGTGGCGCGAGGTTTTGCGGCAGATCGCGGACGCGGACATTGCGAATATGACGCCCGTGCAGGCGCTGAATTTGTTGAATGAGTTGCAGCTTGGTATCAAGAATCAGGATGTGGATTCCGCATAAATCTATCTCCGCGTGCCTCGGCCCTGCCCAATGATCACGTGCCAGAGGGAGTGAAGCGAGCCACGCGAAGGAGCCAAACATGAGAATACCAATTTTCGTCTCACGGCCGACTACGCTGAATCCAAAACAACACGCAGCGTACAAAATCATCCTCGAAGAACTCGAACGATTTGGGATGGAGGAACGCCGGCTGGGTGGTTCGGACTATCCCACCGAATTGCCGCTTAAAGAGGTCTTGGTCTTGGCGCGCCATTGCGCCGGGGGCATCATCCTCGGTTTTGAACAACTCTGCGTTCAGAGCGGTATCCGGAAACGGGGCACACCGCGCGAGCAAAATTTGGAGCGGCCCATCGCGATTCCGACCGCGTGGAATAACCTGGAAGCCGGCATCCTCTTTGGCTTGCAGCTACCCCTCCTCGTTTTCAAAGAGGAAGACATCTCGGATGGTGTGTTCGATCCTGGGGTATCGGATGCATTCATCCATCGGATGCCGGATGCAGAAATGGCGGTCGAGGAAAGAATGGCCCTCTCCTCGGTGTTTATGAAATGGCAAGCGAAAGTTCGCGAGCTGTATTACCGATAGCCCATAGAATGAGTACACAACGCATCCACATCCTCTCCAAATCCGTCGCCGAACGCATTGCGGCGGGCGAAGTCGTGGAGCGGCCGGCATCCGTCGTGAAAGAGTTGGTGGAGAATTCCATTGACGCGGGCGCAACGGCCATTTCGGTTGAGGTGCGCGAGGGCGGCACCGCGCTCATTCGCGTGAGCGACAACGGCAGCGGAATGTCGCGTGAGGATGCGGCGCTGGCCGTTGAGCGTTTTGCGACGAGCAAGATTTCGAGCGAAAAAGACTTGAACGCGATCAAAACGCTCGGCTTTCGCGGCGAGGCGCTGCCTTCGATTGCGAGCATGTCGCAGTTGGAGATTCTCACGCGGGCGCGTGACGAAATCGAAGGCACGCGCGTGAGCGGCGAGATTGGTAATTGGCGACTAGAGATTGCGGGCGCGCCGGTTGGCACGCAAGTGATTGTGCGGCATCTCTTTTACAACGCGCCCGCGCGGCGCAAATTCCTCAAAGCGCCGCTGCGCGAGACCGAGTTGATTCAAAAGCAGATCATGCTCTACGCGCTCGCATTTCCGCAGATCGCGTTTCGCCTGATTGTGGATGGGCGTGAGAGTCTCGTGGCGCCCGCAGCAAGCCAAATGGAGCGCATCGGCGCGGTCTGGGGACGCGAGGTGGCAGGCGAGATGCTCGAAATCAATTATACAAGCATTGACATGAGCGTCCGCGGCTTTGTGTCGCGACCAACGCTCGTGCGGGCGAGGCGCGAGTGGCAGAACTTTTTCGTGAACGGCCGACCGATTCGTTCCGGACTGCTCGCCGTGATGCTGGAGCGTCCCTACCTGGGGCGCGTTCCGCCGAACCGGCATCCGCTGGCGATGATCAAGATTGATGTTGATCCACAACTTGTGGACGTAAACGTGCATCCGCGCAAATCCGAGGTGCGCTTCTACCAAGAGCGCGCAATTTATGGCGCGGTTTCCCAGGCCGTCGAAGCGGCGCTGCGCGATTTCCCGGTTATGTATCAACCAGGCACGACGAATTGGCCGTTTGACAAAGTTTCAGTGGCAGAGGGTGGTCCCGCGCCGATAATCCGCGAAACGCCCGCGGACTATCGCGCGGCGAACTGGCGTGCGGTCGCACAGATTCATAACACGTACATTCTCGCCCAGAGCGCGGACGGGATGGTGATCGTAGATCAGCACGCCGCGCAGGAACAGATCTTTTACGAATCACTGACGACGACAGGCAGAATTCAGAATTCAGTAATCAGTATTCAGATACAGGTGACTGCCAGAGAAACGGAACTGCTAAACGATCATTTGGAAGAGTATCGTTCTCTCGGCATTGATATTGAGCCGTTTGGGGAAAATACTTTTCGCGTCAACGCGCTCCCGGCATTCGTGCGATTAGAGCCGCGCGAGTTCATAACGACGCTGCTTCAGGAGCACGAACGCTATCGCCAACTTGAAGGCGACGCTCTGCGCGACAAGCTCGCGGCCAAGGCCGCGTGTGTCAGCGCGATCAAAGCGGGCGACGCACTGGACGCGGAACAGCAACAAAAACTCTTGGGCGATCTGGCGCACGCGTATGCGCCCGCGACATGCCCGCACGGTCGTCCGGTGTTTGTGACGCTGCGGCTGGAGGAATTGGAGCGGAGATTCTTGCGGAGGTAGGGCAAAATGCCATTTTGCCCTACGCGGATTACGTCAGAATCGGTTCTGGCGCGGCGGGACTTAATATTTGCAGCGCGTGCATTTCACATTGTTCTTTTGTTGCACGACGATGCTGCCACATTGCGGACAGGACGTCTTGATCGGCTTGTCCCACAATGCGAATTTGCAGTTGGGATAGCGATTGCACGAATAAAAGATACGCCCCTTCTTGCTCTTCTTCTCGACGATCTCCCCTTGCTTGCACTCCGGGCACTGCACGCCGGTGCTGGCGCTGCCCCCGCTTGCCGACAGCCGGCGCGTGTTTCTGCACTTGGGGAATGCGGAGCACGCCAGGAATTTTCCAAACTTGCCGTGCTTGACGACCATCGGCGAGCCACATTTGTCGCACACCTCGTTCGTCGTTTCCACGGGCACGGTCACGTTGGGCATCTCGTCCGCCGCGCGGTCGAGCGTCTGCTTGAAGGGTGCGTAGAAATCGCGCAGCACTTGGACCCATTCGGCCTCGCCCGCGGCAACTTTGTCGAGCTTCTGCTCCATCAGCGCCGTAAAGCCCACGTCTACTTCGTTCGGAAAATGCTTGACCAGCAGATCGTTGACGAGGAATCCGAGATCGGTCGGCTTTAAGCGGCGGTCCGGCAGCCGCTCGACGTAGGCGCGCTCTTGAATCGTGGACATGATCGGCGCGTAGGTGGAGGGTCGCCCAACGCCCAACTCTTCCAATGCCTTGATAAGCGACGCCTCGGTATAGCGCGGCGGCGGTTGCGTAAAGTGCTGTTCGGGGTAAATGCCGAGCAGGTCGAGCGGTTCTTGCGGCGCAAGTGGCGGCAAAATGCGATTGCCCTCGTCGTCTTCGCTCGGTTCGTCTTTGCTTTCCGTGTAAACCGCGAGAAAGCCGCGGAAGATGAGGATGGAGCCGTTGGCGCGGAAAAGGTAGTTAGGTGGTTGGGTGGTTGGGTGGTTGGGTTCGTCGGCGCGAATATCTACGGCGGTGGTGTCGAAGATGGCGGAGGCCATTTGCGAGGCGACGAAGCGTTTCCAGATAAGGTCGTAGAGCCGGAATTGGTCGGCATTCAGGTATTGCTTGATGGCATTCGGCTCGCGGAAGGTGCTGGTTGGGCGAATCGCCTCGTGCGCTTCCTGCGCGCCCGCGACCTTCTTGGCGTAAAACCGCGGCGTCTTGGGCAAAAAGTTCTCGCCGAATTTTTCTTTGACGTACGCCCAAGCTTCTTTACGCGCGCTCTCGGCGACATTCGTCGAGTCTGTTCGCATGTAGGTGATGAGACCGACGTTGCCTTGCTCGCCGATTGAGAGCCCTTCGTACAATTGCTGCGCCGTCGCCATCGTGCGCTTCGCATTGAATCCCAGCTTGCGCGACGCCTCTTGCTGCAACGTGGAAGTGATGAATGGCGGCGATGGATTGCGCTGCACCTCTTTCTTACGCACATCGAGCACCACGTACGCGCATTTCTCCAAAGTCTCTTTCAGCTTGAGCGCGTCCTCACCCGTGTGGCACTCAAAGTCTTTGTCGCCGATCTTTATGAGTTTCGCGCGGAAGGGCGGATAAGTGGGTGGTTGGGTGGTTGGGTGGTTCGGTGGTTGGACTGTTGACTGTTCACTGTTGACTGTTAACTGTTTTTGCAATTCTGCTTCAATTGACCAATACTCGACCGGCACGAACGCTTGAATCTCGCGCTCGCGTTCCACAACTAATCGCACGGCGACCGATTGCACGCGGCCCGCGCTCAAGTTGCTCTTGCTCACCTTTTTGCGAAGTAAGGGACTGATCGTATAGCCGACGAGGCGGTCGAGCACGCGGCGCGCTTGCTGCGCGTCAACGAGCTGCTGGTTGATTTCGCGCGGATTGGCGAACGCGTGATTGATCGCCTCGTTCGTGATCTCGTGGAATTCAACGCGGTGGACGGGTTTGTCGCGCAGGGCGGAGTCGAGCGCGGCGGCGAGGTGCCACGAGATCGCTTCGCCCTCGCGGTCGGGGTCGGTGGCGAGAAACACTTCGGAGGCATGCGCCGCGTCCGATCTCAGTTCCTTGACCACGTCCTTTTTCTTGGGAGTGATCACGTATCGCGGGCGGAAATCGTGCTCGATGTCCACCCCCATCTGCCGCTCGGGCAAGTCGCGGATGTGCCCGATGGACGCGCGCACGCGGTAGCCGCGCCCGAGAAAGCGTCCGACGGTGCGCGCTTTGGCGGGGGACTCGACGATCACAAGTTTAGAAGTTGGAAGTTGGAAGTTGGAGGTTGGAGGTTGGAGGTTGGAGATTGGAGGTTGGCCGT
>JACQYF010000089.1 GCA_016208315.1 Chloroflexota bacterium | reverse complement strand
CTCTTTAGGAGGCATTTCGATGCGTAGTTTTATGGGCCGCGACATTTTGTCGCTCAAGGATTTCGAACGGCACGAATTTTTTCGCGTCTTCGAGATCGCGGAACGATTGGAGCCGATCGCACGCAATCGCAAGAACAGCGATATGCTGGAAGAGAAAACGCTCGTCACCGCGTTCTATCAGCCGAGCACGCGCACGCGCCTCGCGCACGAGGCCGCGATGCACCGCCTCGGCGGCCACGTCACCGGGTTCTCCGATGCGAAAATGACGCGCGCGGGCGACTGGTATCAGGAATCCATCAAGGATACCGTCAAGATGCTCGAGTTCTACGGCGACGTGATCGTCATGCGCCACTTTCAACAAGGCGCGCCACACGAAGCCGCGAAATGGTCGTCCGTGCCGATCATTAACGGCGGCGATGGCTGGGGCGAGCACCCGACTCAGATTTTGACCGACCTCTATACCGTCCTGCGCGAAAAGGGCCGCATTGACGGTTTGCGCTGGCTCGCCGTCGGCGACATGCGGATGCGGACGATGCACTCACTCGGTTACGCGCTCTCCCAGTTCGATTGCCCGATCACGTTTGTCGCGCCGCCGGAAATGTCGCTCCTGCCCGAATACAAGGCCGAGTTGAATCAGTTAAACGTACACTTTAGCGAAGCCGAGCATGTCGAGCAAGCGATTGCCGACGCAGACATCATTCTGGTCGAGCCGGTCGTTCAGCCCGATTACACCAAATCGCGCGACGAACGCAGCGGCAAGGAAGTCGGCATGACACCCGCGAACTACAAGATCACGCGCGAGCTGCTCGCCACCAAAGCTAAGAGCGATGCGATTCTTTTGCACTCGCTCCCGCGCATGGACGAAATTCCCGCGGACGTGGACATCACCCGCTGGTCGCGCTATTGGCAAGAGGCGTTTAATGGCGTTGTGATGCGAATGGCGTTGTTGGCGTTGGTGCTCGGAGCGATGGAATAGCAAGTTTGATAGTTTGGTAGTTGAATAGTTGGATAGTCACTACATGGAGGCTTTCAATGGCAAAGATCCAACGATTCGAAGATCTGCAAAGTTGGCAAAAGGCGCGCCATCTGGCTAACGCGGTGTACGATTTGACGGAGCATCCGAAATTTTCAAGGGACTTTCGTCTACGCGATCAGATTCAGAGCGCGGCAGGATCGGTGATGCACAACATTGCCGAGGGATTTGATGCTGATTCAAATCCCGAGTTCATCCGATTTCTCAAACTATCGCGACGGTCGGCGAGCGAAGTACAATCTGAATTGTATCTAGCTCATGATCGCAAGTACATTACTGCCGATGAACTCAAGTGCGCTTATGATCTCGCCACCGAATCCAAACGGCTCATCAATGGAATGATCGCCTACTTGCGGCAACACAAGTTCTATCCATCGGAAGCGTTTTGACTATTCAACTACCAAACTATTCAACTATAAAACTGAGGAGCTAACAATGCAAACCTACTTACGCGGCCGTGACTTGATCGGCGATCTCGATTTTTCGAAAGATGAGGTGGAAACAGTTCTGGACGTGGCATTCGATCTAAAGCGCCGGCGCGCGTTGAACGAACTTCATCCGATTCTGCGCGATAAAGTGCTCGCGATGCTCTTTTTCTTTTCGAGCACGCGCACCCGCGGCTCGTTCGAAGCGGGCATGGCGCAGCTTGGCGGGCACGCTGCGTTCATCGAATCGCGCACAACCCAAATTGCGCACGGTGATACGCCGAAGGAAATCGGCGAGATCTTTGGCCGCTATTTCGACGGCATCGCGATCCGGCACGTGGACTGGGGCGTCGGCAACGGCTACTTGAACGCGGTTGCGAAAGCATCACGCGTGCCCGTGCTCAATATGCAGTGCGACATCTATCATCCCTTCCAAATTCTCGCCGACCTGATGACGATCATCGAGAAAAAGGGACGCGATCTGCGCCGCAAAAAGATGGTTGTGTCGTGGGCCTACGCGGCCTCGTACCAAAAACCAATGTCGGTGCCGCAGTCGCTGATCTTGCAGATGCCGCGGTTTGGGATGGACGTCGTCCTCGCGCATCCGCCGGAATTTCGCCTGATGCCCGAGATCATGGACCAAGCCCAAGCCGAGGCGCGCCGCGCGGGCGTCGGTTTCGACATCGTACACGACATGGATGCAGCGTTCAAGGGCGCGGACGTGATCTACGCCAAATCGTGGGGCGCGATGGTCGAGACGACCGACGAGAAAAAGGGCGCCGAGTACATCAAAAAGTACGAGTCGTGGATCACCGACGAGCGGCGCATGAAACTGGCAAAGCCCGATGCGATCTACATGCACCCGCTGCCCGCCGACCGCAACATCGAAGTGACCGATGGCGTGATGGACGGCCCGCAGTCGGTCGTATACGACGAAGCCGAGAACCGCTTGCACGCGCAAAAAGCGGTGATGGCGTTAACCATGAGTTAAATAGTTTTGCAGTTGAATAGTTTCATAGTGGTACAGTGTGGTGGTTCGACTATTCAACTATGGAACTATTCAACTATCAAACTGGGAGACCTACAATGAGCAAGATCGCCGTTGTCGCCGTTGGCGGCAATTCATTAATCAAGGATGCCAAGCATCAGTCGGTCGAGGATCAGCAATTGGCGCTGCGCGAAACTTCGCGCTATTTGGCCGATATGATCGCCGAAGGTTGGGATGTTGCGATTGGTCACGGCAATGGCCCGCAGGTCGGATTCATCCTGCGCCGTTCGGAAATCGCGAACAAAGTCGAGGGCATGCACGAGATTCCGCTTGATGTGTGCGGCGCGGATTCGCAGGGCGCGATCGGCTATGAATTTCAACAGGCGCTGCAAAACGAATTGTACCATCGCGGCATCAAAAAGAATGTCGCCACCATCATCACGCAGATGCTGGTAGACCAAAAAGACCCCGCGTTCCAAAATCCGAGCAAGCCCATCGGCGGCTTTATGGATCAAACCGAGGGCAAACGTCGCCAGACCGAAATGGGTTGGACGGTCGTCGAGGATGCGGGGCGCGGTTGGCGGCGCGTGGTGCCATCGCCGCTGCCCAAAGAAATCGTCGAGCTTGACACGGTTAAGACCTTGGTCAACAAGGGCATCGTCGTGATTACGGTCGGCGGCGGCGGCATCCCCGTGGTGGATGTCGGCGAGGGCGAGTATCGCGGTACCGCGGCGGTGATTGATAAGGATTTCGCCAGCAGTCTCCTCGCGCGCGAACTGAAAGCCGACTTGTTCCTGATTGCAACGGCTGTTCCTCAGTGCGCCCTCAACTACAACAAACCCGACCAAAAGTGGCTCGACAACCTAACGCTGGCCGAAGCAAAAAAATACCTCGCCGAAGGCCACTTTCACAAGGGTTCGATGGGGCCCAAGATTCAGGCGATCATTTGGTATCTCGAAGCGGGCGGCAAAGAGGGCTTGATCACGAATCCCGAAAACATCGGCCGCGCGCTGCGCGGGGAAACGGGAACGCGTGTAACAAGGTAGACAGGTACACAGGTACACAGGTAAACAAGTAGACACCTGTGTATCTGTGTACCTGTGTACCCGTTTACCCCATACTATGTCCACACTCTTCGATCTCCTAGCGCTGTTTTACGTCTTCGTGGGCTTGCGAGCCATCTGGACGGCAAGCAAGAACTGGCGCGCGTTCACCGACGAGCATCTCACCGCGTTCGACCGCAACCTTGCCAGCCAGCTGGCGTTTTTCATTTTCGTCCCGATTGGCGTTCTGCTCCACGAGTTGGGACACGCCGTTGCCACGTATCAAGTTGGCGGGACGGTTGATTGGCTGGGCGGCGGTTTTCACTACGCGCTGTTTTGGGGCTATGTGATACCCGAAGGGCGATTTACCGTCTTGCAGGATTGGTGGATCGCGCTGTCCGGCAATCTCGTTTCCGTTCTCTTCGGATTCCTGCCGCTGCTAATTCTCCCGTTTGCCAAAAAGGCATGGGTCAAATTCACCCTTCTCACGTTCGCGCGCATTCAACTGGGCTGGTCACTCGTCGGTTATCCGCTGCTGACGCTGACCGGCATTGACAGCGACTGGTCAACGATCTACTCGACGCGCACGTTGCTGGTCAGTGCGCCGCTTTTTGTGACGCATGTCGCGCTGGTGGTGGCGTTGTTTCTCGCGGATCGCAGCCGCTGGGTCAAGCGTTGGGAAGTCAGTTTGTACGCGGGCGGCGACCAGTTGCGGGCGCTTGACGACGCGATCGCCGCGCGACCCGGAGCGGTGGATCCCATCGTCGCCCGCGGCAATTATTTTGCGGCGCAAGATCAAGTTGACCTCGCGATTGGCGATTATCGCGCGGCGCTCAAGCTCGATCCGCAGAACCCGCGCGTACTGTACAATCTCGGCCAAATCCGCTTGCTGCAAAAAAACTATGGCGAAGCAGAAAAGAATTTTCGCGCGGCCCTCGCGCGTGCCGATGTGGACCCGCAGATCGCCGGCCGCGTACGCTACGGCCTCGCGCTCTGTCTCTATCATCGCGGCAAGGCGAAAGAAGCCGTCGCCGAATTTAGTCAAGCGATTGCGCGCGTCCCCGATATCGCCGAATTCTACTATTGGCGCGGGCTGGCGCTCCGCCAAACCCACGATGACCTCGCGGCGCGCAAAGACTTTACCCGCGTCGCGGAGATGGCGGCGATGACGAATCCCGCGCTGGCGCAGCAAGCGAGACAGATGGCGAGTAACACGTAAAACGTGAAACGTGAAACGTAATGCCTTCGCTCAGCAACTCGTTACGTTTTACGATTGACGCTTTACGCTCCAGGAGCAGCAATGGATTATCATTTCAAATGTATACTTTGCGGTACGGAATACGATCCTAATGACGTGCGCTACGTTTGCCCCAAGCATGGCGATGAAGGCATCCTCGATACAATCTACGATTACAAGAAGATCGCGGCGAAGACCAGCCCAGGCAAAATCTCCGCCTCGCGCGATTTTTCGATTTGGCGATATGCAGATTTATTGCCGCTGGACGACGCAGAGAAATCCGCGCCGCCGCTCCAAGTGGGTTGGACGCCGCTGTACCACGCCAAGCGGTTGGGCGAAAAAATCGGCTTGAGCAATCTTTATTTGAAGGACGACGGACGTAACCCGACCGCATCGTTCAAGGATCGCGCGAGCGCGGTGGTCGTCGCCAAAGCGCGCGAGCTCGGCGTGGAGATCATCACGACGGCGAGCACCGGTAACGCCGGCGCGGCGCTTGCCGGACTCTGCGCGGCGGCGCAAATGCCCGCGGTGATCTTCGTTCCAGAAACCGCGCCCCAAGCGAAAATCGCGCAGCTCTTGATCTTCGGCTCGCGCGTCATGCTCGTCAAAGGCAACTACGACCAAGCATTCGATCTGTGCCTCGCGGCCTCGAAAGAATTTGGCTGGTATTGCCGCAACACCGGCTACAATCCATACACGGTCGAGGGTAAAAAGACCGCATCATTCGAAATTTGCGAGCAACTCTCCCTTCCCCTGTTAAGCGGGGGAAGGGCCGGGGATGGGGGTTGGCGCGCTCCCGACCGCATCTTCATCTCCGTCGGCGACGGCAACATCATCAGCGGTTTGTGGAAGGGTTTGCGCGACCTCGCCGCGCTGGGCTGGATTGACCAGATGCCCAAGTTAATGGGGATTCAGGCAGAAGGATCGGCGGCGTGTCATAATGCGTGGAGAGCGGGCACGGAAATGATCGAGGCGGTGAACGCGGTCACGGTCGCTGATTCGATCAGCGCCGACATCCCGCGCGATGGCGTGCGCGCCGTGCGCGCGGTGCGCGAGACCGGCGGCGCGTACCTCACCGTGAGCGACGACGAAATCCTCGCCGCGATCCCCGAACTCGCGCGCAGCGCGGCGGTATTCTCCGAGCCGGCAGGCGCGACGGCATACGCGGGCTTGAAGAAAGCGGTTGCCGCAGGCATGGTGAAATCAAATGAGACGATTGTGTGCCTGATTACGGGCAATGGCTTGAAAGATGTCGCGAGCGCGATGAAGGTTGCGGGCGAAGGGACGCGGATTGAACCGACGTTGGAGGCGGTGAGGAGGGTGATGGGGTAAGGGGGAGACGGGGAGAATGTTACCTCTTCATGTTCCGCTTGCGTTTAGTTGCGGCACGGCGTTTGTCGTTCTTGCCGTTACCGAGAAGAGGAATACCAGTGGTCTTGACTTCCCACGCAAGAGGATTTTCCTCGCGGAAATTATCAGGATGAAAGCGTACCGGTTCTATGCGCGAGTCCATCTCTAGAAGCGCGGGACGCATTTTTTCAAAATCGTCTACCCAACCTGTCAGGTCTGGAGAGACGAGTGCTACGTCAATGTCACTATCCTTGTGTGCATAGCCCTTAGCATAGGAGCCGTAGAGATATGCGGCTTCGAGCCGAATGCCTAGATTTTGCACCAAACGCACAAAGCGACGTGCGGCTCTCAAGGCTTGAGCATTGTTCGGAGCGATTGCCCGAAGTTTTCGATTTCCTTGAGTTCGTTCTGACAAAACTCGCGTGTGCACTTTTTCTTGAACTCCAACTTCCAATCAGGATAACGCGCTTCGATGTTATAGTCGGTTATTCGCCTGAGAAATACACTTTGATCGGGAGTGGGTGCCAGGTTAGCTTTTTCTGCCAATGTGTGTAGAGCGTGTCCATAAGGGGCATGTGCTCCAGTATGCTGAACAATGAGGGCTTTGAGCAGTTTTTCCACATAAAGATGGCCAAAGAATAGCGCCTTGACATAGTCCTGTTTATCGAAAAGGTTCTGGACAGTTTGCCAGTCATCTTCTGCTGTTGTAATCCAGTACTGAACGATTTCTTTAGATTCCATCGTGGCTTTTGATGTTTGGCGTTTGGTGTGTGGCTCTTTATCGGGTATGATTATAGCACAATCATCGCGCGTTCGCAAAGAGGTTGAGCCATGTTTGGATTGCAACCTTTGCACTTGCTCATCATCGCGATCGTCGCGCTCGTTATCTTCGGCCCGAATCAACTGCCGAAGATTGCCCGCGCATTGGGCGAGACGTTACGCGAGTTTCGCAAAGCAACGGAAGAGGCGCAGCCGCCGGTTCAGGAAGCCGCCAAGACCGTCCGCGAATCTCTCGGCGAACCACCACAACCGTTAGGCTAGGACAATCCCGTTCGACGCACACGCGCGGGATCGCCCCTCGCGTAGCATACCATGGCGCTGGCATGGCTGCTGGGCGAGGCCAAGCCGCAAGCAACGCTCGAAAGAAAAACCGCCATTGAATCAAGTCGAGTGCTATATAAGATGAAAGCCAATTTGAAGTCATCTTGAGCCTGATCAGCCGTGCGGTTTCCCGCTCAAAAATATTCAAGAAGGAGATATAAAGTGCCAATCCTCGGTCCCACCTTTGAAGAAATGCTTCATCCCGATAAAATCGCGCCGGAGATTCGCAAGCGCGCGATTCAGATGAAGACGCAAGACCCGCTCGATCCGATCAACTTGTTCAACATCACCTGGCGTAACGCCGACAACCAGATCTACTATTTCGTCATGCCGAAGCAACTGACGGGCGTGGACGCGAACATTGTCGTGCTCTACGGCAAGGACTTTCCAACCGGCGCGCACAAAGTCGGCGCGGCGTATTCGGTGCTCGTCGAAAAAGAATTGTTCGGCGAAGTGGACCCGCGCCAGCACACCCTCGTCTGGCCCTCGACGGGCAACTACGGCATCGGCGGCGCGTGGGTGGGCTGCCGCATGGGATTTAACAGTATCGTCGTTCTGCCGGAAGGGATGAGTAAGGAGCGCTTCAAGCAGATCGAATCGTACGGCGCGCGCATTATCAAGACGCCCGGCTCGGAATCGAACGTCAAAGAGATTTACGATGAGACACATCGCCTGCGCCAGGATCCAAATATCCGCATCCTCAACCAATTCGAGGTGATGGGGAATTATCGCTTCCACTATCACGTCACGGGCAATACGATTGTCGAACTGGCCGATGTGCTCAAGAAGCAAGGGATTGGCAATGGCAAGATTGCGGCGTACACGTCCGCGATGGGCAGCGCGGGCACCATCGCCGCGGGCGACCGCCTGAAGCAGTGCTGGCCCGATCACAAGATCGTCGGTCTCGAGCCGATCCAGTGCCCAACGCTCTACAACAACGGCTACGGCTCACACGATATTCAGGGCATCGGCGACAAACATGTGACGTGGATTCATAACGTGATGAATCAAGATGCGATCATGTGCCTCGACGACATCGAGTGCAAGAAGGGTTTGCAGTTGCTCACCGAAGAGGCGGGCTGGAACACGATGGTCAAGCGCTTCGGCGTGCCGCAAGCCGCCGTCGAAAAGATGGCGACGCTGTTCGGTATCAGCGGCGTCTGCAACGTTCTCGGCGCCATCAAGACCGCCAAGTTCTACGGCATGGGCGCGCAAGATACCATCGTCACGATTTGCACCGACAATATTGACCGCTATCATTCGGTCATGGGCGAAATGACCGAGCGCTTTGGCAAGATGGACGAGGCGGAAGCGACCGCGCGGGCGCACATCTTCATGGACCAAAAGACGGACTGGATTCGAGAAGGAACGACGGACACGCGGCGGCAGTGGCATAATCTCAAATATTTCTCGTGGGTGGAACAGCAGGGCAAGACCGTTGAAGAGCTAAACGCCCAGTTGAATCCCGAGTGGTGGCAAAAAGAGCAGACGAAAGTTACCGAGATTGACAAGATACTAGCTGCGGCTCGCAGCTAATGGGACGCGGATAAACGCGGATGAACGCGGAAAAAAGAAAAATCCGCGCTCGTCCGCGTTAATCCGCGTCCAACTTAACTATGACCAAACATCAGACCCTCACCGGCGCAATCATCGCGCTCATTTTCCTCATCGCGTTTGCCGCGCTGACCAAGACCCGGCCCGAATCGTGGAACGACATTTCGCGCATCGCGGGGATCGAGTCGCTGGTGGAGCGCGGCACGTGGGCGATTGACGATTCGCCGTGGGTGGAGTTGACCGAGGACAAGATATTCCTCAACGGGCAATTCTACAGCGACAAGATGCCGATGCTGTCCTTCTTGGGCGTCGCGCCGTATGCGGTCTTGCGCTATGCACTTGGCGCGTCGCTCGCGCCCGATTGTCGCGTCTGCGCGTACCCGTGGCTGTCGGCGATTCTCGTCGCGCTTCCCGCGGCGGTGATGCTCTGGCTCTTTTATGATTTGGCGCGACGGAATAATGCGCCGGTCGGGATCGCGCTGATTGGCACGTTGGCCCTTGGATTGGGGACAATGATCTTTCCCTATGCGCTGGTCTTTAACAACCACGTGCCGACTGCGGCGAGCGTCTTTGCAAGTTACTATTTGTTGACGCGCGCGCCCAGTTCGCGTGGGGCATTGTTGACCGCCGGTCTGCTCGCCACGCTTGCGGTCGCGATTGACGTGCTCTCGGCTATTATCGCGTTGAGTCTGGTAGGGATCGCTCTCGCGCGGGCGCGCGCGCAATTCGCCTATTTTGTGATTGGCGCGGCCATTCCTATCGTCGTGACCGCAATCCTCGATTATCAGATCGCGCAGACGTTGCTGCCGCCCTATTTCTTGCCAGAGGGGTATAATTACCCCGGCGCTGCAGCGGCAGTCACCGTGGGCGGCCTCGGCACGCCGGACGATTACGCCGCGTACGCTTTTCGCATGTTTCTGGGCGGCAAGGGATTGTTTGCCTACAACCCCCTGCTGCTTTTCGCCGTTGCCGGCGCGACGGTCGTGGCGCTGAATCGCAAGCATACCTTGTGGATCGAGGGGATTGCGACCGCGGCGAATTTCGTGGTGTGGAGTCTTTTCCTGGCGACTCAGACGGGAAACTACGGGGGTACGGCGTATGGCGAACGTTGGTTCATCGTGGCGATTCCGATCTTGTTTTCATTTATCTTTTTCGTTCCGCCGTTGAGCGCCGCCTCGTGGAAAAACGCCGCGTGGCTTCTCTTCCTGCCGCTGCTCGCGCTCTCGATCTTTTCAGGGCTGCAAGGCGCGCAAGCGCCGTGGCAGGATTGGCTGCCGCCGCTGCAAGTGACGCGCTCGAATCAATTCCCGATTTTCGGGTTCAGATGGAACGTCAAGTGAGGTCGAACAATGCTTATAACGAATGGGACACTCGTCACGCTCGGGGCCGAAAACCGCGTCATCGAAAATGGCGCGGTGTATGTGGAAGGTGACCGCATCGCGGCAATTGGCACGACGAAATCCCTAATCTCCAAGTATCCAATCTCTGAGCGTTTGGATGCGCGCGGCCAAATCGTCATGCCCGGCCATATTGTCGCGCACACGCACTTTTACGGCGCGTTCGCGCGCGGGATGCGGCTCCCGCCCGGCCCGCCGCCCAAGAATTTCCCCGAGATCCTGCAACAACTGTGGTGGAAAATTGATCGCGCGCTGACGCTCGACGACTGCAAATACTCGGCGCTAGTCTGCCTCGTGGACGCGATTCGCAACGGCACGACGACGCTGATTGACCATCACGCCAGTCCCAACGCGATTGACGGCTCGCTCGACGCGATCGCCGAGGCGGTAGACGAAGCGGGTTTGCGCGCCTGTTTGTGTTATGAAGTCACAGACCGGAATGGGCCCGCAGGCGCGAAAGCGGGGATTCGGGAGAATGTGCGATTCATCAAAAAGACCGCAGGGGAGAGGGGGAGCAGAGTAGTGGGGGAGAGAATACGCGCGTCGTTTGGGGTGCATGCGTCATTTACGGTATCGGACAAGACGCTGGATCAGTGCCGCGACGCGATGGCGGGGCTGGACGCGGGGTATCACATTCATGTGGCGGAAGATATTTCGGACGAGGACGATTCGCTGCAAAAGTATCGTTTGCGCGTCGGCGAGCGTTTAGAGGAATGCGGGGTCTTTGGGCCCAGGACAATTGCCGGGCACTGCGTTCACGTGGACGCGGGCGAGATCGAGGTCTTGCGCCGCACCAAGACCAACGTCGCGCACAATCCGCGCTCGAACATGAACAACGCGGTTGGCGTGGCGGACGTGCTGGGGATGATGAGGCGCGGCGTGAATGTCGGCCTGGGGAACGATGGTTTCACGAACAACCAGTTCGCGGAGATGAAGACGGCTTACTTGCTGCACAAGTCGCATCGGCGCGATCCGCGCGTCATGGGTGCGGACCAAGTGCTGCAAATGGCCTACGCGAATAACGCCAAGATCGCGCGGGCCTTTTGGAAGCGACCGCTGGGCGAACTGTCCGTGGGCGCGGCCGCGGATATTATTCTGCTCGATTACGCGCCGTTCACGCCGCTGAGCGCGGGCAACTTTCCCTGGCATTTGATTTTTGGGATGGATGGCACACACGTGACTCACACCATATGCGCGGGCAAGCTGCTGATGAAGGATCGCAATCTGCTCGAACTGGACGAGGAGATGATCGCGCGGCACGCCAAGGAACGCGCGGTGGCCGTGTGGAAGCGCGTTAAGCAGTAAACAGTAAGCAGTGAACAGTAAACAAAGACAAGGAATGCCAAATGTCTAACCAACCACCGAACCACCGAACCACCGAACCACCCAAATTAGCGATCATCGGAGGTACGGGCAAGGAGGGCCGCGCGTTGGCGGCGCGATTTGCCAAGGCGGGCGTGCGCGTGCTGATCGGCTCGCGGGACGCGGCGAAAGCGCAGACCGCGGCGAATGAACTGAATCAGCGCCTTGGCAGTTCGACCGTCGAGGGATACGCGAATCGCGAGGCGGCGGCAAAGGCGGACGTCGTCTTGTTGTCGGTTCCGTATGCCGGAATGCCGCCAATTCTGCAAGACATTCGGGACGCCGCGCAAAACAAGATCGTTATCAATATCGCGTCGTCGCTCGACCCGGAGCGCAAGAGCCGCGCCAAGATTCCCGCGGCGGGTTCGATCACGGCGGAGGTGCAGCAGTTTTTTGGCGAAACGGTCAAGGTCGTCGCCGCGTTTCAAAATGTTTCGCCTGAAAAGCTCGAATCGGTCGAAGAGAAAATTGATACGGATGTTTTGGTGTGCGGCGGCGACAAGGACGCGCGCGCGGTAGTGATCGAGCTGATTCGGCGAATTGGAATTGACGCCTTCGACGCGGGCGTGCTCGCGAACGCCGTCGCGGTGGAAACGTTGACGGCCGCGTTGATCGCGGTTAATATCAAGTACAAAGTCAAAGGCGCGGGAATTCGCTTGACGGGTGTGCCGCGCTCATGACTCAACTTACGCTCACAGCGCTCCCGAACATTCCGCTCATTCAATGCGGCGACGACCTCGCGGCGATCATCATGCGCGGGCTGCGCGATGCGAACCTCACGCTAGCGGACGGCGATATTCTCGTGGTCGCGCAGAAAATCGTCAGCAAAGCCGAAGGGCAAATGGTGCGGCTGCGCGATGTGATCCCATCGCCGCGCGCCGTCGAACTGGCGCGAGAGTGCGGCAAAGACGCGCGCTTTTGCGAGGTCGTTCTGTGGGATACCCGCGAGGTGCTGCGGGTGCGCGAGGGGTTGATCGTCGTCGAAACAAAACATGGTTGGGTTTGCGCGAACGCCGGGATTGATCGCTCGAACGTCGCGCCGCACCGCGAAGAAGAGTGGGTCTTGCGATTGCCGGAAGACGCGGACCGCTCGGCCCGCGAATTGCAGGCCCGATTGCGTGAGCAAACGTCGCGTGAGGTAGGCATCGTCATAGACGATACGCACGGGCGCGCGTGGCGTAACGGCGCCATCGGCGTCGCGATTGGCGTCGCGGGTTTGCCCGCGGTCGAGGATTTGCGCGGGCGTGCCGACTTGTTTGGCTACCACTTGCAAGTGACGACGATCGGGCTGGCCGACCAGATCGCGTCGGCGGCATCGCTGTTGCAGGGGCAGGCGGATGAAGGGCGACCGATCGTTCACGTGCGCGGCGTGCCCCATTCAGGTGGCGACGGCGCGGCGCGGGAAATTGTGCGCGAAAAGGAACTGGATTTGTTCAGGTGATTTGCGCGATCACTAGTTTTGTGCTAGAATATTGAACAGATAGGCGAGTAGCTCAATTTGGCAGAGCGCACGCCTCCAAAGCGTGAAGTTGGGGGTTCAAGTCCCTCCTCGCCTGCCTCTTTGCAAGTTGGCACGCGCAAGGCCTTTTAATGCACACTATGGCCTTGCGCGATGTCTTTGTCGGGGGTCCGAGTGAACAAGTTCAGGGCGACAAGCAGATGTGCTTGTCGCCCTGATCGTTTCTCGCTCTGTTTGCATCGGATAGCCGATCTAACCAAACCCTTTTAGCAAACGCAGCAACGCCGGACCAAGGATGACGATGAACATGGGCGGAAAGATAAAGAATACGAGCGGGAGGACTAACTTGACCGGCATTTGATTGGCGCGCTCCTCTGCTCGCTGCCGGCGAAACACGCGCATTTGCTTCGATTGAACGCGCAAGGTCTGGGCGATCGTCGCGCCATGCTCCTCCGCCTGGATTAGGGCTGCGACGAAATTGGTCAGGACCGTCACGCCCGCCCGATCCGCCATGTCACGCAGCACTGCATGGCGCGACTTGCCCAAACGTAACTCGTGAAGCGTGCGTCCGAATGCGCGGCTGAGGTGATTATTCCACTTTTCGGCCACCTGGGCCATCGCCGCATCCAGTCCCATTCCCGCTTCAACACAGACTGTCAATAGATCGAGCGCATCGGGCAACGCCATTTGTATGTCGGCTTGGCGTTCGCGAATCTTGAGATTGAGCCAGAGCAAGGGCAGGTAAAAGCCAAGGACCGCGCCGGCGCCAACCAGTACCAGCACCATCAGCGCGCTCGTGTGGACGAACGTAAAGACCAGCGCAAAGAGCAGGGCGACGAGCAGCGCCGACAAGCCGCGCAATCCAAGGAATTCCAGGACCGGCAAGTCGTACGGGTTACCCGCCAAATCGAGCTTGCGGCGAGTTGATTGGACGACCTGCTGCGGCGCAAAACGGGTTAGCAAGCGAGATAAGCCACGCAAAGTCGGCCATAGCGCGCGCTGCGAAAACGGTTGGGCTAGTTGCAGTTCCTCCAGCGTACGCGGACTGGCATATTGATTTGCGACGGTGCGCACGGTGCTGGGAGTGTTTAGCGCACGCGCCACGAGCGAAAAGATCAGCACGATGCCAATCGTTACCGAGCCGGCGACTAGGATTTGCATGTTTGATTTCCTCCCGCGACGGCTAATATTTGAGAGCCAGGATGCGCCGGATGGTGAAATAGCCGATGACCAACAAAATGCCGGCTACTACTGCCATGGACAAACCGCAGGTACTTTGCCAAAGCAGCGCGATGTAATCCGGGTTCATTACATAGATGGCGAGACTGACCCCGAACGGCAAAAGCATCAACACGGTCGCCGAGAGCCGCTGCTGCGCGGTGATCGCGCGAATCTCGCCCGCGATCCGCACCCGATCACGAATGGTGTCTGCGATCCCATCTAGAACGGCCGCAAGACTACCGCCCACGTCGTGATTCACGTTGATAGCAGTTACAACCATATCCAGATCGAGGACCGGGTTCCTGCGGACCAAATTGGCGAGCGCATCCTGGAGCGACAATCCCAGTGATAACTCTCGAACCACGCGGCCGAACTCGGTCGCCAGCGGCGGCGCCAATTCCTTCGACAATGCGTCCAGGGCTTGGCTCAAGCCATAACCCGAGCGCAGCATATTGGCCAGCAGTGGCAGCGCATTCTCAAGGCCACTTTGAAATGCGACCAGCCGCTTGTACTGCAAATACTTGATATAGAATCGGGGAGCCGCAAGCCCCAAAATGGTTCCGAGGAGCGCGAGAGGTACATTGCCGAGAACAAAGTATCCAGCCAGCAAGCCCACAAGCCCAAACAGCAGCATGGCCAGCACATATTCCGAAGGTGTAATGAGCACGTCAGCACGCGCCAGCTCCGTTCTGAGTTGGCGCGCCCAATCGCGCGAACCGGCCCCCGGCTTCCCTAGAGTCGTTTCTGCCGGTAGCTCTTTGGGAGAGGTCGCGTATCTGTCAATGCGGCTCCTCAGCGCGGCTCGACGACCCGAGATCATGAGATCGAGTCCCTGGAACATGAGGGCAATCCCTAATGCAAAGAACGCACTGACCAGCAGTTGCAAATCCATCCGGCTCCTTGTCGCAATTCTACCTGGGCAATTTGTAGCCGAAGCGTTGATTGATGTAATCCAACGTGACCGGTTCCAGCGCCAGGAGAACGTGATCATTAGCCGGTCGCAACACGAACGTAATGCCCGAAGCAAACTGCTGCGCGTAGCTCAGGACGAGAACATCCTGTTCCTTCAATTGCAGCGTGATAATGCTGGCGGCGGTGTTCGCGTCCGATTTGGCATTCGAATTGGGCCAGTTGCCGACTTGCAGGACGAGTATGTCTCCCAGCAAGCGCTGAGTTGTAACTGCTCCAGAGCCGGTCGCGCTCTTCGCCGCAAAAGTCGCAATCATGTCAATGCGATCGCCCGCTTGAATGGCGTTGGCGACATTCGTGTTGGCGCTGACCGGCATGGCAATCGCCACGGAGCCGGTCTCCAAAATGAGCGAGGCATTGCTGTGGCTTTCTTTCAAATCTTTCTTGTCCACGAGGATCTTGTCGGTGACCGGCTGCCCGGGAGGCAGAGGCGCCGTCGCCAACTTTCCCACGACGCTGGCGGTATCGCCGTACGCGCCGATCGGAGTTGGGAGCGCGCGCGGCCAATTGGCGACTCCCACTTGCTCCGCGATGATCTCGGTACGCGGGTAAACATCTTGAAAGGCAATGACCACTTTGGTCGTAGGCACGTCGGCGGATTGAGGTTCGCTCATCCCCAGTAGAACATACACGACCGCGCCGGAGACGAGAGCGATCAGGATACCCAAAAGGAAGACGAGTCGGCCTGCACGATTCATGATGAACTCCTTGGCCCGAATCCAATGTATGGGTCGGACGAGCCGGCCTCACGGCTCGTAGACATCTTGATGAGCTGATTGGCCATGTCGGTCACTTGGATCGCGAATGGGTGCTTTGGCTGACCGAGTAAGAGGGGCACTCCGCGGTTGATGCTGGCGCTCACGCTGGGCCCGCCGCTGGCAATCTGAAATTCAATCTTGCGCTTGAAAATCCGCTCGATTTCCTTTGCGCCGATGCCGGATTTGGAGCCGGCGCGATTGAGAACAATGTGAATCTTGTCGTCGAATGCGAGTTTCACCTTGGCGGCCAATTCGGAAAAAATCGCCATGTTCTTGACGGACCCAACGTCGGGCCGGATGATCAGCAGGATGGCGTCTGCTCTTTCCAAGATGGTGAGGGTTCGCTCATCGTAAATCGCTTGGCAGTCCACGACGACATAGTCGTTGCCGCACGCCAACAGGTCTAGCAGGCGAGCCAGATGCGCCGGCTCAATCAGTTCGACGTCTTCCGGATCGCGGGGGGAAAGCAGCACCCGCAGACCCGATGGGTGGCGCAGCAGAACTTGTTCGAGCAATTCTTCGTCCACATGGTCAATTCGGGTGACGAGATCGAGGATCGTATGCGAGGGTGGCAGGCCAAGGTGTAACGCGGCATCGCCAAAGAAAAAGTCTCCATCAACGAGCACGACCCGGCCCGGCATTCGACGTTGGAGCGCGAGCGATAGATTCACCCCGATGGTCGTTCGGCCCACGCCGCCTTTGCTGCCGAAGAGCGCGATGAGGCGTCCACGAGTCGGGGCCGTCTCGGGAGGCGCGCCGCGCATTTGCGAACGGGTCAGGCGAACCTGGATCCGATAGAGCAATTCTTGCGCTTCAAAGGGTCTGGCCAGGTAATCGTCCACGCCGGCGTCAAACGCAGCAAACTTGTCGTGGATGTGGCTTGTGCGCGATAGCATCATGATCGGCAGCTCGCGCGTGACGGGTCGCTGGCGCAATTGACGGCAGAGGGCGTAGCCATCCATGCCCGGCAGGTCGCGCTCCACGATCGCCAAGTCTATCGAATACTGCGCGACGAACGCCAGGGCTTGCTCGCCCGTGTTGGCTTCAAGGACTTGTAACCCGGCGCCGCTCAGTGCTTGTCGCAGTTGGGCGATGTCGGTGTCATCCTGGACGATCAAGATGCAGGGGTTTTCCTTTTGAGACATGACAATCCTTGAAACGTAGTTTGTAGTGTCGAGACTACTTGCCGGCAAAATCAATGACCATTACGTTCGTCGCGCCCGGTCCGTCGCACCGGCTCGTCAATTGAAAATTGACCGGTTGGGAACGCAGGCCGCCATCGCTATTCACAATCGCGACTTGACCAGACACTTGTGAACCCTGGTTAAATGTCCAGGCCCAGAACCCGGTCATGCCGGATGCTACGCTCCCAGTGGCAACGGTGCCCTGCACCTGACCGTACACCCATACGCGCACGAGAATGCCATTGACTCGCTGCGCGCCGGTTTGAGAGTCATAAACCGTTCCCATCACTTGCCACGGTTTCGAGCAATCGGCAATAGACTCGACGGGACGCCCGAGATTAAAGTCCATGGGCGGTACCGGAGTGTTCGTCGGTTTTGGCGTCGGCTTCATTGTGGGCGGGCGCACGGTCGAAGGCGCATTCTGCGAAACAGCGCTTGGCAAGGCCAATAGATCAGGACCGGCGATGTTCACCGAATCGGCGGGCACCCAGGCCAGCGCAGTCACATTTGGATACGTGATTTCGAGAAATTTTCCGTCCGCGCTGCGTGCGACGATATTGAGAACCGTTGCGGCGGGTAACGTGCCGACGGCGTTGTAGTTGACGCCAGGCCCGGAGCGGACGGTCACACTACGCGTCGTCTTCCACACGGGAGCCGGTATCAGCGTTGGAACCGGGGTGGGAACCCGCGTGGGAACCGGTGTCCAAATAGGTGGCAGCACAAAAGATACCTGGGTCGGCAACTGCGCGACGACTTGCGTACCAACGATTTCTGTGCCGGCATTGGCGTATGTCCAAACAGCCCATACCGGAATGCCAAAGCCGAGCAGGAGGCACATCGCGCCAACCGCGATGAATAGGCCGATTGCCACTTTTCGGACGCGGGAGCCGGAAGCCAAGAACGCGCTTATTGGGTTTGGAGAATTCGCGGGGATAACCGTGCTGAGGGTTGCCTCTTGGCGCAGCGCGGCCATCCTGGCCCACGTGACCTTTTGGCGTGCCTGCTCGTTATGCGGGTTCAGTGCCAGGACCTGCTCAAAACACTCGACCGCTTCTTCCGGGTCAGCGGCCGTCTGCGCTCGCCGAAGCCAGATGTTTTCATCAGAGGGCGAGAGCTGGGTGGCGGTCACAAAGTACGCGTGCGCGCGGGAGTGATCTCCGGCCTCTAGACATTTCTGCCCCTCGGCCACAAGCGCTTCGACTGATTGACTCGACTCAGATGCGAGTGACTCGGGTGAATCTAACATAGGCGCAACCCCGAAATTATTGTGAGAGACCTATCGCACAGATGTTTACCCCGTTGCGGTTGCATCGCCCCGGGGTGAACGATAGATTTTCCACTGTCATTAGAAACTTGCCTTCGATACATTTGCTGCCGGAGACGGAGCAAGAAAAGTTGTTCGGATTTGATTGTCCGGCAAAGTCATAACCCATAACCTGAAATAGCGCGAACGATACGATGTGATACTTGGCGTTGTTACCTTGACTCACGCTTTCATCAGAAACCGGTATTATCCAAAGCGCGCCGTCCGGATGAATCTGAGGATTCAGCCACCAGTCCAAGGCGCTTGTGACCGCCGCGGAGGACCGGAAACCCGTCTCGCCGCAAACCCATGCCGAGGGAGCGGACATATCCGGAGTGTTGATGTACTGACGCGTCGGGTCGGCGAGATACGTCCCGCTGGGTTTCTGCAGGGTGAGATAATCTTCCACGTGGGTACTACAATCAAAAGTCAGCCATTGGAATCCGCCGCTAGTCGTTTGCCCGCCTTGGAGTTCATACCTCGTACCGTACGATATACAAGTCCGGGAACTAACTGGCTGACCTGGGCACGGCCACGGTAACACCACTGGCATCAAGTGACCTGCTGCCGCAGGAGAGCCGCTCTGCGCGACCGCGGCAGCTTGGATTGGGATTGGCTGTTTGCCGATCAGCACGTCAATAAAATAGGGTTGGACGCGGATCGTGGTCGTGACCTGGACGCCGGTCGCAGAGGATGGCACACCATTACAATTCTGTCCGATTCGGCAGACATAGTTGCCGTTCGAATTCACAAAGGATGCCGTCAGGTCGCTATTCGTGACGACCTGGTTCGCCATCGCGTACGTCGAAGTATAGCTCGAGATGGTTGATTCGGTGTCATCATAAGCCAGGGAGCGCACGCCGGCCAGCGCTGCCGCGTCGGCGGCATTTTGGGCATTGCGCCGGGCGACAAATACGGCGCCGCCGTCAAGGGCCAATCCCAACATGCCGAACATGGCAACCATCAGCAATGCAATCACCACTAAAGACTGGCCCGTTTCCGAATCTGAATTTCCTGTGCGCATCGTATCGTTCCACGCGTGCGACTCGGCGCCGCACTAGACCTTGGCGAGTTGTCAGTTGCAGGGCGCCGGCATTGGACTGGATTGAGCGCCTTCGACGATCATGACAGACGTTGACGAGAGCGGCAGACTGCTGGCAATATTCCCGACGATGGGCGTCATTGGATGATAGAGATACGTTACCGTCACGGTGATGGGATTGTTAAAGGTCCGCGTCGCAGGCGCGATAGTCACTTGAGGATTCAAGCCGGGTGCCGCGGCGTCAACACGGCAGCGAATCGCGGCGTCCGAATTCGCGCTGATAATTCCGGCCCGGGCGCCCTCGCGCGCCGCCTCCGATAGCATATTGTTGATGAAAACGGCGTAGCCAAGATCAAAAAGTCCCATGACCAAAAGCATCAATACCGATAAGACGAGCGCAAATTCGAGCAAGCTCTGACCTCGCGAAAACGCGTGGAGTTGATTGGCCGCCGACAAGCCGCGAGGCCTAGTTACCATTGATGATCGCCATCGTCGTGAAATTGGACATCGAAATGCTGGGCAGACGAAAAAGATACAGCGTCAGAAAGTTAAAGGGCATGGTAACCGTAACCTGTATCCGGTCGCCGGTGGATACCGACGCACAAGCCACTGGCGAATTGTCCCCAAATTTGTAACAAGCGATGCTCGCCGTTGCGCCTGAGATCTCCTGTGCGACGTAATTCCCGATTCCCGTCGTGTCTGTCGGATTGGAAGCGCCATATCGTGCGCCTTCGCGTGACCCGTTGGTGATGGCTACATACGTGGCAAACGCGCGGCCCAGGTCAAGCGCGCCCAGTAGTATGAGCAGAAGCACCGGCAAGAGTAGCGCGAGCTCGACCACGCTCTGCCCCTTGTCTGCCGCCTGACCGTCGGTGAGACTATGCGAGAAACTTGTCGTCATACCCCAGAGAGCCAACCTGTATCGCCTTTTATGTCATATCATCGTGAAGCATCTTCTCACAAACCTGGTTTGTCGTCCATTAGGAGTTACCCTACTTTTGCAGCCAAGTATCCCTAATTGTCTGTTAGCGGGACTCGGGTCCCAATACGAGAATCGTGACCGTGAATGGCTGTTTGGCGACCCAAGTATTGCGTGATATAATTGCGCCAGTAATTTCCAATATACCGGTCGCTAAGGGAGATGCACATGGCCGCACGCGCGCGCAAAAATAGCACTCGGACCGTAGACCTGACCGTTCCCAAGTCGCTCCAACCGCGCTTGCCGCGACGCAAGGGTGCGCCCCTGCCGGTCGAATTTGTCGCCCAAGTCAAAGTGAAATACTATGCTCCGGTTCTGGCAAGCGTCAACCTGATGAAGGGCTTGCTCCGGTCGGCTCAGACCGACCCGAGAGCATTCCGCGACGCGGAATGGCACGCGACCGGTCTGCAAGTGGCCGCCGACATCCGCGGCGCGTGCCAGGCGCTCCGCGGATTGCCGCCGCCTGAACCGCAACCCGAATCGTATATCCGCCTCGTCAAGCACGCGGAGCAGTTGGAAAAACTGGTGATTCTATTCCAGGAATTCATGGACGGCGGAGAAAAAAGCAAGCTGGGCCTCGTCAACGCCGCGCTGGCCCAAGACCAAGCCGCGATGGAGAGCGCCGATATGTCCTTCCTAAGGTCCAAGCCCACCAAGCGTAAAATCGCCAAGAGCAGCCGCCCGCTTGCGAAAACGGTTCAAAGGAGAAGAGCATGATCATCGTCGAAATGAAAGATACCAACGGCAAGATGGTTGGCAGTTTGGCCGCACAACCGAAACAATTCAAGACCGGCTCGCGCGGCTTTTACGCGAACGGCAAGGTCGAGATTGACGGCAAACGCTATCAAGCGCAGATCCAGCTCGTCGAGATCGGCTCTAAACCCAAATCGCCTGAGGGTGAGGGAGAGGAAAAACCTGCGGAGAATCAAGCCGCGCCCTAGCGTTTGATTCCAACGGCGAGCAATGATATAATCACCGGCAAAGATCGCAGGAACCGCAAGTCTAGTGAGAACATGAGGCAGGCATCCGATGGCCGAGGTTGATGACTGGATTACGGTCGCGATTATCCCGCCCTGGGGACCGAATGCCCTCCAGCGGTTGTGGTCCACCCTGAACGACGCGGGCATTGAGAGCAATACTTACCTGGATACGGAAACAGGCCGCGTCCTGCTGCGGGTGCATGCCGCTCAAGTTCGCCAGGCCCAGGAGATTGCGGTCCAGGTAGGGCCCTAATCCGCGTAACGGCGCCCGAAGCGATTTCGTTCCTCCCTTGCTGGAAGATTCTTGATGTTAACCGGCGATCGCGCCGGCGCGGTGATTTTTCGAGCGCAAAAGAATCGCGGGACAGAGGCGTTCTTCTGTCCCGCGATTTTTATTTACTGTTCGTCCGTGGTCTGTCTGACTTTTGAGGCCGTTGGCGGCTTGCGACTGATCAGCCCCCTTAGCCACGCGAATATTTCGTGGCGATTTTCATTCCAGACGTGGATCATCGCCGGCAGCGCCGAGACAAAGATCACGACGAGCACCAAGATGCTGAAATACCGTTCCAGGCCCTCGACCTGGCCGAAGAAATAACCGATGAGGTAGCCGACGACCGTCACGCCGATGCCCCATATGACGCCGCCGAGCAGGTTGAAGAAAAAGAACACGCGATAGTTCATCGCGACCGCGCCCGCGACGATCGGGGCAAACGTGCGGATAAACGGCATAAAGCGCGCGATGGTGATGGTCACCGCGCCATGCTTGTCGTAAAACTCTTTTGCCTTGAGCAGATTCTGGCGCTTGAAGAACCGCGAATTGGGACGGTTGAAAATCGGCGGGCCGACCTTGTTGCCGAACCAGTAGCCCACATTATCGCCCAAGACCGCCGCGGTGAAGATGAGCGGGATGAGGATGAACAGATTCAGAAAATTCTGTGAGGCGAGCAAGCCCGCGGTGAGCAACAAGCTGTCGCCCGGCAGAAAAAAGCCAAAGAACAAGCCCGATTCGGCGAACACGATGGCAAAGATGCCCAGGTAGCCGACGGATTCGATCAGTTTGATCGGGTTGAGCAGCCAGTCCAATTTCAATTTCCTTTCTGACAAAATGCGAGCCGGGGAACTTGACCCGGCTCGTTTGGTGTTTGATCGAGAGAACGAGCAAAAGCGCTAGCGTCCGCCGATCGGCGTCAACGTGGGCGTGGCCCTCGGCGCGGCCGGCGCGGTGGTCGCGGCGGGCTTGGTCGCCGCGGGCGCCGCGGCCCCGACAATGGGGAGCGCGTTCGCGTCGCCGCTGACGATTTGGAGCGTTTCTTTAAAGACCCAGCCCGGCTGTGCGCCGCCGGTGACATTGATTTGAACCCAATCTCCCGCCGCATTGCGCCCAACCAGCGAGATTTGATTGTTCTGCTTGAGCGAGCTAATGATCTTACCTTTGGTGCTCGGCTCGGCGCGCACGTTGACGCTTTTTTCGATCACTTTGGCAATGACGGGCTGCGGCGTGGACGTGGGCAGCGTCTGCGTCGGCAAGCGCACGACGGTCGGGACCGGCGTGTTCGACGCCAGCGGCGCGACCACCAAGCGCGTGGGCGTCGTCGTGGGGCCCAAGGCAGCCAGCACAAAACGCCCGCCGAAGAAAAGCACGACCGCGCACAACAACAGGACTACCGCGCCAATCGCCAACGGAACCCACTCACGATTCGGTCCCCCCAACGGCCCCGCGCGGAAAGCACGCCTGGGCGTCTTGGCGTCTGATTGCCCCTCGTCCTGCCCGTCCGCCGGCGGCGCACCCGGCTGATTCGGATTCGCGCGCACGTAGGGCGGCACGGCTTCGGGCGAAGGCGGAGCGGCGGCGCGCAGTGGCGCGGCGGGCGGAGGCGTCGCCGCCGGCGGCTTGGATGGGACTAGCCGCGCGCCGGACGGTGGACCGGAGCGCGTCGGAGGAATGGTGGCGCCGGGTGGGGGCGGCAGTGAGGTGGACGACCGGGGGCTAGGCGCTGGCGGCGGAGATGTCGGCGCGCGGGGGACCGGCATCACCGTCGAGTTATCGCGGCCCGGCGGCGTGCCGCCGACCCATTCGGCGCCGTCAAAATACATCCATTTGCCGGTCCGCGGATTGATTTCCCACAGTACGCCGCGATCGTCTTGCACGGCCAGTTGGCTCACCTGGTCTTCGTACTCGGCGCGGCTAATCGCCTCGCCGCGCTGCACACGGGCTTGGAGCTCTCGAAATCGAGCTTCGGCTTGATCAAAAGTCATGGGAGTGCTACTCCTGTCAATTAGTCAACTTCCACCGTTTGTCCTCGCTCCGGCGCCGTCACCGTAAACCCGCCGAGTTGGCGGAGAGCGTCGGCAAACGAGAGCGCGGCTTTTTCTTCGCCGTGAACGATAAAGACGCCTTTCAGATTCGCTTGGGCGCCGGCCACCCACTCGATCAGCTCACTGCGGTCGGCGTGCGCGCTGAATCCGTTCACGACCTTGATCTGCGCGCGCACGCGAAATTCGTCGCCAAAAATCTTGACGCGTTTGGCGCCGTCCACTAATCGGCGGCCCAGTGTATTCTCGGCCTGGTAGCCCACGAAGAGAATCGTATTCCGCGGATTTTCGATATTGTGTTTGAGATGGTGCAGGATCCGTCCGGCGTCGGCCATCCCGTTCGCCGAAACGACGATCATCGGCCCGGCCATGGCGTTGATCGCTTTGGATTCCTCGACGGAGCGCGTGAACTGCAAATGCCCAAAGCCAAATGGATCGTCGTGCGTCTCGACTTGGCGCTGCAACTCGTCTCTCAAGTTCTCGGGATGAACGCGAAAGATCTCGGTCGCGTTAATGGCGAGGGGCGAGTCTACAAATACCGGCACCTTGGGAATCTCGCCCGCGGTGAATTTCAGATCGAGCGAGTAAATCACTTCTTGCGTGCGCTCGACCGCGAACGCCGGGATGATCACTCGACCGCCGCGCGCGATCGTTTCGTTCACGATGTCGGCCAGTTGGTCTATGCTGTTCGCAATCGGATCATGTTCGCGGTCGCCGTAGGTGCTTTCGATGATCAAATAGTCGAGCGGCGGCGCGGGTTCGGGATCGCGCAAGATGAGCGTGTTCTTGCGTCCGAGATCGCCGGTGTATCCCAATCGAATCATGCGCCCATCGGCGTTCAATTCAAGGAGGCAGATGGCCGAGCCAAGAATGTGGCCGGATTCGAGAAACCGCGCGCGGACGTTCTCACAAACGTCGAACCAGTGATGGTACGCGTGTCCGACCACGTATTTGAGCGTTCGTTCGGCATCCGCCGTCGTATACAGCGGCTCGACCGGCGGCAGCCCCCGCCGCGACGTTTTCTGATTCAGGTACTCGGCGTCTTGTTCCTGAATCTTGGCGCTGTCGCGCAACATGATATTGACCAGGTCGCGCGTCGCGGGCGTGCAATGGATGTCGCCGCGAAATCCGCGCTTGACGAGCGTCGGGAGATTGCCCGAGTGGTCAATGTGCGCGTGGGAAAGAAGCGCGGCGCTGACGCTTGGCGCGTCGAACGGCAAGTTGGCATTGCGCTGGGCCGCCTCGGCCCGGCGGCCTTGGTGCATCCCGCAGTCCAAGAGGACACGCTGACCGGCAGATTCGACCAGATGGGTCGAACCCGTCACCTCGCGTGCCGCGCCGTAGAAAGATAAACGCATTATGGCTTGATTCTACCACAAGTTGGGCAGTTTTTACTAATTTGCGCTAGCCCCACAAATCCTGCGCAATCTCCGGCATTCCTAGCGCCAGCAGTTTCTCGCGGCGCGGTTTGCCGGTTGCCCAGTCCCATTCGCGGTGCGCGTAATATTCGCGCAGCATCGGTTCGAGTTCCGGGACGTGGCCTTCGGTCCCGCCGTCGGCCAGCGGCTTGAGCAAAAGTTCAGGCAAGTGCTCGTTGGCGCGGGCCTCGTAGCCGAGTTTCAGATTGAGCGCGCGTTTCAAATTCCACATACGTTCGCCGTAGGTCAATACGTTGTCCAGTCGGATGTCGTAGCCGGTCGCGGCGGCGAGCATGTCCACCATATTTTTCACAGGCGGATTTGGAAAGATGCATTGGACCAGCGAGGCGGTGACCGCGCGCCAGTCCTGATGCCGCGCGACCGCGACGGCTTTGCCCGCCGTTTCAAAGCGATCCAGGGCCGTGATCCCCGAATCCTCCTGCGTGCGGCCGGACGAATCAATCCAATAGTAATCCGACTGGTTGTGGCTTGCGCCCACCGGCGATATCGCATACACCAACGCCATGCCGCTAAACGCGCGCGGGTCGTGCATCGCCAACTCCAACCCGTTGATCTGGACGGCCAGCCCTTGCACGCCGCAGCGGCGCGCCAATTCTCGCGTTCCTTCGGCGAGCGTGTCCCCAATCCCTTCGCGCCGCGCGATCAACTGAACTAGTTGCGATGTTTGTTGGACATCGCCCCAGCGCAAATCGTCCAGCAGGATTCCGCGCTCGTGCAAAAGCGTCGCGAACGCGATGGTCGAGCCGGCGCTGATGGAATCCATTCCCCACGCGTCACACTGCGAGCCGATGTAGGTGACCGCACCCAAATCGTCGTTCAGCAGCAACGAACCGAGCGAGGCGAGTGTTTCATATTCGGGACCTTCGCCGTGGGGAAGGTCGTGACCTGCCGCTTGCGCCACCTTGCGTCCGCACGCGATCATGCACGCGTGACAAGTCGCGTGTCCGGTCAGAAGGGTCTCGGCCAGGGTGGTTCCACTAATTTTTTCAAAATCAAAAGTCCCTTGCGTCCAGTATTTTGCCGGCACAGCACCCTGCAAGCTCAGGAAATCCATGGTGCCCGATGTGCCAACTGCGCGCCACACCTGAGTGGTCAAATCGTCCGGCAGCATTTCGATGGCGGGACGCAGGGCCGTTTGGAAGGCAGCCGGATCGTGCAGCCCGATTTTCGTATGGCCCGCGCGCACGGCAATCGCCTTCAAGTTCTTCGAGCCCATCACCGCGCCCATGCCGCAGCGTCCGGCAATTCCCTTTTTCGCGCCCGGCCGTGGATTGGTTGCGAGGATGAGGGCGTACTTGACGAGGTTTTCGCCCGCGGGCCCGATCGCCGCGACAGTCAATCTCTGATCGCCAATCTCCGCGCGAATTGCATCGCCGGTATCGAACGTCGTTTTGCCCGCGAGGTGTTTGGCATCGCGCAGTTCTACTTGGCGGTCGCGAATGAGGAGATAGACGGGAGTGGGCGCTTTGCCGCGCACGATGACGCCGTCGTAACCCGCCGTTTTCAAATCGGGGCCGAAAAAGTTGCCCGCGTTCGCCTCGCCATACAAGTCGGTCTGCGGCGAGCGCGCGGCGACGACGAACCGTCCGCAGCTCGGCGCGGGCGTGGCGTCGAGGGGACCGGTCATGAAAATGAGCGGATTGTCAGGGCCGAGCGGGTCGGTGTGGGCGTCAAGCGCATCGTACAAATAGCGCGCCGCGAGTCCCGCGCCGCCGATGTATTGCGCGGCGTAGGTTTCGTTCAGCGGCTCGTCGCGAAACGCGCCGGTGGTTAGATCAACGATGAGCAGTTTGCCAGCGTATGAGTGAATGCCTCACCCCCTAGCCCCCTCTCCTGATGCAAGACCAGCATCAGGAGAGGGGGGATGGGTTGCGTCAAGGATTGTTTGTAACACTTGGTCAAGGTGGTGTTCGATTTCGCCGTTGGTGAATCGGAGCACGCGGATGCCGTGTACTCCAAGATAGTCCATGCGAGCAACATCATGCTCAATCTGAGTGGGGTCGTCATGAATGCTGCCGTCCGCTTCGACTTCAAGTTGATGTTTGACGCGGAACATGTCGAGCAGGTACGGTCCGAAGGGGTGCTGTCGCCGGAATTTCAATCCGGCAAAACGGCGACCGCGTAGTGCCATCCACAGCGTCTTTTCAGCAGGCGTAGGGTTGTGCCGTTGTTCGCGTGCGGCGTAGACAGTTTTCGCGGTTTTTTTACCGCGACTGTGTTTGGGCATGAGTGCTTTCTCCCCCTCTCCTGTTTTGCCACGCCCTTAAGGGCGTGGCAAAACAGGAGAGGGGGTAGGGGGGTGAGGTGGAATGCAACTCATCGCGTACTCGGCGAGCGCCGTAATCGTGAGACTCGGGTTGACGCCCGGGTTGGCCGGCACCACCGAGCCATCTACAATGTACAGGCCCGGATAATTGTACACCTGGAAATTCAAATCTACCACGGCGTGCTCCGCATCGCGCTCGATCGGACAGCCGCCAATCAGGTGCGCGGTCATGGGAATGCCGAGCACACTTTCGTTGATCGTGCCCAGGGGGATACCGTTGGTCTTGGCGGCCAGCGCGCGCGTTACGCGATGGGCAATATCAATCTCGCCGGGCACGGGACGTTCGGCATCGCGCTCGCACACCAAGCCGCGCCGGAAAAGCGTAAAGAGGCCGCGGCCCGGGCGCAAGCGCATCAAGTTGTCTTTGGTCTGCATCACCAACAAAATCGTCGTGCGCCGGGCCAGCGGCGGCAAGAACCGCGCGTTGACGAAATCGAGCGGATGCCGGGCGATGGCCGACGCGAGGCGAAGGATTCGCCCTAAAATGTTGCTGCCCGCCTCGATCAGCGGCGCTCCCACCAGAAATAGGATGAGGGACGAACCCTCCGGGTAGCGCACCGGCTCGACATTCGTGTTATCGTCTGCTTGAAAGATGGACGTGATCGCGATGCCTTTTGAAGAATCCACACGGCGATCGCGACACACGCTGCCCAGCAGGGCTTCGCTGTTCGTGCGCGCCATCTCGCCCAAACGCGGCGAGAGATTCGGCAGCGAGCGCGTGACATCGCGGCAGCGGAACAGCAGGCCGAGCGTGCCCAGCGTCCCCGCGGCCAAGACGACGTTTCGGGCGCGCACCCGTCGCGTGGGCTTGAACCAGGCGGTGGAGGACTGATAGACGACTTCGTAGCGCGCGCCGTCGGGCTGGCCGGGCGCGAGCGGAACAATGTCTTGCACTTGCGCCTCGGCGCGAATTTCCGCGCCCCATTTTTCGGCAAAGTAGAGATAGTTTTTGACCAGGGTGTTCTTGGCATTGTTGCGACAACCGACCATGCACCCGCCGACGTGTTGGCAGCCGGCGCGCGCCGGCCCCTCGCCGCCGAAATAGGGATCGGGCACGGTCTGGCCCGGCTCGCCGAAAAAGACGCCCACTTGGGTCGGTCGAAAGGTATCGCCGCGCCCCAATTCTTGAGCGATTTCTTTCAGCGCCGCGTCTGCCGCCCATAGGCGCGGATTGGTCGTCACGCCGAGCATTCGTTTCGCCGTCTCATAGTGCGGGCGCAGGAGCGTCTGCCAATCGGCGAGATCGCGCCAACTGCGTGCGTTGAACAGCGCGGCGCTTGGCTCCATCAAAACGTTGGCGTATCCCAAGCTGCCGCCGCCGACGCCGCTGCCGTGCAGAATCATTACGCCGTTGAGCAGGGTCATTTCCAAGATGCCAAAGCAGCGCAGCGCCGGCAGCCACAGGTATTTCCAAAAGATCCAATTCGAGGGCGGGAAATCCTGATCGCGGAAACGCTTGCCGCGTTCCAAGACCAGCACGCGGTAACCCTTTTCGGCGAGGCGCATCGCGGAGACGCTGCCGCCAAAGCCGGAACCGATCACCACATAGTCAAACGTTACCGGCGCACCGGCAGGATTCGTGGCGGAGGACATAGTTTCTACTCGACGAACGCGGTGTCGAGGCGCGTGCAGGCGCGGACGATTTCTTGCGCGGCCTTGACGTTTTTCATCACCATCACCATGTTGCCCTTGAGTTTCAGTTGCCCGGTCATCAGCGCCTGAATCGGGTCGAGCTGCGCCATCACGACTTTTTTCCACTTGCCATACGGGCCCGACATGGCGTACGCGGGATTCTTGGCGCTCTTGTCCTGGACGACGTAGGCCGCGCGCGATTTGCCGTGCCACAGGTCCATGTAGAGATAGATCGGCTCGGTTACGGGGCCTTCCGGGTCTACCACAAAATAAAAGTCGCCTTCCCAGTTCTTGGCGGCCTCGGCGTACGCTGGGCTGTTGTTTAATTCGTCGTGCAGCGCCTGGATCCATTCGGGGGAACCAAATTGCAACTTTGTCATGATGGCCTCCTTGTTGAGCTTTATCACACACGTCAATCGGCGAACTGCTCGCGGATTTTTCGAAACTCATGCTCGCTGCCCAGAAACGCTTCCATCACGTGCGGATCAAAGTGGCGGCCGCTTTCTTCGGCGAGCAGGGCGGAGGCCGTTTCGTGCGACACCGGTTCGCGAATGAGAGCGAACGCTTTTTCGTGCGAGTAGGCCTCTTTGTAAACGCGCCGCGAGGTCAGCGCATCGTACATATCGGCGAGCGCGACGATACGCGCCGCGAGCGGAATTTGCTCGCCGGACAGACCGCGCGGATACCCGGCGCCGTCGTAACGTTCGTGATGGCACAGGGCCATCTCGCGCGCCATATCGAGAAACTCCGCGCCGGAGAGCACGTCCGCGCCCGCCAGGGCATGTTGGCGCATGACGGCAAACTCGTCGGCGTCGAGCGGTCCGGGTTTGAGCAAGATCGTGTCCGGGATGGCGACTTTGCCAATATCGTGCAAGACGCAGGACTCGAGGAGCGTCTGGATGTACTCGTCGTCGAGTTGGTCGGCATAGGTGGGATCGCGGCGGAGCGCCTCCGCCAAAACTCGGCAATAGCCCGGGATGCGCTGCAAGTGCGCGCCGGTGTCCGGATCGCGCGTTTCGGCCAGTTCGGTCAGTTTGGTCATCGCCACAATTTCGGTCCGCTTCAAATCGGCAATCGTGGCTTGCAAACTGTCCGTCATTTGGTTGAGCGCGTTCGCCAGCGCGCCGATTTCATCGTCGCCGCGAGAGGGGATGCGTCTCCGCAGATCGCCGTTCGAAATACTCTGAGCGACCCGGGCCATTTCGATCACGGGCCGGATAATTTGGCGGCGGACGACGACAAAGCTCAGGACGCCAAAGCCGCCTATGAGCAGTCCCAGATTCGCCAGCAGGTCGCGCCGAATTCCCCAATAGCGGTTCCGGAGGATTTCCGCCGAGGCGGAAAGGTCTAATTCGACTCCGAGCAATCCGGTCGGCCACGTCGCGCGAATACTGTGGAGCGGCATGACCACGTCCATCGTGGGCACGAGACGCGCGTCATTGGAGGTGGCGGGCTGGCGATAATTCAACTCTTCCGAAAAAGCCATCCGATTTTCGTCGACCGCTCGCGCGAGCACGGGGTCCAACGCGCGGGTGGTTCCCAGCCGCTCGTTCCGGTTGGTGGCGATGATTTTCCCGTCGCGATCGGCGACGAACAAGTGCTCGATGCGAAAGTCTAGCCCGCCGGGCGCTTCCGACATGAAATGGGCGATGATCGGCTGCAATTGACCAGGGTCCAGGTCCGGCGCGTTGATTTCAATATGCTCCTCCACATCGCTGAGAAAGATACGCGCTTGCGCCTTGCCAAAATCGAGCAGGAGCAGATAGGTATCTTGTTCGGTGCGCCAGAGGATGAGGACCGTAGTCAGGACGGTAAGGATCAAGAGCGAGAGGGCCAGCTTGAAAGCAAGACTGGCCCCAAGCCGCAAGAGGCGCTGGCGGGGAGGGGACGGGGGGCCAGCACCGTGGGAAATTGAGGAAACGATAGAGTCGTTGGATTTCATTTGGCTGCGCCTGTCGTCATTTTTGCGTTCCGTCGCCGCGATTATAGCATAGCCCGAAAAAAAAGGCGATTTTCCGAATGGAATGCCGCTGGGCTCGAGGCGTTTGACAGGATGCGCCAACGGTGCTAGAATCGCCGCAATTCAGTTGAGCAAAGACCACGACAGAGACAAGTACGCGTGCGCGTGATCTCAGCGAGTCGCCGGTAGGTGCAAGGCGATGACGTGCGCCGCGGAAATCCACTCTCGAGTTGCAAGCGAAACAAGCTTGGCCGGGCGCGCCGTTATCGCGTAAAGAGATTAGTACGTATTACGTAGTACGTAATAAAGAAAGGTGGCACCGCGAATCCTCTCGCCCTTGGGGTGGAGAGGATTTTGTTTACCTGACCCAAGGAGGAACTCATGCTTGATTTGCGTATTATTCGTGATCAGCCCCAAGACCTGCGCGCCGGCTTGGAGCGACGTCAGTCGGATCCGGCCATCGTGGACCAAATTCTCGCCGCGGACGAAGAACGCCGGACGACCCTGTCCGAACTCGAAGCGCGGCGCAATCAAAGGAATGTCGGTTCGAAGGAAATCGGGCGGATGACCGACAACGCCGCGCGCGAGGCCAGAAAACTGGAAATGGGCGCGATCAACGAACGCATCAAAGTTCTGGAGGCCCAAGTCGGCGAGATCGAGACGCGCTTGAACGACCTGCTCACGCAAGTGCCGAATATCCCGGATGCGGACGTGCCTTACGGCAAGGACGATAGCGAGAACGTCGTCGTCAAAACGGTAGGCGAGGCGCGCCAATTCGATTTCGAGCCGCTGCCGCATTGGGATCTGGGCACCGCGCTCGGCGTCATTGATTTCGAACGCGGCACCAAGCTGGCCGGTTCGCGCTTTTACGTGTTGAGCGGCGCGGGCGCGCGCTTGCAGCGCGCCGTGATCCAATGGATGCTCGATCTGCACGTCGCGCAGGGCTATCGCGAGCAGTATTTGCCTTTCATGGTGCGGGAGCAGGTGGTGTACGGCGCGGGGCAGTTGCCGAAATTCCGCGACAATCTCTATCACGACGTCGAGCGCGACGCATGGTTCGTGCCGACCGCCGAGGTGCCGCTGACCGGCCTGCACTCGAACGAAGTCCTCGACGCGGACAAACTGCCCCTGCACTATGTTGCATACACGCCCTGCTTTCGCAAAGAACCGCTGTCGGCGGGCAAGGATGTGCGCGGCATCAAGCGCGGCTTTCAATTCGACAAGGTCGAGATGTACAAGTTCTGCCTGCCGGAGAACTCGCCGGCGGAATTGCAAGCGCTGCGCGAAAACGCCGAGGCGGTGTGCCAGGGTTTGGACATTCCGTATCGCGTGAAAATCCTCTGCACCGGCGACATCGGTTTTGCGGCGCGCAAGACGTACGACCTGGAAATGTGGGCGCCCGGCTGCAACGAGTGGCTGGAAGTCTCGTCGTGCTCCAATGTGGGGGATTTTCAAGCGCGCCGCGCGAACATCAAATTCCGCCGCGAGCGCGGGGCGAAAACGGAATTCGTCCACACGCTCAACGGGTCGGGCCTGGCATTGCCGCGCACGATCATTGCGATCATGGAGAACTATCAGCAGAAGGATGGCAGCATTGTGGTGCCGGAAGTATTGCGCGATTACGTGAAGATGGACGTGATCAGGTAAAACGTGAAACGTAAAACGTAAATCTTGCGAATCACGTTTTACGTTTTACGCTTTACGTTTTAGAGGTGTAAATCTGAAATCTGAAAGCATGAATCTTACGTTGGTTTCGATGACCCAGGGCGGTGAGGCGATGGGGCGCGATGCGACGGGGCGCGTCGTCTTTGTGCCGTACGCTATCGCCGGTGAAGAGGTCGTCGCGGAAATCGTGGAAGAGAAAAAGAGTTACGCGCGGGCGCGGCTGGTGGAGATCGTCAAGCCGTCGCCGGCGCGCATTACGCCGCGGTGTCCGCACTTTGCACCCCCACCCTCATCCCCCCTTCCCCCTTCTCCCTCCCCTGTCAAGACGGGGGAGGGAGAAGGGGGAGCGAGGGGGACGAGGGTGGGGGTGGGCTGTGGCGGTTGTCAGTGGCAGCACATCGCTTACGACGCGCAGTTGAAATTCAAGACCGAGATCGTGCGCGAGCAGTTTGCGCGCATTGGCAAATTCCCGGATGCTCCGGTGCGCGACACGATCGGCATGTCCGAGCCGTGGGACTATCGCAACAACGTGCAGTTTCACGTGGCCGCCAACGGGGATTTGTGTTTCCGCGCGCTGGAGTCGCATGACCTGGTCCACATCCGCGAGTGCTACATCCAGCATCCCCTCGTCTACGAAATGTTTCTTTCGACCGAACTCGAGGGCGGCGAGTATTCGGAAGTGACCTTGCGCACCGGGACGCAGACCGGGCAAAAGATGCTGATTTTGCGCGGACGCGACCCGCAGCCACCGGAAATCGCCGTGGATGAACCGGTCTCGATTGCTTACCAGACGCCGAGCGGCGAGATCGTCTCGCTGATCGGGCGCGACGCGATTCACGAAGAACTGCGCGGCCGCGCGTTTCGGATTTCGCCCGCATCGTTTTTCCAGGTGAATACCGCGTTGGCCGAAAAATTGGTGGATTTGGTCGAGGAGTATCTCGCGCCGCGGCCGAGCGATGTTTTGCTCGACGCGTATGGGGGCGTGGGGACGTTCGGCTTGCTGCTCGCGCCGCGGGTCGCGCGCGTGATCGAGATCGAAGCCAGCGCGAGCGCCATCGCCGACGCGCGGGCGAACGCGGTGGATGTACCGAACGTCGAGTTTCAGCGCGGCACGGTCGAAGAAATCTTGCCGGGGCTGAAAGCGGGGGTGGATATCGCGGTCGCCGATCCGCCGCGGGCCGGGATGGATCGCCGCGCGTTGGATGCGCTCATTGCGCTCGCGCCGCGCGCATTTGCGTACGTTTCATGCGATCCGGCGACGCTCGCGCGCGATGCGCGGCGACTGGTGGACGGCGGCTACCGGCTCGTCGAGGCGCAGCCGGTGGACTTGTTCCCCCAAACCTACCACATTGAAACGGTGTGCCGCTTTGAGCGATTGACAGTGCTGGAGTGAAATGGTAGAATCGCCCGCAAAGGACGATGCTGCAGGAGCGGTGATATGGGAGAAAACAAGCGCCTCAAGCTTTTTGTCACACACTCTCATGCCGATAATGCTTTCACCAAACGCCTGTACGCCGATTTGAACGCGCACGGGCTGGGCGGTTTCCTCGACGTGCAGTCTCTCAAAGGCGGCGACCGGATCGCCGAAGAAATTTCCAAAGGCCTCGAAGAATGCGATGTCTACCTTCCCGTCCTGTCGTTTGCCGCGCTCAAGTCGCCCTGGTGTCGCGAAGAAATCTTTGGGGCCGTCACGCTGAGCAATTCGCCCGACCGAAACGGCCGGCCCAAGATCGTTTCGGTTTTGATCGAGGATTGCCAAAAAGAACTGCCGGTCCCGCTCAAGACGCGACTGTATTTCAATTTCGCCGGGCGCTATGACGACGCGTTTCAGGATCTGGTTGGGCGCGGTTTGGGCTTGGGCACGCCGGAGGTTGCGCCGCACGTGCCCGCCGTCCCAACTCGCTCCCAAGGCCAGCCCAGCGTCACTATTGGCCAGGGAACCACCGAGTACGACGCCACCAAAGATTCCGAAAAAGGGATGCTCATCCATCTCAAGTTCAACGTCTTGAACTTTAAGGGTCGCAAGGGGCGAGCGGTCGCGTATTTCTATCTCCACGATGGCACGGCCTTGAAGGATTTCGACGAGCTGTATCGGACCAATGACGGTCACGTAAGCGCGGGTGTAGATTTTTCGCCGGGGTATGACAATGCGGATTACGCTGATCTGCAAATCTTTATGCCGTACGCCCAGTTGCACATGAGTCCGGGCAAATCCGATCTGTACTATCAGGTCACCTGGTGGAACATGGAGGATCAGGTTCAACTCGTGACCTCGAACCAGGTGTCATTTACCTATACCCGTCCGCCGGTCAGCATTGATAAAGTCTGGGTGGACTACAAGGCCACTCAAGCCAATGAGACGGGGCTGATGGTCCACTTTAGTTTGGAGCTCAAGGGATACTTGAACACCCCCTGCCAGGCCATCGCTTATTTCTATTATGCGAATGGAACTCCGGTGCCGGACAAAGACAAGCGCTATGCGACCGTGGATAACAAGGTCTGTGCGATCGCAGATTTCACGCCCACATTTGAGGATACGGTTTACAAGGATTTTCAGATCTTTATGCCCTACGCGCAACTGGAAACACCGCCGGGCAAGATGGATCTAAAATTCCACGTAAAGATTATCAAGGCCCAGGGCAAGACCATCCTCGCCACCTCGGATTGGGTCCCGTTCTGGTACAAACACTAACTGCTTGGCGCGATCCTCTGTAAAATCTGCCTTGCCCTTTCCCCCGCCTTGGCTCGGTGGCTGATCTTGTTCTTCTCGAATGCCGGCAGCTCGGCCATCGTTACGCCAAGTTTCGGGAAATAAAAGATGGGATCGTAGCCAAAGCCGTTCTTGCCGCGCGGGACAAAGGCGATTTCCCCCTCGACCGTGCCGTCCGACTCCCAAACCTCGCCGCTCGGCGAAGCAATCGCAATCGCGCAGCGAAAGCGCGCGGTCCGCGCTTGGGCGGGGACATCCTTCAGTTTGTACAACAAATAGTTGACGCGCTCGGCGTCGGTCGCATGTTCGCCCGCGTAGCGTTTGGAATAAACGCCCGGCTCGCCGCCAAGCGCATCCACTTGCAGCCCCGAATCGTCGGCCAGGGTCAACATGGCGCTCGCGCGTGCGTACGCGGTCGCTTTCAACCGCGCGTTCTCCGCGAACGTTGCGCCGCTCTCTGCGATGTCCTCCTTGATTCCAACATGGTCCAGGGTGACGAGTTCAAGCGGCAGACCCGCCAGAATTCCTTGATATTCGATTAGCTTGCCACGGTTGTGGGTCGCGATTAACAGTTGCATGTTACAGGTCCCAAGTCGCAAGTCACAGGTCACAATCTGATGATCTTGGACGTGTGACCTGATTCTTGACGTTCTCAACCTACCGCGCTAAAATGGGCAGCGTCAAATCATAAATCTGAAATCATAAATCTGAAATGACGTTGGGGGTCTCGTGGAAATCATCGCGGTGCTGATTGTTGCCATGCTCGTGCTCGTGCTCGCGGGTTGGGTGGCGTTTCTGGAATATCGCCATCAAGGTCTCGCGCGTTCTTTCGGCGTTTTGATGACCGGCCGCGGCGGGGCGGATCTAGAAGCAACGCTGATGGACTATGTCGCGCGCATGGACCAGGTGGAACAGGTGGCGCGGGCGGTGGACGAACGATCGGGCCGGATCGAGGCGCGTCAGCCCTACCTGCTCCAACACATCGGCGTCGTCCGCTTCAATCCCTTCCCGGACAAGGGCGGCGATCAAAGTTTTGTCGTCGCTTTGCTGGACGATCACGCCGACGGCGTCGTCCTCAGCGGTTTGCACTCGCGCTCCGATTCCCGCGTCTACGCCAAGCCGGTGGCTCGCGGGCAATCGAATTACACCTTGACCGGCGAGGAAAAGGAAGCGATCGCGCGCGCGATGGGGCCGCGCGCGTAATTTCAGATTTCAGATTTAGGATTTATAAACATGCTCAGTCTGAAATCTCCTCGAGACCTTTGGTCTGAAATCTCTTCGAGACCTTTGGTCTGAAATCCGCTGCGCGAGTGCCACAGACTGAGGACGCCCGTAAAACCAAAGCTCGCCGCGTACAGAATGAGAAACGGCGCCGACCACACAAAGTCGTTCTGCCAAGCGATCACGACGCCGAGGAGCGCATAGCCGCACACCGCGAGTTCCCCCAAAGCTTCCCAACTAAAGGGCAACGCGTAGCGCTTGGCCGTCCACGAATCCTCTCCCCCTTCGACTCTGAATTTAGGTGTCCGCCGAAAGTTGTTCCCCGTTCGTGTAAGCGCCCCGATGACGGCAAAGCTGTTGTTCAGCGCGATGCCGGTCCCGATCAGAATTAGAAATCCAAAATAGCGAAAGCGCGCGCCCCAGTCGGGATAGACTGCGCGCTGGGACAGCGCGTACACGCCGATCGGCCCGAACATCGCGAGACTGAAATAGGCCATGATCGCCGGGAAATGCGCGCCGGCGGCGAGCAGCGGCACGAGGGTGATCAAGAGGATCAGCATCATCGGATGAACCAGATAGCCCGAAAGGTGCAGCAGCCCCTCCACGCGCTTGAAGAGCGATTCCTCCCGATGCCGGATGACGGTCGGCGCCAGCTTCATCAGGCATTGGGTCGAGCCCTTGGCCCAACGATATTGCTGGCGCTTGAAGGCGTGGATCTGCGGCGGGATTTCGGCGGGCGAAACCACATTCGGCAGGAATAGAAATTGCCAGCCGCGCATTTGGGCGCGATAGCTGAGGTCGAGATCCTCGCTCAACGTGTCGCCTTGCCAGCCCCCGCAGTCCTGGATGCAACCGCGCCGCCAAACGCCCGCAGTGCCATTGAAATTGAAAAATAATCCGTTGCGCGAGCGCGCCGTCTGTTCGACGACGAAATGACCGTCGAGCGCGATGCTCTGCGCGCGGGTGAGCGGGGAATAGGTGTCATTGAGGTGGCCCCAGCGCGTTTGGACCAGACCGATCTGGGGGCCGGTTGCAAAGTAGGGGATGGTTTTGGTCAAAAAATCGCGCGGCGGCACAAAGTCCGCGTCAAAGATCGCGATGAATTCGCCGCGCGCTTGGGCCAATCCGGCGGCCAGCGCGCCGGCCTTGAAGCCGCCGCGGTCTGTGCGATGAATCAGCGTGATATCATAGCCCAGTTTTCGAAAATAATCCACGCGGGCCTGGGCGATGGCCGTGGTCTCATCGTCGGAATCATCCAGCACCTGGATTTCCAAGCGCGCGCGCGGCCAAGCCAGCGCGGCGGCCGCATCAATCAATCGCTCGACGACGTACAGTTCGTTATAGATGGGTAATTGGACCGTAACGTGCGGCGAAGACTTGCGGGCGGGCAGTGGAGTCGTTTCGTGACGTTTTCGCCAGTAGAGCCAAAGCGTGAGCAGGGTGTTAAAGCCGTACAGCGCCAAGCCGGCGGCTGCGAAAGTATAGAGCCAAAAGATCAAAATCACCGGCCAACCTCCAGACGATTCCGATTTTGACAAAGCGAGAGTATATCACCGAATTGGATTTTGTCCAAAGTGCTCTCGTGATATATAATTACAACGTGCCGATTTCCTTGATTGTGACAACCAGAAACGAAGCCGCGGCGCTGCCACGCCTGCTCGATTCGATAGCGGCCCAGTCGCGCGCGCCGGATGAGATCGTGGTCGTGGACGGCGGCTCCACCGATGCGACGCTTGATATTCTCCATGCCAAACGCTTGCCGCTAAAAATTCTCTCACAACCAGGAACGAATATTTCCGCCGGACGTAACGCGGCCATTCGCGCTGCGGCAGGCGACATAATCTGCTCAACCGACGCGGGCGTGCGGCTCGACCCGAATTGGCTTGAAGAAATCGTCGCTCCTTTTTTCCCTCCAAGTTCCCATGAGTTCCTCCAAGACCCTGGGATTAAGGGAACTCATGGGAACTCGGACGTCGTTTCCGGGTTTTTTCTCCCTGATCCTTGCAGCGTTTTTGAGACCGCGCTCGCCGCGACGACCTTGCCCGCGCTCGCGGACATTCGCCCCGAAAAATTTCTGCCGTCGAGCCGTTCGATCGCGTTTCGCAAGGAAGCATGGGCGCGCGTGAATGGTTACCCGGAATGGTTGGATTACTGCGAGGATCTGGTTTTCGATTTCGCGTTGCGCGACGCGGGTTATCGTTTTGCGTTCGCGCCGCGCGCTATCGCATATTTTCGCCCGCGCGAGAATTTGCGCGCGTTCTTCAAGCAGTATTACCGCTATGCGCGCGGCGACGGCAAGGCCAATTTGTGGCTTACGCGCCACTTGATTCGCTACGCGACCTATCTCATCGCGCTCCCGCTCGCCGTACTGCTAACCTGGCTCTTTCCAATTTGGAGTTTGGGAGTTTGGTTATTGGGATTTCTCTTCATGTTCTTTACGCCCTACAAGCGATTACTGCCGATGCTCCGTAATTTTTCCATACTCGACCGACTGCGCGCCCTCCTGTGGGTGCCGCTCATCCGCGTCACGGGCGATGTCGCCAAGATGATCGGGTATCCCGTGGGCGTGTGGTGGCGCGTGACAAGGCGTTGACACCCAGGAACGGCTGACGTAAAATAGGCGTGAATGTGGGGGCTACTATGGATGTTCCTGTCAAGACCAAGCAGCAAATCTATCGCGCGTTGGAAAGTTTATCGCCCGACGCTCTTGCTCAAGTTGCGCGGATGATAAATTCATTGCAAGGACAGAATTCCAATCCTCCGATGCAACTGGGTGGTCTCTGGAAGGACATTCCGTTTGACATTGACAACAGAACCGTGCGCAGATTGCGACGGCGCGCGAGCCGCCGCGTGTTGAGGCGAATGCCCTAATATGGAATATCTGGCGGACACCGTTGCAATCGTCAGGCACCTTCGTAGTCGCCGCCTTGGGCATCAAGCCGCACAGATTTTGCGCGAGGCGGACGCGGGCCAGCATTTGATCTATATCTCCGCCATAACTTTGATGGAGATACTCTATCTTTCGAAGCGTCGGCGTATTGATCTACCTTTGAGCGAGTTGGTGCATCGCGTAACAGGCAGCCCCAACTACACTTTCGTTCCCGTTGGAGTTGGAATTGTACTTACGGCGCAGGAAGTTGACGATGTCCCAGAACTGCACGATCGTATTCTCGTTGCTACCGCTGAATGGCTACACGTGCCACTCATCACATCTGACGGAGTTCTAGCAAAATCCACACATGTCCAAACGGTCTGGTAGCACCATTTCCGGTCTGTCTGCGCTCTATGATTGAGGAGTACAATGACTGCGTATCTCTACTCGCCGGTTTTTCTGGAGCACGAAGAGGAAGGGCATCCCGAATCGCCGGAGCGCTTGGAGGCGATCATGCGCGTGCTGCGCGAGACCGGCGTGCTCGCGCGCCTCACCGCGCTGGAGCCGATTCCCGCGACCGACGCGCAGCTTGAAGCGGTTCACACCAAAGAGCACATCAAACGCGTCAAGGATACCGTCGCGCGCGGCGGTGGCAATCTCGACCCCGATACGTACACCAACTCACGTTCGCTCGATGCCGCCCTGCTCGCCGCGGGCGCGGTCGTCCGCGGGGTGGACGCGGTGATGAAGGGTGAGGTGGACAACGCGTTCGCGCTCGTGCGCCCGCCGGGCCATCATGCCACGCACAATCGCGCGATGGGCTTTTGCTTGTTCAACAACGTCGCGGTCGGCGCGGCGCACGCGCTGAATTCCCACAATCTCGAACGCGTTCTCATTGTGGACTATGACGTGCATCACGGCAACGGCACGCAGGATATTTTCTATCGCTCTCCAATCGTCCTCTACTTTTCCACGCACCAATATCCGTATTATCCCGGCACCGGCAACTGGACCGATATTGGCGAAGGCGCGGGCCAGGGCTACACGGTCAACGTGCCGCTGTCGGCCTATGTGGGCGACGAGGGGTATCGGCGTATCTTTGACGATCTACTCTATCCGCTCGGCGAGCGCTACCATCCCGAACTGATTCTCGTCTCGGTCGGCTATGACGCGCATTGGCGCGATCCGCTGGCGATGGAGAATCTGTCGCTGGCGGGCTACACGACGCTGGCGCGCACGCTCATCGAGTTGGCGCGCGAGCAGTGCGCGGGGCGTATCGTTTTTGTGCTGGAAGGGGGCTACGACATACCCGTGTGCGCGAACGGCGTGGCTAATACCTTTCGCGCCTTGCTGGGGGATACCGAAATTCCTGATCCGATCGGACCTTCAAAACGCGCAGAGCCAGACGTCGGGGATTACGTGGAGCAATTACGCGGGGCGCATCGGTTGGTATAAAATGTAAGGGCGGGGTGATCCCGCCCTTACAATCATTTCTCCGTATGCGGCTGCGGCTGTTTGTCGCCTTTCAACATCGCCGCCCAGCGCGCGAGTTGTTCGTTCCACATGGCGCGCCAAGAGGCGTTTCGCGCCCGCCACGTCCCCACGAGACCGTAGGGCAGGAAGAGCACCAAGAGCACATAGATCACTCCGAACACCAATTGCCAGATCGAGCCAAGCCACGCGTTCAGAATGTAACCGAGCAGTTCCAATACGCCTGCGCCCAGCATCGGCCCGATCAACGTCCCCGAACCGCCGATGATCGCCATCAAGAGCGCGTTGATCGTGGTGTTCACGTCCATCGTCTGCGGCGTCGCGCTCCGATTCCACATGGCATAGAGCGCGCCGGCCAGTGCGGCGAGAATGCCCGAGATGATCGTCGCCTGCACTTTGAAGAGCAGCGTGTTGTAGCCAATCGAAACCGCGCGCGCCTCGTTCTCGCGAATCGCCGCCCAGACGCGGCCCGAGGGCGAATCCACAAATCGCCTCACCAGCAAATAGACGATGACGGCGAAGGCAAGCGCGAGGTAGTAGAATTCGAGCCGATGTAACGTCGGGTTGACGATGTCGGGAACCGGAATGCCGTGCAGGCCGTCTTCCGCGCCGGTCCATTGGCGAAAGTCGGTCGCGCCGACGAGGATGTGGGCCACGGTCGCAAAGGCCAGCGTCACCATCGCAAAGTACACGCCATGCACGCGCAGCGAGAGCACGCCGATGAGCAAGCTCTCGACCGCGGCGATCACGACGACGGCGCCCAGCGCGGCCAGCAGATTCCACTGCCCGTATTTGACGAGAATTCCCAACGTGTACGCGCCGGTGCCGAAAAAGAGCGCGTGCCCGAACGACAGAATGCCGATGTGTCCCATCAAGATGTCGTAGCTGAGCGCGAACACGGCCAGAATATACAATTGGATCATCAGGCCCTGCGCGAAGAGCGGCGTCCCTTTGTTGATCGCTTCGCCGGTGAACAGCGCGAGCGCAAACGGAAACGCGATCAGCAGCGCGAGGAACGCCAGGTATAGGAAATTTCGGCGAATAAGTAATAGATTCATAGAGTGTCCCGTATTACGTTTTACGCATTACGTTTTACGATTCTTTCTTCCCAAAAATCCCCGTCGGCTTGATAAAGAGCACGATCGCCATGATCAGCACGGTCGAAGCACGCGCAATCGCAGGCGAGCCGGAGATTGAATCGGCCATCCAGGGCAGTTGAATGCCGGACAGCACGATATGATCCCCGTAGGCCCGCGCCAGCCCGACGAGGAGCGCGCCCACCGCCGCGCCCGGAATGCTGCCTAAACCCCCGATGACCACCACGATGAACGCTTGGAGCAAAAATTCCAGCGCCATCCCGGGATAGACGCCGAGGAACGGCGCGGCGACCACGCCCCCGAGGCCCGCCAAAGCGGTGCCAATGCCAAAGACCATGGTGAAGATGCGCCGCACGTTGATGCCGAGCGCCTCGACCATTTCGCTGTCTTGCACGCCCGCGCGAATGATCATACCCAGCCGCGAGCGTTGGAGCAACAGCGCGATAGCCGCCACCATACTGATGCCGATCAAAATGATCAAGAGGCGATAAGAGGGGAACGCGCGTCCAAACACCATCACCGAATCGCAGTGCTGGCTCAGCCAAAGGATCAGATTGTCCGAAGGGCACTCTCTACTTTGCGTGCTGAACCACTTTGGTATCTCCATGAACGCGCCCGCCGGCCCCCAAACCAAGCGCACGACCTGATCGGCGACAAAGACCAAACCAAGGGTCAGCAGAATTTGGTAGATCGGGCGAGCGTAGAGCGGGCGAATCAATCCCCATTCCATCAGCGCGCCCAGCAGTCCCCCCACGGTCGCGCCAAAGATGAGCGCGAGCAAAAAGCGCAAGTTGCTTTCGGTGTTCAAGATCGCTTGTTCGCCGACCTCGCGGACCAGCAGCAACAGGACGCCGAGCGCGACCAAGGTGAGCGCGGTCGCAACCGTCCGCGTGGTCGAGGGCTGGAGCGTGTCTCGGTTCTGCGAGCCGAAGGCAAAGTTGAGCACTAGGCCCGCGAGGAAGAACAGGGCGGTCCGATAGAACATCGTCGTCAGCGGCTCTTGCGCCTCGGCGGTCGCGATGACCTTGCCGGTCATCGTCGTGCCCATCGCCACGAGCTTGTCCAGTGGAAAATCGCGGATGGCAAAGACGACGATGCCGACGGCCACGAGCGTCGCCGCCCAGCGCCCGAGGGTCGGCACGCTGATGCGCCGCGCGAGAATGTTGTTCAATGAGAGAGCTGCCATGAGGGCAAGCAAGAAAGGCACGCTGTTAAAAATCAACCGCGGGTTGGTGTAGAACGTCCAGCCGGCATACGCGCCCAGCATAAAGAACGAGCCGTGCGCGAAATTCAGAACGTCCATCAATCCGAAAATGATGGAGATGCCGGAAGCGACGAGAAAATACAGCGCGGCTAATGTGATGCCCGAGAGAAAGATGCTCACCGCGGTCGCCACGCTCATGCCGTTCAGCAAGAGCGCGCTCACGAACGCGATAATTACGAGCGTTATTACGAGACTGCGATTCTGTGTGATCCAGTTCATAAATGACTCGCTGGAGTAAAACGTGAAACGTGAAACGTAAAATCCCGAGCCAGAATGGGTGGTTACGTTTTACGCATTACGTTTTACAAGGTTACGCCACCGCGGCGCCCAAGTAACGCTGCACGGTCGCTTGGTCGTTGACGAGATCGGCCATTGCGCCGTGTTTCACCGTGTGGCCGTCGTCAATCAAATAATAGCGATCGGCGAGTTGACGCGCCATCCTGAAATTCTGCTCGACAAGTAGAATGGTGGTGTGCGCGCTCAACGTCCGAATGGACTCCATCAACTGCTCGATAATGATCGGCGCGAGACCCTCGCTCGGTTCGTCAATCAGCAGCAGGCGATTGTCCGGGACGAGCGCGCGCGCAATCGCCAGCATTTGCTGTTGCCCGCCGGAAAGCTGACCGCCGCGCAGTTTGATGAGCCGCTTTAAATCGGGAAAGAGCGTGAAAATCATGTCCGACCGCTTGGCCAATTCGCCTTTCTTGCGCTCGGCGATTTTCAAGTTCTCTTCGACGGTCAGGTCGCGGAAAATCGCGCGGTGTTCCGGGACGTAGCCGATGCCCATCGCGGCAATATCGAACGGACGATGGCCGCGTACGTCGCGTCCGCCAAAGACCACGCGGCCCTCGCGCGGCGGCGTCAGTCCGAGGATGGATTTCAGCGTCGTGGTTTTGCCCGCGCCGTTTCGCCCCAGGAGAGCCGTGATGCTCCCTTCCGGCACCGTGAGCGTCACGCCTTCGAGAATATGGAACAGGCCGATGAACGTTTGAATCGAATCTACTTCCAAGATGTTTGGCATAGAAAATCCAAAAGTAATTGGTAACTGGTAATTACCAATTACCAATTACGACTGATATAGCTCGCCCAAATACGCTTTCTGCACCTGCTCGTTCGCGGCGATTTGCGCGGGCGTGCCTTCGGCGAGGATTTTGCCATAGTGCATGACGCTGATCTCGTCCGAGACGTTCATCACCACGTCCATGTTGTGCTCGACGAGCAGAATCGTCTTGTCGCCGCTTTTGCGAATCTGCGCGATGAGGGCCATCAGTTGCGGCACTTGCTCGGAAGCCATGCCCGCAGTCGGCTCGTCGAGTAAGAGGACTTGCGGATCGGACGCGAGGAGGATGCCGAGTTCGAGTTTGCGTTTATCGCCGTGCGGCAGCACGCTCGCCAGCAAGTGCTCCTTGTCTTTCAAGCCCACCTGTTCGATCACGTGCCGCGCGCGCTCGACGTACTTTTCCAATCCATCCGTTGCCGCGAGCAGGTTGAACGAATCGCGTCCCATCGCCTGCGCGGCTAGCCGAACGTTTTCCAGAACGGTGAGGTTCGGAAAGATATTCGTGATCTGGAACGAGCGACCGATGCCCAGGTGCGCGATGCGATGCGGCGGCAGGGCGGTGATATCGCGGCCTTGATAGATGACGTGTCCCGCGGTTGGCTTGAGGGTTCCGCTCAACAAGTTGAACAGCGTCGTCTTGCCCGCGCCGTTCGGTCCGATGATCGAATGCAGCGAGCCGGCGCGCACGCGCAGCGAGACATCTTCGACGGCGATGAGCGCGGCGAATTGTTTGCGGAGGTTTCGCGCTTCGAGGATAATAGAGTCTGGCATCTTTTCCTTAAGGGTAGCGTGTGGGAGTATGGGTGTGTAGGGGCGGGGTGACCCCGCCCCTACATACCCCCACACGCCCACACTCACTTGCAGCGCGCTTTGTATTCGCCCTCGAGCGTACAGGACGGCGCGGATTCTTCCGGCTTGATCTCGGTCACCAGCTTGACGAATTTGAAATCGGGATCGTCAACGTTCGCCAGCTCGGCGACGTACAGCGTTTGGAGCAGGACGTGGTCCTCGGGACGCACGCTGTACTTGCCCTTGGGACCGTCGAACGAGAAATTGCTCTCGTAAAACTTGATCAACTTGTCGGGATCGGGATCGCCGTTCGTGCCCTTCAAGCCCGCGACGAGCATCTGCGCGGCCGTAAAGCCGCCCTCGGTAAAGAGGTCGGGCGGAGTCTTGAATTTTTCCTTGTGCTTTTGGACGAGCCAATCGTTGACCGCGTTCTTGGGCAGAGTGTAGTGGTAGACGTTGATGCCCTTGGCGCCAATGGCAAAGCCAAAGCTCGCTTTCAGACTGGCGTTGTCGGCAATGCCCGTATAGACGGTCATGGACTTGAACACGCCGAGTTGCTGCATTTGGGTGAACAGCGGCACAAAGCCCGCGCCTGCCCACGTCACGATCAACACTTCGGCTTTCGCATCCAGAACCTTTTGCAGATAGGGCGTAAAGTCTTTGGCGTCCTGCGGAATGTAGATCGTGCCCACCTTATCTGCCGAATCGTTGATGGTGAATTTTCCGCCGCCTTTCTTCACCACGTTGTAAAAGCCGGTCGCCGAACCGTAACCGAACGCATAGTCCGGCGCGATCTGGACGAACGTCTTGCCGAGTTTCAACAGCGCCGCGCCGCTCGCCAGGGCATCCTGCTCATTCGAGCGCCCGGTGCGAAAGACGTAAGGGTTGAAATTCTTGCCGGTGACTTCGGTGGCCGCCGCGGGCTGCGCGATATAGATCTTTTTGTACTGCTTGGCCAGTTCATTCACGGCGAGCGCCACGCCCGAGCTGGGCACGCCGACAAGCATATCCACATTCTCTTTTTCGAGCAAATCGCGCGCCACCTGTTGTCCGACATCCGCCTTCGACGCCGTGTCCTTGGTGACGACTTGGATCGGGCGACCCGCGACCGTGTTGGTGCCGCCGGTCGCGTATTCCAGGCCGAGCGCGAAACCGTTCTCGAGCATGGGGCCGTAAATCGCGAGCGCGCCGGTTTGGTCGGTCAGCAGGCCGACCTTGAGGGGCTTGCCCGCGAGGGCGCTGGTGGGCGCGGTCGTGGGAGCCGTCGTCGCGGCTGGGGCAGTTGTCGCTACCGGCGCTTTCGTCGGCTCAGGCGCTTTGGTGGGTTCCGGCGCTTTGGTCGGCTGCGGCGCGGCGGTAGGTTGCGGCGCGGTTGTGGGCGGCGGAACGGCCGTGGGTGGAACCGCTGTGGGCGCCGGCGCGCATGCCACGACGATGACTGCAATTACGACGAGCGCGAGCAATGCTAGCTTTTTCATCTCTTCTCCTCCGGGAGATTTCAGATTTCGGATTTACGTTTTACGTTTTACGCTTTACGTTTTACTTCTCGCCTCCTTTCGCGTTCTCGTGAAACACGACCGCTTCGCCTTCGGCGATTTTCTCGCCGCGTTGGTTGGCGCATTCGGTTTTCAACGTAATGATGCCCTTGTCGGCGCGAAGCGCGGTGATTTCGACATTGGCCGTGATCGTATCGTCGAAATAAACGGGCTTGACGAATTTCAGCGTTTGGCTCATGTACACAGTGCCAGGTCCGGGGAGTTGCATCCCGAGCACCGTGGAAATCACGGCGACGCTGAACGCGCCGTGCGCGATTCGTGCGCCAAAGCGCGTGCCCTTGGCATAATTCTCGTCGAGGTGGACCGGATTGTGATCGCCGCTGAGTTCCGCAAAAGTGGCGACGTCTTGTTCCGTAATTGTTTTGCTGAACGATGCTTTTTGTCCGATGCTAAATGACATTGGGTTTCCTCCTTTGACGGCTCGGTCGTCCATCAGCTAACGATGAAATTGTCGAAAAAAGTTCCACATGATCTGGCTGGCGTTAGGTCCTTTGGAATCCGTATACGAGCCGGCCGATGAACCGCCGGACCACGCATGCCGCATATCCTTCACCATCCACTTTTGCATCAGCGGACGCCCACGCGCATCGTCGTAAAACGTGGTCGTATACGAATAACCGTTTGGCACAGCGCCGGTCGTCGTTTGCGTAGGCGTGTCGTTCACACTCTGGTTGTCAACGCCGTCGTCGGCGTAATCGTTGGTCTGCGCCCACTGCGCCAGTACCTGGTTCCCGTTCACCACTTGGACCGTCACGTCCAGTGTGCCGTGGAAAACGATCGTCGGCATACGACGTTCGAATTTGCCCATCGCGAGATAGGCCAAGCCGCCTTGTTGGTTCGGATCCGGGCCGCCAAGTTGCTGCGCGGCCAATCCGCTGGTCAAGTCGGTCCCCGCTTTGTACTCGAGGCCCGAATGCACGCCGATGGCGGCGAAAATATCCGGGTAGGTCGCGCCCATGATTACAGTCATGGCCGCGCCGGCCGACATACCCGCGACGTAAACACGTTTCGGATTAACGCGATAAGACGAGCCGATTTGCTGCACGATCAGCGCCAAAATCGCCGGCTCGCCCGCGCCGCGCGATTGATGGGCGACCTCGAACCAGTTCCAGCAGTTGCTGGCGTTCGCGCTCGACGGTTGTTCCGGGTAGACCACGAGAAATGTATTCGCGTCGGCGAGCGTGTTCATCTGCGTCCCGGCGGCAAAGTCGTCCGGATTCTGCGTACAGCCGTGGAGCATCATCACGAGTGGAACGGGAGTGCTGCCGCTGTAGTTCGTTGGAACCCAGAGCTTGTAGTTGCGGCAGCCAGACACGTTGCAGGCCGTGCCCGTCACCCAGCCATTGGCTTGGGCCGGTTGCAGAGCCAGCAACCAGAGCAGTCCGGCGCTGAAAAGTATTAGGGACAGTTTGAGCTTCATCGTTACCTCCTTACAACTTGTAACGATGCAGTCCAGCTACTTGCGACGCGTTCCATAAGTCTATTTTGGCAATACCGCAAAAGTTGCTTTTCCTTTGACAGCGGATGCCGCTGTCAATAGCAACTTTTGCGGTACTGTCTATTTTGTTTTTAGCGAACTCTGCTTTTCGAGGAACCCCAGGATGAGACTATTAAACACCCCTGCCTGCTCCCACATAACCGCGTGTCCGGCGCGTGGGATGATAACGTATTCGGCGTGCGAGATTTCGGCAGCAATGATGTCCGTGTAACGCCGCGGTTTTAGGTTATCTTCCTCGCCAACCATCAGCAGCGTGGGCGCTTGTATCTTTTTCAACTGATCCGTGATATTCAGATTGAGGAACGCTTCGCACAAAGCGACGACTGCATCGAAATCGAGCAGCGCATACCGCGCCCGCGCCTGTTCGAGCGCGGCCGCGTTCGCCGCGATCCAATGTTGGCTGAAATTAAAGGGATACGTCGCGTGGAAAAACAATTCCGCGTCTTTGCGCCGCGCGGCTTCAAGCCACATTTCTGCAATGCCGCGCAAGGTCGCGTCCACCTGGCTGACCGCCGACGCGGCGATGACGGTGTTCGTTTTCCCTGGATATTTGTAACCGAAAATCAAACTGATCTCCGCGCCATACGACGCTCCGGCGATATGGGCACGCGGAATACCAAGCGCGTCGAGCAGCGCAGCGAGGTCGTCCGCGTGCTGCTCCATGCTGTACGGACCGGCGGGATGCTCCGACTGCCATTGGCCGCGGCAATCGTACAAGAGCACGCGATACTTTTTCGAGAGCACGGGCGTCTGGTATGCCCAGCTCGCGGTGCTCATCAAAATGCCGTTCGAGATGACCAACACGTCCGCTTCAGCCGGCCCGTGCAATTCGTAGTAGAGCTTGACGCCGTTCGCTTTGATCTTGGGCATTATGCTACATCCTTGACCTTGACGAGCGCTTCACCGTGGCAGACGATCTCGCCCCTCGAATTCGCGCAAAGCGTCCGCAGATTCACCAAGTCTTTTCCCGGGCGAAGCCGCACGATCTCGACCGTGGCTGTGAGTTCTTCGCCGACCAACGCGGGAATCGGAAATTCCAAATGCTGTTTCAGATAATTCGACCCGCGACCTGGAAGCGTCGTCCCAAGCAAATACGAGAACATCCCGCCGAGTAAAGGACCGGGCACAACGTTCGCCTCGGGCGTGGCGATGCCCGTGAGCGCCGCGTATTCCGCGAGGTCGGCGGGAGTGAAGGTGCGTTTGGTTGTCGCGGTTTGGCCGACTTGGAAATTCATAGTTGACTTGGGCGAATGAATTCGCGGCAACGAGTACACCAAGCCCACCTTCGTGGGCTACCAGTCGGCGGAGGCCGACTTTGTGTTATTGTTGCAGCGACTTGTAGTCGCCAGGTTTGATATGCAGAAACGCCGCCATGCCCTCTTGCGCTTCAGCCGAAACGATCTGCCGCACGAACTGCTGCCGTTCCTCTTCCAGTTTCCCGGCAATGTTGTTGCTCCACAGCAGCCGCTTGGCGCGCATCACACTGCCCGCTTTTTGCTGCACGATGGCATTTGCAACTGCGCGCGCCTCGTCTCGAATCTTGTCTGCCGATACGATTCGATTGGCGAGACCCCATTCGATGGCCTGATGCGCCGTGATCGAGCGGTCGAGCAGCAACGCTTCCGCCGCGCGTTTTGCGCCGATGACCGCCGGAAGCATCGCCGTCCAGCCGCCGTCCGGGCTGTAACCGACCGTCGTGTAGAAGGGCGTAAACGTCGTTTCCGGCGCGACGAGCACGATGTCGCACGCAAGCGCCAATCCGAGCGATCCGCCCGTGACAATGCCATGCACCGCGGCGATGATGGGCATGGGCGACGCGATCATCGCGAGAATCGTCTCGTTGAGCAAGCCGACAACCTCATTCGAATACGACTCGAGCTCCGCGCGGTGTTCGTAAAAGCCGCGCACGTCGCCGCCGGTCGAGAATGAGCGCCCGTTGGCTTGCAGCACTAGCGCACGCGCGTGGGCAGCATCGCGCAATGCGTCGAGCAAATCGCGCAGCAGTTCCGGGATGAGACTGTTGTGGCGCTCCGGGCGATTCAGCGTCAACGTCGCAATCTCGCCAGTCAGTTCCGAAAGGACGAGTCCGCCCACCGAGGTGGCGACCTTGGTCGTCATGCTACGATCCTGATCGTCGTCTCGCCCTGCAAACCGATTTCGCCGTTTGGCTTGCTCACCATCGTTTCCAGTCGCAAGAACGGTTCGCGGATTTCGATCACTTTCAAAGAGACCGTCACCTCTTCGCCGACGAAACTGGGAGAGGGAAACATCAGGTCTTGCGAGACTTGGGCCGCGCCGGGAAAATTTTGCTCGAGCGCGCGGTGAATCAAGCTGTACAGGAACATCCCGTGCGCGACCGTTTTGCCAAAAGCCGTGCGCGCCGAAAACGCCGGATCCACGTGAATCGGATTATTATCGCCGCTCAACGCCGCAAAGCGGTTGAAATCGTCTTGGGTCAAGACGCGCTTCAGAGTGAAAGTGGTTCCGAATTGCATCGCGCTCCATCAGGTTGTCATTGCGAGGAGGCGGTTTTTGCCGACGAAGCAATCTCCAATGCACAGTTGGGGATTGCTTCGCAAAAACCGCTCGCAATGACAGACTAGACGCTCCCGTACTTGGCTTTGATCTCCGCGCGCACCACTTTGCCCAGCGTGTTGCGCGGCAGCGCATCCACCGCAACGACGGTCTTGGGAGTCTTGTAGCGCGCCAGTTTTCCATCGCACCACGCGATCAGTTCGTCGGCGGTTGCTTCCAGGCTGGGCTTGAACGCGACGATGGCGCGGCCCACTTCGTTCCACTTGGGGTCGGGTACGCCGATGACGCACACCTCGCGCACGGCGGGATGCTGTCCCAGGACGGCCTCGACTTCGGCGGGGTAGACGTTCAGCCCGCCGCTCTTGTACATTTCCTTCTGCCGGCCCACGACATACGTCAACCCGTCCCCATCCTGCGAAGCGAGATCACCCGTGCGGAACCAGCCGTCCACAAAGACCTCGGCGTTCGCTTCCGGGCGATTCAGGTAGCCGGAAAAGACGTTGCCGCCGCGCAGCCAAATCTCGCCCACCTCGCCCGGCGCGACCTGTTTGCCATCGCTCACCAAACGCGCCTCGTTGAAAAATGCGGCTTTGCCGATAAAGCCCAAGCGCGCGGTGCCTTTTTCGAAATCTTCCGGCTCCATCATGAACGCGGTCGGCGATGTTTCGGTCAGCCCATATCCACCGCCAAACGTCAGGCCGCGGTCGCGGAACGCGCGTACGATTTCGAGCGGGCAGCGGTCGCCGCCGTTATAGAATGCGCGAACCGACGACAGGTCGGCGGTGCGAAAGAGCGGCGACGCGATCATCATCTGCCAGACCGCGGGCACGCCCATCACAACCGTCACTTTATTTTTTTCGATCAGCCGCAGCGCCTCGTCCGGATCGTACTTGCGCGGCATGACCACGCGTCCGCCGAGCAACAAGGTGGGCAACGTGAACAACCCGATGCCGCCGACGTGAACGAGCGGCAAGATCGTCAGAACGGTATCGTCCGCGGTCAGGCGCAGCGGGATGATGTCGTTCATCGCGTTCCAGAATTGATTCGCGTGCGTCAGCACCGCGCCCTTGGGTTTGCCGGTCGTGCCCGATGTGTAAACGATGAGCAGCGCGCGATCCCAGGGCAGCGGCTCGGCGGGTTCGTCATCGCGCTGATTGCTGACCAGTTCAGCATACGTGCCGCAATTGGACGGGGGCTTGCCTTCGAGCATGAAAATCTTTTCCAGCTTGGTCTGCTCTTGCAATTGCGGAACTAGGCCCGCCTGCTCCGATCCGACGAAGGCAATGCGCGCGTTGCTGTCCTGAATCTGATACGCGAGTTCGGGCGCGGTCAGCCGGTAGTTGAGATTGACGACCGTAAGTCCCAATTTGCCCGCGCCGAAAAGCAGTGTCAGGAATTGGGGATAATTCATCGCGAGGATGCCCATCCGGTCGCCCTCTTTCAAGCCCAATCCTGCCAGCGCGTGCGCGACCTGGTTCGCTTCGCGATTTAGATCGCGATAGGTGTAGGTGGCGTCGGGCGTCACCAAAGCGATGCGGCGCGGATGCAACTGCGCGTGGCGATAGAGCCAAAAACCGATGCCGTACATATCAGTAAACCCCTTTCAGTGAACAGTGAACAGTAAACAGCCAACTGAATACTTTTCACTGTTTACCGTTTACTGTTTACTGTACCTTTCCTTGAGCTCCCGCTTCGATATTTTCCCCGCCGACGAAATCGGCAGCGCGTCCACAAAGACGACCGAGCGCGGCACTTTGTATTTGGCGAGGCGCTCTGTCAGGAACTTGAGCATCTCTTCTTCGGTGGCATGCGTCCCCGGCTTGAGCACCACAATCGCTTTGCCGACCTCGCCCCACTTGGCATCGGGCACGCCGATGACGGCGCACATGTGGACGGCGGGATGCTGGTACAGCGCCTTTTCGATTTCGACCGGGTAAACATTCTCGCCGCCGCTGAGGAACATGTCCTTCTTGCGATCCACGATGTAGAAATACCGTTCCTCATCGTACTTGGCGAGATCGCCGGTATGGAACCAGCCCTCCGCATCCACCACCGCCGCGCTCGAGTCCGGATTATTGAAATAGCCGGACGAGTACGAAGGACCTTTCAGCACCAACTCGCCGATTTCGTTCGGGCCAAGCGGGCGATTCGCTTCGTCTACGATGCGCGCGTCCACGAAAAAATTTGGGCGACCGATGGAGCCGGCTTTGCGAATCGCGTCCTCGGGCGCGAGCGCGAAGAGGCCCGGGCCGAACTCGGTCATGCCGAATCCTTGCTTGAACCGCACGTCTTTTTCCGCCGTGTACTTTTCGACCAGTGGCACGGGCAAGGGCGCGCCGCCGCTCGTGCAAAAGCGCAGCGACGACAAATCGGCTGTCGCCCAATTCTCCGCTTGCGTCAGCATCTGATACATCGTGGGCACGCCGCCAAAGATCGTCACCTTTTCGCGCTCGATAATTTCGAGTATTTTCGCGCCTTTGAATTCGCGCAGCAGAATCGTCGTCCCGCCGAAAATGACTTGGGGCAGCGTGTAGACGAACAACCCGCCGGTGTGGAACATTGGAAACACGTTGAGGTAAATGTCGTCGTGCGCCACGTCGTGGATGACCGTGTTGAGCGTGTTCCACGCGATCATGCGATGCGACACCTGCGCGGCTTTCGGCAAGCCCGTCGTGCCGCCTGTAAAAATCAACGCGGCGATGTCTTCCGCCTCAAGCGATTCGCACGTCACCGGAGATGCGTCGCTAGATTGCAATGTGCTTTCAAAATGCCGACTGCCCGAAATGCCGTTGCCTTCGATGTGCAGGCAATTGAGAATTGGTAATTTGTAATTGGTAATTGCGGTTTTCAGTTCCGCGACACCGTCCTTGAAATCGTCCGAAAAGATCAACACCTTCGGCGTCGTGTTCTGAACGATGGCTTGCGCCTCGCGCCAGTGCAAGCGCCAATTCAGCGCGGTGTGAATCGCGCCCAGTTTGCTGCACGCGAAAAAGCAATCGAGGTGCTCGACGCCATCCCGCGCGAAAATCGCCACGCGGTCGCCTTTGCCGACGCCGGCGCTCCGCAGCCAACTCGCGAACCGATTCGCGCGCTCGTTCATCTGGCGATACGTGAGTCGCCACTCTGGTTCCTTGCCCGTATCCACAATCGCAAGTTTGTCCGGGCTGTAAATCGCGCGCCGACCGAGGTAGTCGCCGATGTACATCTGAATCTCCGTTCGCCGTCAGTGAACCGTAAACAGTCAACAGTCAACAGTGCCGACTGAATACTGTTCACTGTTTACGGTTCACTGCTCACCGTCCATTTCCACACCGTCGCCGCCATCGCCATGCCGCCGCCAGTCGCGCAAAAGACGACGTGATCGCCGCGCTTCGGTCCCTTGCCTTGCTCGATTGCATCGTCCAGCGCGGCGGGGATGCAGGCCGAACCGATATAGCCCCACTTGTCCATGATCCAATGCGTCTTGCTCATCGGTTGGCCCAGATTTTGCATCACGAATTCAATCGTGCGTAGGTTGAGTTGGGTAAAGAGAAAGAGAGAAATATCGTCGAGCGTCAGTCCCGCTTTGGCGACGACCGTGCGCACGAGCGGCGGCCAGTTTTCGGAATTGAATGTCGCCGGAAATTTCTTGACGAAGGCCACTTTGGGCTTGCCGAAGGCCGCGATAGTGTCCGGTGTTGCCGGTCGCGCGGCCGCGCCAGTGTAGATGCCGAGCGCGTCGTAGTATTCGCCGTGCGCCACCAACTTGCCCGCGAGAAACCCCGGCTCGTCGCCCGCGCTCCCAATCGCCGCGCCGACGCCGTCCGCGAACAGCGTACACGTGTACTTGTCCGTCCAGTCCACGAACCGCGTCATCCCATACGCGCCTGCCACTAGAATGTGGCGGTAATCACTGTCGGTCGCGATATAGCGCGCGGCCATGTCCATTCCCGTCACCCACGCCGAGCACGCGCAGTTGATGTCGTACGTCCCCGCGTTCGCCGCGCCGAGTTTCGCTTGCACGACCGACGCCGTCGCGGGCGAGAGGTAATCCGGCGTGTCGGTCGCGATAATGATGAGGTCGAGATCAGTTGGTTTCAGCTTGGCGCGCTCCAGCGCTCGGCGCGCCGCGTTCACAACCATGTCGGATACCGTCTCGTCGTCCGCCATCATGTGCCGCGCGCGGATGCCGACATTTTCCACGAGCCAATCGCCAACGTTCTGCCCGAGCATCCGATCGAGGTCGGCGTTGGTAATCACTTTGTCTGGGATGTAGCGGCCGGTGCTAGCAATTTGTGCGTATCGCATGTCTCAAGTCACAAGTCGCAGGTCGCAAGTCTCACGTCTTACGCATCACGTTTTCAAGAAGTTGGCAATCGCATCCACCGTCGCCGATGGGTCTTCAATCGGAAACATGTGGCCGACGCCGGGCAGGATTTTCACTTGCGCGCCCGCGATCTTTCGCGCCATCAACTCGGCGTTGCCGGGTGGCACGACCATGTCGAGTTCGCCGAACAGAATGAGCGTGGGTACTTGAATCGCCTTCATGCGCCGCTCTACAATTTCGTCGCTGTACGCCATCGTGCCCGCGCCCGCGGCGACTTGGGCCGCGTACTGCGCGGGCGGCACGGGATTCGTAAAGCGATATTGCATCAATTCGGCTGCGACGGCGGCTCGTCTTTCGGTAAAGCCGGGCGCGCACGCAATCGCAATCCCCCGCTTGACGAGCTCAACCGGATCGCCGGACCGGTCGGTCAGCACCTTCATCGCCTCGGGCGTGATCGGAATCACTTTCGTTCCGCCGTAATTCGTGCTGGCGAGAATGAGTTTGCCGATCAGGTCGGGACGCGTGACGGCCAACTCTTGCGCGATGAATCCGCCGAGCGAGTTGCCCATCACATACGCGCTCTTGATCTCAAGGGCATCCAACAAACCCGCCGTGTCCGCAGCCATCATCGGCACCGTGTAGGGACCATCCGGTTTGTCACTATCGCCCGCGCCGCGATTGTCGAACGTAATGACCTGGAAATGCTGTGCCAAGCCCGGAACTACCTTGCGCCAAAACCACTTGGAAATGCTGTGCCAAGCCCGGAACTACCTTGCGCCAAAACCACTTGCCGTAACCAACGCCAGTAATGAGCACGAGCGGATGGCCCGCGCCGTTAATTTCGTAGGCGATGGTGATGTTGTTGGATTGTAGTTTTGGCATGACGGACTCCGTCACGTAAAACGTAAAGCGTAAAACGTAAAAACCTTACGTTTCACGTTTTACGCCCTACGAATTCCCGTACTCCTGAACAAGCACCCTCTTATCAATCTTCCCCGCGGCTGTTTTCGGCAGCACGTCCACAAACAGGAATGACTTGGGTATCTTGAATCGCGCCAGCCGCGCCTGGCAAAAGGCGGTCAGTTCTTCGGCGGTCACGTCGTTTGTCGTGACCACAATTGCGCGACCGACTTCGCCCCACTTGGCATCGGGTATGCCGATGAGCGCGGCTTCCGCGATGGCGGGATGCGCGTGCAGGACGCTTTCCACTTCGGCGGGATAGATGTTTTCGCCTCCGGAGATGATCATGTCCTTACTGCGGCCGACAATCGTGTAATAGCCCTCGGCGTCGCGGCGTGCCAGGTCGCCCGTGCGAAGCCAGCCATCTTGGGCAATCGCTTTTGCGCTCTCTTCAGGACGATTCCAGTAGCCCGCGCAGACGTGCGGTCCGCGCACCAACAATTCGCCAACCTCATCCGCGCCGCATTCGGCGCCGCTATCGCCGACGACCTTGACGTCAACGTGAAACAGCGGGAAACCGACCGCGCCCGGTTTGCGGCGCACGTCTTCGGGCGGCAGCCAGAAGGTGTTCGGCCCGGCTTCCGTAAGACCATAGCCGGTTTTGAAATCAATCTCGCGGTCCCAGAATTTCTCAAATATGGGCAGCGGACAAGGCGCCCCGCCGCTGATGACGAGCTTGAGTTTCGAGAAATCGGCTTCCATCCAACGCGAGTGCTGCTGCATCGCGGTGAACATGGTCGGTACGCCGAAATAGAGCGTCACGCCCGCATCGCGAATCAAACTGAAAACCTGATCTACGTCGAACGTGCGACAGACGATGGACGTGCCGCCAATGTGGACGAGCGGCGCGGTGAACACATTCAAGCCGCCGGTGTGAAATAGAGGCGAATTAAGTATAGTCACATCGTCGGGCGTCAACCCCCAACTCATCACCGTGTTGACCGAATTTGCCGTGATCGCGCGATGCGTGAGAATCGCGCCTTTCGGCAGTCCGGTGGTCCCACCCGTGTAGCAGATCACCCAGGGGTCGTTCCAGGAAAGCTCGGTTGGGAGTGTGGGAGTATGCGGGTAGGAATCGCGTGCAGAAAAATCTCTCCCTCCCCTGTCACTGACAGAGGAGGGCAGGGTGGGGGTAAGCGCGACAAAATGTTTGACACTCGCGGCGCGTGTTCGCAGGGTGTCCACCGTCGCCGCAAAATCGGGGCCGTAGATCAAGACGGTCGGCGTGGCGTCGGCGAGCAAGCCGGCAAGTTCCGCGGGCGTGAGCCGCCAGTTGAGCGTTTGCAAAATCGCGCCGAGCTTGCCGCACGCGAACCAAACATCCAAATACTCGACGCAGTTCATGGCGAGGACCGCGACGCGATCGCCTTGTTTGACCCCCAGCCCATCGCGCAAATAATGGGCGGTCCGATTCGCCGCGTGATTCCATTCGCGGTAGGTGATTTTTCGATTGTCGTGCAGCGTGTCAACTAGCGCGACCTTGTTCGGCGTGAGCATTTCCCGCCGCGCCAGCCAATCGCCGATGAACATCCAGTCCCCCAATTACCAATTACCAATTACGGTAAATCGTAATTCGTAAATCGTAATTCGTAATTAGCCCCACTTGACCACGCTTGCCGACCACGCGTAGCCGATGCCCGCGGCGACCATGACCATCACCATGCCGTCGCGGAGGCGGCCCAACTCCAAACCCTTTTTGATCGAGAGCGCCTGGTCTTGTTGGCCGATGTGTCCGTAATCGCTGAGATAAAACGATTGCTCTTCGGTCAAGCCGAGTTCCTGCAGGACGTATTCGAACGCGGAACGTTTCATGTGCAGTATGTTCAGATAGCCGATGTCCTTGCGCGTCAAGCCGCTTTTCGCCAGCGCCGCGTCCACCACGCCGACGAAATTCTCCATCGAGAGTTTGTCGAGCCGGCGCTTCATCCCTTCCGGGTCGGGCACATCGAGCCGATACTCGTGTAGAGCCAAGGCCTCCGCGGAAATCGGTTTGACGGTCCCGCCCGCGGGCACGATCACGTCGAGCGAGAACGAGCCATCCACGCGTACGACCGATTCGAGCAGACGATTGCGCGGGTAATTCTTTTGCAAAAGGATCGCGCCGCCGCCGCAGCTCAGGTCAATCAAAAAGCGCGAGCGCGGATTCGAGAAATCCACAAAATCGCCATTGCGATAGCCGCCCGCGATGAGCACCGTGTTGACGTCCGGATCACTGAGCATCATGGCTTTTGCCATCTTCATCGTCGCCATCGTCGTCGCGCACCGCATCTGCACGTCAATTGCCCAGGCGCGCGTCGCGCCGAGGTCGTACGCGAGTTTGATGCCCGCGGTCCAGAGCGGGTATTCCTTCCACTCCTCGGTGGTACAGAGCACCACGTCAATGTCTTGCGGCTTGATACTCGTCTGGGCGAGCGCGTCCTGCGCGGCCCACAGCGCCATCGCGTTGGTGTGATCGTTGGGGCCGGGAATCGGCTTCCGGTTCAGGCCAAACTTGGTTCGGATAATTTCTTCGGGAATGCCGGTCGCGCGCGCCATCTCCGCCGCGGAGATAAATGATTGCGGGATGTATGCCCCCGCCGAGACGATTCCAACTTCATCCCTCACCAAGGTGACCTCGGTCATCCTTCATCCTTCTGCCTTCAGAATCAGAATCGCCGACGGGCACATAGCGCGCGATGAACGCGATGGCGTCGGCGAAATGGGTAAAGGTTTTTTCTTCGTTGGTTTGGACGTGGACGACCACGCCGTGCCAGTTGCGCGCGGCATCCCCCGCGCCATGTTCGGGTGCGTCGGCGACGAAGCGCAGGACGAATGATTCTACGCGTGGGGTTTCAGACATATAGACCCTAAGGGTTAGGCGGCTCCTGCGGAGCCGATGAAACCCTTAGGGTCTATCCTACCACGCGGCAGTTACAGCGCAGTTACATTATGCGGCTGTTGCGGCTTGAAATTGTTTCTCCTCGGTGGAACCCTTGAGCGCGGTCGTCGCGACGTCCTCGCCCTGCACGGTAATTTGGACCATATCGAAATAGCCCGCGCCGACAAACGACTGGTGCTTGACCGCTTTGTAGCCGGACTCGCGTTCTAGCTGGAATTCCTGCTCCTGCAAACGCGAATACGCGGCCATGCCTTGCTGCGCGTACTCGTGCGCCAACGCAAACATGCTCGTGTTCACCGCGTGAAAACCGGCCAGCGTCACGAATTGGAACTTGTAGCCCATCTCCGCCAACTTGTCCTGGAAGGTGAGCAAGGTCTTGTCGTCCATGTGCATTTTCCAGTTGAACGACGGCGAGCAGTTGTACGCCAGCGGCTTGCCCGGATGCTTTTCGTGAACGCCCTGCGCGAATTCACGCGCTTGGGCCAGGTCGGGCTTGCTCGTTTCGCACCACAGCATATCGGCAAACGGCGCGTACGCGACCGCGCGGGCGATGGCTAACTCGGTCCCGTTCTTGATGCGATAGAATCCTTCGGTGGTTCGCTCGCCGGTCAGGAAGGGTTGATCTGCGGAATCAATGTTGCTGCGAACGAGGTTCGCGTCTTCGGCGTCGGTTCGCGCGATGATGATCGTCGGTATGCCGAGGACATCGGCGGCGAGGCGCGCGGCGACTAGCTTGGGGATAAATTCGTGCGGGCCGACGAGGACTTTGCCGCCCATGTGCCCGCACTTTTTCAATGAGGACAACTGATCCTCGAGGTGAATCCCGGCCGCGCCCGCTTGGATCATGGCCTTGGTCAGCTCAAATGTATTGAGCGGGCCGCCAAACCCGGCTTCGGCATCGGCGACAATTGGGACAAACCAGTCCACCTCGCGCTTGCCTTCCATGTGTTGGATTTGATCGGCGCGGAGGAGCGCGTTGTTGATGCGGCGGATGAGTTCGGGCGCGGCGTCCACGGGATAGAGACTCTGGTCGGGGTACATCTGTCCGGCGGTATTGGCGTCGCCCGCGATCTGCCAGCCGCTGACGTAAATCGCCTTCAGGCCCGCCTGCACTTGCTGTACCGCCTGGTTGCCGGTCAGCGCGCCGAGCGCGCGGATGAACGGTTCGCTGTGCAGCTTGTGCCACAATTTTTCTGCGCCCAGACGCGCGAGCGTATGCTCGATCTGAATCGAGCCGCGCAGCCGTAAAACGTCTTCCGCAGTGTAAGGACGTTCGATGCCTTGCCACCGCGCATCGCTTGTCCAGGCCCGGGTCATAGCCGCGATTTCTGTTTGGTCGTACATTTACAGTTCCTTTCTGTGATGAGAGTGTGCCATTTCGTCCAAACAGAAAACTACCCTAAATCATCGCACGGGTCAAGGGGGGTTGTAGGGGCGGGGTCATCCCGCCCGGTTCAGGGCGGGGTGACCCCGCCCCTACACAGACCTGTACACTTCTACCGTCGCCGCGGACGGTTCCACGTCCAGTTCCTCGCGCAGAATGCGCGTGCACTGTTCGAACACGCGGCGCGCTTGGGCGCGGTCGCCGCGCTGCGCGTGTGCGCGCATCATCAGCCGGTACGCATGCTCCCAGCACCGGTCGCGTGCGAGTATGTGTTCGCACCACGTAATCGCCTCGTCGCATTGGTTGCGGACCAATAGTTCGTCGGCCAGGCGGTCCGCGGCGCGCAAATAAAGCGCCAGCAAACGCTCCCGCTCGGCGATCGCCCATTCGGCGTACCGCGCGTCCGTCAGCAAGTAATCGTCGTAATAGAGCGCGAGCGCGCGGCGATAGAGATCGAGGTCGTTTTCTTTTTCCGCACGCGCTGCCAGTGCGGTGAATTCCTCTACGTCTAGCCACACGTCCGCGCTCGCGCGCAAGCCGTAAGCCGTGTCTTCGCGCGCGATAAACGCGGGGGCATCGTCCGCCGCGCGAGCCGGCTCAAGCGCCTTGTTGAGCGCGTTTAAGGCGACCTTGAAATCGCGTGCCGCCACCGTTGGCGATTCGCGGCTCCACAGCAGTTCAAAGATTTCCTCGCGCTCGAGCATTTTCCCGCGATGGGTGACAAAGAGTTGGAGCAGCTCGCGCGCTTTGCGGCGCTGCCACTCCCGCGCGGTGATTTCGATTTCCCCACGCCAGACGCGGAATGCGCCGAGCGTTCGCACGCGCAGTCGGTAGCCGGGATGCGCGGCGAGGTTCTCTAAACCCATTGTCGCCAGCAGGCGCGCGGCATAGGCGGCGTGCTTGCCCCGCCGCCGAGCTTCGAGCAGCAGCGGCACGGCGACGCGCGCGTCCTGCCAGCCCAGGAGCGTCCGGGTGGTGAGCAAGTAGTCGTAGTGATGCGCCTGCGCAAGCGCGAGCGCTTCGTGGAGGTGCGCCATCGCGCGTTCACGCTGATTCAAATGCCAGTGCGCGAGCGCCAGCCATTGGCGCGCCGCCGCGCTGCCGAACGTATCGCCGCAGGAACGGAACGCGGCCAGCGCGTCCGCGAGCGGGTCCATGGCTTGGCGCTCGCGCCGCGCCAGCACGAGACTCGCGCCCAGCGCGATTTGCACGAGCGCGACGATCCACGTATCGCCCGCGCTCTGTCCAATTTCGATGCCCTCGGCGGCATCGCGGCGCGCCGCTTCGAGATCGCCGGAAAAGCCGTGCGCGCGCGTCATGCCCCAACGCGCTTCGGCGCGCGTGCGGCGCACCGCGACCTGATCGCCCAACGCGACCGCTTCGTCGTAGCAGCGGAGCGCGGCGGGCAGGTCGCCGCGGATTTGATGGGCATGTCCCAAGCGCATTTGGCCTACCGCGGACACGAATGGCGAATTGAGTTGCGCGGCGAGTGAGAGCGATTCCTCGGCGGCCTTGAAGGCGTCGCCGGCGCGGCCTTGCAGCGCGTGGATCAAGGAGAGGATGAGGAGCGTCTCGCGGTGGGCGCGCGGCGGATGGGGCTTGCCGCGTTCCTCGCGCGCCCAGGTCTCCAAAATCTCGCGCGCGGGGTCGAGTTGTCCGGTCCGCAATTTCACGCGGACGCTGAGCACATCCTCGCTGGGACCTTCTTCGCGCAGCGTACGCGCTTGGACGCGCAGTTGCTCGGCCTCTTCCGCTTTGCCCATGTTCAATTTGTTTTCGGCGAGCAGTTCGAGGAGCCGCGCGCGCGCCACGCGATCGTCCAGCCCGTCGTTAAGGCGGAGCGATTCTTGCAGCAAGTGCTCGGCGCGCGCGGGGCGGACCGTGTCGAGATAGACCAGCGCCTGCCCGCGCAGCGCCCGCGAAACCCCGCCGACGTCGTTGGCCGCGCGCCACGCGCGTTCGGCTTGCTCGTACCACGCCAGCGCATCGTCGAAGCGGCTGCGGAGGCGCGCCAAGTCGCCGAGGAAAAAAATCAAGAGTGGATGCGCTGCGACGACCGCGGGCGGAAGGTCATCCAGCCAACTTGCGAGCGTATCGAGCCGTCCGGCGCGCAACAGCCCTTCGCCGATTTCTTCGATCAATTGCGCGGTCTCGTCGAACGCGTTCGCGTGCAGCAGATGGTAAATCGCCTCGTCAAAATTTTCTGCCCGCCGATACAATTCGGCCGCGCGGCGATGACGCCCGCGAACCGCGTCGGCCTCCTGGCGGTGCGCTTGTTCGCGCAGAAAATCGTGAAAAAGATGATGGTAGCGATAGTGTTCGTCGCCGAGGGAAATGAGAAAGAGGTCGCGCTCGACCAGGTGGACGAGCATCGCGCGGCAATTAGCGGTCGAGCCAACCGCTCCACAGGCGCTGGCATCGAGTTCGCGCAGCGCAGATGTTTCGAGGAGAAATGTTTGGACGGCGGGCGGCTGTTGGGACAGGACGTTTTGCGCGAGATAGGCAAAGAGCGTATCCAACGAATCCGAGCCGAGGCCGAGGAGCGCGGCCATCTCGGTCTGCGGCTTGGCGCGCAGTTCTTGCCAGACCAATTGCAGCGCGATCGGCCAGCCCTCGGTTTTCTCTTCGAGGAGCGCGATCTCGCGCGGCGCAAGCGCGACGGAATATTTTTCGCGAAAGAGGGTCGCAATTTCGTCCGGCGTAAAGGCCAGCGTATCGCCTTTGATCTCGAGCACCTGACCGCGCGCGCGCCACGAGACGAGATGTTCCAACCGCGGCGGATAGCGCGTGGAAAGGATGACGTGGAGATCGGGGGGCAAGAACGCGAGGAAATAATCGAGCGCCCCATCCACGTCGTGCGACGCGGCCAGGTGATAATCGTCAATCACCAAAAGCGTCGGCTCGACGAGTTGCTCGTTGAGCGCGTTGAGGAGCGCATCGGCCGCGGTGCGGGTCGCACCGATTTCTTGAAGGAGCGCGAGCGGCGTATCGCCGAGCGCGGGGAGTCCCAGTCGGAAAGCGGTGATGAGGTGCGCGAGAAATTGCTGCGGGTCGCGATCGCCTTCCCCGACCGTGTACCAAAAGACGCGCGTGTTCGCGTCGGCGAGATTGGCGAGCGCGGTAGATTTGCCATAGCCCGTGCCGGCTTGGACGATGGTAATGCGATGATCGAGCGACTCGCGCAGCAGCGCATCTACGCGTGGCCGCGTGAGCGCGTGGCGCGGGAGTCGCGGCGGATTTAGTTTGGTGTGGAGGACGGAAAAATCGGACATGCGAAAGTCGTAAAACGTAAAGCATAAAACGTAAAACGTAAAACGTAATTTGCGATCCGCGATCCGACGATGGAATTACGAATTAGGAATTACGAATTCTTCCTTGTGCCCGAACGCTTGCGTGTTATCAATCCAGCGAACCCAGCGCGGCGTGATTTTGTACAGCTCGACGACGCCGAGTTGCTTGTGCAACTGTCCGAGCGCGGCGACGTTCGGCAGCCATTGGCCGACGAAGGCGTACTTGGCAATGTAGAGCTGATAGCCCCGCGCGCGGTCGGCGAGATCGTCTACGCGTTCCGCCTCGCCGGAAATTTGCACGCCGCGAATATCCTGCCATCCTTGCGATTGCCCGTGAATCGTCGCGCTGACGCGCGGCTCGCGCGTGAGATTTTGGATGTGAAGGGTCTTGGGGTCGGAGAGGAAGTAGAAGGTGAGATCGTCGGAGTGGGCGTAAAAAACATCACATGCCTGTGGAGTGCCGTCGGCGTTTTGGGTGGCGAGAGTCAGAGTATTTTGTTGTCTCAAAAATTCTAGCAGAGTTGTTTGCATTGACTGATCGGGAGATGGGGAGAGTGGGAGAGTGGGAGTAAAATCCTATCTCCCTGTCTCCCCATCTCCTTGTCTCCCCCTCACTTTGTCCCCACGTATACCGCCATCGTGCCGAGCATCACGCGACGAACGGCCACGTCGCGAAAACCAACTGCGCGCATCAACTCGGCGACCTGCTCCGGCGCGAGGAACGCGTGGACCGATTGCGGCAAGTAGCGGTACGCTTCGGCATCGCCGCTGAGCCACCCGCCGATGCGCGGCATTGCGTGATCGAAATACAGCCCAAAGATGCTGCGCCAGACCGGCGTGCGCGGCGAAGTGATTTCGAGACTGACCGCGCGGCCGCCCGACTTGAGCACGCGATACATCTCCGCAAATGCCTGGCGCACATCCGTCACATTACGCAGCACGAAACCGTTGACGGTGCAATCGAATTGGCTACTACTAATTGGTAGTTGGAGCATGTCGCCTGCAGCGAACGTGATGCTTCCGTCGTACTTGACTCGGCCGACGCCCATCATCTCCAGCGCAAAATCCACGCCGACTACGCGGCACGTCGGCTCGACCTCGCGCAGCGCCGCGCCGAAATCGCCGGTACCCGTGGCGAGATCGAGCGCGAGTCCGTTGCGCGGTGGCTGGGCGAGTCGTGCGGCCGCGCGGCGCAGATTCTGATGCTGACCGAAAGTCATCACCGTGTTCATCAGATCATAGCGATGCGCGATATGGTCGAACATCGTGCGGACGTAGGCAGCTTTATCGCTGGATTTTCGATTTTCGATTTTCGATTGAGGATTTGCCACTGTCGTCGAATCCAACTTCGAACTTCCAATTTCCAATTTCCAACTTCCAACTTATTTGGCAAACAGATACGGGCACAACGCGCGTTCGAGATAGTCTACCACAAAGTACAGCATCAAACCCATCACGCTCATCGCGACCACGCCCGCGTACATTTCGGGATAGGCGAGGCGGCTGAAAGTGTCTACGATGACGTAATAGCCCAAACCCGCGCTGGTCGCGAATGATTCGGTGAAGAAGAGCACGGCAACGGCGGTGCCGATGCTCAAGCGAATCGCAGTGAGGACCGCGGGCAGCGTTGCGGGCAAGTACACGAAGCGCAAAAGCGCACGCCGGCCCGCGCCGAGCGACCGCACCGAGTATACAAGCTCAGGGCGAATCGCCGCGGCTTGATCGCGCACGACGACGAGCACTTGAAAGAACAGAATCAGAAAGATGATAAAGATTTTGGAGGCATCGCCGATGCCGAGAAAGAGCAGGACGATGGGTAGCAGAACGATTTTTGGAACAGGGTACGTCAAGTAAACGACCGGCGCGAAAACGCGGTTCACTTGCGGGTATTGCCCAAGCACCAAACCCGCGGGCGTTGCCAGAATCACCGAAATGGCAATGCTCGCGACCACGCGCCAAGTGCTCACGACGAAATGCCACCCAAGCGATCGCGGCAGTTGGGCGAAGAACACGGCGAGCACGGTTGTCGGCGCGGGCAGAATATCGCGGTTCAGTATCAGCGCGATTATTTGCCAGGCGATGAGCAGGGCGATGGCGGCGAGGAGGACGTCACGTTTACGCATGGCAGGTCGCAGGTCTCAAGTCACAGGTCGTCATAGCACTTCGCAACGGCGGATGTATCGAAAGTACCTTCCAATTGCCAGCCGCCCCGCCGTGGTCGTGGGGCGAGTGTTCTGCGTTCGTGCATTTGGTGGACTCATTTATGCTTACCTGCGCGAAGGTCTGCAATGGCTTGATTCGCCAGGTTGTCGAGTTTCCCTGACTTGGCGTCCTCTTCAAATTGCCTATCCCATATCTCGGCGTCAAACTTCTCGAACCACTCCCGAAAGCGGGCGAGTTCTTGTGGCGGCAACTGAGAGACCGCTTGTTCAATATCCAGAACTGCACTCATAGTAGAATCCTCCTGTATGTCTGACTTACGAATGTGTCACCTGCCGAAATTCTTTTTCCGAGATTGCCATTCTGCACCCCGCAGAGTTTGTCGCGTGGTGGCACAGTGAGGGCGGCGAGTTATGCTTCCCCTTCGTCTTGCAATACTTGTCTGTACAGGGCATCGTCCACCCGGAAACCCGCGACATCGCGCAGCGCGTCCAGGTGCGGCTTGACGGACGCAATCAAACCCCGCCGCTTGGCGGCAATCAGCGCGCCAATCAATCCAATGCAACGCAGTCCCATGTGGCGCGCAGTCTCGCGTCCCAGTCGTTCGTCCATCACCAGCAACTCGGCGCGTGCTTCTAATGCCAAAACAATCGCTTCGGCTTCGCCCGCATCCAGTTCTTGCCGCAATGCTTGCGCCAGCGATGTGTTTGCAATCTCTTGGCGCGCGATCCATCCTGCTGTTCGCACTTCTTCTGCGCCCGCTTGCCCTGCGCCTTGCACGACGACCTCGTCCCAAACCGCCGTAGGCACGATCAACGAACCGTACAGTTGGCGGAGCAAGTCGAGCAGCCCAATGCGCGCAAGGTTGATGAGCGGAGAAGCATTGCTGACCGTCGTCACATTTGCCCCAATTCCTTGAGGGTGTTCCGATCTTCAGCGTACTCTTGCAGGTCATAGTGAACGAGAATACCGCGGCTGCCTAAGAGTTGTTGAAAAGCCCCTACAGTCATTCCCGCCATCTCACGTGCCTTGCCAAAAGAAAGTTTGCCTTGCTGGAACAAGTGGAGCGCCAGTTCGCAGCGTAATTCTTCGGGTGTCATTCGCGCAGCGTGAAGAATTTCTCGCGGCACTTTGATATCAACAACAGAATCCATGATTCGCCTCTTGACTATCGTTTCGCTAGCAGTATAGCACGTTCACACGTCCTGGGTCAATTAGCGTTCCTTCAACATCTCCCGCAACCTGTGCGCTGTTTCCAGAAACGCCGGTTCGTCGCGATACCCTGCGCGCCCCGCACCCGGATTTTCCACGCAGCGCACGGGCGAGCGGTGCGGCGGATTGCCGAGCACGAGAATCTTGCGTCCCAGGAAAACGGCTTCTTCGATATTGTGCGTGACGAATACGGTCGTCGTCTTGGTCTCGGCCTGCAAGTCGAGCGTGAGTTGCTCCAGGTCTTCGCGCGTCGGCGCGTCCAGCGCGGAAAATGGTTCATCCATCAGCAGCACATCGGGGTCGAGCACGAGTGTGCGCGCGATCGCGGCGCGCTGGCGTTGTCCGCCGGAGAGTTGCGTTGGATACTTGTCGCGATGCGGAGTGAGACCGAAACGGTCGAGCCAGAAATCAACGCCCACCGTGAGACCCGAAGGGTTTTCGCCCCACTCCGCGTCGCTTCGGGGGTGCTTCGCAGAAACCCTTCGGGTCTTGACGTCCTGCCCGTAAAACCCGCGAATGCGCAGCCCCAACTGCACGTTGTCGCGCACCGTGGCCCACGGCAGCAGGCCGTAATCTTGCAGCACCAAGCCGGTCTTGCCGCGATTCTTTTTGCGCGGCACGTTCTCGCCGTTAACGCTGACTCGGCCCGCTTGGGGCGCGCGCACGCCGACCATCAAATGCAGCAGCGTGGACTTGCCGCAGCCCGACGGCCCGATCACCGACCAAAACTCGCCGCGCTCGACGCGCCAGGTGAAATGGTCGAACAGCGGCGCGGTCTGGCCGGTATACGTAAAGACGAGATTCTGAATTTCAATCATGGGTTATGGGACGCGTCGCCATCGAGGATGGCGCCGAGCGCGGAGGAACGCGGAAAATAAAATATCCGCGCTCGTCCGCGTTTATCCGCGTCCTATTTAATGAATCCGCTTTCCACGGACGACTCGAATGTCACTGGCGCGGAAATCAGCTTGCGCTCGGTCGCCCACTTGACCACGTCGTCCCACTGCGCCTTACTGGGAATGGACGGATCGGGAAACGGCGGGAATTGGTATCTGTCTTTCAACTGATCGGGCACGCGACCTTTATCAATCAGCGTATTGCGGAATTGGTCCGGTTTCGCGCGAATGTCCTGGATCGCTTGATCGTACGCGGCGAGGAATTTGCGAATGTCGCCGGCCCGCTGCGTGACGATGTCGGCGCGGAAACTGATGACGCTCATGCTGTATTCGGGATACTTGGTATCGTCCACGACGATGCGCGCGCCTTGCAGGATCGCCAGCGACGCAAGCGGATCGGGCAGCGTAGCAGCGGCGACCTGGTTTTGCGTCAAGAGCTGCAGGCGCGTCGGAATCGAAGGCACGTTCGTCGTCTTGATGTCGGCGGCGGCAAGCCCTTCCTTCTCCAGCAGACGCTGCGTGACGTACTCGATCACCGAGTTCTGCGAGATCGCGATTTCCTTGCCCTTCAAGTCCTGCGCCGTTTTGATCGAACTGTCCTTGGGCGTCAGAATCCAGTACTCGGCGGCATTCGGAAATGCCGTGCGCGCCGTACGGACGATTTTGATCTTGGGCGTTTGGGCGTTGAAGAGCACCGTCGAAACGAGGTCGTTCAACTGCCCGTCAATCTGCTGGGTCGCCATCATTTGATCGCGTTCGGCCGCGCTCGACGCGGGCACCAGCTCGACGTTCAGCCCCTGCTTTTTGAAATAGTCTTGCTCTAGCGCGACATAGAATGGGACGACATCCGTGATCGGCAGAACGCCGATGCGCAGCATGCCCGCCCCAGTTGGCGCGAGGGTCGGCGTAGTCCCGGCTTGCGGCGCGGCAGTCGGCGCGACGGTTGGCACGGGCGCCGGCGCGCACGCGGCGAGTAAGACGAGTGCGACAGTGCCAAGGAGAGTGAGAGTGCGATGGGAAAACATCGTTGTTGCTCCTAACATCATTGCAGATTTCAAATTTCAGACTAGTCGCCACCGTAGGTGGCGCGCAATCTGCAATCTGCAATCTCAAATCTGAAATCACACTGGCGGGAACACGAGTCCCAGCAACGCGCTGACGAACACGAGCACGCTGATATAGCCGTTCACGTTGAAGAACGCGAGGTTGAGGCGCGAGAGATCGTTCGGCTTGACGATGGCGTTTTCGTACGCGAGCAACAGTGCGACCCCAACCCAACCGGCCCAAAACGGCCAGCCCAGCCCTGCGACAAGGCCGACGGCCGCGAGCGCAATGACCGTGATCGCGTGATTGACCCGCGCGAGTACAAGCGCCGTGGCGATGCCGAAACGCGCAGGCACGGATTGCAATCCGTCGCGGCGGTCCACGTCAATATCCTGGCACGCGTAGATTAGATCGAATCCCGCCATCCAGACGATGACGACGAACCACAACAGGAACGCGAGCGGATCGAGCGACGCGCGCACGGCGACCCAGCCGCCCGCCGCGGCAATACCGTCGGTAAAGCCGAGAACCCAATGCGACAACCAGGTAAAGCGTTTGGCAAAGTGATAGCCGACCAGAAAAATCAACGCGAGCGGCGACAACACGAAACAGAGCCAGTTCAACTGCCAAGCCGCGAATTCGAAAACAAGGAAAGCGGCGAACGAAATCGCGGCGACGGCGCGCGGCGTAATGAGTCCGCGCGGCAGCGGGCGATTCATCGTCCGCGGATTGCGCGCGTCCAATTCGCGATCAATCAGCCGGTTGAGCGACATCGCGACCGTGCGCGCGGCGCCCATTGCGATCGTAATCCAGACGAACTGATAAAGCGTCGGTAGTCCGTTCGCCGCGAGCACCATCCCCAAGTATGCAAACGGGAGCGCGAAGATGGTGTGCTCGAACTTGATCATATCGAGAAAAATCTTGAACTGGCGCATAGGTCGGGGCATAAGATAACACCGAGCCAGAAAACGGTCAAGTGCCGCTCAAAATGCTTGTTTCTGTGCCTGGGTTGTGTTAGAATGCGTTCAGCCGCTTGGAGGGCCTCTACCATGCTCGAAACCGCCATCATGATCGAAGGACAGAATGGGTTAAATTGGGAACGCTGGCAGCGAATCGTCTCAGCCGTGGAGGATTTGGGATTCGGCGGGTTGTATCGCAGCGACCATTTCACCAACGCCAGTCCGCCCGATCTGGATTCGCTCGAATTGTGGGTCTCGTTGACTTGGCTTGCCGCTAACACGCGCCGGATCGAATTCGGCCCGCTCGTCACGCCGCTCTCCTTTCGCCATCCCGTCATCACGGCGCGGCAGGCGAGCGCGGTAGACGATCTGTCGAATGGCCGGCTGACGCTGGGCTTGGGCGCGGGGTGGCAAGAGCGCGAGCACACTCACTATGGTTTCGATTTGCTCAGGCCCCGGCCCCGCTTTAGACGGTTCGAAGAGGGTTTACAAATCGTCACGGCCTTGCTGCGCAGCGACCAGCCGGTGAGTTTTGCAGGCGAATACTTTCGCGTGCAGGATGCGATTCTGCTCCCGCGTCCCAAGCGCCCCGGCGGTCCTCCGATTCTGATCGGCGGGAGCGGCCCCAAGTTGACGCTGCCGCTCGCGGCCAAGTACGCATCGGAATGGAACGGAACGTTCATGCCGCCCGCCAAGTTTGCCGAGCTGAACCGGCGCTTGGATGATTTGCTCGCCGCCAACGGGCGCGCGCCAACATCGCTGCGCCGCTCGACCATGACCGGCTGCGTCTTTGGCCGCGACGACGCGGAGGTTCAACGGAAAATCGCCGCGCGTGGGCAAACGCGGGAACGACTGCGCGAGCGCGGCATTATGGTTGGGACCGCGCCGGAGGCGGTCGAACAATTGGGCGCGTTGGCGCAGGCCGGCTGCGAGCGCGTGATGCTGCAATGGCTCGACCTGGACGACATGGACGGACTGGAAGCACTGGCGCGCGACGTGCTGCCGCAAATAAGTTAGCGTCCGCGAATCACGCTAATCTCCGCTAAAACGAAAAGGTAACCGTTCAGGTCGTCATGCTGAGTCTTCCATGGCTCAGGCGTCATTCGCAAAGTCAGAAACTTCTGTGGGGCCTCAAGGTGGTGGTGTGATCGAGAAACTTGAGCATCTGGCGATAAGTGTCCAAGGGTTCACCGGCCCAGTTCACGCTGATCGACCCCATTCCATTTCGAGGCGCCCTTGGGATAATGACACACCGTCACGTTATGTTGGGCGATTCGTCGGACATGTGGGGCGACTCATGGAATCTCCTCTCGTATCCGCGCACGGGGCCAATTTCGGTGACGGTTGCGCTGGACCCAATCAAGAATTCATACACGACAGTCTACGGTTACAATGCGAATGACACGGCTGACCCATGGAAAGTGTATGACAAGAATGCAGAGAGTTGGGTGAACGACCTGTTCAACTTGGAATTTGGCAGCGGGGTGCGGAGAACGCGGGCGCGCAGTGACGTTCAAGGTGGGCACGCGGACGATGGCAACGCGCGGGACGTGGGATCACGACGGATTGCAGAGGGTGACGCTCAATCCGGCGAGTTGGCTGTTCTTGCCCCTGATACGTAAGGCACAGTGATCGGCGACTCGGCGACTTGTTGCCGCGCGTAGACTGTGCTAGAATGCCAACCTGCTATGCGCCACACTTTTTTCGCCACCCTCTATTCTGTCGCCCTCGGGCTGACGGGCGTCGGCTTTCTAGTTGGCGTTACGCGGTCCGATGTGCTCCTTGCGAACGCCGCGCCGCTCGCCTTCTTCGCCGCGCTGTCGTTCATGCTCAAACGCGCCGGCTTTCATGTCGCGCCTCAGGTGACTCACAGTCTCGTCGGCATCATTGACCTGGCCGCGCTCTTTGTGTTTGGACCGATCCTCGGCGCGTGGGTCGCGGCGTCGTCCGGCTTTGTCTATCTCTTCCTCAACGCTTGGCGGCGCGATAAACACTCCCTCCGCGATTTCCTCGAAATCCCTCTGTTCAACGCTGGCCTCAAGGTCGGCATGTGCTATGCCGCCTCGCACGTTTACGCGCTGCTCGGCGGCCAGTTTGCGCCGCGCATGCTGACGCCGGAGACGCTGCCGGCATTTCTCGCGGCCGTCGTCACCTGGTTCGCGCTCGATCACCTCGGCTGGGGTCTGCTCGAATATTTGCGCGGCGGCGCGACCGCGCTGGTCGCTTTCCTGCGAACGATTCTCGTCTATTCGCTATTGATGGAATTGTTGCCGCTGCCGTTAGCCATTGTGATTGCGGTGGTCTATACCTCGCTGGATCGCGGTATCTTTTTGATCATGGCGCTCGGCCTGTTCTGCACGGCGATCGTCGTCCAGCGTTTTGCGGACGCCAGCGCGCACCTGGTGCGTCGCCGCAACGACTTGACTGTGCTCTACGAATTCGGCCAGGCGCTTTCGCAAGCCGCCTTCGACTCCGACAAGATCACCGAGGTGCTCTGCGCGCACGCGCAGCGCATCGTCCCGTGCGATTTGTGCCAGATCGAATTTTTCGACCGCGAAGGCCCGCCGGAGGCCGAGACGCGCATCGCGCTCCAAGCCACGGCGAGCGAGACGCGGCATCCGAATCAACCCGCGCCGACCTCGCCGCTGTTCGACTATTTCTCCAAGCATCGCCAGCCCATCCGCGCGCTCGACGTGTACAAGCCATTGGTCTATCCGCTGGACGGAACGGGATCGGCTGTCGCGGCCAGCGAAAAGGTGACGATCGCCGGACGCCAGGCGCGCAGCGCGCTTTTCGTCCCGATGCTGGCCGGCGAGGAGTTGATCGGCGTGCTCTCGCTGTTCGCGATTCGCGCCCGCGTGTTTCATCCGATTCACGCCAGCAACCTCGCCGCGATGGCCGCGCAGGCCGCGGTCGCAATCCAAAACGCGCGGTTGTATGCGGTCGAACGCCAGCGCGCGACGCAGCTCGCGATCGTCAGCGACGTGAGCCGCCAGGTCGCCCAAGTGTTGGACATTGACGAGTTACTGCAACAGGTGGTGAATAGCATCCGCGAGCGATTTGGCTATGCCAAAGTCCACATCTTTACCGTGGATGGCGACGCGGGTTACGCCGTCTTTCGCGCGAGCAGCGACCCGCGCAGCGCGGCGTGGCGCGACAAGGGCTGGCGGCTGCGCCTCGGCCTGGAGGGCATCGTCGGCTGGGTGGCGGCGTTGGGCGAGCCGCACATCGTGGACGACGTGCGCAAAGAGCCGCGCTTTATCCTCGATCCCGACGAGCAAACGAGTGACACGCGCTCGGAAATCGCCGTGCCACTGATCGTCGGCAAGGAAACGGTCGGCGTGCTCGACGTGCAAAACAACGCGGTGAACGCGTTCGGCGATGAGGATTTGTTCATTTTGAAAACTCTCGCCGCGCAGGTGGCGATTGCGATTGAAGACGCGCGGCTGTTCAATTCCCAAAAGGAAGAGGCGTGGTACCTCAACGTCATGCTCCAGGTCGCGCAAAACCTTTCGCAAACGGCAAGTCTGGACGAAGCGCTCGAAACCGTCGTCCGCATCACGCCACTCTTGGTCGGCGTCGCGCGCTGCGCGATCCTACTGTACGACCCGGCCAACGAAGCGTTCGTATCGGCCAAAGCATACGGACTGTCTGACGAACAGGATGAAACGCTGCGCCACATGCGCTTTCGCGCCGACGACTATGGCGCGCTCTCCAAGTTGCGCCAGGAAATGGCGCCCGTCGTGATCCAAGACCCTACGGCGGACCAGATGATCCGTCCCGAGATTCGCGAGTTGTTCACCATCCACGCACTGTTGATCGCGCCGCTGATCACGCGCGGCGAACTCGTCGGCGCGATGCTCGTGGACCAGGGCACGCGCTCGCGCCAGTTCAACCCACACGAGATCCAGGTGGTGATGGGCATCGCGAATCAAGTGGCGGTCGCCATCGAGGGCGCGCGGCTGACGAGTGAGGCCGAAGGGAAAAAACGCCTCGAGTACGAACTGGGCCTGGCGCGGCAAATTCAAGAGAGCTTTTTGCCGGACGCGTGTCCGCTCATTTCCGATTACGAAATCTGTTCCCAGTGGCAGACGGCCCGCGAGGTCGGCGGCGATTTTTATGATTTTATCCCGTTGACTGGCGGGCGCTGGGGCATCGTGATCGCCGATGTTTCCGACAAGGGCATGGCTGCGGCGCTGTTCATGGCGCTGGCGCGCACGATCATTCGCACGATGGCGATCGGCAAGCCGACGCCGCACGAGGCGATTGATCGCGCGAATGACGTGATCCTGACCGATGCCCATTCCGAGATGTTCGTGACGGTGTTTTACGCGGTGCTCGATCCGGCGCGCGCGAGCGTGACGTATGTCAACGCCGGCCACAACCCGCCGCTGCTCTATCGCGCGGCCACGCGGCAAGTGACGACGTTAAAAGAACACGGCATCGCGCTCGGCGTGATTCCGAACATTTCGCTGCATGATTGCGAAATCACCGCCGAACCGGGCGACGTTCTGCTGCTCTATACCGATGGCGTGACGGAAGCGCTGAACGCGCGCGAGGAGGAATTCGGCGCGGACCGGCTCGCGAGTATTGTTGCCGCCAGCGGGCATCTCAGCAGCGACAAGCTCGTGGACGAGATTCTCCAGTCGGTGGCCGAGTTCACGGGCGGCGGGCCCAACTCGGACGACCTGACGATTGTCGCGATCAAGCGGCGCGCTGAGCAGGCGGGCGAGCCATCAAGGACAGAAAGTGTGTTATAATCCGGGTGCGGTCTTTTGGAGGCGGATATGGTCAAAACGATTAACCTGAAAGCTGAGGTGACTACTAACCGGGAAGTCAGAATTGTCCTGCCCGATGACATTCCTCTGGGCCCAGCAGAAATTGTCGTCGTGGTCGCGTCTCCCGGTTCGGGCGTGACCCGCACCCTAGGAGAATTTGCGCGCTCTGAGTTTTTCGGTATGTGGCGCGACCGCGCCAAGAGGCATGGAGTCGGAGCGTATGACGATCTGCCTCGACACCGATGTCCTGGTGGATTGTCCATATCGAAAGCATTATCAGGTCGTAACTGGCCTTGCTATTCACGAGCCGTATCAACGCGGAAAACAGTAACGACCTTCGGCCTGCGGGTTGAAGGTCAAATAGCGGTGTAATCCTCCGATGCAATGCCGCCGACGCGTGATCCAACCCCTGCTCCGTTTCGCTTTCCACCTGTTCTACAATCCCTTCGCGTTCACCTACGATTTTGTTAGCGCAGTCGTTTCGCGCGGGCACTGGCGCGCGTGGACCCGCGCGGCGATTCCGCGGATTACCGGGACGCGCGTCCTCGAAGTCCCTTGCGGCACCGGCAATCTGCTGCTCGATTTGATTGCCGCGGGCTACACGCCGGTGGGCGTGGACCTCTCGCCGTGGATGATCCGCATCACGCGCTCAAAAATTCTTGCGAAGGTTCCTTCGACTCCGCTCCGCTCCGCTCAGGATGAACCTTCGCAAGGTTTTCCGCTGGTCCGCGCGCGGGTACAACGTCTGCCGTTCCCGCCCCGCGCCTTCGATACCGTCATCATGACCTTCCCACCTGAACTCATTTACGATCCCGAGGCGCTCGCGGAATTTCGCCGCGTGCTTGACGATCAGGGTCGGCTGATTTGGGTGGATGCGGGGCGATTGTTGCCGTTCGCGCTGTGGAGCCGCGTGCTCAATCGCGCGCTCGATGCCGTTGGGGGTGGCGATCAAGAGTCGGCGCATCGCAGTTTCGCAGAGAGAGCGAGGGAGTTGCTGGCAGGGGGTGGGTTTGAGGCGCAAACCGAGTGGGTGCGCGACGACGCCAGCATAGTCGCCGTGGTCACGGCGACGAAAGCATAAATCCTTTTGACAACGCCTTGGCGGTGTGCTAGAATCTAGACCCGAAGGGTTTCCTCGGCTCCGCAGGAGCCGCATAACCCTTCGGGTCTGGTCTGGAGAATACGATGGAACAGCGAAACATTTATCTCGATCACTCGGCGACCACGCGGGTAGACCCGCGCGTGGTCGAGGCGATGCTGCCGTATTTCACGGAAAAATTTGGGAACGCGTCCAGTTTGCACCGCTTTGGGCAAGCCGCGCTGAGCGGGTTGGATGCGGCGCGGCGCAGCGTAGCGGAGATTCTGAACGCGCAACCGAAAGAAATCGTCTTTACCGGCTGCGGCTCCGAGGCGGATAACCTCGCGGTCCGCGGCGTTGCCTTTGCGCTCCGCGCGCGCGGCAACCACATCATCACGACGCCCATCGAACACCACGCGATTTTGAACACCGTCGCGCAGCTCGAAAAGGAATTTGGCTTTGAGGTCACGCGCGTGCCGGTTGACCGGCATGGCGTGGTCAATCCCGACGACATTGCCCGCGCGATCACGCCGCGTACGGTCCTCATCAGCGTCATGTACGCCAACAACGAGGTCGGCACCATCGAACCGCTGGCCGAAATCGCCAAGATCGCGAAAGGGCGC
>JACQYF010000088.1 GCA_016208315.1 Chloroflexota bacterium | reverse complement strand
CGCGTCTTGCCTTCCGATAGTCTCAGGCGCAAATAGCCCAGCACCCAGGTGACGAATCGCCGCGCTTCTTCCCCTTCCGCCCGCGTCGCCCCAAGCACGCCAAACTCGTCCGCGTAGCGCACGTGGCAGAAACCGAGCCGCCTCAACGCCAGATCGAAACGATGCAAGTAGATGTTAGACCAACCGACACACATTAGGGACGGGTTCAATCTCAAGGCACCTTTACAATCCACCGCAGCCTTCCTATACTGAAGGCATGAGCCAAAAACGAAAATCCAGTGTGCGGCATACCCGTGCGGTGCGCGTCGCCCAATCCAAGCACGTTCCCGCGCCCCCTCCGGCAGCGGATGTGGAAGCCCGTCTCACCGAACTGATCCATCCCACTACCTATGCCCAGCTGGCGCTCTTCCGCCGCTTGGGGCTCCGGAATCGCCTGCTCACGCTGCCCGTGATGGTTGCCCTTGTCGTGAGTATGATTTGGCGGCAGATCGGTTCCGCCTGCGAACTCGTGCGCGTCTTGGAGCGCGAAGGCTTCTTGTGGACCTCACGACTCCGTGTCACCCAACAAGCCCTGTCCGATCGCTTGCTTCATTTTCCCGCCGTGTTATTCGAGCGGGTGTTGCTCGACCTCTTGCCCGTGTTGCACGCTCGTTGGCGAGAACGCACCCGCCCGGTTCCACCCGAAGTGCTGCACGCCCAAGCCTATTTTGACCGGCTCTTGATCTTTGACGGCTCGACGCTGGATGTGCTCTTGCGCAAGCTGAAAGCTTTGCGCGAAATGCCCGTGGCCCCGTTGGCGGGCCGCATGGGGGCGTTGCTCGATTTAGCCAGCCGCTTGCCCGTTCACCTTTGGTATGAGCCGGATGCCCAGGCGCACGATCATCGCTTCATCGAACGCCTGCTCACGGCGTTGCGCCCACGGGATTTGCTGGTCTTCGATGCGGGCTTGCTGGATTTCGACTGGTTCGAGCAACTCACCCACAAGTGCGTGGCCTTCATCACGCGTCCCCATGCGAATTTGGTCTACACGGTGGTGGAGGCCTTGCAGCAAACGCACTACCTGCGCGACCAGATTGTCGAAGTCGGCTCCGCCACCCGGCAGCGCCTCCGGCTGGTCGAAGTCGTGTATCAGGGGCAATGGTATCGCTACCTCACGAATGTGCTCGATCCGGTCGTGTTGCCGCCCGATCTCGTGGCTGCGCTCTATCGGCGGCGCTGGCGCATCGAAGAAGCGTTCTTGGTCGTGAAACGCTTGTTAGGCTTCGCCTATCTGTGGGTGGGTGCGGAGAACGGCATTCAACTCCAACTCTGGGCGACTTGGTTACTCTATGCCGTTCTGATTGATTTGACCGATGCGGTCGCACAGGAACTGGATGTGCTCTTTGAAGCCGTCTCCGTCGAGATGGTCTTTCGCGGGTTGTATCATTTCACGACGGCGTACCAGCGCGGTGAAGCGGATAATGCCGTGACCTATCTGGCGCACGAGGCACGCAGTTTGGGTATTCTCAAACGTCCCCGCAAAGCGCGTCAGCTACTTTTATCCAGTCCCTAATTTGTGACGGTTGCCCTCATCCCTCATCCCTCATCCCTCATTTGTGGTATAATACGCGCAAACGTGCTTACTCTCGTCAACGGAGCCGACCATGGACGATCCGCTTGCGCGCTATCGCCCATACCTCGCGATGCTGTTGCTCTTTCTCGTCATCCTCGGCGGGACGATTTTCATTCTGCGCCGCCCCGAACCAACCGCGATCACCATCACCACCGCCACGCCCCGCCCAACCGCAACGGAGGTGTTGATCCTCGTGGACGTGCGCGGGGCCGTCGCCAAGCCGGGAGTCTACACGCTCCCCGGCGGCAGTCGCGTCCAAGATGCGCTGGCGCTCGCGGGCAATGTCTTGAGCCATGCCGAACTCTCCAGCATCAACTTGGCGCGCAAGCTCAATGACGGCGAGCAGATTTACATTCCGATCGTCGGCGAAGCGACGATGCCCGCGAGTGCGCCGATCAAGAGCGAACGCCAACCGACGCCGACCAAGACTCCTCTCGGCAAGCTCAACCTCAACACGGCGACCGTCGCAGAACTCGACGTGCTGCCCGGAATCGGGCCCGCCATCGCGCAACGCATTGTGGATTACCGGGCCGAGAATGGCGCGTTCAAAAAGGTCGAGGACTTGAAAAAAGTACGCGGAATCGGCGATGCGCTGTTCGATCAGATCAAAGACCTGGTCGTCGTCCAATAACCCTATCGCGGAGGACGCATGAGAAAACTCGTTGCGCTCGTTTCGTTGGCAATCCTCGTTTCCGGCTGCGCGGCCGCGCCGACAGGTGTTCGTCCTACCGCTGCTCCGCAACCGACGGCTAGGCCGCCGGCCACGGCGCCTTCCGGGACCCCCGAGCCGACCCCGAATCCCATCACGGTAAAAAACGTCCAGACGCAAAAGCAGCCGAGCGGCGAAATTCGCACGACGGCCCAAGTTTCAACGCAGGACAATTTGGGATTGGGCCAGATCGAGGTCTACTCGCCCGATCGGATGGCGTTGGGCGAGACGACGGCGATTCGCCTGCGGATTTCGCCCGCCCCCCAATTAGCGTCTTCCACCCCGGTAGCCGCGCCCGCAGGCAAAACGCCGGGTCTCCCAAGTTTCGTGTATCGGTTCAGCGGCAATATCCAAATCTATCCGTTGATGATCGCCGAGTTGCGCGCGATCACGTTTGCCATCAACCCGCCCGGACCCCAGCAACGCCAAATGGCCGCGACGACGCCCGTCGAATGGTCCTGGTTGGCTAATTCGAAGACAGGCGGACGGCAGGCGCTCGGCATCGAGCTTTCCATTCCGGCGATCGTGAACGGCGTTTCTGCCGATCTCAGCACGAGCGTATTGCAGGACATTCCGATCATCATCGAGGTGGACGCGCCCGCAACACAGACGCCGGCCCCTGACTTTTGGTCGGACGTCGCCAAATCCATCGCGAACAACTCGGGCGCGATATTGATCGCGCTGATCGGCTTGGCGGGAACGGTGATCGGTCTCCTCGTCAAAGCGCGGTCGGACGCGCAACAACCCAAGAAACCGAAAAAGTAGGTTACGCGCGTGAATCGCAAAAAAATTCGGTCGTCCGCTTGGCGGCAGTGGCGCGCGAGTTGGCGCGACACACTTTTGCTGCTGCGAGACTTTAGTGGTCCGCTCGTGCTCTTCTGTCTGCAAGTGGTCGGCGGCGGACTGCTCTATTACTATCTCGCGCAGCAAGCAGGCGAGCAAGTCGCCACTCCCGTCGAGGCGATCTATGACGCGCTGACGATGGTTTTCCTGCAAGCCCCGGGCGGATTTCCGCAAACGTGGTATCTGCAACTCTTTTTCTTCGCCATGCCGATCGTCGGGCTGGCGATTCTCGCGCAGGGGCTGGCCGATTTTGGCGTAGTGTTTTTCAATCGCAAGTCGCGCAGCAAGGAGTGGGAGATGGCGGTCGCGTCCACTTTCAGCAATCATATCATCCTCGTCGGTCTCGGTCACCTGGGTTATCACGTCGTTCAAAAGCTGCACGGTTTGGATCAAGATGTTGTAGTGATCGAGGCGAACCCCAAGGCCGATTTGGTCGCGAGCGTGCAGGCGATGGGCCTGCCGGTTTTGCAGGGCGACGCGACGCGCGAGACGATGCTTGACCAGGCCGGCGTCCAGCGCGCGCTCACCATCATCCTCTGCACGCAGAACGACAACCTCAACCTACAGATGGCGGTCAAGGCGCGCAGCATGAATCCCAACATCCGCGTCGTCATGCGAATCTTCGACCACGATTTTGCCCAGGCGCTCGAAAAGCAATTCGGCTTTAGCGCGCTCAGCGCGACCGGCATGGCGGCCCCGGTCTTTGCGGCCATAGCCGCGGGCATGGACATCACGCCGCCGATCATGGTCGAAGGGCAGGCCCTGAGCTTGGCGCGGCTGAACATCCGGCCCAAATCCAAGCTCGTCAATCGCTGCGTGAGCGACATCGAACAGACCTATCGCGTGAGCGTCGTGCTGCTGCGCCATGCGGAAGGCCGCGATTTCCATCCGGCGGGCGAAAAGCGATTGGCGGCCGACGATACGCTGGCGGTTCTCGGCGTGCCCGAGCAGATCAATCTGCTGGCTCAAGACAATCGTTAGAAAGAGGTCACGGTGAAATTTGGAATAATTCTACCCAACTATGATCGCGCCGCGTCGTGGGATGCGCTGCGGCGCGCCGCGATCCTGGCCGACGAACTCGGTTATGAGTCCATCTGGACGACGGATCACCTCCTCGTTCCCAAAGAAAATATCAATCCGTATGGGCCGATGTACGAAGCGCTCGTCACCTTGGCCCTCCTGGCTCCGCTCGCGCCGCGCGTCCAACTTGGCACCTCGATCCTCGTTCTGCCGATGAGGAATCCGGTGCTCGCCGCAAAGCAGGCCGTGACGATTGACGCCGCGACGAACGGTCGCATGATTCTCGGCGTGGGCGTTGGCTGGAATGAAAAGGAATATGGAAACCTGAGCGCCAATTTCAAAAATCGCGGCAAGCGGCTCGACGAACATATTCAACTGCTCCGCGCGTTGTGGTCGAACCACGAGGTCAGTTTTCAAGGCAAGTACACTCAAATCGCCGATGGCTATTCCGCGCCGCTTGCCGTGCGCGGGAGCATCCCCATCTGGATCGGCGGCAACGACGAGCCGTCGTGGCGGCGCGCAGCCAAGTTCGGCGACGGCTGGCATTCGACCGGCGCTTCACCCGACCAAATGGCCCAAGGCGCGCAGCGCATCCAGGAACTCAGGCCCGCGCGTCCGATCACGATTTCCGCGCGCCTCTCGATTGATTTCGATCCGAACACCGCGCCCACGTTTCAATATCGCGGCAAAACGCGTTATCGCCTCGCCGGCCCGCCGGATGCGATCCGCGCGCGCGCCCGCGAGTACGCGCAGGCGGGCGTGCAGCATCTCGCGCTAACATTTCCGTGGGAAAAAGGGCTTGACGCCGCGTTGGCGCAGATGCAGCAGTTTGCGCGCGAGCTGATGCCGGAGTTGTAGGCAAGTACACAGGTAGACAGGTACACAGGGAAACAGGTATACACGTAAACACGCACTACCTGCCTACCTGTTTACCTGTTTACATGTCTACCTGTATACCTACATGGAGTTCAGATGCCCACAACCCTTATCAAGAACGGCCGCATCATAACGGCCAGCGACGATTACTTTGCCGACGTGTTGATTGACGACGACCGGATCAAGCTGATTGGGTCCAAGTTGCAGGTGAGGGCGGACCACACAATTGACGCGCTCGGCAAATACGTCATCCCCGGTGGAATTGATTGCCACACGCACATGGAGCTGCCCGTCGGTTCGGTCGTCTCGTCCGACGATTTCGAGACGGGGACGATCGCGGCCGCGCACGGCGGCACGACGACGATCATTGATTTCGCGACCCAAGCCCGCGGCGGCAGCATGCACGCCGCGCTCGACGAGTGGTTGGCCAAGGCGGAGCCGAAAGCGGTGATAGATTACGGCATGCACATGATCGTCTCCTACTTGCCGGATAATTTGCTCGCGGAGATGGACACGCTCGTGCGCGAGGGGGTGACGTCGTTCAAGCTGTTCACCGCATACCCGGAACGCTTGCAACTCGACGACGGAACGATTTTCAAGGCGATGGAGCGCGCGGGCGACAACGGCGGCTTTATCATGATGCACGCCGAGAACGGCAGCGTGATTGATTACCTCGTCCAGAAATTCATCGCCGAAGGCAAGACCTCGCCGAATTATCACCCGCTCTCGCGTCCCCACCAAGCCGAAGCCGAAGCGGTCCACCGCGTGATCGCGCTGGCCGAAATGGCGCACGTCCCGGTCTACATTGTGCACGTCTCGTCGCACCTAGCGATGGAGCAAATTCGTGCGGCGCGTAACCGCGGCATTCCAGCGTACGGCGAGACCTGCCCGCAGTATTTGTATCTCGCGTCCGAAGATTACGACGACGGCAGCTTCGATGGCGCGAAATTCGTCTGCTCGCCGCCGATTCGCGAACGCGCCAACCAAGAGCCGCTGTGGCAGGCGCTCGCCGCCGACGATTTGCAGACGGTCGCGACCGATCACTGCCCGTTTTGCATGAAGGAGGGCTACAAGGGGCTGCCGAAGCAAAAGGAGTTGGGCCGAGGCAATTTCGCCAAGATTCCGAACGGCGTGCCGGGCGTGGAGAACCGGATGCACCTGGTGTACCAGGGCGGGGTGGTGGAGCGCGGCTGGAGCATGAATCGTTTCGTGCAAGTGACGAGCACCGCGGCCGCGAAGCTGTTCGGCTTGTTCCCGCGCAAGGGCACGATCGCGGTGGGCAGCGATGCCGACATTGTGCTGTGGGACCCCAACCGCTCGTACAATATCAGCGCGGCAACGCACTTTATGCGTGTGGATTACAACCCCTACGAGGGCCTGACGGTCAGCGGCTCGCCCGTGCTGGTCTTGTCGCGCGGCCGCGTGATCTTTGAAGGCGACAAATTCCTCGGCCAGCCGGGCCAGGGCGAATACCTGCGCCGCGGGACGCACGCGCTGCCGTGAAGTAGGTCAAATTGCCAATTTGACCTACAAGATCAGCATGGACATTAAACGTTTCCTCGCGACCCACCGCCTCGCGCACCTTGCGACCGTATCCCCTAACGGCGCGCCGCACATCGTTCCCGTCGTGTACGCGTACGATGGCAAGCACATTTACATCGCGCTCGACTATAAACCCAAGCGCGTTTTGGCCATGCGGCTAAAGCGGGTGCGGAACATTCAGGCGAATCCGCGGGTATCGCTTATCGTAGATCATTACGAAGAGGATTGGAGCAAGTTGGCGTGGGTGTGCGTGGATGGCACGGCGCGGGTTTTGCAACGCGGCAAGGCGCACGACGCAGCAATCGCACTACTGCGGAAAAAGTACAGGCAGTATCGCAGGATGAAGATTGAGGGACAACCGGTGATTGAGATTGCGGTGAAGCGGGTGGTCAGTTGGCAGGCAAGGCAAACCTAAATTTGCTTCAGATTCTCGACCGGACGATTCATTCGTGCGCTAACCGCGATCGCCACGAGATTGACCGGAATCTGAGACAGCCAGGTAGCGACGATGTTGCCGATGGCGGTAAAGTAACCTTGCGTGAAGAGGTGCAGCGGCGTGAAAATGATCGGCGTCCAGATCAGCGACGCGCAAAAGACCGCGAGCCAATCGTTTCGGCCCTGCACACCTCGGTCAGTAGCCGATCCATTGTCGCCTCGATGACGATTTCCAAGTCATCAATTGTCATCTCGGACACCTTCGCGGGTGGCTTGCGCGATTTGCGGCTTGGCGATTCCGCGGTGACTGGCGCTCGCTGTAACCTTTTCTTGGTTGTAGTGCTTGCCATGTCCGGACTCCCTCCACATAAAAACGCGGCGGTCTAGAGCTTGGGCATAACGTACTCGGCAAATCCCTTTGCCTTGTTCCAGTTCCGTTGCCAGTCAGCGTCGAGCGGGTCTTCTGGAATAAGTTAGTAGTCCGCCAGTTCTCTCAAGCGTCGGAGCGTGTCGAGCTGGTCGGCTGCGGCCCGCAGGCCCGGCATTTTGCGCAACCTGGAAACAACCTTGGCATGTTCCCCGCGTTTCTCGCGCGTGCCGGCCTTTTTGCGCGCCAACCAAAATAGGGCGTAATAGGCGCGGTTGATTGCGGTGGGTACGCGGGCTTCGTTGGCATTTTGTTCGGTCAGTTCTTTGGCCAGTTCAAAATAGTCACGCGGGTCGAAGGTTGGCTCCATGCGGGTCCCATTCTACGGCGATGGCAAGTTTGTCCGTGACCAGCGCGGCTAAAGGGCCGGGGAGAGATCGCGTCCACTCCTCCACCATCAAGCCGAGTTGGTCCCAATATGCGAGGGCGGCAGGAGCGGGCAGCGGCGTCCACTGCGTGACGACAATCTCCGTGCTGTCGTCCTCGGGATCAGCAAAGCCGCTCACCACGATTTTTTCAACCGGAACGTGATGCTGACTCGCGGCTCGATCCAGTACGGGCAGCAAGCGATCCACTACACCCTGCATGCGATCGGTGAGCAACGGGCGTGCCGACTCCCGGACTTCGAGCACTGTCACGCTCAACGGCCGCGTAGCCGCGCGCCCAGAGCCCCTGGTAGGGGTAGTTTGTTTCACACCGGTATTCGTTTGTTTGGTCTCGCGCGCGCCGCGGCGCAAGCGTTTTCGAGCTAGTGTACTACCCATCACGGTACCGCTTTACCTCTCTATTGCTTTCCGGCCCTCGTATTAGCTATTTCGCCATGTCCACCGATCCGGTTGCCCGCCAGTATTTCTTGCCGTCTTTGGCGAAACTCCACGGATCGCTCACTTCACGTATGTGAACCACATCGTGTCCTTGTTTCCAGGCGTGGCGAAAACGGCGGTTGGCGAGTTGCTTATCGCATTTCTCGCTGCGCGCCGTGGTGATTCCAAAGACTGGATGTCGGCGAAAAGAACGGCTCACTATTCCTACCTCGCACGCAGTTCACCGAGATGCCCTAGCTCATCGCGCTTTGGCAATCAGCTTGCGAATCGCTTTCGACAGATTCGCGTCGAGCGAACGCAGAAATTTGGCGTCAGAAGGATGCACGGTGATCGTATGTCGCTCCATGGGCTGCGCCGCGGGCTTGCGACCCGCGCCTACGCGCGCTCCGCCGCGATATATTTTCGGACGATTGGCATAGGGATTCGGGCGCGTCTTGCTATAGTCCACATCGTAATGAGGTCGCAAGTCATCGCTGAGTTCGTTCGGAATATGAATTGTGGATTTGTTCTTAGCGGAACTGTTAGTCTTCATAAAGTTTACGCTCCAATCGGTCAGCTCTGCGGGCGCTAATGATGCGAATCACATCGCCCCGCGCTGCAAATGAGACAAACAAGAGTCGATTCCGGGCCGAGTAGCCGATGATAATTGCGCGCTCCTCGTCCAAGGAGTGATCGGGATCATCCATGACGCGCGCATGAGGATCATCAAAAACGGTTTGCGCTTCCTCAAATGCAACGTCATGACTTTGGCGATTGCGTCGTGCCTTTTCGGGATCCCACTCAAAACGCAACGGCGATGGATTGACCGAGTTCTCGGCCATGGGATGCTCCTACGGGCCATTTTCTCCTCGAATTATATCATGCCTTTTTCATATAGGACAAACCCAGCCGCGATGAAAACAAACGAGCGAGGTCTGTCTCAACCTCGCTCGAGTGGGGCGGGAGGGAGTCGAACCCACACGCTGGGTTGTCCAGCAGAAGATTTTCATGCCACCATGGCTTTCGCCACCCTCGTTAGCTCAACGAGGTTTGTAACCTGGACTTTCCCTTGACCTTAGCGCTTTGCTTTAGGTCTCGACCATCAAGTCTCTACACCTTCTTCTTGCTGCCTCTGTAATTGTCAGTTAGCGCATGACAATTAGCACAGGAGTTGAATGTTGGACAGCGTGTTGTTGGTTCTATCTCCATCTATGTGATGGAGTTCGAGTGGTACTTGCTGTCCTTGCCATTCTGTGACGCCACAACACTCGCAAACACTTTGTTTCAGTCCTTCTTGGAGAAGACGACTTTTCAGTCTCCAAGTGTTCTCGACTTTTCCTTGTACTAGGATTTCATCGAGAGCACGAGTGTTGTAGTCGTGCGTTGTGCCCTTGAGTACAGCCGAGCCGAGAAAATGGGATGTTTCCAGACCGAGCTCTTCGATACGTTTCTGGATCATCTCATAGTCCCGCCTGCTGGAGTCAGACCGATCTTGTCCAGCACTGCTCTGATCGTGCAACTGGTTGCAACGGCATCTTCTAACTGCTGATCGGTATACCGTCTCTTTCTCATTGCAATTCCTGTGCTCCAGTTACAGCAAGAAGCTTGGCTCGGGGTTGCCACCACCTTGACGTGCTGAGGGTTCCCCGAATTTGGCCGAATTCACACAGGGAGTTTCCTGCCCTGGTGCTCAATCAAGTCTCCCGCGGCTGCCATTTCGCCACCGCCCCTTCTATTCAGTTGTCAGTCGGGATTGTATGCTGTTTGGTGTGAAATGTCAACAAAAAAGGGCGACCCAGCGGGTCGCCCTACAAAATTACGGTGTTGGTGTGCCTGGCGGCGGTGACACTGTCGGCGTCGCCGTGATGGGTTCGGTGCTCGCGATCGTCGGCGTTTCCGGCGGCGTGGGGGTGAAGGTGGGTGTTGGCGTCGGCTGGTACGGCGGCGTATTCAGCCACCCGATCAGCGTCTCGACCCAACTGCTGGTCACGATGTATACTTTCGATCTATCGCCCGTGTAGACGACATAGTAGCTTGAGCCGTCCGGCGTCTTGTTGCCGACCGTCAGCGCGTACGGCGTCGTATCGCTCATGACCAAACGCGCTTCGAGCGTCGCCGTGACGAATCCAAAGGGCGCGAGGTCGGTCACGTTCGTCAGCACGCGACTCGCCTGCAGGGTCGTCAATTGCAGCAGCACCGAGTCCACCTGGTTGTTGTCGGCCTGCTTGGATTCGGGCTTGACGACCTGCCAGTTCCGTTCGTTGCGCGTAATTTGAATTTCACGCGCCGCGCGCAGGTCACGTATCTCGATCGTATTGACGTTGCTCGGGTCGAGTGACAAGACCGCGGGCTGGGCCGTGGGGGCCGGTGTGCCCAACTGTTCGGGCGTCTTGTCAAGTTCGACAAAGTATACATAGCCCAGGAGCAGCGCAAAGAGCGCGACGACTATCAACGTGTTGCGCGGTTTCAACTTAGCGTCTCCTCCACCAAACGAGAATGCCCAGGATCAGGATCGCGCCCGGCACGAGCAGGAACGTAGACCAAAAGACAAAGCCCGATTGCTCGCCCGTCAGGAAAATAGGGCGCTGGTCCGGCACCTTGGGCGGGATTTGGATCAGGTTTTCTTGTCCGGCGAGCCAGTGCAGCGCGTTGCCGAACAGCAAGCCATTGCCCGATTGCACCTGCGATTGCTGGCCCCCCACCGAGATGCGCGCGGTCAGCGTGCCGTTCGTCACAAACGTCGAATTGCCGAACACGACAAAGCGCGCCGCGGGCGTGCTGCCGCTCGTATCTTCCGCCGCGTACGCGAGCGTCAGAGGCCCTTTGGCATCTTTACCGTCGTCCAATTTCGCGTTTTGATTCTTGACCGAATCCAGGTCGGTTTCGCCCCAACTGGCATCGCTGGTCGTCAGGAGCGCAGTCGGCATTTTGCCGGTCGGAGCGGGCGTGACGGTTTGCAGCGAGCGCACTCCGGGGAAGAAGGTGCTCATCCCGGTCAAGTCTTGTGTCACCGCGTGGCTGGGATAAATGTTGACGACCGGCACTTGCGCTTGACCGAAGAATCCCAATTTTGGATCGTACACCACGTCGTTGCGCGCTTGCACGCCCCATTCTTTGAGCAACGGCTCCAGCCCCGTCTCCACCTGCGGATCGAGCATGATGAGCACGCGCCCGTTCTTGGCGAGATAATCCTGCACGATCTTGACTTCTTGCGGATCGAATGGCTGGCGCGGCCCCGCGATGATGAGCGCGGTGATGTCGGAGGGCAAAGTCTCGGTGATGCTCTTCAGGTCGAGCGTGGCAACTTTATAGTTCTCCTGCTCCATCGCGCTTTTCATCAGACTCAGGCCGTTATTGCCCGAATCGTCGGGGCTGTGTTCGCCGTGTCCGGTGGTAAAGTAAGTGGCCGGCTGCTTGTCCTGCGAGACCTTGAGCAAGGCGTTCGTCAGGCCTTGTTCGTCCGTCTGCAACGCATTCTCACGTCGCGTGCCGCGTTCAAAGACCACCGTCCCGTCGAATTGGACTTTATAATCGTTGGCGATCTGCGGCTCGGCTTCCGGGTCCACAAAGCGATACGTGAACCGTTCGTTCACGTTGGCGTATTCTCGCAGGCGATCCTCGACCTCCTGCCGATTTCCAAGTCCTTGGGTCGTAAAGAAGGCGACGGCTTTGACCGGCTCTTTGAGGTCTTTTAGAACTTGGACCGTCAACGGCGATAGAGTGAACGATTGGCTGGCCGTCAAATCCTGGCGCGTGTGATAGCGCGAACCCATAAAGTTCAACAGCGCGATAATGCCGACGAACGCTATCGTGATGACGAGCGCGTTGGAGCCATAGCGCACTCCGCGGCTCGTGACCGCCGCGCGCACTTGGGCCGGTCGCGCATAAACGTACAACGCCATAAAGAGCGCGCCGATCACGAGCAGCGCGATCAAGCGCTCATCCGGCTGATTGCCCAAGAGTTTTAGAATACCGGCGACGACCCAAAGCGCCAAGCCGACGCCGCCAAAATAGGTTGCCCACGCTTGCAGTCGTTCGCGCATTATCGCCACCTCCTCGTCTGAAGAACCTGCGTCGCCAAGAATAACGACGTGGCGATCACACTCAGGGAATATACGACATCGGTCGTGTCTATGACGCCTTGAAAGAACGCATCATAGTGCCGCGTGATCGCGATGTAAGAGAGCACGTTGGACACGAGTCCAAAGCCGGCCAGGTTGCCGCCCGCATCCGCAATCCAAAGCAGGATCATGATGACCAAGCCGGCAAAATACGCGATGACCTGATTCTGGGTCAGCGAAGAGGTGAACACGCCGATGGCGAGGAAACTAGCGCCGAGCAACACAAGGCCGACATAGCCGGTGAGGATGGGGCCGGCATCCGGCTGCCCGAAAACGTTCAGGATCAAAACATAGTACAGCGTCGGCCCGAGGAACATGACTACAAACAAGATCAGACTGCCGAGGAATTTGCCCACGACCACTTGCCAATCGTGGACCGGCGAGGTGAGCAGCAATTCAATCGTGCCCATGCGCTGCTCGTCGGCCAGCAGTTTCATGGTCAACGCCGGGGCGAGGAGCAAGAGGATAAAGACCATGTTTTGGAACGTGCCGCGCAGCGAGGCCTCTTGCGAGTTAATCAGGATCAACGAAAACAAATAGCCCATCGCCACCAAAAACAGCGCGCTGACCACGTACGCCACCGGCGAAACAAACAGCGACTTTAATTCACGCGAGGTAATTGTCCAAACGTTTCTCATCCGACGGTCTCCTCGGTTGTGAGTTTCAAAAAGACTTCTTCCAACGTCATGCCGACCGGGCGCAGTTCGAGCAGTCCCCAACCGCGCTGGACCGTCATCGCGGCAATGTCCGCGCGGCGGTCGGTGCCGAGCGTCGTTTCGATCTCAAAGACGCCGGAACTCGCGTCTTTGGCTTCCACTCCGAGCACGCCCTTGATCTTTTCCAATTGGCTCGGAATCTCCGGCACGGACTTGGCGACCTGGAGGTAAATGTGCTCGGCGCCACGCACGCGCGCGCTCAAGCGGGTCGGCGTGTCTTCCGCGACGATCTTGCCGTCGTTGATGATGAGGACGCGCGAGCAGGTCTGGCTCACTTCGGGCAGGATGTGCGTGCTGAGGAGGATCGTGTGATCGCCGCCCAGCGACTTGATGAGGTTGCGAACGTCAATGATCTGTTTCGGGTCCAGCCCGATGGTCGGCTCGTCCAGGATGAGGACCTCGGGTTGGTGGACCAGCGCCTGCGCGATCCCGACACGCTGCCGGAACCCTTTGGAAAGTTTGCCGATTAGCGTATCGGCGCGCTCGGCGATGTTCGCCATCTCCATTGCGCGTTCGATGGCGTCGTCGCGGTCTTTGACGCCGCGCAGGCGAGCCGCAAAATCGAGATAGTCCCAGACGCTCATTTCCGTGTACAGCGGCACCGTTTCGGGCAAATAGCCGATGCGCTTGCGAACCTCGATGGATTCGTCGAACACGTCATAGCCCGCGACGCGCGCCGTGCCCGACGATGGCGGCATAAAGCCGGTCAGGATGCGCATGGCCGTCGTTTTGCCCGCGCCGTTCGGCCCGAGAAATCCCAGGATTTCACCCTTTTTCACCTGGAACGATACGTCGCGGAGGGCTTGGAAATCGCCATAGTCCTTGCTAAGGTTTTGTACCTCAATCGTCGCCGCGTCTCTGCTCATTTCTTCCGCCATAGTTACTCCGGAGAATTTCAGATTTCAGATTTTCTGCTGGAACTGCCTCACTGACACTATTCGCCACGCGTGAGAAATAGATTAAGAGAGTATTAGAATCCTCTAAGCCGCCTTCCACACCCCCACACCCCCATACTCACTTGCCTTCCAACATCGCGATCGCGCGCGCGAGGCGGCGCAGCGTTTTCTCGCGACCCAGGATTTGAACGCTACCCATGAGCGGCAGCGATACGGTCTTGCCAGTCACGGCCACACGGAGCGCGCCAAAGAATTGCAGGTTCTTCAAGCCGAGTTTCTCCGCCGCGTCGCGCAACTCCACTTCGATTTTCTCTTCCTCGGCATACTCTGAATATTTCTCGAGGACCGCTTGCGCGGCGCGCAGCCCGGCCAACGTCGCCAGTGCGTCCATTTTCTGCCCGATCAGCAGCTTCGAGTCGTACTCCAAATCGTCCGCGAAAAGGTAATCCGCCAGCGCGACGATCTCGCTCAGCTTTTTAACGCGCTCTTTGACGAGCGGCGCAAGTAGGCGCGCCGTGCCATGATCGGCGATGAGGCCGGCGCGCGTGAGAAAGGGCAGCAAGCGATGCGCCAATTCGTCGTCCGACATTTGGCGGATGTAATAGCCGTTCATCCAATCGAGTTTGGCGTGATCGAAAACCGCGGGCGAGTGTTCGATCTTGTCGAGCGTAAAAGTTTGGATGAGTTGGTCGCGCGTAAAGAGTTCGCTCTTGTCGTCGAGCGACCAGCCCAGCCGCGCGAGAAAGTTCAGCAGCGCTTCGGCCAGATACCCTTCGTCGCGAAATTGGAGAACGCTTGTCGCGCCGTGCCGCTTGCTCAGTTTCTTTTTATCGGGCGCGAGAATGTTGGGGACGTGCCCGTGCTGCGGTATCTCCCAGCCGAACGCCTCGTACAACAAGACGTGCTTGGGAAACGACGAAATCCATTCGTCGCCGCGCATTACGTGCGAAATCTTCATCAGGTGATCGTCCACGACGACGGCGAGATGATACGTGGGAAAGCCGTCGGATTTCAAGAGCACCTGATCGTCAACATCTTTATTCGCGATGGTGATGTCGCCGTGGATGAAATCGTGCAGCGTGGTCGTCCCCTCCCGCGGCACCGCGAGACGCACGACCTTGGGATCGCCCGCGCGCTCGTGCGCGGCGCATTCGTCCGCGGCCATGTAGCGGCAGCGATAATCGTAGCGGGTCGCTTCGCCGCGCGCTTGCTGCTCTTTACGCATCTGCTCCAGGCGCTCCGGCGTGCAGTAACAATAATACGCCGCGCCTTTGGCGACTAGTTCCTCGACCGCTTGATGATAAAGCGGCAGCCGGTCGGATTGGCGATACGGTCCATACGGCCCGCCGATGTCCGGGCCTTCGTCCCAAGCGAGGCCGAGAAAGCGCAGCGACGCCATGATGAGTTCGAGGCCGTTCTCGACTTCGCGCTTTTGGTCGGTGTCTTCGACGCGCAGGATGAATTTGCCGCCCGTGTGGCGCGCCCAGAGATAATCAAATAGCGCGGTGCGAATATTTCCGACGTGCGGCGCGCCGGTTGGACTGGGCGCAAAGCGAACTCGAACCTCACTCATCACGGCCCCCCTAACTCGACAAACGACAACTTGCCGTCTTGAACCGTCACGCGCTGCGCGAACTGCTGATTGTTGATGCGGACGATATAATCCGCCGCGGCGAGGTCGGGAAACGCAAAGTTCTCGCCGAGCGCCTCGTCGGAATCGACTTCGGGCCAACGGTCGCGGCCATAGGTTTCGATGGAATACATGAACGTGTCGTCGGCGCGATAGAGATTGACGATGGCGCCGCGAATCGGCGTCCCTTTCGAATCGCTAAAGCGTCCCGCAATCGCGCCGCGTCCGGCCAGCGGTTTCATCCACAAGATCGGATTGCGCGTGTGCGCGTAATCATTCACGCCGAGCCGGATCTCAAAATGGACGTGCGGCCCGAGCGCGACGCCGCTCATGCCAATTTCGCCGAGCAGATCGCCTTGTTTGACTTGATCGCCCACCGCAACCGCGATGCGGCTCATGTGGCCGTACAGGGCAAAGACGCGCTGCCCGTTGTAGGTCTGCGTCAACTGGATGACGACCAAATTGCCGTAGAAACCTCCGCTGCTCGGCGATAGATCGCGCCCGCAGACGGCTTTGCCATTGTCGCCGCAGAGCGGTTGAGAATCGTTCCCGGCTGTCACAACGGTTCCATCCGCCGCCGCGAATAAAGAGGTTCCACCCGGATTCACAAACTCTTCGCCGTGATGAACGTCATAATCGCCCAAGCCGGTTGTGCCGTACAAATAGAACAACGCGGGCGTGATGGCTTGCGCGTTGAGCGCGACCGGTCGGCCCACCAGGAAATGCTGGACCACGGGCCGCGGCGTGCGCGTCGGCGCGGGTGTGCGCGTCGGCGTCGGCGTGTTGGCGGTCGTCGTAATGGGCGTGGCGGGAACGAAGGTCGCCGCGCGGGTTTGGGTGGGCGGGAAGGGCGTAGAGGTGAGCGTGGCAGCGCGAGTGGGCGCGAGGGTGATGGTCGCGAGGCGGGTTGCGGTAAACGTTGGCGTCGGCGATTTAGGCAATGCGGCGACGACGATGGGTTGGACAACCATGGCGGTGATGACGATGCCGCCGAAAAGGCAGCCGAGGGCCGTTCCGGCGATGAGAGCGATAATAACTTGTTGTCGAATGCGTTTGCTAAGCGTCACGAGCTGGTCTTTTCGATTTTCGCCCACGTGTCGCGCAGGGTGACGGTGCGGTTGAAAACGAGACGCTCGGGCGTCGAATCGGGGTCAACGCAAAAATAGCCCGTGCGCTCGAACTGGTAATGCGCGCCCGGTCTCGCCGCGGCGAGCGACGGCTCGATATAACACGCGGTCAGGCGCTCGAGCGAATTGGGATTCAGGTGTTTCTGCCAGTCTTCGTCCTCGTCGGGTTTTGGCGACAGGAATAGTTGATCGTATTGACGGATCTCGGCGGTCTGCGCGTGTTGGGCCGACAGCCAGTGAATCGTGCCCTTGACCTTGCGATCGGCCGTGCCGCCGCGCGTCGCGGGATCGTACGTGCAGCGCACGGCGATGACCTCGCCGGTACGTTCGTCGTGGACAACGCCTACGCATTTTATAATGTACGCATAGCGCAGACGCACCTCGGCGCCGGGCGAAAGGCGGAAATACTTATTGGGCGGGTCCTCGCGAAAATCATCCTGTTCGATCCACAGCTCGCGCGCGAAAGGAACCTTGCGCGTGCCCATCGCGGCGTCCTCGGGATTGTTCACCGCCTCTAGCTCTTCAACCTGACCTTCGGGATAATTTTCGATGACGACTTTGAGCGGGTGCAGCACGGCCATCGCGCGCGGCGCGCGGCGATTCAAGTCGTCGCGGACACAGTGCTCGAGGAGCGCCAGCTCGACCTGTTTTTGTTTCTTGGCGATGCTCACGCGGTCGCAAAAGTCGTGAATGGCCTCGGGCGTGTAGCCGCGCCGCCGCATCCCGGAGAGCGTCGGCATGCGCGGATCGTCCCAACCCGCGACGACACCTTCATTCACGAGTTGCAGTAGCTTGCGCTTGCTCATCACCGTATGGCTCAGGTTCAGGCGCGCAAATTCGATTTGCTGCGGATGAAAAATGCCGAGCGCGTCGAGGAACCAATCGTACAGCGGGCGATGGTCCTCGTATTCCATCGAGCAGAGCGAATACGTGACGCGCTCGATCGAGTCGGACTGGCCGTGCGCCCAGTCGTACATTGGATAGATGCACCACCGGTCGCCGGTGCGATGATGGCTCGCCTTGCGAATGCGGTACATCACCGGGTCACGCAGGTTCAGGTTCGGCGAGGCCATGTCAATTTTCGCGCGCAGCGTGCGCGCGCCGTCCTCGAATTCGCCCGCGCGCATCCGCGCGAAGAGGTCGAGGTTGTCGGCGGTGGAGCGATTGCGGTACGGACTATCGCGCCCCGGCTCGGTCAGGGTGCCGCGATATTCGCGGATTTCATCGGCGCTTAGGTCGTCTACATACGCCTTGCCTGCTTTGATCAGTTGAACTGCCCACTGATAAAGCTGTTCGAAATAATCGGACGCGTAATAGAGATGGTCGCCCCAATCGAAACCGAGCCAGCGAATGTCGTCTTTGATCGCGTCCACGTACTCGACTTCTTCTTTGGTCGGGTTCGTGTCGTCAAAGCGCAGATTGCAGTGGCCGCCAAATTCGGCGGCGAGACCAAAGTCGAGATTGAAGGCGGTCGCATGTCCGATGTGCAAGTAGCCGTTCGGCTCGGGCGGAAAGCGCGTGACGACGCGGCCATCGAACCGGCCGCCCGCGATTTCCTCGGCGACGGTCGCGCGCACAAAGTCGCGCGTTTTGGTGGATTCAACTGTGCTCATGACAATATCCAATCGAATGATGTAGGGGCGGGGTTGCCCCGCCCAGGGCGGGATGACCCCGCCCCTACAGTATACGCAATCAAGGGCGAACGTCAATTACGAAAATGATTTCTCGGCCTCGGCGCGGCTGGCATAGATTTCAAACACGCGGTCGAAACCGGCCATTTCAAAGATCTCGACGAGGCGCGGGCTGAGGCAGCACAGCTTGACGGCGCCGCCCTGTTTCTTCGCGGCGCGCGCCGCGGCGAGGAGCGTCCGCAAGCCATTCGAGCTGATATAGCGCGTACCGGCCAGATCAACGACGATTTGCCTTTGACCCGCGGCGACGATCCGTTGTAAATCGGCGTCGAATTCCGGCGCCTTGGCCGCATCGAGGCGGCCCTGCGGCGAGAGGGTTACCACTGCTTGTTGAACCATATGCGACTTGTGACCTGCGACTTGCGACCTGCGACTTGCGACTTGCGGCCTACTACCGCTTGATCTTTTTCACCATCGTCAGCCGGTTGCCCTGGCCGGACGAGAAATCAAATTCGACGCGATCCATCAACTTGCGCATAAAAAATAGGCCCAGCCCGCCGACGTGACGGCGAGCGAGCGACTCGTGCGTGCGCGGTTTGGCGACTTTGGACGGATCGAAGGGATCGCCCCAGTCTTGAATCACCACAACAAACTCTTTGCCGCGCTGTTCGCACGTCAAGTCAATCGTGCCTTCGCGCCAGCCGTGGTAGGCGTGCTCGATCACATTAGTGCAGGCCTCGTCCACCGCCATCTGGACGTCGTAGATTTGTTTTTCATTCAAGCCGCTGGCGCTCGCGGCTTGCTCGACAAAATCGGCAATCTCGGCGAGATTTTCAACTTGGCTCTTTACGGACAAGGAGAATGGTTGGTTCATTGTAGGTTTCCGCGCTACGGTTCGCGGCGGAATACGGCGGCGCCGCCCTGGCCGCGCGCGTCTTTGAACTTGCAGTCGAGCATCATCCCGGTCGCGTCGGCGGCGCAATCAAAATCGAGCGCGGGCACCGCGGGCGTCGCCGTCGGGGCCGCGGTCGGTGTCACGGTGTCCGGCGTGGGAGTGACCGTTGAGGGCGTCGCGGGCGTAAACTCGACGCGGAATGTGACGCGGTCGGCTTTGAGCGTGCCGCTCGTAATGCGCCCGGTTTGCTCGGTCGCCGGCGTTGCGACGGTGGCGATTTTGAAATCGCCGCGGAGCGCGGTGCCACTCTGCGTGACAATCGGCCGAAAAGTGATGACGTATTGGCTGGTCGGAGTCGTCGCAGTCCAGCGCCCGGCGAGCGAGATCGGTGTGGGCGTCGGCGTAGGCAAGCTGGGAACGACAATTACGCCGGAGATGGTCATGGAACGGCCAACCTGATGGAAGATGTCAATCGCCTGCGCGTAAAGTGAGACCGCGCCCGCGTTTGGCGCCGACCAATCGCATTGCCCGGTTTTCTGAGTTGTCGCGTGCGCGTCAATCGTGCAGATCACTTGCGGGTTCAATTGTCCCGCGTAATAACCCCACAGTTCGATGCGCTCCAGTTCGGCGTTGCCGCGGCCGCCGAAAGTGACGCGGATGGGGCTGGGGCCGGCGAAACGATCAGCCGGTTGAGAAATTTCGGCGCTGGGCGGCGGCGGTGGTTGGAGCCGCGCGGTCGGCTGGGCGCGCGGCGCGCGCGTCCGCGTCGGCGTGGGGGTCGGCGCGCGCGTGGGGGTGGGTTGGCCGGGACGCAAAACGCTAATCGTTTGGACCGGCGACTCTTTATAGTTGCCGTTCGCGTTGTAGGCGCGCACGGTCACGGGAAAATCGCCCGCGCTGCTGGCTTGCCACGGCAATTGGACCGTGAGCGATGTTTGGCGCGCGGGATTCGCGCTGGTGATGGTGCTGGAAACCTCTCGGCTCGTCCAGAGTTCGACGCGTTGAATGCCGGTCAAGTCAAGCGCCGCGATCGTCAGAGTGATCGGCTCGCCGATCAAGGTCTGCGTGCGGTCGAAGCTGACCTTAACCGTCGGCGTATGCGTATCCGTGACAAAAACCTTGAGCGGCGCGGAATCGGTGGTCTGGTATTGGTTGTCGTGCGCGCGGACGAGTAGGGTATGAGTGCCGGGCGACATGGCCGTCCACGCAAAAACATTGGAATACGAGAGTTGCCCACCCGGGTTCTGGACTGTGACGTAGGTATATATCTGGTTGTCCACCCAGAGATCGAGTTGCGTGACGCCAACCTCATCCGTGGCGACGGCATAGATGGGGACGAGACTGCCCAGCTCGACTTGGGGCGTGCCGATGGGATAGACGATCATGGCGGTCGGCTTGCGCGAGTCGGGTGTAACGCTGACGCTGATCTCTTCCGGCGCGCTCGCGACGTTGTTGTTGTCGAACGCGACGACGCGCAGCACGTACGCGCCCAACTGGGTCGGCGTCCACGGAATGATCGCGGAAAAAGTTTGAAGCGCGGTCGGGGCACTTTCGGATCGAACGGGCACATTATCGGCGGTCAGTTCGATCCGCGCGATCGCGCTATCGCTCGCGGCGAACACGACGACGTACACCGTTTGACTTATGCTCACCTGCGCGTTCGGCAGCGGCGAAATAACTTGGACCACGGGCGCGCTGCCAGTTCCGCGCGGCATGGGCGTGGAGGGTGCGGAAAGCGTCACGGTCGCCGCGGGCGCGGTTGGGACGATGGGCGTCGAGGTCGGAAATGCGACCAGCGTGGATGCGCTCGCCGCGGTGTTCGCCGTCGTCGCGCTGGCGCGTTCGACGGCAGGTGTGGCAGTCGCCGCAATGGGTGCCGGCGCGGCGGGCACACACGCAGTCGCGATGAGCGTCAAAATGATTGGGAACCAGATAGCAATACGAAGCATGGAATTTCGGTTTTCAGATTCGCAGTCGAGGATGTTGGCAAGCATTATAGCGCAAAGCAGAATGTAGGACAACTTGCCGTAGGGGCGGGGTCGCCCCGCCCGCGCGATCACAGGGCGGGGCGACCCCGCCCCTACGCGTTTGATTGACACACTCGCGATTGTATGTTACAGTTTTGGCGATGAATCCGCTGACGATTGCGCTGGCGCAAATGGACCTCGCGCTGGGCGAGCCAGCCCGAAACCTCGAAGCCGCCCGCGCCCAGGTAGCCGAAGCAAAATCCCGCGGCGCCGACCTCGTTCTCCTGCCGGAATTATGGAGCACCGCGTACGATCTCGAACACGCGACGCAACATGCGACCGCGTTGGGCGATGGCATGTTCGCCGAAATGGCGCGCGCGGCGCGCGAGTTCGGCATCGCGGTGGCCGGCTCATTGCTCGAAGCCGCCGGCGGACGCGTCTATAACACTGCGGTATTGATGGATGCCGAGGGCCAGCAAGTCGGCGCGTACCGCAAGCTGCATCTCGTCCCGATGCTCGACGAGGACCGGTATCTGACCGGCGGCGACAGTGCGCCTACGTTCGACGCGGCTTTTGGGCAATGCGCCCTCGCGGTCTGCTACGATTTACGCTTCCCCGAACTCTGGCGGCATTACGCACTCTCAGGCGCGCGCCTGATCCTCCTGCCCGCCGAATGGCCCAGCCCGCGCATCGCGCATTGGCGCGCGCTCTTGCCCGCGCGGGCCATCGAGAACCAATTCTTCATCGCCGCGACCAATCGCGTTGGCTCGAGCAAAGACCAAACCTTCGGCGGCCACTCGACGATCGTCAACCCGTGGGGTGAAGCTCTCGTCGAGGGCGACGAGCGCGCGGGGCTGTTGATCGCGCAGATTGATTTGGATATGGTGGATGAGGTGCGCCGGCGCGTGCCGGTGTTTCGGGACCGGCGTGTTGAGGTTTATATCAAATGGGACGCGGACGCGCGCGGACAAGCGCGGAACAAATAAGAATTCTCCGCGTTCATCGGCGCTCGACCGCGTCCCACTCATTGGATGCGCAGTGAAAAACACAATCACGGACGTTGACGGCATTCTCGTCGGGCACGACACCGATTTGGAAAATGGGACGGGCTGCACGGTAATTTTGTGCCCACCTGATGGTGCCGTCGCGGGCGTGGATGTGCGCGGCCCGGCACCCGCCACGCGCGAGACCGATTTGTTGCGGCCCGGTCACTTGGTCGAGCGCGTCCATGCGATTTTGCTGACGGGCGGGAGCGCGTTCGGTTTGGACGCGGCCAGCGGCGTAATGCGGTATCTCGAGGAGAAAAATATCGGTTTCAATACCGGCGTCGCGTGGGTGCCCATCGTGCCTGCCGCCGCCATTTTCGATCTCGCGCTCGGCAGCGCACGCGTGCGACCGAACGCGGACGCGGGCTATCGCGCGTGCCTCGCGGCCCAGGGCGGCGCGGTCGCCGAGGGGAGCGTCGGCGCGGGAACGGGCGCGTCGGTGGGACATCTGTTTGGCATGAAATTCGCGACCAAGGGCGGACTCGGCACGGCGAGCCAACAAATCGGCGGCGGAATCACGGTCGGCGTGCTCGTAGTGGTGAATGCCTTCGGCGATGTGGTTGATCCGCGGACGGGCGAGATTCTCGCGGGGACGCGCAAGCCCATCGTGGGCGGCTGGCTCGATTCCGGCAGCGGCATCAAGAGCGGCCTCGTGCGGGCGAGCCTGGCGCGCAGCCATACGACGATCGGCGTTGTGGCTACCGACGCGGCGCTGACTAGAGAGCAAGCCAACCTCGTCGCGATGATGGCGCACGACGGATTTGCGCGCGCCATTCGTCCCGCGCACGCGCTGTACGATGGCGACGCGCTGTTCGCGGTCAGTGTGGGAACCAAGCAAGGCGACGTGAGCGCCATCGGCCACGCGGCCGCGGAGGTGGTCGCCGAGGCGATCGTGCGCGCGGTGAACGCGGCGGCAACATTACATGGTGTGCCAGCGCGGCGAGATTTATGATTTCTGAATTCTGATTTAGGATTTGGCGGAGTCCAAACTTGGCTACCATTCTGCTCTTCGACATTGGTAACACTCATATCACGCTCGGCGCGTATCAGGGCGACCAACTGGTTTCGACGTGGCGGATAACGACGCGGGTGGATGGCACAGCGGACGAGTATGCCGTCATGCTGCGTTCGCTCCTCAAGCAGAAAGGCGCGAACGGCATGACGTTCGACGGCTGCGCGATCGCGTCGTCCGTGCCGCCGCTGGCGTCCACGTTCCACGAATTGTGCCAGCATCATTTGCATCTCGAACCGATCGTCGTCGGCCCGGGCGTCAAGACGGGGATGAACATCCGCACGGATTCGCCGCGCGAAGTGGGCGCCGACCGCATCTCGAACGCGGTCGCGGCAAAAAAACTTTACGGCGCGCCGGCTATCGTGATTGATTTCAGCACGACGGCGACGATCTTTGACGCGCTGAGCGCGGAAGGCGATTACGTCGGCACCGCGATTGCGCCGGGCATCAGTACGGCTGCCGACGCGCTGTTCTCGCACGCGGCGCAACTGCCGCGCGTGGAATTCGTCGCGCCCGCGTCCAAAAGCCCGATTGGCAAGAACTCGATCAGCGCGATCCAGGCGGGCTTGGTCTACGGCTACGTCGCGCTGGTCGAAGGCATGATCACGCGCGTGAAAAAGGAACTGGGCGCGAAAGCGCGCGTGATCGCGACGGGAGAGATGGTGCATCTGATTGCAGACGAGACGAAGGTGATTGACGTGGTGGACGAAGAGTTGACGTTGAAGGGGTTGAAGCTCATTTATGAGATGAACAAGTGAAAACCCAACTCATCATCAACCCCACCTCCGCCCGCGGTAAAATGGTCAAGCGTTGGCCGCGGATCGAAGAAACGCTGCGCGCAGAGAATTTTCCGTTCGAGGCGGCGTTCACCGAACGGCGCGGGCACGCGACCGAACTCGCGCGCGCCGCGCTCGATGCGGGGTTCGATCTTGTCGTCGCGGTTGGCGGCGATGGGACGCTGAATGAAGTGGTGAATGGGATGATCGCGGATGGCAAAGCCGTCAACCCGAATGCGGTCCTCGGCGTGATTCCCAGCGGCACCGGTTCGGATTTTGTACGCACCGCGGGCCTGCCGCGCGATGCCGTTGCCGCCGCGCAGCACCTGGCGCGCGCCTCAGGCGTTTGTGCGCTCGATATCGGCGAGATAGTCTACGACGCGCAGGGCAATCAAGCTCGCCGCTATTTTGCGAATGTCGCCGGGATGGGCTTTGACGCCGAGGTGGTCAGCCGCTTGGAGCAAGGCGGCAAGCGCGGCGGTGGTACCATCCCATACCTGACCGCGCTTGTTACAACCATTTCGAGTTACACAAACAAGTATGTGATCTTGCGGATTGACGAACAGGCATACGCGCGGCGCGTCAATTCGGTGGTCATCTGTAACGGCAAATATTTCGGCGGCGGGATGCGCGTCGGTCCGAACGCGACTCTCGACGACGCGAAATTCGATATTGTCGTCCTGGGCGATTTTAGCACGTTGGAGATTCTGACGAACACGCCCAAGATTTACAACGGCACGCACCTCGCGCTCGCCAAAGTGTCCGAGTATCGCGGCCAAGTCGTCAGCGTGGAATCCAAGCAGCGTATGCTCATTCAAGCCGACGGCGAATTAGTTGGAGAAGCGCCCGCGACGTTTCGGGTGCTGCCGGCGGCGCTCAAGTTGCGAATTTGAGTATGGGGGTGTGGGAGTGTGGGAGTGTGACGCCCATACGCCCACACTCCCATACCCGAATTAGACAATGTATCCCAAAATCACCCTCAAGCGCGGCAAAGACAAGCCCGTCCTCGCGCACCACCCCTGGATCTTCTCCGGCGCTATCGCGCGCGCGGACGATGCCCACGACAGCGATACGGTGGATGTGTTCGACGCGGGCGGCGCATGGCTCGCGCGCGGCTATTACAACTCGCGCTCGCAGATCGCCGTGCGGCTGTGGACGTGGAATCGCGACGAGGCGGTTGACCGCGCGTTCTTGCGCGGGCGCTTGGCGCGCGCTTTTGCGGAGCGTAACGCGTGGATTGATCGCGATGCCACGGACGCCTATCGCCTCGTCAACGCCGAAAGCGATCTAATGCCGGGGTTGGTGGTGGACCGGTACGCGGATTTTGTGGTCGTGCAGTTTCTTACGCTTGGAATCGAAAAGGAAAAGAAGGAAATAACTGAACTCATTGCGGAGTTGGTGAAGCCGCAGGGAATCTACGAGCGCAGCGATGTGGACGTGCGCGAGAAAGAAGGGCTTGGATCCTCGGTTGGCGTTTTGTACGGCGGCGAGCCGCCCGACCGGATCGAGGTGTGTGAGAACGGTTTCCGTTTCCTGGTGGATGTCAAACGCGGCCACAAGACGGGGTTTTATCTGGACCAGAGTGAGAACCGGCGCCGGGTGGCAGACCTCACAGGTTTTCAGAAACCTGTGAGGTCTGAACTCCTAAACGTTTTTTCTTACACAGGCGCATTTTCCATCTACGCGTGTGCCGCGAACCCGAACGTCCACGCCGTGAACCTCGACGCTTCAGCCGACGCCCTGAATCTCGCTCGGGAGAATATGCGGCTGAATGGCTGCGAGGCGAACGGAGAATTCGTCGAGGGCGATGCGTTTCACGCGCTCCGGCGTTATCGCGATGAGGGCAGATCGTTCGACGCGATCATTCTCGATCCGCCCAAGTTTGTGTATTCCCAGTCCCAATTGCAAGCGGGTCTGCGCGGCTACAAAGACATCAACCTACTGGCGTTCAAATTGCTCAAGCCGGGCGGAACGCTCGTGACGTTTTCGTGCTCGGGGTTGGTGAGCGCGGACCTATTTCAAAAAGTGATTTTCGGCGCGGCGCAAGACGCGGGCCGTGACGCGCAAATCATCGCCAAATTGTCTCAAGCGCCCGACCACCCCATCTTGCTATCGTTCCCCGAATCGGAATACCTCAAGGGGTTGGTGTGCCGGGTGATGTAGGGAAGGTACACAGGTAGACAGGTAGACAGGTAAAAACGTAGATAAGTACCTGTTTACCTGTTTCCTTGTCTACCTGTGTACCTTGTTCTCCACACAACAAGCAAGACGGCTATTCCCAACAACCCCGCTGCCGCCGCAACCGTCACCGCAACAAATTCCGCGCGCAGCGGCGCGGCAGAGTACGCGATCGCCCGCGTGCCGCAGGCGTCCACGGTGGTCTCGCTCGTCCCCGCGCGATAGCTGACGCGCCCCTGCGCGAGAACGCGCTGCCAACCGCTCTGCGCGTTCTTGAGCAGCGCGCGTTTGAGCTGCGCCTCGGCATCGGTTGCCGCCGCGTTTTCGAGTGGTTTCACGGCTTGTCCGATCTTTTGCAGTTGAGTTTCCACACCCGCGCAGGCACGCGCCAAATCAACCTCTTCGCGATAATTCGTCGCATCGGCGATGAGACCCCCAGCCAAGTCCCAGGTCAGTAAGTTAGGCGACATGACCTCGCGCATCAGCGCCCATTCGGGGCGATCGGGGATGGCGCCGGCGAGCACTCCGAGCTTGTCCTCGAGGTCTGTTTGGGTCGCAAATGGGACATTCAGCGTGAGGATGATGTCCGAGTTGTCGTTGGTCACGCTGACAGCGGCGACATCGGACAGACCGGCGGCGATGCCATTCACCGTATTTTTCACTTCGTCCGGTCGGTCCGCAAATGGGACTAGCCGAAAAACCATCGTGCGCGTGTTGGGCGCCATCGTGACTTGCGTTTGCGCGGCGTAGAGCGACGGCGGGGTGAACGACGTCATAAAGGTATCGCCCAGGGCCGCGCGCGCCTTGTCGGCCGCGCTCGAATAATCCTCATTCTCCAACAGCCGCTGCGCCCACGCGATATTTAGCACGCGCCGTTGAGCCGCCGCGCGCTCGGGCGTGAAAAGCGGGCCGGCGCCGTTCGGCGTGAGCGCCGCCGCTTTGTCGAAGTATGCGAGGGCCGCCGCGTATTCGCCGCGCGTTTGCTCGTCCAGCCCCAGGTAGAAATAATCCTCCGCGAGCTGCTTGCGCGCGGCGGCGTCGGTAGATGCGAGCGTTTCCCACTGCGCGACGGCGAGCCGCACGTAGCCGGTTTGCCGCGGGCCGTTCGCCGGCCCCGCGCGCGATTCGTACAGCGCGCCCAAACTCTGACGTGCGCTGCGTTGGTTCGGATCGAGCCGCACGGCCGTTTCCAGTTCGGCGATCGCTTGAGAGAGATAGCTGTCGCGCCGGGGCGAATCGAGCGCGGCCAATTGCCGAAACAGGTTGCCGAGCGCGGCGCGCGCGTTCGCATCGTTTTGATTTTGTTGAACGGCGCGGCGGCGCGCCAGCAGATCGCTCCAAAGCGATGGGCGCATGAACGTCAGCGTGGGATTCGCGACCGGCTCGCGGCCCGTAAAGCGCCAGGTCAGTTCCTGACCGTCGAAGGTCGTGTTGGGGGGATCGTAGGCGACGATCTGGTCGAGGGTCGTCGTATCGGGGAAACGCAGTGTGAGGCGCGCGCTGCCGACACTTCCTTTCCACGCCGTCGCCGTCAACATGCCATAGCTGAACCGCGGCAGCGCGCTCTCGCCCAAGTCCTGCACAAAATCGAAACGCACGGTTTTCTTTTCGTCGGCGGCTCGCCGGCCCACGCCGGGAAGCCGACGGGTACTTGTGTGTCATTGAGCGTGTCGGTGTTGTGCAGTTTGAATGTGGAATTGCCGCTCAGCACCGTGCGGCCGCCGGTTTCGGAAATATCGGCGTCGAGCGTGAGCGCGACGAGTTCAATCGGCGTATCGCGTTGAACGGGCGCGAGGGCCACGGGGATGGAGATGAGTGTGGGCGTTTGGGAGTAGATCGGGGGCGCTGCAAAAAAGTATAGCGTGAGCAGGATCGAGTTGACGAGCAACCATCGAGGTGTGGGTTTGGACACTCCGCAGACTCTATTCAAAAGACAGGCACTCTGGCGAGCGGCACGACGAGTTTGACCAGCGTTCCTTTTCCAGGGGCCGAATCAATTCTCAAACGCGCGTGAGCGATTTCGGCGCGCTCTTTCATATTCAGCAAGCCGAGACTACCGCGCTGCGCATACACGGCCTCGACGGCCGGCACGTCGAATCCGCAGCCATCGTCTTGGATGCAGATTGTGAGCGCGCCGACCGCTTGCTGCGCCTGAATCCAAACATTCTTCGCCTGGGCATGTTTCCGCACATTGCCGACCGCTTCCTGGATGATCGAGAAGATGGCGGCTTCTTGCTTGGGGTCGAGACGCACGTTGAACGCGTCCGTCTCCAAATGGATTTGCAGGTCTTTGCTTTCGCGTTGCCGGTCAACGTAAGTTTGTAGAGCCGCCGGCAGACCTTGGGTTTCCAAAACCACTGGCCGCAGGTCGAACAGCATGTTGCGGACCTGGTGAAGGGCCTGCGTCGCAAGTTGTTCCACGCTGTCCAACTCGCCTTTCGCCTCGGCGGGTTTGCGGGCGATCACCTCGCGCAAAAAGCGCAGGTTCATGATGATGGCCGAAAGGAGCTGGGAAGGTCCGTCGTGTAGATCGCGCGCCAGTTCGCGGCGCACCTGTTCTTCGACCACGAGGATCCGATCGCGTTCGAAGACGACTTGCTGATACAGCCGCGCGTTTTCAATCGCAATCGCGGATTGCGAGGCAAACGCGAGGAGCAATTCCTGATCGTCGCTATTGAAGCGGTCGCCCGATTTTTTGTTGAGCAATTCCAGTACGCCAATCGCCTTCCCTTGGTGGATCAGCGGCACGGCGATGAGCGAATGCGCCGAGAAAGTAGCGCCGTCGCCGATGCTGAGGAATCGGTCATCCGTATTGACGTCGTGGACGATGGATGGCTTTTGGTGCGTAAACACCGAGCCGGCGATGCCCCGGTCCGAGGGAAAGCGTTGGTTGAGCAAGGCGTCGCCCAAGCCGCCCTGCACGACCTTAAAGACCAACTCGTTGGTCGCGGGATCGAAGAGCAGGAGCGAGCCGGCGCTTGCGCGCATGACCTGTACCGCGCTCGACAAAATCTGCGCGAGGAGCTGATCGAGGTTCAGTTCCGAGGTGAGGCAGCGGGCGACTTCTTGGAGCGCCTCGAGGGCGGCAACCTTTTGCTCCAGGCGCGTGACCTGGGAGAACCATTCGTTCGCCGCCGGATCGAAATCGGATTTTCTGCGACGGGGTAAGCTGGGCATCGGGTAATCTATCTGCGGAGCGAACTGCGCGGGCGCGGCGCGAGCAGTTGGCGAATTTGCGGGAGTTCGCGGCAGGCCGCTTCCTGGCCGCGCTGGATCAGCTCGTGAACTTTGTCGTATTCCATCGTCCCGTAGGGCGCAACGTCCGGCTGAATCAGCACGTCCACCGGACCCATCCGCGTTTTGATAATCTCGCTTTCCATGATTTCCATCGCTCCCATCAGGATGCCGATGACGTTGGGAGGACGGCCCTCCCGTTTTTGCTCGCGCCGGTGCAAGCGATCTTCCAAAGTGGGAATCACGTTGGAAGCCAGAATGATGTTCATGCCCCTGTCGGCGAGCAATTGGGTCGGCACCGGATTGACCGCCCCGCCATCTATGAGAAACCGGTCGGCCACTTCGGCCGGTTCAAAGATTCCAATAACGCTCATACTGGCGCGCACGGCGTCGGCGACCGGCCCGCGTTCAAAGACGATCTCTTCGCCGGAAATCAGATCGGCGGCAATAATATACAATGGGATTGGCAAATCGTCAAAAGTTTGGTTGCGCAAGCATTTGCGAAAATAGCTCAAGACCATGTTGCCTTTGATAACGCCCGAGCGCGGCGGGATGCGAAAATCCCAATATCGAAAACCGGAAATGAAATTGTACTGGTGCTGAATATTTACGGCGAATTCCTTGATCTCGGCGATGCTCCTCCCGGCCGCGTAGAGCGAGCCAAATACTGCACCCGCGCTCGTCCCAGCGATCATGTCAACCGGGATGCCTTCCTTTTCGAGTACCTCAAAGACGCCGATATGGGCAAAGCCGCGCGCGTTCCCGGACGAAAGCGCCAACCCCACTTGGCGTTGCGCGATCTTGCGCGCCAGCCGCCGAAGCGATTTGTCGCTGCCGTCGCTCTCCCAATAGCCCTTGGGCGCGACCGTCTTGATCCACTCCTTGCCCGAGTTCCCGAGGGTCACGCTAATGTCCGCCAGTTCCATCGCTTTCAGCGTTAGCGGTATCTCGTAGGGCGCGATGGACATGATGACCCAATAGTATTGCTCGACAAGCGTGCTGAGCCGGCCCGGCAACGCTTCGGCGTCGAGCGCTTCGCCGCCGCGGACGAGAAACACTTGCGATTGGGCGAGCGCGGCCTGATCGAGGGTGACGTTCGCCAGCCCGCCGAGGTCGAAGAGAAACACGTCTTCGCCGGTCACGTGCGCCAAGTGGCGCGCCAAAGTTGGCGCGGCCGGGCCGACGGCCGCGACGATGTTGAATTCTTCGCGCTGCTCGGGGCTTCTGGTCGCGTGTCCCAGGCGGCGGCTGAGTTCGCGGGTGATCGTGATCGCGATGGAGGGATGTTGTTGCAGCAGCTCGTCCAGGTCTTCTTTGCGCAAGACGAGGAGGTCCACGTCGAGGACCACGCGCACGGTGGCGGTGCGTTTCTCGCTGAGCAGGAGAGCCGTCTCGCCGAAAAAGTTTCCGGGGCCCAAATAGGCCAAGAGTTTTTCTTCGCCCTCCCTTTCGGTAACGACTTTGACCTGACCGCTCTCGATCAGGTACATGCAATTGCCGGTGTCTTCCTCGGCAAAGATCGTCGCGCCCTTGTGATAGTGCTCGCGCTGGAGGCGGCGAGAGATCGCGTTCAGTATGTCAACTTCCAATTCGCTAAAAAATGGAATATTCCTGAGATCGTGTTTCACAAAGACCTCTTCATTCGCCCATGTGCGTAGCCGCTGGCCGTGCCGTGGCGAGCGCGTCCAGTTCGGAGCGGGCGCGTTTGCGTTCGCCTTCCGCGCCCAGGCGGACGAAGGTGCTGTGCGCGGTTTCCAGCAGCGCGCGCGCTTCGGCGAGGCAGCCGCGGTCACGCTGGAGAAGCGCAAGCTCAAACTGGGATTTGGCAAGTTCGCATGGGTTTTTCAGTTCACCGAAAATCGCCAGACTGCGTTGGAGGTAACCATCCGCTTCCTCGAACGCGTGCCGGGCGCGGGCGATCTTGCAGAGTGTCCGGAGCACTTCCGCCTCGATGAACCGATTGCCGATCTGGGTTGCGATGGTGTGAGCTTGTTCAGCAGAGTGGCGGGATTGGTCAAGTTGTTTCTGGCCCGCGTATGCCTCGGCGAGCAACCATTGGGCTTCGGCCAAATTCTCTTTGTGGCCGATATCGGTGGCGATCACGACGCTCTGATTCAAGTAAGTGATTGCATTCCTAAAATGTCCTTGCAGTATCTGCACGTGGGCCAAGTTGTTCAGCGCGAGACACGTGGTATTCATGTTCTTGATTTTCTGTGCGACTTGAAGCCCCTTTTCGAAAAGTTCGGTGGCACGGGCATAGTCACCCTTTTCGCGGTAGGGGACGCCGACATTGTCGTACAATTGCGAGATGCCCAGTGTGTGTCCGATGCGTTGTCTAATTTCCAAAGATCGTTCAAGATGCCGCAATGCTTGATCCCAATCGCATTGACCTACTGCAATGATACCGAGGTTATTGTGGGACTGGGCGACGCCGTAAGAGTCGCCGATCATCTCGCGCAGCCGGAGACTTTTTTCGGCGTACGCCAGGCAGCGGGCCCAATCGCCCTTCTGGCTGAAAAGCGCGGCCAGCCCGTTGTAAGCCGACGCCATTTCATTGTAGTGGTCGGTGCCTTCGACGATCTGCAAACTCCGCATCCGCCACTGATACGCCTCCTCGATTTGACCTCGGCGGTAATTGACCCAGCCAATGTCATTGTAAACCCGGACCCGTTCGACGGCCTTGTCGGAATTCGGATCGCGATCAATCTGGTGCAACGCGTTGTCCAGCCAATGGAGCGCCTCGACATAGTCGCCGCGCCGTTCATGCACGCGGCCGATCCGGCGCATGATCTCGGCGCCATACCGCAGCATCTGCGCGCTGGCGAGGGTTCGGATCATCTCCGACGCGATCAAATAGGAATTGAGTGCGCCGTCATAGTCGCCGACAAAGTTCTGCACATCGCCCAACCCAGCGTAGACCTCGACGCGCTGTTCCGGCGTCGGATTTGTTTTCGTGAGGCCATCGGCGGCAAGCCGGTAGTAACGCTGGGCCTCGTCATTGGCGAAACGCCCTGCGGCGCGCGTGCCGGCGCGAATCAAATACGGCAGCGAACGCTCGGTGTCCTTGCTTTCACTAAAATGGAAAGCCAGTTGTTCGATGTGATCTTCAAGCCGTTCTTTGAAGAGCGTTTCAATCCCTTCGGCAATCTTGTGATGGAGGCGTTCCCTGCGCCGGATGAGCAAACTGTTGTACACGGTTTCCTGAATGAGGATGTGATGGAAGCGGTATTCTAGTTCATTGGCTTCGCCGAGCCGGTGGATCAATTCGCGGTCTTCCAGTTCTTGCACGTCGTCCTGCAATGTGCGCGAACCGTCCACCACCCCCGCCAAGAGACGATAGGAAAAATCACGGCCGATCACGGCGGCGCATTGGATGGTCTGGCGCGCTCCTTCGCTCAGGTGGTCCACGCGGGTCATGAGCAAGCCCTGAAGCGTGCGCGGCACCTGAAAGCTGGCGAGGTCGGCGTCGGGAGCGACTTGCCACCGTCCCTCCGCCCGGCGGATGGTGCCGCGATCAATCAGCGTCCGGATGATCTCTTCCAGAAAGAATGGGTTGCCTTCCGCGCGCTGCGGGATGATCTGTTTAAGATTCTCGGGCAGTTCGGCAATGGTGAGCAGGAGGTCTACCAGCGCAATACTGTCGGCTTGTGAAAGCGGAAGCAGCGGAATGTGCGTAAAGTATAAAGGGTAGTTCTCGCCGGCTAGTTTTTCAATGTGAGGCGCGGCGGCCCCTTCCGTCGGGCGCGAGATCGTATAGATCAGGATCGGAACCCGCTCGACGGTTCCCAAAAGAAACGTCAGGAGGTCGAGCGATAGCTTGTCAATCCAGTGGACATCTTCAAAGATCAGGACGAGCGGCTGTTGCTTGGCTTCGGCGCTCAGCAAGTCATGAACGGCGAGAAACGTCTGTTGCTGCAATTGCGAAGGTTCCAAGTGGCGGACACGTTCGGCGAGTTCTTTTTCGACGATGCGAATGGAAAAGAGATTCTCGATGTAAGGGAGGACCTGCGCGACCTGGTCACGCTGCGGCAGTACGCGGCGGACGGTTTGCTCGATTTTGTCCCGTACGATTTCCTCGGTATCGCCGTCGCCGATGTCGAAATAATTACGCAACAAGCGCAGAAAGACTTCGTAGGCGGATTGACCGTACGAGAGACACGCGCCTTCGAGAACCCTGACCGGCTTGCTGGCCGCATACCCCTTTAATTCCGCGGTGAGACGCGACTTGCCAATCCCAGCCTCGCCGGTGACGAGCACAATTTGCCCACGACGATTGGCCGCAAGTTCCTCGATGGCTTGACGCAAACGCGCGAACTCTTCCTGGCGTCCAACCATTGGAGCAGCAAGACCGGGGATGCCACGGACCCGTCCGGCAATGCTTTTTGGGGCAATCGCTTCAAAGATTTCAACCGGCTCCACGCGTCCCTTGACCCGAATGGACCCTAACTCTCGGAAGTCGAAGAGCGGTTTCGTGGGTTCATAAACCGACCGACTCACCAAGATCGTTCCGGGTTCGGCCACACTCTGCAAACGGGACGCGACGTTGACCGTATCACCTAAGGCGGTGTAATCCATCCGAAGATCGGAGCCAACGCTGCCGACGACGACGGTGCCAGAATTTAGGCCGATGCGTACTTTGAGCGAGATGCCCAGGCGCACTTCCAAGTCCTCGTTGACTCGGCGGAGCGCGCTCTGCATCCCGAGCGCCGCCCGGACCGCGCGCGCGGGGTCATCCTCGTGAGCGACCGGCGCACCAAATAAAGCCATGACGCCATCGCCCATGAATTTGTCGAGCGTCCCTTCGTGCTTGTAGATCTCATCAATAAAGGCCTTGAGTGTGCTATCAATAAGGTTGTAAACTTCTTCAGGATCAAGTTTCTCGGAAAGGGAAGTAAAGCCTGTGATGTCGGCGAACAGGACCGTGACCGTGCGGCGCTCGCCTTCGATCTGTTTGCCAACCTGAGTGATTTTTTCGGCGAGCGCGGCAGGCATGGACCCGAGGCGCTGAAGTTTCTCTTCGTCGGAGCCGCGCGTAATGGGAGCGGCGACAAAACTCGCGCCGCAGTTGCCGCAGAACTTGAAGTTGGGCGGACTGGCAAACCCGCAATTCTGACACACGCGGGGAAGCGGTGTGGCACATTCGCTGCACACATTGACGCCGATGGGATTGTCATGACCGCATTTGGGGCAGGCATTCGCCATAGTCTTCTTCACGGGGCAAAGCTGGATCTGCAGCTATTATACAATACAAGATAGCGCGAGGCAATTTTCCGCTGGAATGAAGAAACCAGGCTCGCAAGAAACCTGGTTTCTACTAGTGGCACGGAGACTTGGCGCAACGCAAAGCCAGCCGCCTTTACAGCGCGGATACTCACCACAAGGCACGGGCCGTACAAGTTCATTTCACCTTATAGTTACCCAAACGTAACGGCGTGGTGCTCATATTCGAGCGCGTTGAGTCGCGCGATCAATCTTGTGGTTGTTCCCAAGGGGGAATGACCCAATTGTCGCCAGCTTTGCCGGGGCCGTTATGAAAGGGACCCTTGTCTCGCAGGCCTGGAGGCGAACCCGGGTCGAAGCACTTTCCGTGACCGTTCTGCTCATCCCAACCAGGTGTGCAGGGATCGTCCCAGTCCATACCAGCCATCACAACGCTAAGTGTGAGCGAGAGAAGCAACGCAACCAACAGTACGATGAAGACTAGCTTTTTCATTTTGCCTGCTCCTTGTCCCGACGGGACCGACATACCAACTTTTTAGCCGACAATATAGTACAATATGCTCGGCGTCAAATCAATGGGATGAGAGTACCATTGATCGAATTTTCGGACGACGGCCGTTCTGACGCGGTGGTTTTCGGCGGCAAATACTGATGGCATTATAACACGCGCGCGCTCGCCGGATAATTACAGGATGATTACAATTGGCTTCGCGGCCCACCGAACTTGCGGCGCCGGGCCGCTTGTTTTTTGCGCGCTAATCGTTATATAATTCAAACGCCACTGAGGGCGAACAATCGCAACCAGTGGCACATCCGTATCGTCGTCGAAACGTTTACATCAATGGAACGACGTTTGGCTTTAGCTGTTGTTCTGTTGGAAAGGTCTTACAATGTCGAATCGAACTGCCTTAATGGTCGTGGGCGGCGCGTTGGGCTGTCTCATCCTCGCGCTGTGCGTCGTCGCCGCCGGCTTGGCGGGAATCTCGTACTATACCGCCGCCTCTGCCGTGCGGACTGTTGATCGCATCGCGTACGTGGATAACAACCTGAACATTCAGGTCGCCGACGCGCAAGGCCAGCACCGCGTGGCGCTCACCAGCGATGCTTCGAACTCGGCCCAGAAGGCCTATCTGTTTCCCACCTGGTCGCCTGACAGCCAACAGGTGGCATTCGTCGGCGTCAGCGGGAATCCAAATCAGCGCGAGGCCGCGATCAATGTTGCGCCGCTCGCGGGCGGCGCCTCCAAGACGGTATTCAAAAGCAATTCCCAGTTCCCCTTTTATTTGTACTGGGCGCCCGACAGCCAACGCATCGGTTTTCTCGCTCAAGGCGAGGATGAGATGGCGTTGATGCTAGGCCAGACTAGCGGGGCGGGCGAGACCCGAACATTGGAAAGCGGCTCGCCCATGTATTGGTCGTGGTCGCCCGACGCGCAGGCGATGCTGCTCCACGTCGGCGGCAGCGGCCGCGACTCGAACGACGCCCGCGTGTCTCTGCTGCGATGGCAGGAGGGCAAGCAGCCGCAAGCATTCGCCGACAAGCCCGGAGCGTTCCAGGCCCCGCACTTTTCTCCCGACGGCTCGGCCATTCTCTACGCGTCGAGCAACAAGGCGAATGAGGACGATCTGTTCGTCGCCGATGTCCAGGGCCGGAATCCAAAATCGGTCACCAGCTACCAAGGGACGATCGCCTTTGCTTGGTCGCCCGACAGCAAGAAAATCGCGACGATGGTTACGCCCGACGACGCCGATCTGCCAATGCAAGCTCCTCTCTGGGTTAGCGACGCCGACGGAAAAAATCGCAAGCAGATCACGACCGAGGATGCGCTCGCGTTTTACTGGTCGCCCGACAGCAAACACATCGCGTATCTCACCATCCTGCTGCCCGGTCAGTCCTCGGGGCGCAGCCGCTCAAACGGCCTGAACACCCCGCAGCGCCAAGCCGCGACCATTCAATTGCGCTGGAAAGTCGTCAGCGCGGAGGGCGTCCAGGCGCGGACGCTCGCGACGTTTTCGCCCACGGACGATTTCATTTCGCTGCTGCCCTTTTTCGATCAGTACGCGCGCTCGCTGACTTTTTGGTCGCCCGATAGCAAACACTTTGTTTACACGCATAGCGATGACGACTCGAACGGCGGCGTCTGGGTTGCCGATCTCGACGGGGCAAAACCGCCGCGCCGAATCGGGGATGGGACGCTTGCCGTCTGGTCGTGGAGATAACGCGATCGCCATGAAGGCGCGAGTCATCTACAATCCCTCGGCAGGCATGCGGACCGCGCGCGAGCAGCTTGAAGCCGCGGCGACGGAACTGCACGGACGCGGTTGGTCGCTCGACATGGTCGAAACCGTGCGCCCGGGACAAGCCGTGGAATTCGCGCGCCAGGCAGCGGAGCGCATGTTCGATGCAGTCATCGCGGTGGGCGGTGATGGGACGTTGAACGAGGCGGCGAACGGGCTGGTGGATTCGACGACGGCTCTCGGCGTCTTGCCGCTCGGCACCGTGAATGTGTGGGCCAAAGAAATGGGGTTGCCGCCTGACGATCTCCGGCTTGGCGCGCGCTTGCTCGCCGACGCGCCAGTGCGCCGGATTGACGTGGGCGAGGTGTGCGGGCCGACGATTGCCCGGCGCGTTTTCGTGCTCTGCTGCGGAGTCGGACTCGATGCGGCGATCACGCGCGAGGTCGAGCCGCAGCGCGAGACGAAACGCCGGTTCGGCGCGCTCTTGTATTGGCTCGTCGGCATTCGGCGGGCGTGGAGTTATCGCGGCAAACCGGCGACGTTGGAATTCGACGACCGGCGCGTGCGCCGGCGCGTGATCCTGGCGCTCGCGGCGAATACGCAGTTGTACGGCGGCATCGTCCGAATCGCGCCGGACGCGCGGGTTGACGATGGGGCGTTAGACCTGGTCGTCTTCAGAGGCACGGGCGTTTTGGCTACGGCATCGCATCTCTTACGCGTTTTGGTCGGTTCGCACTTGCGCGATCCCCAGGTGGAAGTCTATCGCACGCGCTGTGTACAGATCAAGGGCAAAAATCTGCCCGTACACGTGGACGCCGAGCCGGTTGGATTTACGCCGCTCGAAATTCGCGTTCGACCGCGGGCACTGCGTGTGCTCGTGCCCAAGACGGCGAATGCACGTTTATTTGGTGGTTAGGTCGTTGGGTGGTTGGGTCGTTCGAACCACCTTACCACCTAACCACCTAACCACCAAACTACCTATTGCGGTTTTTGGCAACTTGGACAGAAATGCGTGCCGCGTTGGCCGACCGTGGTTTTGACGATCGGGGTGCCGCAGCGGCGGCAGGGACGCTTCTCGCGGTCGAAGGCGCGCAAGCTGTCCTGAAAGCCGCCGCTCACGCCGTTGACGCGGCGGTACATGACGTCAATGCTCGTACCGCCCACCGCGATCGCGCGCGTGAGTACGCGCTGAATCGCGTGATACAGGCGCACGCGCTCGCCGCGCGTAAGCGAGTCTGCCGCGCGCAGCGGGTGGAGCCGCGCGTACCACAGCGATTCGTCCACGTAAATATTCCCCAGCCCGGCGAGAAAGGTCTGGTCGAGCAAAAGGGGCTTTAACTGGCGGCGCTTGCCGTCGAACAGGGCGATGAATTCCTTTTCGCCAATCTCCAGCGGTTCCGGGCCCAGTTTGCCGATCACGAGCGCCTCGTCTTGTACCAACCACATGCGACCGAATTTGCGCGTGTCGCGAAAGCGAAGCTCCCGCCCGTCGTCGAGTTGAAACAGCACGTGCATGTGTTTGTCGCGCGGCGTCCCGCAGGGGTCAATGCGAAAGCCGCCCGTCATTCGCAAGTGGACAAAGAGGGATCGGGCTGAGCCATCCTTTTGCAGATGGAAGCGGAGATACTTGGCGCGCCGCGTGATGTCGGTGATCGCATAACCGCAAATGTCGCGGCAGAACTGGCGCGCGCGCGGCGCGGCGATGGTGCGCGGCCAGCGAATCGTCGCGCGGACGATCGTGCGTCCCACCAGATGGGGTTTGAGGTCACGAACCGTTGTTTCGACTTCGGGTAATTCAGGCATCTTGGTCAAGATTATACTCGATTTTCTGACGGCTTGTCCAATGTCGTCAACAGAAGGGAATTTGTGCAGACGATGGAAATACCTTTACAGCGTCCGGTGCGCGTGGTGATCGTCGGCAGCGGAAATGTGGGCGCGACGACGGCTTTTGCGCTGGCCCTAAATGGCGCGGCATCCGAAATCGTCTTGATAGACGCCAATCACGCTCGCGCCGAAGGCGACGCGATGGACCTGAATCACGCGATGCCGTTCATGCGGCCCGCGCGCGTCTGGGCGGGCGATTATGCCGACTGCGCGAGCGCAAATATCGTGATTCTTACGGCGGGCGTTGGTCAGCGACCGGGGGAGACGCGCCTCGATTTGCTGAAACGCAATGCCGAGGTGTTTGGTCAAATCGTGCCGCGCATTATCGAGCAGACGCGGGAGGCGGTCTTGGTGATCGCGACGAATCCGGTGGATGTGTTGACGCATGTCGCGTGGAAGGTGTCGGGCTATCCGGCCGCGAAAGTAATCGGCTCGGGGACGATTCTCGATACGGCGCGCTTTCGCCATTTGCTGAGCCAGCGCTTCGGCGTGGACCCGCGTTCGGTCCATGCGTTCGTCATCGGCGAGCATGGCGATTCCGAGGTCGCCGCGTGGAGCTTGGCCAATATCGCGGGGATGCGCTTGGACGAGTTTTGCCGCCTGAACGATTGCGCGCTGGAGCCGGAAACGAAAGCGCAAATCTATGCGAACACGCGCAACGCGGCGTACGAGATCATCAGTCGCAAGGGCGCGACTTTTTACGCGATCGCAGCCGGCTTGGTGCGCATTGTCGAAGCGATTGTGCGCGACGAGCACAGCGTGCTCACCGTCTCGAGTTTAGTCGAAGGAAAATATGGATTGACTGATGTCTGTCTCAGTTTGCCGACCGTGGTCAATCGAACGGGAGTGGCGCGGGTTCTGGAGTTGGCGCTGGACGAGAGTGAGCGCGCGGGTTTGCAGCAGTCAGCCGCCGTCATTCACCACGCGCTCGATTCTCTAGCTGCGGGTCTTTATTTCACCAGTTGATCGCGCAAGCGTTTGAGTGGATGATAAAGGTCGCTCGCGTCGGCGATGTTGGCCGTATCGAATTTCCATTCGCGCTTGGCGAGAATGAAGGGAAATAGCTGCGCCCCGCCCAGCGAACCGTGCCCGCCGACCTGATCTTCGAAATTGATCTGGTGGTGATCGGTATCCGCGCCGAAAAGAATCAAGTCGCCGGACCGCTCAAACGAATTCAGCTTTTGCAATTGTCGCGCGATAATCTCCGGCTCGTCGTAGCGCGCGAGCAAATCGCGCGCCGCGCGCGGCAGTTTTCGGCCCCCGTCGAATTTGACTTGGAAGTGCTCCGTCGTAATCACGTTGTCCGTACCCTCGCGCGTCAGGACGAACGCGATGCCCGGCGTCGCGGCAGCTTTGTCAATCAGTCCCGGAAATCGCTCTTGTATTTCGTCGTGCCGCAGGCGCCAGGAAATATCCTTCCAGTACAAATGGGCCAGCCCGCCCGAATAGCACAGCACGATATGCCCGTCAATCGGCCCCCGGCGTGTCATGCGCTTGCCTTTGTGTTCCTCGACCTCGAACGTCGGCAGCCATTCGGCGACGATCTCGCCAAAACGGCGGCCGTACGCGCGCTCAAAGGGAACGGTTTCGATTTGGCCGTGATCGGAGAGGATCACGAGTTCATAATTGCGTGCGCCCTCGCGGGCGGAATGGCGTTTGGCGGCTATGCGGCGAATGGTGTTGTCTACGTGGCGCAAGATGCGAAAGGAATAGTCCGCGTCGGGGCCAAAGGCGTGCGCGGTTTCGTCGTACGCATAAAACCCTACAAAGATCGCGGGATAGTTTTCCTGCATGGCCTGGACGGCGGCAAAGCGCGTCAGTTGGTGCATCAGGATTTCTTCGAGCATATCGGAGATGACGTACATCTTGGCTGCCGGGCGTCCGCGCCAGCGAGTGAGCCAATATTGCAGGTTCGCTTGCCAGATCTGCCACAACCCGCGACGCAGCCAATCGAGTAGATGAATGGGATTTAGCGCCCAGTTCCGCACCACACGCCGGTGCGAGAAATTCTGTCCCTCGAGCGAGCGGCCATGCTCTCGGTAACCGACACGATAAGCCGGGTGGGCTGATCCGAGAAAAATCGTGGCGATGGCCGCGCCGTCCCTCGTGAGTGGTTCGCAGTTCTTGAAATACTTGTGCTCCACTTGCTTGAAACCAGACAAGCCGCCGAACGAGACCAACACGCCCGACTCCTTGTCCCACCACCGGAACGATGGGATTTCGGCGTTATTGCCGTAAAGAACTCCGGCTTGGCAGAACGGCGTGGTCGAAGGCAGGCCGCAGCGATAGCGCAGGGGTTCATAGCCCTCGTGCTCGATCAGATATTGGGCGAAAGGCATCTGCCCTTGCCGAAGGGCTTGAAGCAAGTAATCATGACCGAGTCCGTCAACGTGGACGATGACAAGCCCGCGAGGTTTGTTCATTCCAATGTGATCTCTGCAAAGACCGGAATGTGATCCGATCCCGAAACATCCAAACTCCACGAACGATAGCGCAGCGGACGCGTGCGCCGGACAAAGATCGCATCCAGCTTTTGCCGAAAGCGCACGCGGCGCAGCGTGTGATGCGTCCAGCGGATCTCGCTGGTCAAATCCTGAAACCCATCCAACTCGGCGGCGGCAATCATGTTGGCCCAGTTGGGCCGGGAGCGAATCCGATAGGTGTTCAAATCGCCGGCCAGGATGGTCAGATTGGCGGCCGGTTGTCGCGCGCGGGCATCGCCCAGAATCCGGCGAAACTGTTCCCACTTGTGGGCAATGCCCAGGACATCCAAGTGCGCGACGTACACGCGCACCAGTTCATGGCCCAGCGCGCCGTCAATCATCAAACTAATGCGTTGCTGCTGTGGCAGCGCATAGAGAAACGTCCGCTCGGCACGCGAGAGTTGAACCTCGCGCGCCCGCGGCAGGCCCACGATGTCGGTCGTCAACACTTGCATCCGGCTGGTGTTCCACACCAACGCATTCGCCTGCGCGAATTTGCCCAAAAAATGGGCTGTCACTTGAAAGGATTGGTACTCGGTTCCGAGCGCGGCGGCAATCTCGCGAGCGTCCTCGCGGTCGGAATGAATGGACGCTTCTTGCAGCGCCAGCAAATCGAGACCGGCGAAATCCGGGTGACTGCGTACCGCGCCGAGAATCGCTTGCAAGTGCCAGCCCAACTGAATGTTCCACGTACACAGGCGAATCGTTTGGGCCATAGCTATAAAGTGACGAAAAAGCGCGGCTTTCCCCAACGATAAACATGCACCATCAACGCGAGCCAAACGCTGCCGAGCAAATACGCGGCCAGCACATCGCTCGCCCAATGGTCTCCCGTGTAGATGCGCGATATGCCGATCAAGCCCACCATGCCGCCGAAAAGAACGATCAAGAGCGTTCGACCCCAAGTGGCTTTGAGCAGAGTATAGCCCAGGAACAAGAGAAAGCCAAAAAAAGTTGTAAAGAACAACACGTGCCCGCTTGGAAAACTGAAATCGCTCAACTGGCTGATGACATTTACCAAATCCGCGCTCGGTCGCGGCCGGACGACGAGAATTTTGGCGGCCAGCCCAATCGCCGAAATGCCGATGACGCCGAAGAGCGTCATGGCCGATTCCCATTTCAGGCCGCTCACATACAGAAATGCGATGACAAACGCGGCGATAAAACCCACCTGCGGCGCAAAGCCAATCCAACTGAGCGCGCGCATCAAGCCGTCAAAGCCAATCGCGTTGATCGTCTGCACGTTGCGAGTGATGACGACGTCAAACGTAAAGTAGGCCACGGTGCGCGCCAACACCGCCAGCACGAGAAAAGCGAGGATGGCGGCGATCAAGTAACCTTGAAAGACCGACGCGCGATAGCGCCGCCACGCATGAGGGCTAGCCATTTATTCGTTTATTTGCCGCTCGTCCGGCGCGCGCGCGTAGTGGCCGCGCGCGCCCGCGCGCTCGCGCTGCGTGGGCGCGTCGCGCCGGCGCTCTTCGACCCCGAAGTGGGGCGCTTGAGATGGACTCGGGTAGGTGTGATTCGTTTTTGTCGCGCCAAGTTCTCTCCCTCCCGTGAAAATAATCCGCTAATCTCGCGAATCTTTACTAAATATCGCGGGCCAATCAAGTATTCATCGGCGCTTGGCGGTGCGGCTGGGCGCGCGGCGGCCATTACGCTTCACACTTGACTTGCGACTGTTGCGCGTCGGCGCGGTGCCGGCGGCCTTACGCGACGCAGCCACCGTGCGCGCTTGGCCTATTCTCGTCGCCGAGCTGGCTTTGGGGCCTTTGCGGTTTCCGTTCGGCTTGACGCTGATCAACTCGGCGATCGGGGATTGGAACTCTCGGCGGCGGCGCTCGCCATAGTCCAGCGACGACGCGGGATTCAATTCCCATGGATCACGGTCGCGTTGTTCCAGTTTGTCGGTCGTGCGCAGCGGTTCGTTATCGTTGTACGTGATTCCGACGGCTTCGCCTTCTTCGTCCACCACGCTCTGGTCCGGCGTGGGATTCTGTCCGCCCACCGCCTCCTCGCCGACGTCGCCATATTCCCAGCCGGCGTCAATGTCGCCGCCGCTCAACTCGGGCGTGCGGTCCGTGTAGGATTCGAGTTTGCGGGCAAGGTCTCGCCGTCCGTAATCGAGCTGTTGGGCCTCTTCAAAGATATCTTTGACGTCCGCGCTAATCTCTTCGTCCTCGTCCAGTGCTTCCAAATCCAAATCCGAACGCCTGACATCCTCTTCGACCTTCGCTTTCGCATTCGATTTCTTGCGGGGCATAGGTCACCTTCCTTTCTCCGCAGTTCTTACAATCGCGCTCCCATCGGCGCGTGCCCTATCTCCATCAATTGTTTGAGCCGATAGAGGTCCGCGCGCACGGTTTGCGACGGCGCCTCGCCGAAGAGCTTGGCAATCGCGGCGCCGATCGGTCCCGCCGGCGGATCGTATTTCAAGATGACGCTGACTTTCGTGCCGTGTCCGTCCGACGCGCGGTCGAAATGGACCGAGCCGGCATTGGGAACGTCGGCGTTCTCCACCGAGCGCCACGCGATCAGCTCGTTCGGAATATCGTTGATGATTTCCGCGTCCCACTCGACTTTTAGTCCGGCGGGCGCTTTAGCCACCCAATGGGAGCGTCCGTCGCCGAGCGTATGCACCGATTCCACGTGATCCATGAAACGCGGCAGGTTTTCGAAATCGCGCCAGAATTGGTACAACTCTTCCGGCGAGCGATCAATCCTGACGCTGCGCTCGATCTTGAAACCATGTCCGAATGGGATCGTCATCGCCGGCACTTGGTCCTTGGCCGTTTCGAATCCAAAGACCTCGTGCAAATGCCCTTCGTTGCGTGCTAAACCGTGATAGACGAGATCGCCGCCCAAGAGCGCGAGCGCGACCCCGCCGAGCGAGCGACGCGTCAAGCCGTAAAGAATTAGCGCGCCGCCCCCGACCATCGAGCCCCATCGTTCGACTCGCCCCACGGTGAGGCCGCGAGTGTGGGGTTGGTTAAGCTGTATCATATTTTTCCTCCCACCCTCACCCCCATCCCCCTCGTTAGGGGTGAGGCCGATAGATGCGCCAGATGACGCCGGTGCCCGGCGCGTACTTGACGCCTTGCGCCGTAACCGCCGGGACACCTGGGTCAACCACGTACATGCTGCCATCCGGCCCGAAAAGAATATCGGCCGGGTGATCGAAACCGCCGCTTGAGTTGCGATACGCCGGCCCCGTTTCAGCATTCGTGGCAAAGTCATACGCCTGCCGATTGACCAGGTCCACGCGCGCGATTCGAAACCCGCTTGGGTTGGAATCGTCCGCAACGGCTAGCGGCCCGGCCATCGCAACAAACGCGTCGCCTTCAAAACCGAATGCCGCGCCGGGTGAAAACGCAAACCCGCTCGTGGCTTGCTGCGGCGCAAACGTGAGAAACGCTTGGCTCAAGCGCGGATGCGCATCCCATAAAAATCCGGGCGGCGATTTACCGGGAACCTGAAAGCGCTCGTCGGTCACCGGTCGCCCATCGAAATAATCGGGCCAGCCATACCACGCCCCGCGTTCGATACGCACCAAGTAATCCGGATCGTTCAATATGCTGCGACTGCCGCGCGGCTCCGTCCCCTGGCTTGTCACCCAAAGCTGTCCGGCTCGGTCGAATTGCAAACCCACCGGATTGCGCAAGCCCCACGCGACCAGTTCCAAGTTCGAACCATCCGGGTTGAAACGTAGAATCGAGCCGCCGCATTTGAGATTGCCTTTGGCCGTGGCGCCGATGATGGTCGGAATCCCAAATGCTTCATACGCGCCGGTCAGTACCATGCTGCCGGGTTCTTGGCTGAAAGGATTCTGCGTCCGATAGTTTTGCCCAAGCAGCGGAACGTCTTCGCAGGGTATCTCGCGCAAATCGGGATGCAGGTCGAGCCAGCCGAGCGCATAATCGTCCAGGCCGACCACGCCGGCATTGGTGATCGTCCCTTGCGCCAGATAGAGTTTGCCATCCGGCCCGACGGCAATGTGATTGTTTTGATGTTCGCCTTCGGAGGGCAGGTCAGTGAGAATATCGCGCAACTTGCCATCCGCGTCCACGACCGAGACCTTGCCCTTGTGCGAAACGTACAGCGCGCCATCTTTCAACGCCAAGCCCGCCACCGGACCGCGCAGCCCGCGATTCACGATCGGGGTAACCGTCCCATCCGGTTTGATGCGGATGATGCGCGCTGGCGAACTGGACTCGGCGACGATAAAATCGTCGCCATCGAAAAGCGCGGTCGTCGGCGCGTTCAAGTTGGCGAACGCGGCTTGCAGGCGATAGCCGTCGGCGAGGCGGACATCGGCGGGGTTGAACTTGCGCGGCGGTTCTAACGCGTGCGTGGCTTGAGTGAACGGCAGCGTGCCAATGACGATGGCGAGCGCAATCGCCGCCAGCCCGATTGCCAGGATGAAACGCCGTCGTTGCGGAGTGACAGCGGGTTCCGTGGGGAGTATCGGCGAGAGAGATTGTTTGGGGTACATGGTCGCTCCTTGTGGGGCAATTTGGCAAATTGTCCTACAGTCGTTCGACGAGCACTTTGATGGCTTTCGGCTCGGCAGTGATCGTCACGGGTGTTTTGCCGATGATCCGATCGTCGGCGTGAACCAACATGCGGTGCCGCGCTTCGATGCACACCTCGCGCGCGCGCAGCGTCGTTACTTTGGGCAGATTCAAGTGGCGCTTGTTGCGCAACGCGCGGAAATAGGGCAGCAGTTCGGACCGTTTCAGGTCGCCGACGATGACGACATCCAATTGACCGTCGGTCACTTTGGCTTCGGGCGCGATGGGCACCGCGCTGCCGGTGCGATACGTATTCGCGACCGCGCAGAGCACCGCGCGTTCGACCAGCGGTTTGCCATCTACGACGAGGCGGATGCCATGCGGCCGATACGACGAAACGATTCGACCGACGCTCACGAGCACGCGGAACAGATTCTTAACGGAATTGTCGCCATAGATCGAGAGCGCGTCGGCGAACAGTCCCACGCCCGCGGCTTCGGTAAAATAGCGGTCGCGAATCTTGCCGAGATCAATCTCGCGCACCACGCCGTCTTTGAGCACGCGCAGCGCGGAAGGCAAATCCATCGGAATGTGGAGCGCGGTCGCAAAATTGTTAAAGGTCCCCTGGGGAATGATGGCCAGGGCCGTGTTGGAGTGCGCCACGTCTTGTACGGCGAGCGCCACCGTGCCATCGCCGCCGACAACGGCGACTTTTTTGCAGCCATCGGCGACGAGCCGGCGGAGAATCGAGCGCATATGCTTGGCGGACCGAGTCGTCAGCACCTCGGCGTCCAAGCCGATCTCGTGCGCCAGCTCCCGGATCTGATCGGAGCTGGGTGTATTGTGCAGCGCTCCCGCTTTTTGATTCAAGAGAATTGTACACGATGAGAGCGTTGGCAAATCTCACCTCGATTCTAACTGCGCCCGGTAAGTCGCGTCTCCTTTGTGATATAACGAAAAGAGGCGCACTTGTGTTATAGAAACATGTAACGCCGAGCGATGGCTCGGCGTCACAGGTACTCTTTTTCTGTTCGCGCGATGCGTGTCTTGCTAGGCGCGCAGCTCGGCGATTCGGTCGCGCGCGAGGTCGAGCGCGTCGGCCAGACGGTCGCCGAGATGGCTGTCCTGAATTTGCTCGCGCAGTTGGCCCCACAGCCCGGCCACTTGCTTGGGCGACAAGGTCAGCGCGAGGACGGCCCCGACGGCGAGTCCCAGCCCCAACGTCCCGAGCAGCCGGTTGCGCCCGCGCTGGAGGCGATGGACGCCGCGCGGCTGGGAGATTTCCTTGAGCGATTTGCTCACGTGCTTTTGATGACCATTGCGCAGGGCCAGGTCACCCAGGGATATGATCCCCACCAGCGAGCCATTCTGCGTTATCGGCAAGCGGCGAATCTGATGTTTGCCCATCTCTTTGGCGACCTTCTCGAGGTCCCAATTCGGCTGACCGGTCACGACGCGCCGGCTCATGAACTGTTTGATGGGAACCTCCCGCGGATCCAATTCCTTGGCCGCCACGCGGACGGCAATATCCCGATCGGTGACGATGCCGACCAGTTTGTGGTCTTGCGTGACGAGCACATCCCCGGTATCGCTGTCGCGCATCAAGCGCGCGACCTCGGCGACGGAAGTGTCCGGCGGGCAAGTGACGAGTGAACCGATCATGACATCATGGGCTTTCATGCTCGTTATCCCTCCTCCAAAGCATTTGCCCGGCGTAGGGGCGAGGCGTCCATTTCGCGCACGAATTGCGATTCGGGGAGCAGGGCGGGGTGACCCCGCCCCTACGCGGCAAATGCGCGATACGAACGTTTGTGGGGGCGGGGTCATCCCGCCCTGCTCTCTAACGCGAATGATGCGAGACAGAGGTCTCGCCCCTACGCCGGGGTTTGGAGACTAGCGGGCTAGTCTCCGGTGGTGACACCTAGACCGGCGCGCGCCCTGGCAGCGCGCGGATGATCGCGACCACAATGACCGCGCCAATGAACGCGACGACGATGCTTGTAATGTTGATGCCGTTCACGGCGTCTGGTATGTTGAACACGGCCGCCGCCAGAAAGCCGCCGACCAGTGCGCCGACGATGCCGAGGATGATGTCACCGACGACCCCGTAGCCGCCGCCCTTCATGACCATGCCTGCGAGCCAGCCGGCGATGAGGCCGATGATGATCCAAGAAAGAATTCCCATATATTGTTCCTCCTTTCAATCGCGAAAACTGCCAGCCAATGGACTGGCGCCACACTCTACTCTTTCAAACGCAAAGCGGTCGAATTAGTTACACACCGTGGCGCCGGGCCGAATTCCAGCGAGTCATCTGGAGATGCCAGCACGCAGGGCAAGTCAATCATCGTCGGGACCATCATCTTGGGCGGATTCGTCGTCGCCATGAATACGCGAACGGATTGCATCCCCGGTTGCACGCGTTCGGGCAGCTCCAACCAGATATACTGGACCAGGAAGTGTTCAATCTGTGCGGCCAGATAGGTACGCGAAGTCGAAGGGGTCGGCTCCGGTTTTGCGGGCGAACCACAAGCACTGAGCGCGAGAAGCAACAGACTTGCCAGACAGAGTTGTATTCTTGACATCGGATTGCTTCCACCCTCGATTGGGCTTGCGATCATGCTTTCCGCTCGCGCACTTCGATCTGGCGCCCGTTGATGCGCGTCTCGTACTGCGGCACGGGCGCGGAAGCCGGTCCCGCCTTGACGCGGCCGTTTTCCAGCGCAAAGCGCGAAGAATGCCACGGGCATTCGATCTGGTTGTCAACCAGTTTGCCCTCTTCCAACGGTCCGCCATAATGCGAGCACACCGCGCCGATCGCGTAAAGGTCCTCACCGCGGCGGATGAGGAGTACCGGCCGCCCTTTGGCATCCACGCGCTTGGGCGTATTATCGGGCAGTTCGTCCGTTCGCAGGACGGGGACGAATTTGTCTGGGCCGTGCTGATACGCGTCGCGATTGATCATAACGCCTTGACGAAAAACCAACGAGCCGCCGATATACGCGCCGACCGTTACGGCGAGATAGCCGACTAGCGCCGGAATAAAGTCTGCCCAACCAATCGTCCAATTCTGCGACCAGAGGACCAAGAACGAAATCGCAAAAAGAACGGTCGCGATGATATTGATCAGCCCGTGCGTGACGCCGACCGCGAGTTCGGGCGGGTCAACGTCCATCCAATCCATCAAGCCCGTGACGATCGCGGCGAGCGCGGCCAGAACCCCCAAGCCGATTGCGATCCCGCTCGCCAGCCCCAGAGTTGCTACGCCAAAGATCAGCGCGACGAGGTCAAACAAGATCGCGACGGTCCACGCGCCGACCGGCACATCAGTTATCACGGGATGGAGGGGATGCCCCAGCCAGGTTCCGTTGAGAATGGTCTTGAGGGGTTTCAGCGGCGAATTGAGAAACAGCGCGTTCATGATTTTCTGAAGCGCCTCGGCGATCCCGCGAATCATGCTCGACCCATACAACGTTTTTTCCATCCACTCGGTCACATCGCGTTTCATGAACCCTCCTCTAGCACAGACCTCACAGGTCTTGAGACCTGTGAGGTCTGGATGCTCACGTTTCCTCTTCCATGTAGAGGTCCTCTTCTTCCGCGTACCCGCTCGTCTCGGCGGATTCGTGCTCGGCGGCAGGGTTGATCATGCTCTCGGCGAGTTGAGTGAGTTTGTGATCGGTGTCGCCCTCCTCGTTCAAGGTTTCCTGAAGGGCTTGCGCCGCATCGTTGAATCCGAGCATTTGGGCAAACGTTCGGGCGGTGCCGTAACCCGCCATTTCGTAATGCTCGACGCGCTGGGCGGCGGAGATCAAGCCGGCATCCTTGACGGCGGCATCGGCTTTTTCTTTCAGCATCTCGCTGCCCTCTTCGATGATGCCCTCCATGCCGAGGCATTTCTTGCCGCGCGGGGTCTTGCCCAGATCCTTGAAGATGCGTTCCAGGCGTTCCACCTGATGCTTCGTCTGTTCGAGGTGTTGGTTGAAAGCATTCTTGAGTTCAGGCGCGGACGCGGCTTTCGCCATCTTCGGGAGGGCCCTGATGATCTGATGTTCGGCGCTGTAGAGGTCTTTGAGTTCGTCCACGTAGAGGTCGCGCAAGTTTTGCATTGCCATATCGCTCTCCTTTCTGTCGGGAAAAAGATCGAGTTACCCCTGAAAAACAAGCCCCTCTCATCCCAGGGGTGAAGAAGGGAAGAGAGGGGAGTGACGGGCGTGATGCAACCCTCCTTTAATTCGGATTAGACACGACCCACCAGCAATAACAACAACATCATCATGGTCAGCCATTTGAGGCCGCCGCCGGGAAAGTAACTCCACCAGCGACCGCGCGGCCAGGCGGGTAGTGCACCGATGAGCAGCAGAATGACCAAGGTCAGTACGATTACCTCCAACACGTTCCATCTCCTAGTTGCGCGTCCGGAGATTGGAGTATAGGTTGAAAGGGTTATTTGGCTTCCCCGGACCCTTTGTAAACGGAAGACGTATAAACCACCACGTTATGCGACCAGCGCGGTTTGCCCGTCTCGGGCCAATCGGCGGCGCGGCGGAGCGGGTGCTCCAAGACTCGGGCGTCCACGTAGATGGCGCCGTCCATCGGCGACAGGGTCAGCGCATGCCAGGGAATCGCCGATAGCCCATCCTTCTCTTTCACGGCGCCTCCGCGCGCAAGGAGCGCCCCGACGATCTGGCCGGTATCGGGGTCAATGATCAGTTCTTCGACCGTGCCAAGATTTTCGCCACTGGGCGTCTTGACTGGGTTTCCCAGGACGGCGGAGGCAGACAGTACTTGAGATGCGTAACCCATTCGAATGCTCCTTTCGCCTATCGTTTACTTGAGCGTATAGCGCCAAGTCCCAACGCCGGTCTGACCGTACAAGTAATTCGGCGCCGCCGGCTCCAAGACGAGGCGCGTGGTCGCGTAATCCTGAGGCGCGCCGGGTAACAGCGTCCAGCTTTTGCCGTCGTCGTCGCTCGCCCAAATCCCCATCGAACTCGGACGATTACTCGGCAGCTCCGCAGCGGCCACGGCAATATAGACCTGTTTGACGTTTTGCGAATTCACGACAACGCCCGTCACGGCGAATTCTGTTAGGGGCTTGAGGTCGAGTCGAACGCGCTCCCAACTTTGCCCGCCATCGCGGCTCCGATACAGCCCGGACGAGACGGTCGCCAAATAGAGCAACGTGCCATCCAGCCCCACGGATAGACCGATTGCCGCGTCCGGTAGTCCTCCAACCGCTTGCCAAACGCCGGACCGTCGAAGGTACAATTGATCTGCTGTCAGTGCGTATGCCCAGCCGTTGGCTCGCGTGGCGGCCAACAAATGAACTTCTGAAGGTCCCAAATTCAGGGCCGCCGCCACCGCCTCAACCAGCCGCTGTTCCGCCAAATACGCGCTCTGTTGGACGTAAAAGCTCGATTGCGCGATCTGGAGTTCGTGCAGGCGCGGCACCGCTTCTAGCGCGCCCATCTCGCCCAGCGCCCAAACGGCTTGCTCACGGACCTGAACGTCGGCATCAAACGTCGCGTTCAGCAACGGCTCAATCGCTGCCTTCGCTTGCTGCCACCCGAGCACTTGGATCGCCGCGACACGTACGCCGCGGTTCGGATCAGCCAGCGCGGCGATGAGCGCGGCGGTCGCTTGGCGGTCTCGCTGCTGCAACGTGATCATCGCGCCAAGCCGGCGGGCGATGCCCTGATCGTGCTGGAATCCTTGGATGAGCTGTGGGGTTGACGCGGGCACGCGGCTTATGGCCCTCAACAGCCGCTCGGACTGTGCGACGAGTTCGGCAGTTGGGTCGTTGGCGGCCATACCGCCCGCGGATGAGCCGACCATGGTCTGGAGCGCCGGCGCGGGCGCAAACTGGGCCGAGAGCGTCACGAACAGGATGAGACCGATTGCGAATAGAGTTGGGTACCAAAGGATTGTTCCGGACCGCCAGGCCCGGGAATCGGGAACGCTTGGGTCGAATGCTGCCATGTTGCCCCCTCGATGTTCGCGACAGTGCCACGCGTACCTTTGACTTGCCGACATATTTAGTAACGAGTCAGCCACAGAGTTATTACGGAAAACGCCCGGTCGCCGCTCATCATCGCACAAAGCAACGCGTCGGTCTATAGGGTCATACCCTACCATTCGGGAATCCAAGACCCCATTTGCAGTGGTGACCGCGGCGACGAACGCGAGCCGCGGGCGATTGTCAAAGTAGTAACGAAGCCATCCGTTTCTTCGTTCTAACGATAGTGATGTATTCTGGCTAATTTGAGGGACGGTGTGGCTCCCGAAGCGATGGTCCGACAGGTGTGAGATGCGTCAACAGCTAGAAAGAAATGGTGCGACGGCAGATGCGGCGCCGGATTCGGATTCGAGATTTGAAGGTATTCTAAGCACCTGTCTGGAAGACATTGTCCGTTTTCAAGCTACGGTAGCCGACTGCCTGGTCAAGTACCCGGACCAGGCTGTCCAGCTTGCCCCGTTGCTAGAGACAGCGGTCGCCCTGCGCGCGATTGGCAATGCGCAGCCCTCGCCCGTTTTCCGCCGAACCCTGCGGCAAACACTCTTGACTTTGCCCGAACCGCCACGCTGGAACCGGCGGATTGCCCAAGTCCTCCGCAAGCTCGGCGTCCACGTTCCACGGCCCTCACATTGAAAGCTGAGGGGAGAACGCGATGCCCCAGGTCTTTCACCGCAGCGCCAATACTTTTTCCCGACTGAGCATCTTTGGCGCAGTGTTCATCCTCGCCGCGCTCGTCCTCGCCATGGGCATTTTCGTGCGCTCCTCCTACGCGACCGGAGTCGGCAACCCCGTGAATCAGCCGGTGCCGTTCAGCCACAAGCAGCACGTCGCCGATGATGGGCTGGATTGCCGCTACTGCCACATTTCCGTCGAGACCTCCGCCTTTGCCGGAATACCCCCGACCAAAACCTGCATGAATTGCCATGCGCAGATTTGGGCGGACAGTCCGGCGCTCGCGCCGGTGCGCGATAGTTACGCCACGGGCCGGCCGCTCGTTTGGAATCGCGTCCACGCGCTCCCGGACTATGTCTATTTCGATCACAGCATTCACGTCGCGAAAGGCGTGGGCTGCGCCGCGTGTCACGGGCCGATCGAACAAATGGCGCTGACCGCCAAAGCCGAAACGCTGCAAATGGAGTGGTGCCTGAATTGCCATCGCGATCCGGCCGCGTATCTCCGCCCGCGCGATCAGGTTTTCAACATCACCTATCAGCCGCCCGCCAACCAAAGGGCGTTAGGCGAAAAGTTGATGAAAGAATACAACGTTCAGATCAAGACGGACTGTACGGTGTGTCACCGGTAAGTGCGAAGTGGGAAGTGACCAAAGTGCGAAGTTAAGTGCCTAAAGTGCGAAGTGAGGTGGCAAGTCACTTTAGGCACTTTAGGCACTTCCCACTTCCCAACTTGCTCACATGGACGACAAGCTCGCTTCGATCTCTGAAAAACTGAAAAGCATCTCCGGCCGGGAGTATTGGCGCTCGCTCGACGAGTTGGCCGATACGCCCGAGTTCCAAGCGCTGCTACGCCGCGAGTACCCGCGCTATGCCGCGGTGATTGACGGCTCAATGAATCGGCGGCAATTTATCAAAGTGCTCGGCGCGTCGCTCGCGCTGGCGGGGCTTTCCGCGTGCGGCGTGCGCGCGCCCGCGGAAAAGATCGTGCCTTACGTTTCGCAGCCGGAGCAAATCGTGCCCGGCAAGCCGCTGTATTACGCGAGCGCGCTGACGCACGGCGGCTATGCGCGTGGCGTGCTCGTCGAAAATCACATGGGGCGCCCCACCAAGATCGAAGGCAATCCCGATCACCCCGCGAGTTTCGGCGCGACCGATGCGTTCATGCAGGCGGCCATTCTGTCGCTTTACGATCCCGACCGTTCGCAGGTCGTCCTCTTCAACGGGCAGATTAGCACCTACGCCAATTTCCTGCGCCAGTTCCGCGCGGCGCTCGACGAGCAGCGTGCGACGCGCGGCGCGGGCCTGCGGATTCTCACCGAGACGGTGACATCACCCACCTTCGCGAACCAAATGAAATCACTCCTCGCGACCTTTCCCGCGTCAAAGTGGCACCAATACGAACCGGCGACGCGCGACAACACCCGCGCCGGCGCGCGCCTTGCTTTCGGCCAATCCGTCGAGACGCTTTACCGGTTCGACCGCGCCGACGTCATTCTCGCGCTCGATTCCGATTTCCTGATTTCCGAGCCGGGCAGTTTGCGCTATGCGCGCGATTTTGCGGCGCGCCGCATCGTCGAACCGGGGCAAACGCAAACGATGAACCGGCTGTACGTCGTCGAGAGCAGCCCGACGATCTCGGGCGCAAAGAGCGATCATCGCCTGCCGCTCCGCGCCGCGGACATTGAAGGGTTTGCCCGCGCGCTGGCGAACGCGCTCGGCGTCCCGCGGATTTCGCGCGGCCAACCTCCCGCACAGGTCCCGCCGAAATGGGTTGACGCGCTTGCAGGCGATCTCAAGGCGCGTGCGGGTCGCAGCATCGTCATTGCCGGCGAAAGCCAGCCGCCCATCGTTCACGCCATCGCGCACGCGATCAACGCGACGCTCGGCAACGCAGGCCAGACGGTCGTTTACGCCGACCCCGTCGAGCAAAATCCGACCGATCAAATGGCTTCGCTGCGCGACCTCGTCGCCGACTTGTCCGACGGTCGCGTCCAAATGCTGATGATGATCGGGTGCAACCCGGTTTACAACGCGCCTGCCGATTTGCGTTTTCGCGACTATTTGGCGAAAGCGGGCGTGCGCGTTCATGCGGGGCTTTATCGCGACGAAACCGCGGCGCTGTGCCAGTGGCACATTCCGCAGGCGCACGAACTCGAAGTGTGGAGCGATGCGCGCGCGTACGATGGCACGGTCACCATCGCTCAACCGATGATCGCGCCGCTGTACGGCGGCAAATCCGCGCACGAACTGCTCGCCGCGTTGAGCGACGCGCCGGACATGTCGGGACACGACATCGTTCAGAACTATTGGAAAGCGCAATTCCCAGCCGGGGATTTCGAATTGTCCTGGCGCAAGGCACTGCACGACGGCATCGTCCCAAACTCTGCGTCAAAGACGCGCACGCCGACGTTGACGACCGGCTGGGGCGATCAGCCGCCGCCCGCGCTCGCGCCCCCGCCGTCCACGCAACCTCTATTCGAAGTGACGTTCCGAACCGATCCGACGATTCACGACGGTCGCTATGCCAACAACGGCTGGCTGCAAGAATTGCCCAAGCCATTGACGCGGCTCACGTGGAACAATGTCGTTTTGGTCAGCCCCGCGACCGCGGAGCGTTTGCAATTGGAGCAAGAGTTTGCGGGCCAAGGCGGCGCGACGCGCGCCAGCATGATCGAGCTGCGTTATGCCGGGCGCGCGCTGCGCGCGCCCGTTTGGATCACGCCCGGCCAACCGGACGATTCGGCGGCCGTTTTTCTCGGCTACGGTCGAACGCAAGGGGGCCGAGTCGGCGCGGGCATCGGTTACAACGCGTACCTGCTCCGCACTTCCGGCGCGCCGTGGTTTGAGCGCGGGCTAGAGTTACGCAAACTTGATGAAAAGTACGAGCTGGCTTCGGTGCAGCAGCACAATCTCATGGAAGGCCGCGATCTGGTTCGTGCCACAACTTTGGACGAATTCGTCGAGAACCCAGAGTTTGCGAAAGAAGGCGAGCCGCAAGTTCCTAGTTCGCTATTTCCGCGGTACAAGTACGAGGGCAACGCGTGGGGGATGGCGATTGACCTGAATGCCTGCATCGGCTGCAACGCGTGCGTGGTCGCGTGCCAGGCGGAGAACAATGTCCCCGTCGTCGGCAAAGACCAAGTGTTGAAAGCGCGCGAGATGCACTGGATTCGGATTGACACGTACTATCGCGGCGACCGCGCCAATCCCGAAACGTACTTTGAGCCGGTGCCGTGTATGCACTGCGAGGATGCGCCGTGCGAAGTCGTCTGCCCAGTGGCCGCGACGGTTCACAGCGGCGAGGGTCTGAACGAGATGGTCTACAACCGCTGCGTCGGCACGCGCTATTGCTCGAACAACTGCCCGTACAAAGTCCGGCGGTTCAACTTTTTACAATTCTCGGACTGGACGACCGAATCGCTCAAGCCGATGCGGAATCCCGACGTGAGTGTGCGAAGCCGCGGCGTGATGGAAAAATGCACCTACTGCGTCCAGCGCATCAACGTCGCGCGCATTGGCGCGGAACGCGAGAACCGCCCCATCCGCGACGGCGAGATCGTGACCGCGTGCGCGGCGGCGTGTCCCGCGCAGGCGATCACCTTCGGCAACATCAACGACCCGAACAGCCGCGTCGCGAAACAAAAAGCCAGCCCGCGCGATTACGCGCTCCTCGCCGAACTCAACACCCACCCGCGCACGACGTACGAAGCGGCGGTGAGAAACCCGAACCCGGAGCTGGTGTGAGCGCCCCCGTCCTTGCGCCCGGGCACACGTTCGGCTCGATCACCGACAAGATCAGCTCGATCGTGCTGCGCGGGACGCCGCGCGGCTGGTACTTTGGGTTCGCCATCGCGTTCCTGCTCGTCATGGTTTTGTTTGCGGCCGTGACGTGGCTGCTCGTGCAAGGCGTTGGGATTTGGGGCGTCAACGTACCGGTGGCGTGGGGCTTTGCCATCGTCAACTTTGTTTGGTGGATCGGCATCGGGCACGCGGGGACTTTGATCTCGGCCATCCTGCTGCTTTTGCGCCAGCAGTGGCGCACGTCCATCAACCGCTTTGCCGAAGCGATGACGCTGTTCGCGGTCGCGTGCGCGGCGATGTTTCCGATCTTGCACCTCGGGCGCCCGTGGTTTTTCTATTGGCTGATACCTTATCCGAGCGTCACCGGCATGTGGCCGCAATTTCGCAGCCCACTCATCTGGGATTTTTTCGCCATCGCGACGTATGGCGCAGTTTCGCTCTTATTTTGGTACATCGGCATGATACCCGACCTGGCGACCTTGCGCGACCGCGCCACGCGGCCGCTGGCGCAAATGTTTTACGGCTTGCTCTCGATGGGCTGGCGCGGCGACGCGCGGCACTGGGCGCGCTTTGAGCGCGCGTACTTTTTGCTCGCCGCGCTGGCGACGCCGCTCGTCGTCTCGGTCCACAGCGTCGTCAGCATGGACTTTGCGGTGACGGTCGTTCCGGGCTGGCACTCGACTATCTTTCCGCCGTACTTTGTCGCCGGCGCGCTCTATTCCGGTTTTGCGATGGTGCTCACGATTGCGATCCCGCTCCGCAAGTTCTATCACCTGGAAGATTTCGTGACGATGCGGCACCTCAACAACATGGCGCGCCTCATGCTGGCGAGCGGTCTCGTGGTCGCGTACGGGTACGTGATGGAAAACTTTATGGCCTGGTACAGCGGCGGTATTTTCGAGCAGTATACGATGTCGAATCGCGCGTTCGGAACGTATGCGCCGTGGTTTTGGGTCTTGCTGGCGTTCAACGTCGCCATCCCGCAGTTGTTGTGGTTGCGGCGAGTGCGCGCCAACATCCTGCTCCTCTTCGTCATCTCGCTCATCATCAACACGGGCATGTGGATCGAGCGTTTTGTGATCGTCGTTCAGAGTCTGAGTCGCGACTTTCTGCCGTCGGCGTGGGGCCTGTACTCGCCGACGATTTGGGACATCGCGACCTTCGCCGGTTCGATTGGGTTGTTCTTCGCGCTCATGTTCCTCTTCATCCGCTTTTTGCCGATGATCTCCATTTCCGAAATGCGCGAGTTGCTGGCGGAGCAGGTCACAGGTCCCAAGTCACAGGTCACAGGTCCCAAGTCCCAAGTCCCACGACCTTAGCTTGCGACCTGCGACCTGAAACTTGTGACCTGTGACTTGCGACTTGAGACGTGTGACCATGAAATCCGATCCGCACCTCTACGGCCTGATGGCCGAATTTGCCAGCCCCGACATGCTGCTCGCCGCGACCCAGCGCGCGTGCGACGAGGGTTACCGGCGAGTTGACGCGTACACGCCTTACCCGGTAGAAGGGCTGGACGAGGCGCTCAGGTTTAGGCGCACGTGGGTGCCGCCGCTCGTGCTCGCGGGCGGCGTGATCGGCGCGGTTTCGGGGTTCGCGCTGCAATACTATGTTTCGGTGATTGCCTATCCGCTTAATGTCGGCGGGCGTCCGCTCAATTCGTGGCCGATGTTCGTGCCCGTGATTTTCGAGATGACCATCTTGGTCGCCGCGCTGTTCGCGGTGTTTGGAATGCTGGCTCTGAACGGACTGCCGATGCCATATCATTCGGTATTCAACGTCCCGCGTTTTGCGATGGCGACGCGCGACCGTTTCTTTTTGGTGATCCAGGCCCGCGATCCGAAATTCGATCCGGACGCGACGCGGCGGTTCTTGGAGAGTTTGGGCGCGCAAGGGGTATCGGATGTTCCGCAGTAGGAAACGGGTTTGTAGGTTTCTCATCTGTTGCCTGTTGTCTGTTTTCTTTCTCGTCGCCTGCAATCAGAACATGACCTTTCAGATGATGGGCAGCCAGCCGCGATACAATCCGTTGGAGCCGAGCAACTTTTTTCGCGATGGCCAATCCGCGCAGCAGCCGGTGCCGGACACGGTCGCGCGCGGGCATCTTCAGGACGATAGCGCGTTGTTCACCGGCAGGGTGGGCAACGCCAATGTCACCACGTTTCCGTATCCCGTGACTGGAGACATCCTGCTGCGCGGGCAGCAACGCTTTGACATCTTTTGCGCGCCGTGTCACGGTCGCACGGGCAGCGGCAACGGGTTGGTCGTGCAGCGCGGGTTCCCGGCTCCGCCAACCTTTCATCAAGAGCGGCTGCGGAGCGCGCCGGTCGGCCACTTTTTCGACGTGATGACGAACGGGTTTGGCCGAATGCCGAGTTATGCGGAGCAGATTCCGGTCAACGATCGTTGGGCGATCATCGCGTACATTCGCGCGCTGCAGCTCAGCCAGAACGCGACGATCAACGACGTGCCGCCGGACGAGCGCTTGAAACTCGGAGGGCCGTAGATTGGGCGATTCGAAATCGCCGCAACCCACGGCAAAGCCGACCTCCGTCGCCTGGAATCAGTCGGCGAAGGCCGACTTGGCCATGGGTTGCCGCGACCTCGGTCGCCCGTGTCTTACTATTAGGACTTTCGCTCAGGCGGGCTGAAAAGCAGAAACATGCGGATGCCGCAATTCCGCCCGGAGATAATCGCGTAAGAGATCGGTCTTGACTTCGTAGAGCGTCTTGTTCAACTTGGTCGCCAGCACTTTCAGAGAGAG
>JACQYF010000087.1 GCA_016208315.1 Chloroflexota bacterium | reverse complement strand
GCATGGAGCGGCGTGCCGCGCGTTGCCAAATCAACGGCCATCTGCGCGTACGCGTAGGGGTCGGTGGCGGTCACGCCGCGCGTCCGATGGCCCAAGGTTTCCGCGCCAAACCAACCGAGCGCGGCCAGCATCAACGCCACCGCGAGCGCAACGAGCGTGCGCGTCCGCGTTTCGCCGCGGGTGAGGCGCATGGTTTGGACGAGCGCCAGATAGCCGAGGACAGCGGCCGCAGTGGCCTCGACTTGGAAGACGACGAAACGCGGATCGGCGAAAGACGCTTCGTCCTGATACGGCTCGTTCGCCAACAAGACGCGGACGGCAATCACGCGCGCGATCAAAATCGCGTAGAGGAAAAAGAGGGGGGCAAGTGTTTCGATGGGAAATCGGGACGATTGAAATCGCGCCAGTCGCCACTTGGCCACAGGCAACCCGAGCAACAGGACGAGCGTCGGGATTGCAAGCCAAATCGGCTGGTGGTAATAGCGCCAAAACGCGGCAAGCCCGACGAGGTGAACGGCGACCATCGCGGCGCTCGCCAGAGGAGCAAGTGGATAGTCGTCATCGCGCAGCGCGAGCGCGGCGAGATGTTGATTGACCAGGCCACGCACGGGCGCAAAAAACGAACCGGGCCAAGCACGGGCGGTTGTCTGCGGCGTGGTCATTCGCCGCTATCTCTCGAAACGATACTTGAGCAGCGCGCGCAGCGCGCGGAACCCGTCGCGAATCGGCCGCATTTTCTTGTGTTCGATGCGCGGGAAATAGGAAATCGGGACCTCGTAAATCGCATACCCGGCGCGGCCGAGCTTGGCCGTGATTTCCGGCTCGATGTCAAACCCGTGCGACTCGAGCTTGAGCGAGCGCATCAGCTCGGTCGGCAGGAGTTTGTAGCACGTCTCCATATCCGATACGCGCGTCCCGAAAAGGAGATTGGTCGCGAGGGTGAGGAGCTTGTTACCCAGAAAATTGCCCCAGCTTTGAACGCGCAAGTTGCGCGCGCCGTAAACGATCTTGGCCTGACCGCCCAATACCGGCGCCAGCAAGCGCGGGATGTCGTTCGGATCGAGTTCGTTGTCCGCGTCTTGAATGATGACATAGTCGCCGGTCGCGTGCTCGAGCGCCGTCCGCACGGCCGCGCCTTTGCCCTGATTCAACGCATGGCAGACGATCGCGACGCCCTGATCGGCAAAACGACCGAGGATTTCACGCGAGCCATCGGCGGAACAGTCGTCCACCGCGACGATTTCCTTGTCCACGTTGACGGCGAGCAGTCGTTGGAGCAATCGCTCCAGGTTGGCTTGTTCGTTGTACACGGGCAGCAGAATGGATAGTTTCATCACGGCTCTAGTCTACAAAGCGATATTTTAAGAGCGTCCACACGGCGACAAACGCATCCTTCAAACCGATCTTTTTCCCCTCGTGATACTCGCGGCCAAAATACGAGATGGGCACTTCGAAAATGCGATTGCCGCGCTTGAGCACCTTGGCCGTGACTTCGGGTTCAAAATCAAAGCGGCGCGAGCGCAGCGGAATCGCCTTGATAACGTCGGCGCGAAATGCCTTGTAGCCCGTTTCCATATCGCTGAGGATGGCATCATAGAGAACGTTCGTCATCAGCGTTAGCAGCTTGTTCGCCAACATGTGCCAAAAGAACATCGCCATCCGCGGGCCGAGAAAGCGCGAGCCGTACACGACCTTGGCGCGACCCTCGATAATCGGCTGGACCAGTTGATGGTAATCGCGGGGATCGTACTCCAGGTCGGCGTCCTGAATGACGACGATATCGCCGGTCGCGCGCGCCAGCGCGGAACGAATCGCTGCGCCCTTGCCTTGATTGGCGGAATGATAGACAACCGTTATGCCTTGGGCGGCCACGTGAGGCAAGAGATCGCGGGTGCCATCCGTCGAGCCATCGTCTACGGCGATGATTTCCTTTTCGTAGGGCACCGCCTGTACCCGTTTTACAATCTCGACGATCGTCGCGCATTCGTTGTAAACGGGAATGAGGATTGACAATTTCAAATGAGCCACTCCGCGTAAAGTGCGCCCATTATACGCGATTGTTGCCGGGAGGCAAAAAGAGTGTGGGCGTGTGGGAGTGTGGGAGGAAGGCGTGTGGGAGTATGGGCGTGTGGGAGGAAGATTATTGGCCGTTGAGCAAGGCGAGGATGTCCGCGGCGGAGAGCGCGCGCGTCTTTTTGAAGAGCAGCGGCATAGGGTGGTCGTAAACGGTAAAGCTTTCGTCGGCGCGGCCCCAGTTCCACACCGTGCCGACGGGCCGGTTGGCCGCGAGCAATCGCGGAATCGGCAGCCAGGGATCGCTAAAGGTGTCTTCGACGATTGTGATGCCGCCCAGTGCGGGCTCATTGCGCGCAAAAGCGACGAGTTCGAATCCAAGCTCGCCGCCGAATAGGAGCGAATAATAGCGCGCGGAGGCGGGATAGCGCGCGGGCAGGCGCGGGATCGTCGCGTACAACCGTTGGCTGGCGAGGAGAACGTAATCGCTTTTGGCGAGCGTCGCGGCGATCATTTCTAGCTTGGCCGCATCGTCCGCATCGTACATGGGCAACTGTTGGATGTTGTAATCGCTCGGCGGGCGCAATTCGCCGTTCACGCGCGCGGGCATCGGCAGGAGATCGTCCCACTGCTCGGTAACGATCGTAGCCCCGGCAGGAACATTTCGATATATCCATTCTGAAATTTGCAGCCACGGATGTTGGCGCGTGTACGTGGAGACAAAGGCGAGGGAATAGAGGAGGGAGGAGAGCGCGACAATGGGGAGCAAAGCGTAACACGTGAAACGTGAAACGTGAAACCTAAAACGTAGATAGGGAAACGAGATACGAGATCCGTGAGACTTGAGACTTGCGACCTGCGACTTGAGACCTGCGACCTGCGACTTGAGACCGACCGCCGCCATCAAGAAGAGAAACGGCAAGAGCGGCAGGAGATAGCGAAGATATTTGGCGTGCTGCGCGCTGACGCTAAGAAAATAGACCAGCGCCCACGATAGGATGAATCCGTAGGCCCACGCAGAGCGGAGTCGGCTCCTACGGAGCCGCCGAACGCCGCGGGTGCGCCACCACTGCCAGACGAAGAGCGCAGTCCCGGCCCATCCGAAAATCCCCAGCGGCAAGCCCATGCCCCAAATTGCGCTTTGCGCGATGGGGTACACAAACGGCAGTGTCCCCGCGTATTGCCGCGTGTACGGAAAATCGAGCCAGCCGCGCGCGACGAGCGCTTCCGTGCCAACTTGCCCGAAATAGCGAATGGGGTCGAGGACCGCGTAGGGCTGCGTGACGACGAAAACCACAAACGCCACGCCGACAATCTTGGCCAATGTCCGGCGTGTGCTCCAAACCTGCAACCACAAAGGCACCAAGACACCAAGAATTCTTTGCGTTAGTGTCTTTGTGTCTTGGTGGTTATCAGACAAAGGTGCGCCTCTCGCTTTGACCACCGCGACCACAATCGGCACGATCAGAGGTGCGGCAGTGACTTTGGTCGCGAGCGCAAGCCCGAAGCCGACCGCCATCAACAGCGCGTCGCGCCGCGTACCCGTCGCCGCGAAACGCGCGGCAAAGAACACCGTCGCGACGACGAGGAACGTCAGCAGCGTATCCACCGCGTAGAAATGCGCGAGCTGAATATGTAACACCGTGAGCGCAATGCATGCCGACGCGATCAGCCCAACCGTTGCATCGAACAAGCGGCGGCCCAGGAAAAAGACCATGGCGATCGTGCCGAGGTCGAAAAGAGCGGAGAGGACGCGTCCCAACATTCCCAGCGCGACAAAATAATCCTCGCGCCAAGGCACGCCGTATGTGGCTGACGGCGCCAGGATGCTGAGCGCCCGTAGCAGATAGATCGGGAAAGAACCGTACGCAAAGAACTTTGGGTTGAGGGGACTCTCAGAGGAAAAAATCTCGAGGAAACTGGAAGGCCAACCAAGCCCCGAAGCGACAAGCACGATTTTGCGTTCGTCGGGGTGGAAAAGATAACCGCTGTCCCAGCCAATGCCGTAGAAACGGAACACCGCGGCGACGAGCAGAATCGTGACAAGCGCAATCCATTGAATCTGAGGAGAGGGGGAGAGGGGGAGAGGGGGAGAGGGAGAGAAGGTCTCCTCCTCTTGGGGCTTAGATTTCTCCACTTTCTCTCAGTGCTTTGACGCGTCCCAGGAATTCCGGCGAGTGCAATAGTTCAACCTGGGCCGCGGTTTCCGCGTCGCCTGATTCTTCGGCATTGCGTTCGAACGACTGGTCAATCAGCCGCTTGGCGAGCGCGATCGCGCGGGGCGAATAGTCAATGTCGCGTTCGGCCCAACTGCGCGCCAAACCCATCAGATCACCCGGCTCGCTGACGCGATGCACGAGACCCAGCCGCTGGGCTTCGATCGCGCTGACGTTGCGGCCGCGCAGGATCATTTCCTTGGCCGCGCTCACGCCGACCAAGCGCGTGAGCCGCTGAGTTCCGCCCAGCGCGAGCACCATGCCCAACTTGATTTCCGGCAGGCCGAAAATCGCGCGCGTGGAGCCAAGGCGAAAATCGCATGCGAGCGCGAGCACGACGCCGCCGCCAAAAGCCAGTCCATTCACCGCGGCAATCGTGACTTGGGGCAGCGCCTCGAACGCGTCGAACGTCTCGCGCCATTTGCGGATTTCGGCGCGGGTCTGCTCGGGCGTGTACGATTCGCCGATGCGCGTCAACATGTCCACGTCGGCGCCCGCCGAAAACGCGCGTCCCGCGCCGGTCACGATAACGGCGCGCGTCTGTTCGTCGCCGCGCAGTTGGTCAATGCACACGCGCAGCTCGTCAATCATTTCCGCGTTCATGCTATTGCGCGCGTTGGGCCGGTTGAGCGTAATCGTCGTAATGCTTTCTGCTGCTTCGATGCGGAGTGTTTTGAAGGTCACGGTTCCTCATGGAAAGTGCGAAGTGAGAAGTGACCAAAGTGTCTAAAGTTAACTTCGCACTTTAGGCACTTGACACTTCCAACTTTCAGTTTCCCTCTCCAAGTTTGAGCACCGCCATGAATGCTTCCTGCGGAATCTCGACGGCGCCGAATCGTTTCATGCGTTTCTTGCCGGCTTTTTGTTTCTCTAAAAGTTTCCGCTTCCTCGAAATATCGCCACCATAGCACTTTGCTAAAACATCTTTTCTTAACGCGCGAATCGTTTCACGAGCGATAATGTGGCCGCCGATCGCCGCCTGAATCGGCACGGGATACATCTGACTTGGAATCACTTCTTTGAGTTTCTTGGTGAGCGCCGCGCCGCGCGGATAGGCGTGATCCTTGTGGACGATCATCGAGAGCGCGTCGACCGGCTCTTCGTTCACCAGCACGTTCAGCTTGACAAGGTTGCTCACGCGATAATTCGCGAATGTATAGTCGAGCGAGGCATAGCCGCGTGTCCGCGATTTTAACTGGTCGTAAAAATCAATGATCAGTTCCGAGAGCGGCATGACGTAACTGAGCATCACGCGCTGCTCGTCGAGGTACTCCATCTTGTCGTACGCGCCGCGCCGCGCCACGACCAACTCCATGATCGGGCCGATGTACTCTTTCGGCGTGAATACCTGGATGTTCATCCACGGCTCTTCGATCTCGGCGATCTCGACCGCGTCCGGCATCTCCGCGGGATTGTCTACGGTGATGATGTCGCCGTCGTTTTTTAGCACGCGATACTCGACGCTCGGCGCAGTTGCGATCAAGTTGAGATCGTATTCGCGCTCTAAACGCTCTTGGACGATTTCGAGGTGCAGTAGGCCAAGAAATCCGCAGCGAAAGCCAAAACCGAGCGCCGCCGATGTTTCCGGCACGTACGCAAGTGATGCGTCGCTCAGCTTGAGTTTGTCGAGCGCATCACGCAGCAGCGGATAATCGTTCGTTTCGACCGGATAGAAGCCGGCAAAGACCATCGGCTTGGCGGGCCGAAAGCCCGGCAGCGGTTCGCTCGCCGGGTTGGTCACATGCGTGATCGTGTCGCCGACCTGAATGTCGCGCACATTCTTGAGGCCGGTCGCCACGTAGCCCACTTCGCCCGCGCCCAGCATATCGCTTGCCACCATCTTGGGCCGGAACACGCCGACTTCGAGCGCCTCGATTTCCAGGCCCGACGACATCAGCTTAAGTTTTTCGTTCTTGTGTAACTCGCCGTCCATCGCGCGCACGTAGGCGACGACGCCTTTGTACGAATCGTACTTGGAGTCGAAGATGAGCGCGCGCAGCGGGAGCGTGGGGTCGGCGCGCGGCGGCGGAATCCGGCTGACGATCGCTTCGAGAATCTGCGCCGTGCCGGTGCCCTCTTTTGCCGACGCGCGAATGATTTGCTCGTTCGGCACGTCGAGCAGGTTCTCCAATTCGTGAGCGGTGTCGTCTGGACGCGCGGACGGAAGATCAATCTTATTAACGACGGGAACTATTGTTAGGTTATGTTCTAGCGCGAGATAAAGGTTGGCGAGCGTTTGGGCTTCGACGCCTTGCGTGGCATCCACGACTAGGATCGCGCCCTCACACGCGTAGAGCGCGCGGGAAACTTCGTAGGTAAAGTCTACGTGCCCGGGCGTGTCAATGAGATTGAGTTCGTATTCGACGCCGTCTTGCGCGCGGTAGAGCATGCGGACCGCTTTGGCCTTGATCGTGATGCCCTTTTCGCGCTCCAAATCCATCTGGTCCATCACCTGCTCGACCATTTCGCGCTGGGTGACGGTGCCGGTATACTCCAACAGCCGATCCGTAAGCGTGGACTTGCCGTGGTCTATGTGGGCAATTATACAGAGGTTTCTAATGCGTGATTGATCCATCGCCCACATTATACCACGCCTTGCGCGGAGGTGCCAATCCGCGCGCGCGCCTTGACTTGAACCTGGATTTCGCTTACTATGCGCCCGATGATGACGATCAAAACCGTTACGGCCGCGCGTTATCTCACGCCGCTGCGCGAGGGCGGCTCACTGCCCGCGATTATCGAGGCGGACGATGGCGAACTCTACGTGATGAAATTCGTCGGGGCAGGACAAGGACGCAAGGCGCTGATCGCGGAACTGGTCGCTGGGGCGCTTGGGCAGACGTTGGGACTGCCGGTGCCGGACGTGGTTATTATCGAACTCGATCCCGCGCTCGGGCCTTCGGAACCGGACCCTGAAATCCACGACCTGCTCCGGTTCAGTATCGGCCTGAACTTGGGCGCGCGCTTTTTGCCCCACGCTTTCGCGTACAACCCGCTGCTGCCGCCCCACCCCAGCCCGGAACTCGCTTCAGCGATCGTTTGGTTCGACGCCTACCTCACAAACGTGGACCGCACGCCGCGCAACACGAATATTCTGATCAGCCAGGGCAAGTTGTGGCTGATTGACCACGGCGCGTGCCTCTATTTCCATCACGATTGGAAAAACTATATGGAGCGCAGCCGGACACCGTTTCCGCAAATCAAGGACCACACCCTGCTGCGCTTTGCCGGCCAACTGGATCAGGCCGACGCAACCCTCAAGCCGCGGCTCACGGATGCCGTGCTGCGCGCGGTCATTGATCTCATTCCCGAGGTGTGGCTCGTCAACGAACCGACATTTACGGACCCCGCCGAGCATCGCGCCGCGTACGTCGCCTATTTGACGAGCCGGCGCGCGGCGTCACCCGTCTTTGTCGAAGAGGCGAAAAATGCCCAAGCTCAGCTCGTTTGATTATGCGATCGTGCGCGTCGTGCCGCATGTCGAGCGAGAGGAATTTTTCAACGTGGGCGTCATCCTCTTCTGCCCCACGCGACGTTTCCTGCAGGCACGCATCCGGTTCGACCCCGAACGGCTGACGCCGCTCGCCCCGGACATTGATACGGCGATGATCCAGGAGCAACTCGCTCTGATTCCGCGCATTTGCGCGGGCGGCGCGGACGCCGGCGCGCTCGGCGCGCTCCGGCCGTTTGAGCGCTTTCAATGGCTCGCCGCGCCGCGCAGCACGACGATTCAAGTTTCGCCCATTCACTGCGGTTTGGCCGACGACCTGGAAGCCGCACTCGACGATCTGTTCGAGCGGCTGGTGTCAACGAATCCTAATGAATAAACGAATGGCGGCGGCAGCGCGCCAGGATTCGTTTATTCGTTCCGATTCGTCGAGGGCCGTTCGTTCACGAGCAGCCAATACAGTCCGAGACTGCCCATCATCCTGGTGAACTCCACGAAATCAATCGGCTTGACGACGTAGCCGTTCACGCCCAACTCGTAGCTTTTGGCAATGTCCTGTTCCTCGCGCGATGCGCTGACGATGACGACCGGCGTGAGCCGCGTGCGTTGGTCCGCTCTGACTCGGCGCAGCACTTCTAGCCCGCTGATCTTGGGCAACTTGAGGTCGAGCAAGACGACGGCAGGCGACTTGCGAATATCGCGGCCCGCGAACGCGCCGGTACCGAAAATGAAATCGAGGGCCTCGGCGCCGTCGCGCGCCACATGCACGGGATTCGCGATGTTGTTTTTCTTTAGAGCGTACCGCATTAGCTCCACCGTGCTTGCATTATCTTCGACCAGCAAAATCTCTGGCACGTTCATACCTCTCGTATCTCTCCCACGGATATTTCTGCTTTACGCCCCAGCGTAAAGTAAAACGTTGCGCCCTGATCCACCTGCGCCTCGGCCCAGACGCGGCCCCCATGACGACGGACGATGCGCTCGACAATCGCCAACCCGACGCCGGTCCCTTCATAATCCTCGGCGTCGTGATAACGCTGAAATACGCCGAAAAGCTTGTCGGCCTGTTCCCGATCAAAACCGACGCCGTTATCCTTGACGAAGTACGCAACCTCTTCGCCTTCGCAGGCTTGCGAACCGATTTCAAGCTTGGCGACCGCGCGTTGGCGGGTGAACTTGAGGGCATTGGAAATCAGATTGACCCAAACTTGTTTGAGCAGCACCGGGTCCGCCTCGCACTCGGGCAGCTCGCCGATGACGACCTCGACGTGCCGGCCGTCTTGCTGACTCGCCAGATCGTCGAGGACTTGCCGCACCAAGTCCGCGGGCGCGACGGTCCGCTGGTTGAGCGCTTGGCGCGACAATCGCGAAAACCGGAGCAAGCCGTCAATCAATTCTCCGGCCGCCACGGCGTTTTGATGGATCAAGTTTAGAAAACGCTGCGCCTCGTCGGGAAGTTGCGGTCCAAAGTCGTCCAGAACGATGCGCGAAAAGCCGTCTATGCTCGCGAGCGGCGCGCGCAGGTCATGGGAGACCGAATACGAGAACGCTTCCAGCTCGCGATTCGAATTCTCCAGTTCTGCCGTCCGCTCCGTGACGCGCGATTCTAGCTCATGGGCGTGGCCCTCGAGTTCGTCGCGCAGGCGCGCCTGCTCGAGCGCAATTGCCATTTGGTCGGCTACCTGGCGCGCGATAGCTTGCTGTTCGGGTTGAAAAGCCGCGACCTGCCGAGACGAGAGGACCAGTCCACCGATCAGGATATTGTCGGCAATCAAGGGAATCAGCAGCATACTGCTCAAGCCCTCGTCCAATGCGACGCGCAGAATGGGCGGAGGGTCGGCTAGCGCAAAGAGGTCGTCCAGGTAGACGGCGGGACGCGTTCCGCGCGGTTGGACAAACGCGACAAAATCCTGACGTGGGATGCTCATCCCTTCGACCGAAGCCAGGCCCGGCGCGTTTTCGCTCGCGATCCACCGCGCGCGCTGCTGCTGCGCCTCGAGCGTGACCACACTGGCGCGGTCGCAGGGCACGAGCTGCCGTAGATGCGCCAGCGCGGCATGCGCGATCTTGCGCGGCGAGCGCGCCGCGAGGATCGCGCGATCTATTTCACTCTCGGCCTCCAGACGCAGATTACTTTGCCGCAGTTGCGCGATCAACGCTTGCTGTTCTCCCAACATCGCCGCGTAGCCAAGCACGATCGCGGTTTGCTCGCTAAACAGCGCGAGCAGCGCGAGATCGTCGGTTGCAAACAGCGGCACGCGCCGCGTAAACACGAGTAACAGTCCCCACGACCGGTCGGTCGTCGCGATCGGAATGGCGAGCGCGGCGCCCGCATTCACTTTTGCGAGCAGTCCGGCTTCAGCCGCGTCGAAATTCTTAGCCGGGCCAATTACCGCCGGCGCGCAGCCGCGCCAAGCGCGCCAGAGCGCGCCCTCGCCAATTGACCATTCGCCGGCCAGCCGCGCATCGGTGGCGGCGCGGACGACCAGCGCGGTCTCGGCCGCGTTCCAAAAGACCACACTCGCCGCGAGGCCGCCGGTGGCGCGGACGGACGCGGAACACAGGCGCTCGAGGGTTTCCGTCATCTCCGCGCCCATGCGTTGCTTGACTGGCTCGGCGAGGAAACGGCGCAACTCGGCCAGCTGCCACGATCGCCGCAGCCAGAGCGGCGTGGCAAACCCAAAGTAATAGCACCCGATCGCCGATACCGACAGCAGTTGTGAGATTTGACGAACGACCGGCGCGGCCTCTGGAAATGCCACGGCGATGCCCAAAACCAGAATGAGCGCGGCGATCAAGCCCGAGCCGAGCGCGGCCAAGAGCATTCGCCAATGCGTCACACCGCTCGTCGTCCACGCGCCGCGCACGAACGCGACCGTAGCATATCCTTCGACGAAAACGAAATAGGCGATGACCGGCAAAGTGATAATGGCGGGCAGCGGGGCCGGGACCGCGAGCAAGAGCAGGGACGATACCGCCAGCCCGACCACCGCGAACGCGTGCAGCCGCCGTGAGACCGGGCGAAAGTGTTCGACGAGACGCAGCAGGAAATAGGGATGGGCGATCAAGAGAATCGCGCCGAGGAGCATGATCTCACGCGGCGCGCCCCCCGCGGCGCTCGTCAACAATTGAATCAGCACGATGGTCGCGAGATCGCCGAGCATGAGCATCACGTCGAGACGCGCTTGATCGCGATGGCGAAGAAAGTCAACCAACGTCAAGATAGCGAGCAGAAGGATGATGGCTTGCGTCGCGGCGGTGAGGAGATTAGGCGCGCTCATGCCGATGGGTCTCCATGTCGGCCATTCTATTCATATCCCTTGTCGGCGTCAATCGCGTAATCTACTCGCGTAATCTACTCCGCTTGACTTTCTGCCGGGTCTGGAGTTAACTAAAGGCGAGAACCGCAAGGAGGCGAACCATGCTCCCCAAACGAATGCAAGAACTGTTGCGCGATCTACTCCCTCAACACATTTGGCAAACGCGCCGCAAAGAAGCCGACGGTTTTGTCTTTCTCGAGTTTGGCTCGCAGGACGTCGAACTGCTGCACCGTCTCGGAATCGAAGTGGACAATCTCGGGCCGCGGCTCGTCGTGTGCATGTGGGACGAACGCAGTCCGCTGGAAATCGGCGGCTACCTCGTCGTGGACAATGTCGCGATGGGTCTGCCCGCGATGGGCGGCATCCGGCTCTCGCCCGACGTGACGCCCGCGGCCATTCACAATCTCGCGCGCGGCATGACGATGAAGAACGCGGCCGCCGACCTGCCGTTCGGGGGCGGCAAATCCGGCATCGTCGCCAGCCCGAATCTTTCGACCGCCGACCACACCGACGTGGTGCGCGGCTTTGCGCGCCTGCTGCACCGCTACGTCCGCCTGTACAATCCCGGCCCGGACGTCGGCACGAACGATCAGGACATGAAGACCATCGCGATCGAGAACGGCTTGGACGCGGCGCTCTCCAAACCGATCGAGATGGGCGGCAATCGCATTGACCAATTGGGCGCGGCCGCGGGCGGCGTGGTCATCGCGCTCGAAACGCTGCACCGCGAGGCCGAGCGCTTGCGCGCGCTGCCGCAATTCCGCAATCTCGAAATCCCGCCGTGGGATCAGGTGACGTTGATCGTGCAGGGCTTTGGCGCGGTCGGCGCGAGCGTGGCGCGCTTGCTTCTGGATATGCAGACGCAAAAGGGCCGCGCGCCGAAGGTGGTCGGCATCAGCGATGCTTCCGGTTACTTGTATGCGGAAAGCGGGCTAGACATTGGGCTGCTGCTCGCGCTGCGCGGCAAGAACCAGCTCGTCACCAAGCCGTATTTTCTCGCGCATCCCGACGTGACCGACGGCGCCCCGGCCGCGCTGAAATTCTCGAGCGCGCGCGACGACCTGCTACGCGAGACTGGCTTTGCTCTCGTCCCCGCCGCGCCACAGCCGAACTATCTGGATGTAGACGATGCGTCCCACCCCTCGATGACCGTGGACAAGATGGGACGCTGGTCAATGATCGTCGAAGGCGCGAACACCTACTCGCCCGATCCGCGGCGCAAGGCCGCCCGCCGCCGGATGGAACGCCAAGTGTACCAAGAGCGCGGCACGCTCATCGCGACCGACTACCTTGTCAACTCGGGCGGCGTGATTTTTGCCGCGCACGAACGCTTGATTCCGACTCCGCCAGATTTGCGCCTCCCCAATGATCTGTTGGGCAATCGGGACGCGGTCGAGAAATGGTTGCAGGACCACGCCGCGGAATTTGCCGCGCTAGCGGACAAGCGGCGAGTCGCGGCGGAGAAGAAACGCGACGCCGTCATTCGCGAGAACATGGTTCAACTCGTTGACGGTTTGGCCGCCGACGACGACGCGCTCCCCTGCCAGATCGCCGAGCGCATCAGCATCAATCGCATCGTCCATCGCGAAAGCCACCGCGTCGCCTCCGAGATCATGGTCGAGATGGCGACCGCGCCGCTGGGCGGCTCGGTTCAAGAAGCCGCGCAAACGCTGGTCGAGAAGAACACGGATATTCTTTCCGTGCTTGCGCCGGACGGCCGCGTGGTGGGCGTGGTGACCGATTGGGACATTACGCGCGCGGCATCGTGCGGCGAGCTGGCCGGCGCGAAGGTGGACGCCATCATGAGCCGCGACGTCATCACGTGCGCGCCCACGGCCAGCATCCTCGACGCGGTGTTGAAATTGGAGCAGCACGATATTTCCGCGCTGCCAGTCCTCTCCGCCGAGGGCCAATTGCTCGGCGTCATCACGGCCAACCTGCTCGCTACGCGCACGCTGTACCGGTTGTTGTTGGGGGAACAGGGTTGACCGCAACCCGGTTCTCGGTTATCATCGCAGGCGCATGAATTCACTCAAGGAGCCAGAATGTCCACAAACATCCCCGCGGGCGCGCTGCCCCACTGGGACCTGAGCGTAATCTATCCCGGTTTGGATTCGCCGGCATTTCTAAGCGACTTTCACTCCATCACGACAACGCTCGATCAGCTCACGGAATTTTTCAACGCGCGCGGGATTGCCAAGCGTGAACCCGCGCCTCTGGACGCGGCTACCGTCGCCACATTCGAAGACGCGATCAATGCCGCCAATGCGCTGCTCGACCAATCGCGGACCGTGGGCGCGTACATCACCGGCTTTGTGACGACGGATTCGCGGGACAATCTCGCGCAGGCCAAGATGAGCGAGCTTCAGCAGCAGTCGGTCCGCCTAACTCAGCTTGCCACGCGCCTCACCGCCTGGATCGGCTCGCTCGACGTGGAAGAACTGATCGCGCGCAGCGAGGTTGCGCGCGCCCATGCGTTCATGCTCCGCAAAGCCCAGATCGAGGCGACGCATCTGATGTCGCCCGCCGAAGAAGAGTTGGCGGCCGAATTACGCGTGACCGGCAGCACCGCGTGGGTCCGCTTGCACGGCAACTACACCTCGCAATTGACGGTCCACGTCCAACTGGACGGCAAGCCGCAATCCCTGCCGATGAGCATGGTTCGCAATCTCGCGTACGACCCGCGGCGCGAGGTGCGGCGCGCGGCTTTTGAAGCGGAACTCGCCGCGTGGAAAGAACATGCGGTGCCCATCGCCGCCGCGCTCAACAGCATCAAGGGCGCGACGAATCTGCTGAGCAAGCGCCGCCATTGGGATTCGCCGCTCGACGCCGCGGTGTTCGACAACAACATTGACCGCGCGACGCTCGACGCGATGATGACGGCCGCGCAAGAATCGTTCTCTGATTTGCGGCGGTATTTGCGCGCCAAGGCACGCGCGCTCGGTTTGCCCGCGCTCGCGTGGTACGATATATTCGCGCCGCTCGGCGACGGGGCGCGCGCGTGGTCGTTCGACGAGGGCGCCGCGTTTATTAGGGAAAAGTTCAGTGCGTACTCGCCCAAGCTTGGCGCGCTCGCGAATCGCGCCTTTGGCGAGCATTGGATTGACGCCGAGCCGCGCGTGGGCAAGCGCGACGGCGCGTTCTGCATGTCGGTGCGGAAAGACGAATCGCGCGTCCTGGCGAATTTCAAGCCCACGTTCGCCGCGGTCGCCACGCTCGCCCACGAACTCGGACACGCGTATCATAACGTGAATCTCGCGCCGCGCACCATGCTGCAACGCGCCACGCCGATGACGCTGGCAGAGACGGCCAGCATTTTCTGCCAGCGCCTGGTCACGAACGCCGCGCTCCAGGACGCCGACGCGCAGGAACAAGTCGTGATTCTGGAAGAGCAGCTTCAAGATGCGACCCAAGTGATCGTGGACATTAGCAGCCGCTTTATCTTCGAGCAGCGCGTCTTTGAGCAGCGCCAAAAGCGCGAACTCTCGATTGACGAGTTCAACGCGCTGATGCTGCAAACGCAGCGCGAGACGTACGGCGACGGTCTCGACCCAGATGCGCTCCATCCCTACATGTGGGCGGTCAAGCAGCACTATTATCAGACCAGCTTTTACAACTACCCCTACATGTTCGGGCTGCTATTCGGCCTTGGCCTGTACGCGCGCTTTTTGGACGACGCCGAGAAATTCAAAGCGGGTTACGACGAACTGCTCTCTTCGACGGGCATGGCCGATGCCGCCGAGCTTGCATCGCAGTTCGGGATTGACACGCGCAAGCCCGATTTCTGGCGCGCCAGTCTCGACGTGATCCGGCGCGATGTCGAGCGATTCGAGAAACTTGTCGTGGAGGGATGACACCATGTCCAAAATCGAAACCAAACTCCAAGAACTCGGTTTAGCACTACCCGAAATCACAAAAGGACCGCCCGGCGTACGATTGCCTTTCGCGTGGGTCCGCGTGCGCGGCAATCGCGCCTACATCTCCGGGCACGCGGCCACCAATCCTGATGGCTCGCTCGCCGGTCCGTTTGGCAAAGTGGGCGCGGAGGTGACGCTCGAGCAAGCAAATCAATCCGCGCGCCTCGCGGCGCTCGCGAGCCTGAGCAGTTTGAAGCAGGCGTTGGGCGATTTGGACCGCGTGACGGCGTGGCTGCGCGTTTTCGGCATGGTAAATGCCGCGCCCGGATTCAAACAACTGCCGCCGGTCATCAACGGCTTTTCTGATTTGATCATCGAACTGTATGGACCCGAAGCCGGAACGCATGCGCGCTCTGCCGTCGGCATGGCCGAACTCCCCTTTGGCTTTCCGGTGGAAATCGAAGCCGAAGTGGAGATAAGCAGCTAATCCGCGTGGATTCGCGGAAAACATCCTTTGGGGGACAAATGCCAAAGCAACCGATCACCATTCAAGACCTTGCCAAGATCAAGATCGTGAGCGATCCCCAGATATCGCCGGACGGCAAGCGCGTGCTCTACGTCGTCAAAGTGACCCACGCCGAGAAGAACAAGTATTGGTCGCACCTGTGGCTCGCTCAGGTCAACGACGGCCAAGCGCGCCAATTCACCTTCGGCGAGGTGAGCGATTCCGCGCCGCGTTGGTCGCGGGACGGACGGACGATCGCGCTCCTGCGAACCAAAGACAAACGCTCGCAAATCTGGCTCGTGCCCACGGATGGTGGCGAAGCCCGCGCGCTCACCGACCTGTCGGAAGGCGCGATTAGCGATCTGAGCTGGTCGCCGGAGGACGATTCGCTCGCGTTCTGTTTCCGGCGCACGCATCCCGACTGGACACAGGACGCGACCAAAAAGCGCGGCGACAACGGAAAATCGTCCCCGGCGCGCGTCGTCAAGCACGCGCTCTATCGCCTCGACGGTTTCGGCTTTCAGGACGAGCGGCAGCACGTGTGGGTCTGCGACGTGACGACCGGCAACGCGACCCAAATCACGCGCGGCGATTATGACGATGCGTCCCCCGCGTGGTCGCCCGACGGCAAGACGCTGGCGTTCGTGTCGAATCGCAGCGGCGACCGAGAGCGCCTGCGCTATCGTGATGACCTCTGGCTCGTTCCGGCGCGCGGCGGTAATGCGCAGAAACTCGCGACCCCGGTCGGATCAAAAACGGCGCCCGCGTGGAGTCCCGACGGCAAGTGGATCGCGTACATTGGAGTCCAAGTCGGCAAGGACCCGTGGCGGCCGCAGAACGACCGGTTGTGGGTCGTATCGAAACGCGGTGGCGAGGCGCGCTGCTTGAGCATGGAGTTGGATCGCGTGGCCGGCAACGTCACGCTGGGCGACACACGCGAGCCGGCGCCGACTGTTCCCATTTGGTCGCCGGATGGCAAACGCATTTACGTCCCGTTCAGCGATTCCGGCAGTTGTCACCTCTACGCCATTGACGTCGCCTCGTGCCAGATGACGCTACTCACGACCGGCGCGCTCGACGTTTCGGGTGTGAGCATGGATGCCGCGGGTAAACGTTTTGCGCTGCTCGTCGCCAACACGACGCAGCCCGCGGAGGTGTACCTCGGAAAACCGCAAGGCCGAAAACTCGCGCTGACGCAACTGAGCGACGCGAACGGCGAATGGCTCAAGAGCGTTCAGATCAGCCAGCCGGAAGAGTTTTGGATCACCCAACCGGATGGCACGCGCGTGCAGGGTTGGATCATGCGCCCGCCGACTTTCAAACGCACGAACAAATACCCGCTCCTCGTTTACGTTCACGGCGGGCCGCACGCGCAATACGGCAACGTCTTTTTCCACGAGATGCAGCTTCACGCGGCGCGCGGCTATGTGGTCGTTTACTCCAACCCGCGCGGCAGCAACGGGCGCGAGGAAGAATTCGGCGCGTGCATCCATCGCGATTGGGGCAATGTGGATTATCAAGACGTCATGGCGATTGCCGATTATGGCGAAGAATTGCCTTACGTGGACAAGACGCGCACGGCGATTGCAGGTGGCAGCTACGGCGGCTATATGACCAACTGGGTCGTCGGCCACACCGATCGTTTCAAGTGCGCGGTCACCGATCGCTGCGTGAGCAACTTTATCAGCATGGTGGGCACGAGCGACATGCCGCCGCCGCCCAATTCGTACTGGCCCGGCGTTCCGTGGGGCGACGACATGGAGCAGGGCTGGAACATGTCGCCGATCAAGTACGTGGACAAGGTACGCACGCCGATGCTCATCATTCACAGCGAAGGCGACCTGCGCTGCCCGATCTCTCAAGCCGAGGAATGGTACACGGCGCTGAAATGGCTCAAGCAAAAAGTCGTCCTCGTCCGTTACCCGCGCGAAACGTCGCACGGCCTCTCACGCGGCGGGCCGATTGATTTGCGGATGGATCGCTTGCAGCGCATCAGCGCGTGGCTCGATCAGCATTTGCAAAAACGTTGATTGTTCAAATTCCCCAAAGGAGGCCCCCATGTCGCAAACGTACACCGTGGTCGCAGGCGACACGCTTTTCGGCATCGCGCGCAAATTCGGCGTGACCGTCGCAGCGCTCACCGCGGCAAACAATATCGCCAATCCCAGTTTGATTCGTCCGGGCCAAGTTCTGACGATTCCAGGGGCCGTACCTGCGCCTCCCACGCCGACGCCACCGCCCGCGCCCGCTCCACCTCCGGCGCCGCCCCCGCCGCCCGCGCCCCAGCCCTCGGTCCCGCTATTCTATGTCGCGCCGTACCAATTTCCGCGCTTCAACCTCAAAGACCCGACCGCGATGGACCCGCGCAATCTGATCGCGAACGGCAGCATGGGCCCCGACCATCACGACACGCCATTCGGCACGGTCGTGGACGGTTGGGCGCCGTTCGTCATGAGCGGCGAGCCGCCGAACTTTCGGTGGGTGGACAACGAACAGATCGAACCCGGCGGCTCGCAGCAAATCTACGCCGAGAATGTTTTCGATGCCGGGGTGATGCAGACGGTTCGCAACCTGCAGCCGGGCACGTTCTACATGTTTCGCCTCGGCTACAGTCTCGCGGCGAAATCTTACGATGGGCCGAACGTCCGCGTCCAAACTATCGGTCGCAAGCTTGGCGTTGACCCGTTTGGCGGCCAGGACCCGCATTCGCCGCGAGTCATCTGGGGTCCCGATTTGTTCGACGGCAAAGCCGCGGTCAATCGTCCCGAGATGTACATGCTCTTTGCGGCCCGCGCGGCCCGCGCGACGATTTTCTTGCGCGCGATGGCGACCGACGGCAGCGGCGGCGAGAACCGCGTCTGGTTCGATGCCGTGTGCATGGAAGCTCGTCCAGAGATTCCAGCCGTCCAGTTCCCAGTCGCGCCACCTGCGCCACCACCACCCGCACCACCCGCGCCGCCGCCCGCGCCATCCGCAACGACCTACATGGTCGTCAGCGGCGATACACTCTACGGCATCGCGCGCAAATTCGGCGTCAGCGTCGCGGCGCTCACCGCGGCGAACAACATCGCCAATCCAAGTCTGATCAAGCCGGGGCAGGTGCTCAAGATTCCGAGGTGAGTGGGCGAGGTAATGGGACAATCGGACAATTAGGCGACCACTTGAGCAGTCAAATGTCCAGTTGCTAGGCATCGTAGAACGGGACATGAACGTGTCGTACTAAGTCTTGTTTCCCGCACTCGTGTACGGGAAACCACCGAAATTGGTATGCTTCCCGCATGAGTGCGGGAAACCAGTAGTTTTGTGACATTCTTTTGGAAAAGGACAAGGCGGCAGGACGGCACACGTTTTTGGCGGTCATGATAGAGACAGTAGTTTATCGCGGTAGGGCTTGCCCGCGTAGTTGAACTTGGGATCCTCTTTGTGGTTCGTAGAAACCCCGATGCTAACACATTCTCGGAGGAGACAAAATGTATCGGCGCATTCGCTTTCCAGCAACTCTGATCTGCCTTTCGGCTTTCTTGCTTTTGGGTTTTCAAGCTCTGTCAAGGAAACGACGGGTTCATCGCCTAGGGTGTTCGCCGCTGTGCCGGAAGCCGGGACAGTAACTGTAACAGGCAGCGTGTTATACCCCAATCGTAGAGGTGATATGCGGCCAGTATCGCATGTGAGGGTCAACCTTTACGATTACCAATGGTCCGTCATGAGCCCTCAGTATGTGTGGCTCGCTCAAACATATACGGATGACGCCGGAGCATTTGCGTTTGATCCGATCATCAATGATGATCCCTGGGATTCCGGCGATCCCGACACGCACCTCGATCTGTTCATTGTGGTTGAGGCAGTTGCGCGCGAGAGCGACCTCATATACTCCATGGTCAGCTACTTCAATGGGGCCTCCTACAAATGGAATGAACCTGGACCTTGTTGGAATTGTTACCCTATAGGACTCTGGTGGAATGTTCCAGATGGAACGATCACCAGGGATTACTCGATTGATCCCGCTGACCCCAACAGACCGGCGATGTGGCTGCTCCGCGATGCGAGCCGATCATGGGATTACGTGGATACGTGGACCTGGAGCAATCCGGGTTCCGTCACCCTGGCTTGGCAAAACGGTCAAAACTGCTATCCCTGGGCAGTGGACGGGCTGAATATCTGCAACTCCTTCTTTTCAGGTCCCTGGGGAACGTTTATCTTTGTTCAAGATGTGGTGAGGCTTTCCAGCGATACAGTGGTTCACGAGATTGGGCATAATTACATGTACAATGTCACTCCGTCCCATTATTGGTATAATAGTAGCGGTTGTTATCAGCATGACATATGGACTGCTACGGAAGAGAGGTGCGGCTGGTCCGAGGGCTGGGCGGACTTCTTTCCGCTGCTAGTGAATGACGACCGCTGCTACGACAAGGGGAGCGGTCCCTGCACGGGCACGCGGGACAGTCAATATTACGACCTGGAAAACCAAGGGTGGGGTGACGGACATCCTGCAGGACTGACCGTGGAAGGGCGAGTCGCCGGCGCGCTGCTTGATCTCTACGATGGCAACAATGAGGGACCGTTCGACGTTGCCACCAATTCCTTTGAGTCCATGTGGGTTATCATGCGCGACCGCGTCCCCGCCGCGCAGACGCTCTCCGACTTTGGGAATAGTTGGAAGAACGCCGGCTACAACTATGGGCAGTTCGTGTTCGCCGCATATCAGAATACCATTGACTATGGATTGCGTCGGGATTATCTTCCTCTGATCATGAAATGATCATGGAGAACTTTCTGTGCATTCCGAAAGGAGGGATTATGAAGACTCGTTTCCTCATTGTGCTCACATTTGTGATGATCAGTCTCGCGGCGTGCAGCCAGGGTGGAGGCAGTTCGGGTAGAGGGGATTGCGCCGATGGCGTCTGCGTGGCGCTCCGCGTCGTCGAGCCGGTCCAATTCAATGCGCCGGTTGTGGTCATGATCACCGTCACCAGCGACCAAGACCGCTCCGATCTCGGACTCACCCTGTTTACCGACGGTGTTCAGGTCACGATTAATGGACCGCAAGGGTGGGAGAACAATGCCCGCAAAGGACTTGTATACAAAAATGGACCAAGTAATGGTGCAGATTGGTTTTTCGATGCCAAGGCGAACGTGCCGGTCCGCTTTACGCGCGTGCTGCACTTCTCAGAGAAGGACCAGTTAACGCAAATAGATGTTGTCCTCCATGTTCCACCTCGAAGCTGGGTAGCCTCTGCACATGCCACCATCAAATACTCCCGGGAGGGGGTACGGGTATACGGAATGGGAACACCCCTTCCGGGCCTGCGTACTCCGGCTCCAGAGACTCTGCCAGCTTGGATCATACGACCGGACGGAACCCGAATACCCTATCCCACACTCCTTCCGACGCCAACCTTCGCACCGCGCACAAGACCCGCGCGCACGCCGACAAACGTGACACCCCGCATTCCCACACCAACACGCCGTCCGTATCCGTGAGCTGATGATATGACAAGGGGCTGTATCGCTTGGACTTATGAAAGAGAAAGAACTGACCGCGCGCCGGCTTTAGAGAAAGTAGAACGCGGTTCGTAAGGCAAGTATATTTTGCTGATTTTTCACCAAGGCGCGCGGTAGAGAGTTTCGCACTTTCAAACGACGGGGACATCGAACGACGAATGAACGTCACAAAACACACACACGCCGGCAACGGCACGCGCGCGGCTTTCTGGCACGCGGGTTGGTTAGAGTGAAGGTTGCTGCCATTTCAGGCGTCCCGTTGCGGCGTGCTGAACGTTCGTGCGTCTTGGACTTCTATCCAGAGAAGGCGCGTCGGCGGACAGTTGTAACAACCAAATCAAACCACACCGGGAGTGGCGAGCATGTCAACGCTTATTCATCAGCGCGTCGAAATGGCGCGCGCGGGAACCAATCCCACCGTAATCTGTCGCGTTCCGTCTGGTTGGGTGGTTCTATGCGATACGCAATTTCTGCGGGGCTATTCATTACTTCTGCCAGACCCTGTTGTTCCTGACTTGAACGCTTTGGACAAGCCACAGCGAATCGAGTTCTTGCGCGATATGACGATCTTGGGAGACGCGCTGCTGGAGATTACGGACACTTATCGTATCAACTATGCGATCTTGGGCAACCTCGACCCAGCCCTGCACGCTCATGTCATTCCGCGCTACATGAATGAACCGGAAGAATTTCGCGCCGGTCCAGCGTGGAATTATCCCAAGAGCCAACGAGATGCAATCCTATTCGACTACGAACGCGACAAGGAATTGATGCAACGAATCGCCGAGCAGGTCCAACGGCGTCTGTAGGGGAACGGCTGGCGATTTCCTCCCAGCACGCACCCATGCTATAATCACGTCGGCGCGATCATCTATTCGTTAGGAAGGGGAACATGGCAGAAGAAACTCTCAAGACGCCAGCCGATCTGGCGCGCGAAGCAAATGAGGCGGCGCAGAAAGACTTGACCGACCTTCGAGAACTGGCAAGTATGAGTTCTCTCGCCGATTCGATCGCCGACCTCGATACCCTCTTGGCCCATCTCGGCGGCGACATCGCGGAACTGCGTACACAGGGCTATGTGTTTAAATCCTATCTCGAAAAGAAAACAGCCGTCCTCACGGACCAGTGGCGCGAGGCCAAGCCCGCCGCGCAGTCGAACATGCAAGCCGTGAGTTACGACCTGTGTCGCGAGGTGGATGCGCTCGACGCGGAATTTCGCAACATCCAGGGCTGGCTCACCACCAACCCCGCGTGGGCCTGCGAGCAACTTGAGACCTTCAAAAGAGCGGTGGACCTCGCCGCGAGCAAGGCGCGTAACGAGCAGAGCAAGATCCGGGCGCTATTTGAAAACACGGCTCAAAATGCAGGACAAACCAAGAGCCAAGCGCAAGACGCACGCAACTGTCTCCAGACCGTGGCGGAGGCCTCCTTCAAGTTGTACCCCAACGAAGACCCCGTGGCCGCGGTCAAGGCGCAGTGGCTTCAGGACGGCAAAAACGGACCCAAGGGGATTCTGTACGTGACCGATGCTCGACTCCTCTTTGAGCAACGGGAGGACGTGGCCAAGGAAAAGGTCTTGTTCATCACGACCAAGAAGGAGCGGGTGCAAAAGCTGCTCATTGACGTGCCGATCGGGGCAGCGGAAAAGACGACGGAGAGCGAGAGCGGCGCGCTCTTGTGGCATAAGGAACTGCTGGATATCTCATTCGCCGAGGGACAGCGAGTGCGTCGCGCCCAGTTCAAACTAGAAGAAGATTCGGCGACGTGGGCGGCGCTGCTGAACCGCGTGGTCAGCGGCGATATTGACAAAGAGCGCGTGACGCCAAAGGCCATGCCCGCGACGCCAGCCAAACCCGCGCCCACCAAATGCTCCACGTGCTCGGCCAACCTCGACACGCCGATCCTCAAAGGCATGCAGAGCATCAAGTGTCCGTACTGCGGCACCGTGATGCCGCTCTCCTGACCGCGACGAGCAAAACGAAGAGTGAAGGAGCAAAAAGAGGCCGCGTGCCACTCCCAGGCGCGCGGCCTCTTGATTTGCGATTTACAACCGCTCCACGCCGCGGCGGAACACGCCGTTCAATCCCGCCAACGCTCGATGCTGGAGCGTTCGAATCGCTCCCGGCTGTTTGCCCATGATCTGGGCGACTTCGGTCGTGTTGTATCCTTCGAGAAATCTGAGGACGATCACTTGCTGCTGGTCCCGCGTGAGCCGCCGCAGCGCGTGGCGAAGAGTCTCGGAGGTCAAGTGCTGCTCGACGATGTCGTCGAGGTCGCTGTTCGGTTCGATCAGGGTGGTGATTTCCTCGAGGGACGCAGCATCGCGCTTGGTGCGAAAATAGTCTACGACGAGGTTGTGAGCGATCCGATAGAGCCACGCGGCAAAGGGCCGTCCCGTGCATTGGTAATGGCCGATCGCTTCCCAGGCCTTGAGAAAGACCTGCCCTGACAAATCCTCTGCTTCGGTCTGGTTTCCCACCTTGTAGTAAATGTACCGGTAAATCTTGTCAATGTACCGGTCGTACAACTGACCGAAAGCCGCGTGATTGTGTTTGGTCGCCTGGAACACCAGCTCGCGTTCACGCTCGACAGCGCGTCCCGCGGCCCGGCGTTCTTTCCCGTGAGGAACAAGACCGACATTTGCCCGACGTTCTGCGCCTGCATACAATGAAACGCTTGACATCGAATGATTCCCTGCTTTCTATCGAGAGTCTCTTGGTTCATAGCATACGCACTTTTGCTTCGCTAGGGAATCGCTTAACGCGTGAATCTTTTGTAGCAAAACATCGCCTGCGAGTGTCGTCAAAACTGCTACAAAGCACAAACCGGGATTAACGCGTATTTATCAAGCGCGCTACATAACGTGAGTAGGTACATAGGGGGGCAAGAAGGCAGCAGGGGGATGCCGCGATCAATCACTCCTGAGAGGGAGGAGGGGAAATCTCTCGGCTGAGAAACGTCTTGCCTTCCGAAACGGCGCGGATCGCGTGAACCAAGTCGGTGTGACTGCTGTGCTTGAGCACATAACCGCGCGCACCTTTACCCAAGGCATCGCGCACCAAAGTTTCGTCCGAGTACATCGAAAGGACCACGATCTGCGTGTTGGGCGCTTTGGCGCGGATTAACTCCACCGCGCGCAACCCGTTCAACCCCGGCATGGCCATATCCAACAGAACGACATCGGGCAAAAGACTGGCGGCCATTTCCACCGCGCGCAGTCCATTGGACGCTTCGCCGACCACTTGAATTCCTTCGACCTTGCTAAGCAGAGTTACAAGACCCTTGCGCACCAGTTGATGATCGTCGGCAATGAGGACACGGATCATTTCACCCCCTGTGGATCATATTCGCGCTTGCTCCACTTGCAAGTATACTGGCCTCTGACGCCAGGTCAAGGGGGTAAGTCGAGCCGCCCAATCCGGGATACGCCAGCACAATGCGGCCGCGAGTACCGTTATAGCAGATGAGACTCTCGTGGGCAGGTGGGTACGATGGCGAAGAAACTTCAAATCAATCGCGCGCCGGTCTTGACGCTTTGGGCGACCGTCGTCGCCGAGCGGCTGGGCTACAAGCGCGCGGAGGCGCTCACGTTGGCCAAAGCCGTGACCGGGTTGAACGCGCAAGCCAAGGGACAGCGTCTCGGCATCTATCAGCCGCGCGCCGAAACACCGGAAAAGCAGAGAAAGCGTAAAGAGGCGGAAACGTTCACCGTCCTGCTGCTCGGCCGGCCGGTTTCGGCCGTCAGCACCGACGAAGGGATACGCGCGACGACCAAAGGCCGGCCGATCCGAGCGGAGAGCGTCGAATCGTATTTGCAGGGAAAATTCGGCGACGACCTGGAGGACACGCAAAAGGCGATGCGCGAATTGGCGCGCGCCTTTAAACCGAGCGAGTTGGCCGCGCGCGCCTATGCGCTTTACGAGGATTTTCGCCCCGAGATTCCGGAGGGCACGCGCGGCTGGGGCGCGAAGGGGATACTCAACCTCGACCATATTCGGTCGTTGGCGAAAGAGGACTAGCGGGTCGTCGGACGCGCGGCGAGCGTCACTTGGATTTTGGTTTCTTGTCCGTTGCGAAGCACGGTCAACGTCACGGTCTCGCCCGCTTTGTAGTCGCGAAGAATGCTCGCCAGGGTACGGTCCTCGTCAATCGGTTTCCCTTCCAGCGCGGTGATCACGTCGTTCTCCTGCAAGCCGGCCTTTGCCGCCGGGCTGCGCGCCACCACCGACGCCACGACGACGCCCTGCGTCTTGTCCAGGTTCAGCGCCGCGGCAATTTGCGGATCCACTGGCTGGTAATTCACGCCGATATAGGGATGCTCGACCTTGACGCCGCTAATCAGCAGCGCGCTGATCTCGCGCACCTGATTGGATGGGATCGCAAAGCCCAAGCCCTCCGCGACATTGCCGCTGTTCGTGCTGCGGACGACGAGCGTGTTGATGCCGACCACTTCGCCCATGCTGTTGAGGAGCGGCCCGCCTGAATTACCGTTGTTGATCGCCGCGTCGGTCTGGATCAAGCCCTGCATTTGCTCTACCGTGCGATTGACCGCGCTGATGACGCCGACCGTAACGGTGCCGCGAAAATCCCCCAGCGGGCTGCCAATCGCAATCGCCACCTGCCCCGGCTGCAAGGACTTGCTATCACCCAACTGCGCGACCGCGGGAACCTTGCCATCTACTTTCAGCACGGCGATATCCGCCACCGCATCGCCGCCGACGAGCGTGGCTGTCGCTTTGCTCCCATCGGAGAAGATGACCTGGAGAGCTTGCGCGCCTTCGACGACATGATTGTTCGTGATGATATAGCCCTTGGCGTCAATGATGACGCCCGAGCCGGAGGCGGTCGGGTTCACCGTACCAAAGTAACCGCGGCGCGCCTGCATTTGATTGATCACGGTGACGACCGCCGGCTTGACTTTTTGCACCGCGGTAATCACCGCCGAATTTTCTTGGAGAGTAATGCTCGTCGTCGCCGGGACAGCAGCAGGAACGGTGATCGGAGCATTCACCGTTTTGGAGGCAACCAACTGACTCGCCGAGGAGTACGAGACCTGAGCGGCATAATAGCCGGCCAAGCCGCCCATGACCCCGCCCCCGACAATTCCCACCATGACGGCCAGCACTATCACGAAGGACAAGAGCGCATAGTTTACTCTCATCGTTATCTTCCTTTCGATACTAACGCGCTTGATCTGCCCACATGATCGCTTGCGCGAATTAAGGCCCGATGAGCGGCGAATTAGTCGCATGTGAGAAACGCGGGCCGCTAGAGGTTGCGTTTTGCCCGCCACTCGCGAATCTGCGCGCCGTGCTCTGCTTCGTGCTCAACACTCTCGTTCGCAATCCATTTCGCCAGTGGCTCACCCTCGAGCCACGCATGCCGCTTTGGGTCGGACAAGTCATGGTCCGATAGGGCTTGCACGCGCCGGATTGTTTGCTCGCGCACGCCTTCAAAATCGGCCAAGATCCGTTCCAGCGGGCGATCTTTACTCTCGCGATACCACTTTTCGTTTTGTTCGTCTACCGATATGGCACTGGTGTGCACGGTGGTCGGTACGAGTCCGCGTTCGGCTTGGTAGAGCAAACGGATCAACTCCGCCTCACACCGGCTCAAGTGCGCGAGGATGTCCTTCACCGACCACTCGCCGCTTACGCCCGCTTCGACCCATGCCTCATCCGGCAGTCCTTCGATTATATCGAGAAATCGCTCGCGGCTTTCTTCAAGCGCTGGAATTAGCTCTTGCTGATTCATTCGTTGCTCCTCGACAGAAATATATGGTCGCGCCGATTATACATCAAGTTGACCCGCAACAAAGTTGACGCCTGAACGTTGTATTTACCAAGAGGTTCGTTCGCGCCTCGTCGATCTATTTTCATTCCTCAGCGCATTTTCCCCCGCACGACTCCCTCGCCGAGGTGCGTAATCGGAAGGAGGTACCTGCACGTACATTGTTCTTTCCAGCCAATAGTGTTCTTGCCACGCGCTTGTTTTTCAAAGGAGGAGAATGCAATGCGCAAAATGATTCTGTTCGCACTAACCGTTACCTTACTCGCGCTGATCGCCGCGTGCGCCCCCAGCCCAACCGCCCTTCCGCCGACGACCGCGCCGGCTGCAACGCAACCCGCCGCAACGGCCATGCCCGCCGCGACGCAAGCGGCAACCCCGCCATCTGCCGCCGCGGCCGCATGCGCCAACGTACCGGCCCTGGCGCCACCCCTCGCTCCCCCGACCGGCGCGATGGGTACACCGGAGCAAGCCGCGCTCCAAGCCGCCGGGGGCAACAAGATTGGCGGCACGGTGTCCGTGCTCGGCACTTGGGGCGGCGACGAGCAAGACTCGTTCATGGCGATGGTCAAGCCATTTCAAGATGCGACCGGCATCCAAGTCCAGTATACCGGCACGCGTGACCTCAACGCCGTGTTGACGACCCAAGTCCAAGGCGGAAATCCACCGGACCTCGCCGGCTTGCCCGGCCCGGGGCAGATGGCCGAGTTCGGTCGTCAAGGCAAATTGGTAGACCTCTGCACCGTGCTGGACATTGCGGCCTACCGGCAAAATTATGCCCAATCGTGGATAGACTTGGGTACCGTGAATGGTCAGCTGGCCGGCGTCTTTATCAAAGCCGCCGCGAAAGGGTTCATCTGGTACAACCCCAAAGTTTGGACGGCAAACAATTTCCAAATCCCCAAGACCTTCGACGAACTGATGACTCTCTCCAAGACGATGTCGAGCGGTGGCACGACACCCTGGTGCATCGGATTGGAGAGCGGCGCGGCGAGCGGCTGGCCCGGCACCGACTGGCTCGAAGACATCGTCCTTCGACAAGGCGGTAACAAGGTATACAACGATTGGTGGGCGGGCAAGATCACTTGGAGCTCGCCGGAGATTACCAAGGCCTGGCAAACGTGGGGCCAAATCGTCGGCGATCCCAAGATGGTTTACGGCGGCGCCAACACGATGCTGACGACGGCTTTTGGCGATTCCGGCAACCCACTTTTCGCCACCCCAGCCGGGTGCTACATGCACCACCAAGCCAGTTTCATCACCGACTTTTTCGTCAAAGCAAATCCGGGCATCAAGCCCGTCGCCGACTTTGATTTCTTCCCCTTCCCGGCGATCGGAACCGCGGGCGGTCAAAGCTTGGAAGTGGCAGGCGATCTCTTCGGTATGTTCAAGAACACGCCCCAATCTGCCGCGCTGCTAAAATATCTTGTCAGCCCCGAAGCGCAAGCCATCTGGGTCAAGCGCGGCGGCGCCATCTCGCCGAACAAGCAGGTTCCGCTCGATACCTATCCCGACCCGTTGAGCAAAAAGGGCGCGGAGACCCTCACCGGCGCGCAGGTCACCGTCTTCGATGCTTCCGACCTGATGCCCGAGGCGATGAACAACGCGTTCTGGAAAGCCATTCTTGACTATGTACAAGCGCCGAACAATCTCGACGCCATCCTGAAACAGTTGGACACGGTGCAGAAAGACGCGTACAAAAAGTAGTGCGATAGTCGAGTAGTCAATTAGTCGCGTAGTCGAATAGTCAATTAGTCAACCAGGCAACGGTGTGTTACTAATTGACTATTCGACTAATTGACCACTCGACTAATTGACTAACGAAGGAGAACCATGCCAATAGACCGCCTCGTGATGGGGCTCATCGTCGTCGTGGGCGTGCCCGCGGCGATGGTCGCTTATGTGGGAATCGTCGAATGGATCGTCGCGCGGCTGCCGCCCAGGATCGGAACGCGCGTGCGTCCGTGGCTGTGGGTCGGTCCCGCGCTTTTCCTTTTGATTTTCTACCTCATTTACCCGACCATCAACACTGGCTACCTCAGTCTATTCAATTCCACCTCGACACAGTTTGTCGGACTGGACAACTATATCGCCGTCTTCACCAACTCGGACATATTCACCGCGCTGCGAAACAATCTGCTCTGGCTGGTTTTCCTCACCGGCTTTACCGTCACCTTCGGCTTACTCATCGCCGTCCTCTTCGACCGCGTGCGCTACGAAGCCGCGGCCAAAGCCGTCGTCTTTATCCCGATGGCGATTTCGTTCGTCGCCGCGGGCGTCATCTGGAAATTGATGTACGATTATCAGCCACGGATTCGCCCGCAAACCGGCACGCTCGATGCGATTGTTACTGCGCTCGGTGGACTGCCGGTCCCCTGGCTCATTGACCGGACGACGAATAATCCCGCGCTCATCTGGGTCGGCATTT